>DATJDU010000045.1:0-55603 GCA_035497315.1 Sphingomonadaceae bacterium
GCCGCCCCGTCGATGCCCGTCGAGGCGTTCGGCGGGGTCGTCACGACCATGTTGCCGCTCATCTGGGCGTACCAAGTGTAGAGCCAGTAGGCCGCGTTGGGGCCGTCCGATCCCGCCGCCCGGCATTGGAACGGCGGAAAGTGCCGCTTAGCCCCTGTTCCTGCGTACCGGCCACGCCGCTGAGGATCAGCGCGCCCTCGGGCGGGAAGAGGTTGCGATGCGTCCAGCTCCCTTCGACAAGCAGGCCCTGCCCGGTGCTGTAGCCCCCGCTGACGGAGATGGAACGCATCGGCCCCTTGCCCTGCCGAACCGCAAGGTCGGCGAATTCCGTCCCCTCCCCTGCATCCCGGCCGGTCTGCCGCGGCTCCACCGCAACCACGGAGAAGAGCCCGGTCGCAACCAGCGCATCGCGCAAATCATCAAGCTTTCGAGCATCATAGAGATCGCCCTTGCGGAACCGGGCGAGGACATAGACATGCTTCGGATCGAACACCGGATCACCCTCGATGACGACTTCGCCAAAGCGGGAACGCGGGCCGGGCGTAACCGGCAAAGTATAGTCCCCAGTGCGGGTTTCCTCATCCAGCAATATGTCCCGCTGGCCGACTTCTGCGAAAGGATAGCCGTTGCGCGGCAGACCCACCGCAATCGCCGCTTCCGCGCCCAATACGTCCTCCGCCAGAATGGGATCGCCGGATTTGAGCGGGAAATTACGGCTGATGAGGTCATCCGGTATTACCGGCGGGGCATCGAAGCCAATTGTGCCGAAGCTGTATTGCGGCCCGGCCCGCACGGTCAGCACCGCGCTCGCCCGGCCTTCACTGCCAGGCGCCGGAAGCTCGATGGCAGGTTCCACCTCCGCATCGAAATGGCCCGAGGCCGAGAGGATGTCTGCGAGAAGCTGCCGGTCGGCCGTGAGGCGCGCGCTGAGCTGAGTGCCGCTCGCACTGTCGCCATCGCCATCGTCCAGCGCCGAATTCCCACGAAAACGGGAACGAATATCACTGTCCGAAACAGTGCCCTGAAGATCGCTCAACCCGTCGATCCGCCAGTCATAACGCAATTTCCGGTCGAGGTCGGTATCCTCGCCCAGCGCCTTGGCATCCACCGGTTCGAGATCGAATTCGGCAAGCGGGATGAGCGGCTCATCCAGCGCGGCGTCGAGCGGAATCGGCTCGCCCATGTCGTCGATCATTGGGAGCGGGGCGACGGGTGAGGCCTTCTCCTCCTCGCCCTCCCCACGCACCCGCACCGGCATCGCACCGGATCGGAGGACAGCTTCTTCCTCCAGCCGCTCCTGCTCGGCCTCCCACTCACTCAGGCTTTCCAGATTGCCATCAAGCGGGGGAATCGCCTGCTCGAATTCCTCGTCGGAGATGATCGGCTTCTGCGCGGCGCCGGCGTTCACCTGCGCATGAGCGGGCGAGCACGAAGCCGCAGCCAGTATGAGCCACCCTGCTGCGCACCAGTCGTTCGCCATCGATCGGGCAAAGGTAAGGCCGGACGAATTCCGGCCACGAATAGACACATAAGGCTCCAAACAGACTAGTGCCGGAGTCTAGATCGCCCTTGCCGCAAGAGGAAGGCCTATCAACAAAGCCACACGCCGACACGTGCGCCTGAACCGCTCAATGCCTGCAAGTCCCTGCCGAAACAGTGCTTTCGCCGCGCAAATCCCCCGCCCTGACCGCCAGCCGAAAGATCAGACCGGCAGGCCGACGTAATTTTCGGCGATGGCGGTACGGGCCGCGCGGCTGGTGGCGATATAGTCCAGTTCGGCTACCTGCATCGCCCGCTCGAACGGCCCATCCTGCGGGAAACGGTGCATCAGCATGGTGAGCGACCAGCTGAACCGCTCCGACTTCCACACGCGGGCGAGTGCCTTGTCCGAATAGCCGGAAATGGCATCGGGGCTGTTCTTTTTGAAGAAGCCGGTCAGCGCATCGGCGGCATAAAGGACGTCGCTCGCCGCGAGATTGAGGCCCTTGGCGCCGGTGGGCGGCACGATATGCGCCGCATCGCCGCACAGCAGCAGGCTGCCATGGCGCATGGGGGCGAAGACATAGGAGCGCAGCGGGGCGATGCTTTTTTCCAGTGCGGGCCCGCGCGTGATGCGCGATCCGGCATCGGGGCCGAGGCGAATGGCCAACTCGTCCCACAGGCGATCATCGCTCCATTCCTCCACCTTGTCGGTCAGCGGCACGTCCACGTAATAGCGGCTGCGCGTTTCGCTGCGCATGGAAGCGAGCGCGAAGCCGCGTTCGTGGTTCGCGTAGATCAGCTCGTGATTGCAGGGCGGCACATCGGCCAGAATGCCCAGCCAGCCGAAGGGATATACCTTCTCGAACGCCTGCCCGGCATTGGCCGGGATCGCCTGGCGGCTCGGTCCGTGGAACCCGTCGCACCCGGCGATGAAGCGGCAATCGATCCGGTGGGTCGCGCCGTCCTTGCTGTAAGTGACGTAAGGCGCATCGCTTTCCACATCGTGCAGTGCGACGTCGCCTGCCTCGTAGATCACTTCCAGCCCACGCTCGGCGCTGGCCTCCATCAGGTCGCGCGTTACTTCGGTCTGGCCATAGACGGTCACATGCTTGCCGGTGAGGTCGGCCAGATCGATGCGGATCAGCCGCTCGCCATCGGCGAGGTTGAAGCCGTCATGCACCAGCCCCTCGGCCTTGAGCCGGGCGTCGAGGCCCAGCCGGGCCATAAGGTCCACCATGACCGTTTCCAGCACGCCCGCGCGGATGCGGCCGAGTACGTAATCGCCGGTCTGGCGTTCCAGAACCACGCATTCCACGCCTTCCGCCCGCAGCAGATGGCCAAGCATCAGCCCCGCAGGGCCCGCGCCGATAATGCAAACCTGGGTCTTCATAATCCTCACCCGAAATTTCGATGGGGGGGATTTCGCCGGGGGAAGGAAAAATTGGAAGGGACGCGGGCGACCCTTTCTGGTATTTTTCGGACATGGCCCCTGCACCCACGCCCATTCCGCATTACGCCCTCTATGGGGAGGATACCTCCCCGGATTTCGGGGAATATATCCATTGCGAAACGATCGAGGCGCGCAGCCGGCTGTATGAATGGGAGATCGCACCCCATCGCCACCTTGCGCTGTCACAGGTGCTTTTCCTCGCCTCGGGCGGGGCGGTGGTGCTGCTGGATGGCAAACAATCGCAGGTTACGGGCCCCGCCCTGATCTTCGCCCCGCCCGGCGCGGTCCACGGCTTTCGCTTCACGGAAAACGCCGTGGGCTTCGTGCTGACGCTCTCGCGTGAATTTCGCGCGGCCCTGGGCGAGACCGATCCGCTGGCGGCGCATCTGGCCGCCCCGGCGCTGGTGCCGCTGGACCTCAGGGCCAAACGGCGGCTGATGGTGCTGGGGCGGCAATTGCTGGAGGCGCAACGGGATCGGGGCAGCCCCACCCGCGCTTTGCTGGAACGGGCGCTGGCGGAAAGCTGGCTGCGCATCGCCACCGCTCCCCTCGCCCGGCCGGAAGCACCGGGAATATCCCCGCAACTGGCCCGCTTCCAGGCGCTGGTGGAACGCCATTATCGCGAGCATCTTCCGCTGTCCTTTTACGCGCAGGAACTGGGATGCACGGAGCGGACATTATCCCGCCTCACCCGCGCGGCCTGGGGCATTACCCCCAGCGAGGCGATCCACCGCCGCATCGCGCTGGAGGCCCGCCGCGTGCTGCGCTTCACCAGCGCGACCTGCGCGGAAGTGGCCGAAGAACTCGGCTTTGAAGACCCGTCCTATTTCTCGCGCTTCTACCAGCGGATGACCGGGCGGAGGCCCAGCGCGGAGAAGGAATAAAGGCCAGGCGTTATTCGTCATCCCGGCGAATGCCGGGATCGCTGGCGGCAATGGCTCAAGCTGGCCAGCGGTCCCGGATCAAGTCCGGGACGACGGAAGAACCTCTCCCCTACTTCACCGCGCTCGCCTCGGCCGTCGCCTTCAGATAGTCCGCCACCGCATCCACATCCGCATCGCTCAGCTCGCTTTTGCGGAACATCGGCATAGCGCCAATACCGTTGCGGACGAACAGGCGCAGCGTGTCTCCATCCAGATCGTCTCGCAGTTCCAGCGCAGCGGGCACTTCGCCCTGATAGCGCCTCTGCAATGCCATTGTGCCGGGAAGCATCGGAGTGCCATCGTCCCCCGGCCCGGCGCCGTGGCAGGGCGCGCAATTATGCTCGAAGATCGCGCGGCCGGGCCGGTCTGCCTTCACCACGTGAGGCGCGGCGGCGGGGCTGGTCGTGGCAGCTTGCGCAGTCTGCCCTCCTGCCCCTTCGGCCCCGTAGATCGCCACAGCGAGCAATGCCACGGCAGGGGGGGAAGCCATCAGCATTAGTCGCCTCATTTGCGGAACCTCCGGGGCCAGATGCCGCCGCGCCCGGGCGCGACGATCCCATCGGGATCGATCGCGTCCTTTAGTTGCTCGTGGAAACGGCGCAGTGCGTGATTGTTGAAGCTGTAGGTATCGGCCACATCGTCCTGATAGATCGGCGCGGCGCGGTAATCGCCCCAGCCATGTTCGGCTGCGACCGCCACGGCCTTCTTCATTGCGGCATGGACCTGGGCATTCAGGGCCGGATCGTCATGCTTCACGGAAGGCGCGAACACCATCTGGAAGGCATAGCTGTGCCAATAAAGCGGCGCGGTGGTGGCGTTGAAGAAGCGCCCGGCCAGCGGGAATTCGCGCAAGCCGTCACACATCACCCGCTGCATTTCGAACACCGCCTCCCCGCTGCGTGGCAGGACGGGGAAGAAGCCCACATGGCCATTGCCGCTGACGATCCGCCAGATGCCAAGGCTCGGTACGCCCAGCGCACCATAGCGGCGGATGCCAGTCTTGTAGGGCTGGGTTGTGTTGAGCAATTGTTCCTCGGTCGCGGGCAACGGAAAGTGATCCCCGTCAATCGCCCTGGCGCCGGGAATATCCGCAAGAATACGCTGCTTGGCATATTCCCAGTTTTCCCGCGTCGCGGCTTCCGGCCCGAAGAATTGCAGGTCCACCTGCCAGCTGGGCAACCCGGCCTTGCTCGCCGCCGCATCCATCTCCGCATCCGAAGGCCCGCCCTGCTTCGTGGCCAGCGCATAGAAGCTCTTGTCGCCCATCAGCGCGGCCAGCGGGCTGCCATAGACCGCCTCCCCGATCAGCGAGCTGTCGGACAGATAGTTCACATGCTCCACCAGCTTCACGAAGTCGCGGCGGCGCGGCACGGTGATCAGGCCGGTGCGATAATATTCGGGCAGCGGCATCAGGCGGAAGCCCATCTTGGTGACGATGCCGAAATTGCCCTGCGCGAACAGGCCTGAAGGATCGGGGCCGAAGCCGTATTTATATTCCTGCCAGCTTTGCGATCCCGGCAGCGCGCCCATGCCGGTGCGCATCACTTCGCCATTGGGGAGGACGACTTCCATGCCGCAGCTTGCGCCGAAGTGATCGCGGAACTGGGGCATGGTGTAACCGATGCCGCGTTCCAGCGAATTACCGATAGGGCTGCCCCAGCCCGGATCGGGGCAATCCACCATCACTTTCAGGCCCTTGTCCCTGATGTGACGATAGAGGTCGAAATAGGAAACGCCCGGCTCCACCAGCGCGAAGTGGCGCTTATCGTCCACTTCAAGCACGCGGTTCATCCGCTTCAGGTCCAGCACCACACTGCCGGTGACATTGGGCGAAGGCCCGCCATAGCCGAAATTCTTGCCGGTGGAGATCGGGAAGAGCGGCACCTTGTAGCGCCCGGCGATCCGCACGATGGCCTGCACCTGCTCCACATCGGCAGGCGCGACGGCGGCGGAAGCATGGCGTTCCTCCGCCTGATTCCAGACGGGCGAGAAGCTGTCGCGATAGGGGCCAAGGTCCTCTTCGCTGGACCAGACCCAGTCCGCGCCCACCGCGCCGCGCAGTTCCTCAAGGAAGCGCGCGAAATTCGCGGCATCGAGATCGGGGGGAAGCACTGCCAAGGGATCAGCCCTTCTTCACGCTGGGATGAACGGGCGCGATCACCCAACTGACCGGGCCATCCTTGCGGCCGGATCGGCTGGGCAGGTCCTTGCGGCTCACCACCCGGCGGCCGCGATCCCAGGCGAGCGTTTCCAGCACGAACAGGGCATCGCGCCCGGTGATCCCGCCCAGCACGAAGCCCGGCTTGCGCCACAGGGGGTCGAGCGTCTCGAACCACAATTGCGTGACATCGCCATCGAAGCCCAGCACCCGCGTGCTGCCCGGATTGGCGAGAATGCCCGGCGCATGGCGGCTATCGACCACCAGCGCATCCAGCCCGTCGGGCACTTTGGCCATGACGCGGCTGGAGCCGCCCACCAGCGCGGGCGCGATGGCGCCCCATTTCATCACATCACGCCGGCTGATCATTTGCCTGCTCCCTTTGCATTCACTGCCGCCGGATCGACCCCGCGCTGCTCCAGCGGAGCGGTTAGGAAATCGGTCAGCTGGTCGAGCTGCGCGTCGGTGATCTCGGTCTTGCGGAACGGCGCCATCCAGGCGACGCCATTGCGCACGAAATAGGCGATGGTGTCCTTATCCATATCGGTGCGGTGGACCAGCGCGGCGGGCAGTTCGCCCTCATACTTGACCCGCAGGGCCGATGTTCCGGCCAGCTTGGGATCGGGCGCATGGCAGGGCGCACACCAATGTTCATACACTGCGCGGCCTTCCGCCAGTTGCGGGGCCGTTTTGCCGAGCGTGGGATCGCCTTGAGTCATCATGCCCGGCGTCTTGGCCGGAGCGGTTCCGGTCTGGGCCTGAAGGGCATAGCCGCCCGCCAGTACCAGCGCGCCGAGCGCGATCAGGGCCGTCTTCATGCGTGCCTCCCGTCGCGCAGATGCTTCGGCCAGACGCCATAGCGCCCGGCGGAAAGGATGCCGTTGGGATCGAGCGCATCCTTGATCTTCTCGTTCACCCGGCGAAGCATGTTGTTGTTGAAGCTGTAGGCATCCATCACCGCATCCTGGAACGCCGGCGGGCAGCGATATTCGCCCCAGCCATGCTCCGCGCAGATCTGGATCACCTTCAGCACGGATTCGCGCAGGCGGCGGTTCTTTTCCTTGTCCTTGTAAACCGGCACGGCCGCGAACAGGACGAAGGACCGGGTCCAGCAGGTCACTGCCGGGCTGAACATGAAGAGCGGCACATCATGTTCCGCGCAGGCCTGCCGCATCACGCGGTTGGCCTTCACAAAGCCCTTGCCGCTGCGCGGGATGATGGCGGAAAACCAGATATGCCCGTCGCTGGGGTTGAAATCCCCGAAGCCGCGCGAGCCGACCGCGAAAATTTCCATCGAAGGAATGCCGAAGCGGTTCTTCTGAATCTTGTCCATGTCTTCCGGCCGCAGGGGCAGTTTGACGAACTGGTTCTCCTTGAACTTCACCCCTTCGAAATGGGCAAAGCGTTCCTGCACATATTCCCACTGCGCGCGGATGACCTTTTCGGGGCCATAGAACACCATCGACCCGCGCCATGCAGAAAGGCCGGTTTCGCGGACCCGGCGGTTCATTTCCTCCGGTTCGGGAATCTCGGCAAAGATCAGCGGATTGCCCGATGCCAGCACCGGCGAACCGATGGAGGGCATGCCGTTGAAGATGTTGCCATATTCCAGCTCGTTGAACAGATCGACCAGCGGCTCGATATCCTCGAAGCGCTGCAACTCGACCGAGCAGCTCATGTAAGCCTCGGGCTGCGGGAACAGCCAGAAGCCCATCTTGGTCACCACGCCCAGGGTGGACTGGCGGAACAGCCCGTCAAGGCAGGGGCCGATGCCCATCTTATATTGCTGCCAGGTCTCGCTGCCGGGCAAGGCGCCCATGCCGGTGCGGAACAGCTCGCCATCGGCCATCACTGCCTCGATCCCGCATTGCGCCTCGAAATGGCCGCGATAGGGCGCCGCCGTATAGCCGCCGCCGGAATCCAGCGCATTGCCCACCATGCTGCCCCAGCCCGGATCGGGAACGTCGATCCACAGCTTCGATCCGGTTTCCTGCAAATGGCGATACATGTCGAAATAGGACACGCCCGGCTCGACGAGGCAGGAGGCATTGCCTTCGTTCACCTCGATGATGCGGTCCATCCGCTTGAGGTCCAGCACCACGCTGCCCGAATAGACCGGGGCGGAGCCGCCATAACCAAGATTTCGGCCGGTCGAGACAGGGTAAAGCGGAATGCCGCGCGCATTGGCGGCGCGGACCACGGCCTGCACTTCTTCCACATTCTTCGGAGCGACGGCGGCAGAGGCGATCCGCTCCTCCGGCTCGTCCCACAGGACGGAGTAGAAATCGCGATAGATGTCCACGTCGGGATCGGAGGTGAAGACCCACTCCTCCCCCACGGCGGATTTCATCTCGGCAATGCCGTCAGCGAATGTGGCGGCCGAAATGCCCGGCGGCGTGCGCATAGCTGTCTCTCCCCTGCCGGACCATGCATTCGGACCGACTGATTTATGCGTTTGCATAAATTCCGACCGGGACGCCGTCAAGCAATGACTTAACCTATTGTTTTTAAAATATATTATATCGCCACATCTACAGCTGTTACGTAATCTGTGCGTTACGTTACTGTAAATAACTTGCCGCCCCAGCCCACTGCCCTAGCCCAGCTGCAACGAACCAGCGGGCAAAGCCCGCCCATTGCGAGAGGAATGTAAGTGCCACGCCTCGATGCCGCGTTGCGCCCGCGCAGCGGCGCAACGGCAGCCGGGGAATAGCCGTGCTGTTGTCCTTCTCCGTATCCCTGATCTGGCTGCTCGCCATGCTGGCGGGGGCTGCGGCGCTGCAGGATTGCAGGCGCAGCCGGGGCACTCTGATCGCGGCTGCGCTGGCATTCGCCGGAGCGTTGACCGCCGCCCATTTCGTCAACCCGCAGCCCAACTGGGTCGGCGTGATCGTGGGCCTGCTGGCAAGCTGGCGCCTGATCGCCGGACCATTGCCCCGCGCCGCAGCCTGGATCGCCGGTGCCTGTGCGGGACTGGCCGCAGCCCTGCAGATCGCCGGCGGGGTCTCGCTGCTTCTGGCCGCCGGAGTGACTGGCGCGGCGCTGGGCGCAGCCTTGCTGCTCACCCGGCCCGGCAGCCGCAGTGGCACCATGCGGGGCGCGGCACTGGTGGCCGCAGCGCTCGGCGCGCCTGTTGCGGGGCTGGCCAGCGATCTTCTGTTCGGCTGGCGCTCCGCCACCATGCTTGCCCAGGACACGGCATCGGCCACCGCACCTCACCCGCCGATGTGGGCAATCGCAATCGTAGTGCTGGCGCTCGCCGCCGGGCTTCTCAAGGGAATGTGGATCAAGCGATGAATTTTTCGGAACTCCTCGAAAACGGCCTCTTCGCGCTGGGGCAGGTGCTCCGCCTGCCGGTGATGCTGCTCCTGTGGGTCTGCGTGGCGATGGTGCTCTATTACGGCGGCAGCTATCTGGTGGAGGCTGTCCGCAGGCGGAACGAACGCTCCGGCTTCGACCTCAAGCAATGGCTGCAGGAAGGCCGGGTGCTGGACACCTCTGAGGAACGCCGCTCCGCCCTGCCCGCCAATCTGCGCGCCATGCTCGGCGCCATCCAGCAGCTCGATGCCGCCAAGGCGTTGCATCACGGCGGGCTGGAGAATGTCGTCGCCGAGTTTGAAGAGCAATTGCGCCACGGGCTCGACGGCCCGCGCGCATTGGTCAAGGTCGGGCCGAGCCTTGGCCTGATCGGAACGCTGATCCCGATGGGCACTTCCCTTGCCGCCATGGCGGGCGGCAATCTCAACGCCATGGCCGGGCAGATGGTGGTGGCCTTCACCAGCACCATCATCGGCCTGGCCACCGGCACCGTCGCCTATGGGCTGGTAGTGCTGCGCCAGAGCTGGACGAGCGCCTCGATCCGCGAACAGCGCTACCTCGCCGAAGTGATCGCCGCCGAAATGGAGGGGCAGTAATGGGCCGGTTCATCAAGCTCGCCGCGCCGGAAGAACCGCCCGAGGAAGACCCGCTGGCAGGCGTCGCCAATCTGTTCGACGCCTCGATCGTGTTCATCGTCGGCCTGATGATCACCCTGTTCTCGGTCTACAACATGGGCGACCTGATGAGCAGCGACAGCGAAGTGACGATGGTGAAGACCGATGCCAACGGCATGCAGGAAATCATCGTCAAGAAGGGCGAGACCATCAAGGCCTACAAGATGACCGGCGCCAGTGGCCAAGGCGATGGGGAGCGGCTGGGCGCGGCCTATCGCCTCGCCAATGGCCAGATCATCTACGTACCCGACGCGGAAGCCCCGCAAAGCGAAGGCAAGCCTGCTGACAATGACCCTGCTCCGAACCCTTAAGGCCCTTCTCATCGCCCTGCTGCTGGCACCCGCCGCTGCCCATGCGCAGACGGCGCAACCCCTGCGGCTGGGCTATGTCTTTTCGGACGGCAACATACCCGGCACACTGGCGGCCTTCCGCAAGCTGGCAGAGGAGCGCCCCGATCTGAAGGGTAAGGTCGAGCTGCAATTGCTCACCGAATCCACCTTCGACGAAGTCAGCGCGGAAAAACTGGCCAGCAGCGATGTGCTGGTGTTCGACATCATGAACGAACAGATGCTGCGCCGCTTCGACGAGGGAAAGGGCGTCGATCTGGTCGGCAGCGTCAGCAAGCGCGGCACTGTGCTGGGCGTAGGGCAAGGCCTGCAGAGCGAGGAATTCTTCGCCAATCTCGGCGTCACTTGGGTTCCCCGCGCACGCGCCTATTGGGAACATGGCGGGCCGAAAAATCAGCTCGCCCTGATGAAGCTGGCGCTGGCCAAGGCCGGGGTGGCTGGTTTCGACGCCCTGCCCGATCCCGAGCCTTCGCTGGACTTCGGCTATTACTATCCTGACGGGGAAACCGGCCGCGTCTTCGCCACATGGGACGAATTCCAGGCATGGCGCGCCGCCAATGGCAAGCTGCGCCCCGCCGCGCCGCGCGTGGCAGTGGGGTTCTTCAAGGCCAATTATTACACTGGCGACACCGGGCTGCTGAATGCCGTAATCGCGGAAGTGGAGCGGCAGGGTGCCGAAGCAGTCCCGGTATTCGGCTATCCCGGCGCCATCGCCTTCCAGAAGCTGCTGGGCGAAGGCAAGGACGTGCGCGCCGATGTGGGGCTGGGCCTGTTTTTCCAGTTCAACGATGCCGATTCTGCCAGCGTCCTGGAAGGTGTGGGCATTCCGGTTATCAACCTCATCAGCCTTTATGGCCGCAGCGAGGAGGAATGGCGCAATTCGTCGCAGGGCCTTTCCGCCTTCGAAGGCACATTCAACCTCGCCTCCCCGGAACTGGCCGGCACCATCGCGCCAACCGTGGTGGGAACCAAGGAGAAGCTGCTCGACCCGCTGACCGGGCTGAACTCCGTCATCACCAGCCCGATCCGCTCGCGGGTGGAAATGGCCGTCAGCCGGGGGCTCAAATATGCCGAACTCTCGCGCAAGCCGAATGCTCAGAAGAAGGTCGCGCTGATCTATTACAACTATCCGCCGGGCAAGGCGGGTATCTCCGCAAGCTATCTCAATGTCGCGGAAACTCTGGCCAATATCCTCAAGCGGATGGAGGCTGAAGGCTACGACATTGGCGGCCCCGCCCCTTCGGCAGACGAGGTGTTGAAAGAGATCACCACCAAGGCTCGTAATGTCGGCAGCGATGCGCCGGGCGAGTTGGAGGAAATGATCGCCCAGGGCGGTGCAAACCGGATCGACGTGGAAGATTACCGCAAATCCCTGGATGCCCTGGCGCCAAGGCTGCGCGACAAAATCCTCAGCGACTGGGGGGAGCCTGAGGACGGCAGGCTGATGACCGAGCGGAAGGATGGCCGGATCAACCTGATCGTGCCTGGAGTACATTACGGCAATGTCGTGCTGATGCCGCAGCCCAACCGCGCCTGGGGCGAGGATCTGGAGAAGCTCTACCACGCCAAGGATCTGGCCCCGCCGCACCAGTATTTCGCCGCCTATGCCTGGCTGCGCAATGGCTACAAAGCCGATGCAGTGGTCCATATCGGCACCCATGGCACGCTGGAATGGCTGGACGGGCGCGATGCTGGCCTTGCCGAGGATGACGCACCCGATGCGCTGATATCGGACCTGCCCGACCTCTATATCTACAATGTCGATGTGGTGGGCGAAGGTCTGGTCGCAAGGCGGCGCGGCATGGCCACGCTGGTGGATCATATGGTGCCGCCCTTTACCGAAGGCGGGCTGACCGAAGAGCTCGCCAAGCTGAGCGAATTGCTCAACGACCACTCCAAGAACGAGAGCAAGAACCCCGAACTCGCCCGCATCTACGCGCTGCAAGCCCGTGAGCAGGCGATAAAGCTGGGCGTGGCCAAGGATATCGGCCTCGATCCGGAGCAGGAATGGACAGACGCACAATTCCATCAGGTGGAGGATTACCTGCTGGAGCTGCGGGGCCAGATCATTCCCTATGGCCTCCACGCCTTCGGCCGCACTCCGGTGCCCGATGCGGTGGACAGCACGGTGAAGGCGATCATGAGCGTTGACCGCTCCGCCCTGCCCGATGCGCAGGAAACCTTCGAAGACGACATACGCCAGCGCATTCTCGCCTCAGGCCCGCGTGAACTCGACAATCTGATGCTCGCCCTTGCCGGGCGCTTCGTGCCCGCGGGCAAAGGCGGGGAGCCGGTGCGCAATCCGGATTCCTACCCGACCGGCGCCAATTTCTACGGCATCGATCCTGACAAGGTGCCCAAGCCCGCCGCCTGGGAAATGGGATCGAAACTGGCCGAGGAACTGCTGCAAAAGTCCTTCCGCAAGAATGGCAAATATCCCTCCAAGGTCTCCTTCGTGATCTGGGGGGACGAGACCATGCGCCATGAAGGCGTGCTGGAATCGCAGATCTTCTACCTACTCGGCACGAAGCCGGTGTGGGACCCACGCGGCAAGGTGGTGGGCGTGGAGGTGATCCCCCGCGAACAGTTGGGCCGCCCGCGCGTGGACATCGTGATCGCCTCCGCCGCCGAAGGTCTGTTCGGCAATGTCACTCGCCTGATGGACGAGGCGGTGCAGAAGGTGAAAGCGCTGGACGAGCCCGACAATCAGGTCCGCCAGCATTATCTCCAGATCAAGCAGGTGCTGATCGAGAAGGGCGTGAAGCCCGAGGATGCGGACAGAATGGCCGGCGTGCGCATCTTCGACGAACCACCGGGCACTTACAACCTCAACACATCCAGCATCGTGGCCGCCAGCGGATCTTGGGATGACGAAGCAGGCTTCGCCAACGACTATATCCGCAAGATGGGCCACGGATACGGCAATGGCTATTGGGGTCAGCCCATGCCGGATGTATTCCGCCTCGCGATCTCGGGCACTGAGACCATCGTCCATTCGAACTCGACCATGCTCTATGGCACGCTCGATAATGACGACATGTACATGTATATGGGCGGCCTAGCCTCTGCGGTGCGCAGTCTCGACGGCACGACGCCGGACCTCCAGATCACCGATACCCGCGATCCTGGCAAGCCTGCCATGACCGGGCTGGACACTTTCATCGGCCGCGAATTCCGTTCCCGCTACGTCAACCCCACCTGGATCGAAGGGATGCAGAAGGAAGGCTATGCAGGCGCAGGCGCGATGCGCGAATTCGTCGAATATCTCTGGGGCTGGGATGCCACCGCCACTGACGTGGTGGACGATGCCATGTGGCAGGAAACCTACGAGACCTATGTGCTCGACAAGCGTAACATGGGCATGAAGCAATATTTCGAGAAGAATTCTCCCTTCGCCTATCAGGACATCACCGCCCGCATGATCGAGACGATCCGCAAGGATTACTGGAAGGCGGATGAGGCCACTCGCAAGAAGCTGGTCAGCGAATATCTGGAGAATGTCACCACCCACGGCGTGAACTGCACGGCGGTGTCCTGCGGCAATGGGCGGCTGCTGGAGTATGTGATGGAGGAGGCGCAGCGCACAGGCGTGCCCGCCAACACTATCGCCAAGGCGCGCGCTTCGTTCGAGAAGGCGATGGGCCGCACGATCGAAAGCGCGGCGCAGGAACTGCGCGATTTTGCAAGCCGCAACGATGCGCGCGAGGCCGCAGAGCGCCAGCAGGCCCGCGATCTGGTGGCTCGCAATGCCCCTGCCCGGCCGCAACAGGCAGGCGCACCGGGCCAGACGCCCTCGCCCCGTTCGCAGCAAGCCCCGAGGCAATCCTCCGCGCAGCAGGCGCCCGATGGCAATACGCCTTCCAGGGCCCCGCAGCTCAGCGGACAGGTGATGGCGGAGGAAGACCGCACGCCAACCATCCCAACGCCGCAGCCTCCGGAACTGCCGGCGCTCTCGGCTGGAAGCCTCCTCTGGCCAGCCGCACTGTTCCTGCTGTTGCTGCTGGGCTGGAACTGGCGGGAACGGCGGCTGGGTACTGCCCTAAAGGCCGCCTAGGCGGAGTGGAAATGTAGCTTACCCAATCACCTACACCCGTTCATCCTGAGCCTGTCGAAGGACACGCGCTACCATTTGGCCAAGGAGCAACCTGACCGTCAGCGAAACGCGCAGCGGCTAGAAGGATTCCTCCTAGAATTTGTGTCTCGCGTGTCCTTCGACAGGCTCAGGACGAACGGATCTTGCATTGTGCCCCCGTTCAGCGCGCTAGCCTCATACCGCACCCGCCAGAAAACACTTTCCTACATACACCCCAATGGGATTTACCCTGTGCGATGGACAGCCTCGCATCCTCCCTGGCCCGGCACCCGGAAGCCCGCGCATGTCCGGCTTCCTTGACCCCACAGGCCGCGCAGGAAAACCCGAAATGGAAGGTTACAGCCGGGACAGCGTTGAGCGCCAGAAAATGGCTGAAAACCAAGCCGGAAGGGGGTGACACGCCTTGCACAAAACAGGGCATTTTCCGGTCGGGAAAGGTGACACATCCATACCGCCGCGTTCGTCCAAATAGCCTAGGGATCGAAGCGGGCGATTTGCGGGCGGGACCAGATGACCTGCGCATGGCTGCCCGCCCCTTCCATCTCGTAATCGTTCCAGGCAACCAGAAACCCCTCCCCGCTCGCCCGAATGGAGGGGATGGAAGATTTGCCGGGGCCGGTGGAAAGCTGACGCGGAGCGCCCAACGGCTGGCCCGTGTTATCGAAGCCTTGCGCAAAGATGCGCCGTTCGCGGCCAGCCTCATCGCTCCACGCAAGGCCGATCCGGTCGCCGTTCCAGGCGAGATAAGCGCCGATGGACTCGCCCTCGCCATAAGTCACCCGGATCGGCGGCGGCATATGCCCGGCAAGGAAATCCGGGAGCGGCCCGACGGAAAGATACACCTCGCGATTGCCGTCCCGCTCGTCGAACCAGGTGAGCGCGGCGATGCCCGCGTCGTTTACCTGCATATCGGGATAGAGCGATGCGTGGCCGTCATCAGGGGTGAGCTGGACCTGCCGGGCACCCTTCCCTGCTACCTCGATCAGTTGCAATTCGTTGACCTCCCCCGCGCCCATCGCATCATAGGCGATAACCATCGCCCCGCCCGCCACCGTGGCATTGAGGTTCCACGTGTCGCGATCCGCCCGGCCCACTTCGCGCGGCGCGGCGAGCGGCTTTCCGGCGAACGTGAACTCGCGATACCAGATCGCCGGATCGCGCGCGGATGTCGCCTCCGAAGGCTGGCCGATCCACGCGACCTGCAGCACATCCCCGGCGAGGCGGACCACCGGATTGCGCGACCAGTCCGCCCCTTCCTCCAGCTGCAACAGCCATTCGCGCCGCCCGGAAGCATCCATCCGGGCCAGCCAGCCGGAAAGCTCATTGGTGAAGGGATTCTTCTGATACCATGCCGCCACCGGAGAACCGCGCGCAAGGATCGCATCCGGCTCATAGGCGAAGGTCTTGCCCTCGCTGCTCAGCCGGAAGGGCTGCCCTTCCAGCACCCTGTCTTCGCCCAGAGGCTGGAGATAGATCGCGGATTCTTCGCCAGTTCCGCCATGCCATGCTGCCCAGCTGGCGGCAGGCGAGACTGCCAGACTCAGCTCATGCACACGCATCTCCCCCGAACTCGCCACCGGGGGAGATACATGCGCACAGCCCGCCAGCGGCAGGAAAAGCGGCAGGACATACCGCGCAGCCAATCGCGGCATTGGCATAAGATGCGCGCCCGGTCAGAACCGGGCGCTGATCCCGGCATAGGCCGTGGTGCCCGGCGTGACGAAGCTGAAGACTTCCTCGTACTTCTCGTCCAGCAGGTTCTCGACCCGGCCGAAGAGCGACAGCCCCTCGAGCACTTCGTACCGCGCGCTGAGGTTCACCAGCGTATAGGGCTTGAGCGAGACGGTGACGGGCACGTAACTCGGGTCGGTATAGGCCACGTCGTTGGTCCGGCCGTTGTAGCGCACGGTCAGCGTGGTGGAGAAGCGATCGTCCTTGCTGAACCATGTGGCGTTGAAGCTGGCGATATCGCCCGGGCGGCGGACTTCCTCCACCCCGTTCTCCTCCGCCTTGAGCCAGGTGTAGGATGCATCCACCCGAACCTGCGGCATGGGCCGCGCGGCCAGGAACAGTTCCACGCCGTGCTGCTTCGATTTCGTGGCCCGGTTGTCCGGCGTCGCCACGTAATCAGGGGCCGGATAGGTGGTGTAGATCTCATGCTCCAGCACGGAGTCGAAATATGTCGCGCCCAGCGTCACCTTGCCATCGGCAAAGCTCTGCTCAAGCCCGGCTTCCCAACCTTCGGATTCCTCCGGCTTGAGGTTCGGATTGCCGATATAGGTGCCGTCCATATAGCCATAGAGCTCGAAATAGCCGGGGTTCTTCACCCCTGTGCCATAGGCCGCACGAACCCGGGTGCCGGTGGGCAGGCGATAACTGCCCTGCACGCGCCAGGTGGTGGCATCGGCAAAGCGGTTATTATCGTCATGGCGGATGGAGGCCCCGGCGGCGAAGTCGCCTGCGGTCAGCTCATATTGCCCCACCAGGCCGACATTGTCGGTATTGCGCTTGCCGGTGAAGGCCCATGGCGAAGGCGACGTGTTCTGGAACTCCTCCCGCTCCACATCCACCGCGCCGGTCAGCCGGTGCGTGATCGCATCGGTACCGAAGCGGAAGCTGGAAACGAAGCTGCCCTTGTAGCGTCGGCCCTTATCGCCATAGTCGAGCCCGTCTGCATTATAGCCATTGCGGGTCGTGTCGGCGAACTGGCCGCTCAGCACATTGGTCCAGCGGCCGTCCAGCGCGGTCAGCTCGGCCGAGAGCAGGCCATAGACCGCTTCATTGGTGAAATGGACGCCGGGGCTGTCCTTCGTATAGCCGAACAGCGGGCTGGCCGGATCATCGTCGCTATTGTTCGTGTCAGCGTCGGTATAGCTGTATCGCAGCACGCCGCTGAGCTTGAAATTCTCGCTCGGCGTCCAGTTCACCTTGGCGCTGGCGCCCACGCTGGTCGATCCGATATCCCGGCTGCCGCCGCGTGCGGTGGGATAGCCCTGCGTGCTGTAGAGGCTGCTCGATACGGCATAGTCCAGATCGTCCGAAGCGCCCGCCACGCGGATCGCGCCGCTTACCGTGCCGAAGGAGCCGCCCTCGCCCCGCAGACTGATGCCCGGCGCCTCGCGCCCGGAAAGGGTGATGTAGTGGATCACGCCGCCGATGGCGTCGGAGCCGTAGAGCGAGCTTTGCTGGCCGCGCAGCACTTCGATCCGGGCCGCCGGATCGGCGATCAGCGTACCGAAATCATATTCGCCCATATAGGGATCGGCCACTTCGATACCGTCGACCAGCACCAGCACATGATTGCCTTCCGAGCCGCGCAGACGCACTTGCGTCTGCCCGCCAACGGCGCCCAGCCGGCTCACCGCAACGCCCGGCACATCGCGCAGGATATCGGAGACTATCCGGGTCTGGCGTTCCTGCAGAGCCTCGTTGTCGATCACCGTCACCGAGGAACCAAGCTGGTCCGCGCGCACACCCTCGCCCGAACGGGATGCAGTGACGACGATCGCCGCCCCCCCACCATGATCAGCCGCGCCCACCTCTTCGGCTTGCGCTTGGGCAGCCTGCGGGAACAGTGCCAATGCCAGCGCGGCCATCGCCGCCGATCCCAATGCTTCGTAACGGACCCTGCCGCCATGCACTTTCATCATCTTGCCCCAACTCCGAATATATCTGCGATCTGCCCCATTTACGGGGTCGGTTTGTCTGGGCCCTGGCGGGCCGACACAGTGACCGGGGCGGGATCGCGACAATTGGGATGGCTAGTAAGTTATTTACGGTAATCCTGGCGGTTACAGCCCGTTACACCGCAGATTTCCGCGGTTTTTCCGTCGGGCATAGCTCTATTTCGGCAAGAGCCCCATCTGCTCGATGATCGCCTTCTGTTCGGGATACCAGAACTCCAGGTGGCAGCTCTCGCACACCCCGTCCATCTCGTTGATCAGCCGCCCGGTGGCGGTCGCATCATGGGCCGTGGCGGCTGCCGCCAGCTCCGTCGAATGATCGCCCAGCGCCACGGCAAGCGCACGGAACACGTCGGCATCACGGTCCAGATGGCCCTGGATCTGTTGGGGAGTTGGCGCGCCTTCCATGCCTTCATCGGCGATCTTCACTCCCGGCCGGGTCACCGTGAGAGGATCGAGCTTCGCAAGAACTGCGGCATGAATCGCCATGCGCTTGGAGGCCTTGGCCAGTTCCGCCCAGGTCTGCTCATCCATCAGCGCGGGATCGATCGAGGCCTGATCGTCAATCGCGGCATTGCCGATTTCCCAGATAGCATCCGCATCGGGATCGATCCGTTCAATCATCATTTCATGGACCGTCTTTTCTGGCGAAGCTGTTGCCTGCTGATCCGGTTCTTTGCCTGAACAGCCAGCCGTGATCACGGCCAGAACAAGCAATCCGGCAATCCGGGTATTCATTTCATGAGTTCCTTTCAGTCTTGCCGCTCAGCCGGCACCCGTCCGTCCAGACGGGATCAATAGAACATGCCGAGCGTGAAACCGATCGCACGGCCGAAAAATACCACCAGCACCCAGAACAACAGCGACAATCCGCCTGAAAGCTTCACCATCGGGGGGATGACAACGCCTTTGTCCCAGTTGTTGACCGCCTTCCACGTAACGAGGTGGAAATAGGCCATATTGAGCCCGGCCAGCGCCAGCAGCCCCATCTTGATGAGGAAATAGGGGTTGATCATATAGCTGGCGGCCTTGCCTGCGAACATCAGCAGGCCGGTCGCCGCAGCCAGCACGAAAGCCATCCAGGTCAGCCGCACCGTATTGCGCGCCACCTGAGTGATCGCGCTGGAATTGGAAGCAAGACCCAACAGCCGCAGATCCATCACTGCAATCGAGCCCAGCACCGTGACGAGCGCGATCACATGAATGGTCTCCAGCGTCGGGAACGCCCATTCGGATGAGGCCACGAAATCGCCGACCGGGGAATATTCGATCTTCTGCCAGATCGTTTCAGTAGCTGCCGTCATGTCGCTTTCCCCCTCAAACCGGCGCGTAGGCGATCCAGCGGCCACCAGCCATCACGGCGCACCACAGGATTATGAGCAGGACCGCCCCCAGCCGCATTTGCAGGCTGGCGGCTCCACCGGCCGGAATGACGCTGACCCTGCGGTTGAAAAATACACTGAGAACAATTGCGAGCGCGACGAGCAGCATCTTGATCCAGAAGATCGGGTTGATCAGTTCGCGGACCGGTTCACCCACGATCAACAACATGCCCGAGACAACGAGCATCACGATTGCCCAACGCATCCAGGGCACGAACCGCTGTGCCACCTGCCCGATTGCAAGATGCCCCCACAGCAAGCCGAGCACACGTAGGTTGAGCATCACCGCCGAGCCGAACAATGCGGCGATGGAGAGGATGTGGACCGTCTGTATCGCAGGGATCGCCCAGAAATTGGTGACGATCACCATGCATAGCCAGGTGTTGGATATCCAGAGGGATAGCTCGACGAGCGGCGTGTTACGCAGCCACTCCGTAAATGCGAACAGCAGGTCACTCATGATTTCCGTCGCCTCTCCGCCGGCAGGCCGCTTGTTTTCTTATGCGGCTTGCAAACTGGCGGATCGGCAGGGCGGGCGGAAGTTAATTACAGTAACGCGGCCGTAACACGGCGTTACTCCAGCCTACCCCTTGGCGGAACGGTACGCGGCCAGCTTGCTACTCGCCTGCCGACCAGCCCAGGCCGAGCGCCTTCTGCAACGCCACGAAGTTCATCGTGAGTTGCGCGCGCGCACGGCCGAGCGCCTGCTTCGCCGAATTATGCGACAGCTGGGCATCGAGCAGAGCGGACTTGCCCGCCGCGCCAAGATCGAAACGCTGACGCTCCAGTTCCTCGACCTTGGCCGCGCTTGCCTCCGACCGGGCAAGGCTCGCCACATTTTCGCGCGAGGCGCGGAAGGCGGAAAGCGCATCTTCCACATCGCGCAAGGCGCCCAGCACTGTGCCGCGATAAAGCGCCTCCACCTCGTCCCGCCGCGCCTCTGCCTGGCCGACCTGCGCCTTGCCCTTCCCGAAATCGAGAAAGTTCCATTGCAGCATCGGCGCACCGATGGCGGTAAAATCGTCCAGATGGGTCAGATCCGCTGGCTGGCTGCCACCTACGCCCAGAATGCCCAGGAAGCTCAGCCGGGGGAAGCGCGCCGCCTCAGCCACACCGATCTGCGCGGTCTCCTGCGCCAGCCGCCGTTCAGCCGCCCTGATATCGGGCCGCCGCTTCAGCAGATCCTCGGGATTGCCCACCGCGACTTCGGCCGGCGGCAGAGGGATGGCGGCAGGCGATGCGAGGAGTGCATCCACCGCCCCCGGCGCCTCGCCCGCAAGGATGGCCAGGGCATTGGCGTAGCTGTCCGCTTCGGCCCGCAACGGCGCAACCTGCTGGCGCGCCTGCTCGACCGCCGAATGGGCGCGTTCGACCGCAAGCGACGTGCCGGAACCCAGTTCGAAGCGCTGGCGGGCGAACACCGCCAGTTCCTCGCGCTGCTTCACAGCCTCCTCCGCCAGAGCCAGGCGTTGCTGGCGGTCGCGATATTCTAGATAGGCCCGCGCGACTGCGGCGGTGAGGCTGACCCGCGCATCGTCGGCGCTGGCTTCGGCCCGGCCCAGTTCGGCGCGGGCGGCCTCGTCCTTGCGGCGCTGGCCACCGAACAGGTCGATCTCCCACGCGGCATTGAGGCCCAGATTGTAGAAATTGGTCGACGTCGTGCCGCCGGAATCCGTGGTCGCCGCCGTGTCACTTCCTGCCTCCGTGCTGCCCAGATCGGGAATGCGGACATGGGCCGCAACGCCCATGGCGGTGAGCGAAGGCTTGCTCCCCGCCTTCTCCACCGTCAGTGCACCGCGCGCCTGCGCGATGCGTGCGCTGGCAGCGGCGAGATCGGGGCTGCCGGCAAGGGCGCGCGTCTCAAGCTCGTCCAGCACCGGATCGCCCAGCGCATTCCACCAGGCAACAAGCCGCGGCGAAGCCTGCGCGGCAACGCCGCCACCCCGCACGAAGCCCGCCCCGGCCGGTACCGATTCAAGCGCGGGCGGCCCGGAATAGTCCGGCCCCACGGTGCAGGCACCCAGCGTCAGCAGGGCAGGAAGGATCAGGTGGCGGGTAGAGTGTCGCATAAGATGTCTCAATGGGCCGGAGCGGCAGAAATGTCCTTGGGCAGCGGGCGCAGCAGCAGGACGAGCGGGCTCACCAGCAGGATGCCGACCGCCAGCAGCCAGAACATGTCATTATAGGTCATCACCAGCGCCTCGCGCGTGATGGTGCCGGAAAGGGAGCGCAGGGCGGCATCGGTGCTGCCCAGCACCTGGGCCATGCCGGCGACGTGATCCTGCACTGCCACGCTGTTGGCCTGCAAGGTTTCCTCCATCCGGCGCGAATGGAACCACAGGCGCTGGTCCTGCACTGTGGCGATGGCGGCCAGCGCCAGCGAGCCGCCGATGTTGCGCGCGGCGTTGAACAGGCCCGAGGCATCGCCGGCATATTGCACCGGCACCGATGAAATCGCCGCCTGGTTGAGAAACAGGAAGGCCAGCACCGTGCCTGCCCCGCGCAGCAACTGGGAATCCACGAAGTCCGCCCCCACGGCATCCGCCGTGAGCGTCGTATCGATGTAGCAGCTCAGCGCCAGGATCATCAGGCCGAGGATCACCGCCAGGCGAATGTCGAACACCCGCATCAGGAAGGGCGCCACGAACATCATCATCATGGAGGGGATGCCGGAAATCATCACCACCTTGCCCGCCTGCAGCGCGTTGTAATCGGCGATGGCGGCCAGGAACTGAGGGATGACAAAGGAAGTGCCGTAGATCACCATGCCCAGCATCACCGCCATGATCACCACCGAGCCGAACTGCCTGTCGAACAACAGAGCAAGCCGGATGATCGGGTCCTTCGCGCGGAACTGGCCGACGATCATCATCGCATAGCCGATCACCGAAACCACGGTCAGCTGGATGATCAGGGGCGAGGAGAACCATTGTTCGCGATTGCCCTCCTCCAGCACCACCGTCATGCAGCCCAGGCCGATGGACAGGCCCACGAGGCCCAGCCAATCCGCATCCTTGAGCAGTTCGGGCTTCATCTTCTGGTTCGGCAGGCCCACCAGCAGCAGCACGACCAGCAGGGCGCAGATCGGCACGTTGATGAGGAAGGCGTAGTGCCAGCTGAATTCCTCGGTCAGCCAGCCGCCCAGCAGCGGGCCGACCACAGGGCCGAGAATCGCCGTCACACCGAACAACGACGTACCGATGGGTTGCTGATGGCGCGGCAGGCGCGTGGCGATGATGGTCATGGCCGTGGGGATCATGCCCCCGCCGGCCAGTCCCTGCCCGGCGCGACCGATGATCATGGTGGTGAGATTGTCCGCCACCCCGCACAGCACCGAAAAGGCGGTGAACATGATGGCCGAGATCAGCAGGAAACGCCGCAGTCCAAACAGTCGTTCAAGCCAGGCGCAGAGCGGCACGATGATGATTTCGGCAACCAGGAAGGAAGTGGCGATCCACGTCCCTTCCGTCCCGCTCGCGCCGATTTCTCCCTGGATCGTCGGCAGGGCCGAATTGACAATGGAGATGTCCAGCGTGGCCATCATCGCGCCCAGGGTGCCGGCCATCACGGCCAGCCAGGCACCGAGGTCGGCATTGGCGGGACGTGCCCCGGCGGCGGGCGCATCCATCGTGGCGGCAGCGGCGGCCATTACTTCTTCGCCTGCTCCAGCGCTTTCTGCTCGCGCGCGATCTTCTCGATCGAACCCTTGGCGGTACGCGTATCGACCTTCACCGAAACCGACATGCCGGGAACCAGCAGGGCGCGGGTCTCAGGCCCGGCATCCACCGCGATCCGCACCGGAATACGCTGCACGATCTTGGTGAAATTACCCGTGGCATTCTCCGGCGGGAGCAGCGAGAACTGCGCCCCGGTGCCGGGGGCGAAGCTTTCCACCCGCCCATGCAGATCCACGCCTTCCAGCGCATCGACCTCGATCGTGACCGGCTGACCCACGCGGATCATGCCCACCTGCGTTTCCTTGAAATTGGCGGTGATATAAAGCTGGTCGACCGGAACGATCGACATTGCCCGCGTGCCCGGCTGGACGAACTGCCCCAGTTGCACCGTCTTGTTGCCCACGCGGCCGGCGATGCTGGCACGCACCAGGGTGGAGCCCAGATCGACATCGGCGGAAGCCCGCTGGGCCGCTCCGCCTTCAGCCTGGGCGCGCGCCTGGCCGACCTGCGCCTGCAATGTCGCCACGCGGCGCCGGGCGCTGACCAGATCGGCCTGACGGGCAGCAAGGGCAGCTTCGGCCCGTTCGAACTGGCTGCGCTTTTCGGCAAAGGTTTCCCGCGATTCCGCGCCGGTCGCGGCCAGTGCTTCGTAACGATCGCGAATGGTACGGGCAAAGCGCAGGTCGCTTTCCGCCGAAGCCAGCCGCGCCTGCGCACCGTCCACTGCCGCTTCCTGCTCCGCGATCTGGGCGATCAGGCCCTTCGCGCTGGCATTGGCGACATCGATCTGCGCCTGCGCCTGCGCCACGCGCGAACGATAATCGCGCGGATCGATGCTGAACAGCGGATCGCCCGCCTTCACGGCCTGATTGTCGGCCACGAACACCTGCTCCACATAGCCACCGATCTTAGGCGCCACTATCACCGCATCCGCCTGCACATAGGCATCGTCCGTGCCCTGCATGTAACGGCCGACCATCCAGTAATTGGCGAACCAGCTCGCCCCCAGAACCACCAGCACGATCGCCACGCCCAATATGGCAATCCGCACTCCCTTGCGCTTCAGGGGGGATTGCTTCGCCTCGGCCACAGACACGGAATCGTCTGCACCGAGTTCTTCGGCGGTGGGGCTCGTCACTGTCTCTTGATCCTTTCGAACGACTCACGCGCGAGCCGGAACTGCTTGCCAAATGCTCGCAATTGCAGCATATGGCAATACCATATATTGTGGGCCCTCAATAATGTCTGATTTAGAACCCCTCGTATCCGCCTTTGCGGAACTTTATCTGGACCTCATGCGGACGGTTGATCGCCGCATGGCGGAGCAAGGCGCGTCCCTTTCGCGGACCAAGCTCTTGCTCTGCCTGCAGAAAAGAGGGCCCCTGCGCGCGACCGACATCGCCGAATTTTTTAGCCAATCCCCCCGTACCGTAACCGAGGCAATCGACGGACTCGAGCGTGACGGGCTGGTCGAGCGCAAGCCCGACCCCGATGATCGACGCGCCAAATTCATTCATGTAACTCAAAAAGGCTATGAAGCGGCGGCCAAGACAGAGCCCCTGCGGCGCCAATTGATCGAACAAACCTTCGGCACGCTGGCCGAGGAAGAACAGGCGACGATGCTGAGGCTGCTAAACAAAGTGGCAGGCAACCTTACGAAGGCCGACCACGCAGGCTGCTGAGGCCCTTTCCTGCGGCTCCCGCCAGCCTAACGCTCCAGCTTGGTCGCCAGAATCACGGAAGTGGTGGTCCGTTCCACCCCTTCCAGCAGGCCAATCTCGTCGATCAGATCGTTGAGGTGTGCGGTATCCTCCGCTTCAAGCAGAGCAATGACATCATATTCGCCGCTGATGGCGAAGACGGCCTGCACCATGGGAATTTCCGCCAGCGCCTGTTCCACTTCACGATGGCAGCGCGGCAGGGTCTTGATCATCATATGGGCGCGCACCCGGCTGCCCGAGAAGGCTGGGCCGAGCCGGACCGTATAGCCGGCCACGACGCCTTCATCTTCCAGCCGTGCGAGCCGGGAATAAAGCAGCCCGCGCGAGATATCGAGGTCCTTCGCCAGCTGTGCGATCGGCCGCCGCGCATCGACCCGCAGCAGGGCGAGCAGGCGCTCGTCCATCTCGTCGAGGCGAGGCGGCGTGCCGGCCATCAGCGCGCAAAGCCCTCGTCGGCATAGATCGCTGTCTGGGCAGGCTCTGCCGAAGAGGCCTTGCCGCGATACATGCCCAGATCGTTGATCGCGAAGGCCGCCGTGCCATCCGCGCCCATCGCGATCAGCCCGCCATCGCCGCCGATCGCGCCCACGGCCATGATGGTCGCCTGTGCGGCCTGGGTTACGCTCTCACTGTGCCAGGCCACGCGATCGCATACCTGGCGCGCGGCACTCTCACGAATGAAATATTCGCCCGTGCCGGTTGCGGAGACGGCGCATTGTTCATTCTTGGCATAAGTGCCCGCGCCGATGATCGGGGAATCCCCCACCCTGCCCCAGCGCTTGCCGGTGGTGCCGCCGGTGGAAGTGGCGGCGGCGAGATTGCCTTCAAGGTCCAGCGCCACCGCTCCGACCGTGCCATACATATGGGCGGGATCAATCCCGGCCTGCTGGTTCTTGCGCCAGGCCTCCAGCTGCTGCCAGCGCTCTTCGGTGCGGAACCATGAGGGATCGACCTGTTCGAGCCCCTGTTCCTGCGAGAATTTGTCCGCTCCTGCGCCCATCAGCATCACATGGCGGCTATTGTCCATCACCGCGCGGGCCAGCGCGATGGGGTGGCGCGTGCGAGTGATGCCGGCAACGGCCCCTGCCTTCTGCGTTTTGCCATCCATGATGGCGGCATCCAGCTCGTTCTTGCCTTCGGCGGTGAACACCGCGCCGCGCCCGGCGTTGAACAGAGGGTTGTCTTCCAGAACCTGCACTGCGGCCTGCACTGCATCGATCGAGCTTCCGCCCGTTTCGAGCACCTTGCTGCCCGCCGCCAGCGCTGCGTTGAGCGCACTGCGATAGGCGGCGTCCTTCTCAGGCGTCAGGTCACCGCGTTCCAGCACTCCTGCCCCGCCATGGATTGCCAGCGACCACATCGGCACGATCCCGAACTTGCCCTTGCTGGCAAAATAGTCGCGCACGAAAAGTGGATTGTCGACCTTGCGTTCGGGTAGATGGAGCACAGAGTTCGGCCCGATGCCGACCACGCGAATGCGCGGCGCCTCCAGCGGGCCGCCGGGGGCGAGGCCTTTGAGCGAGGAACCGTCCACCAGCCAGGCAATGCCCTGCGGGTCCGTAGCGTAGATCCGCGCCGAACCATCGGCATCCAGCGCCAGCGCCGCGCTTTCATCCACGCCCAGACCGAACATGGGAGCCATATCCGCCCCCTCGCCAGCCTGCGCTTTGGCCAAGAAGGCGAACAGGCGGCCCAGCCGGTCACGCTCCTTGAAATGGGTATCTGTCACCACCCGGTGCAGCGGCTGGAGGTGGAGGAAATCCTCCTCCATGGTCACTGCCGGGCCGAAGGGATCGGCCAGCGCCCCGGGGCTGGCGATGCTGCCCCCGTCCATGGCGCCATAGAGCTTCTCGCCCAGCATGGCGAGGCCGGCGCTGGTGCCGGCGATCGGCTTGCCTGCCGCGACATGCGCGTCGAGCAGCTTCGCGATCTCTGTGCCCTTCCAGAAGCGCACGTAATTGGACTGGTCACCGCCCGCGATGAAGATGCCGTCAGCCTTGCGAATCGCATCGAGCACCTTGCGGTCGCTCGCGGCCTTACGGCTGGAGAAGACGAAGGTCTCCGCCGAGGTCACGCCGCCGATATCCTCGTAGAATTCATCGCCGATCTCGCCAGCATATGATGCCCGCAGCACCACGATGTGCCCACCGCCCGCCTTAGCCACGAACCAGCGCATCGCATCGTTGTTGCGATCACCCCCGCCCATCAGGAGCAGGCCGCCGGAAACCTTGCCCGGCGTGGGCGCGGCAGTATCGCCGATGACATAGTACTCGTAACCGCGCCCCGGCCCTTTCGCCGTAGCGGGCGAGATCGCCATCAGGGGGGTGAGCAGCGCTGCCAGAACCAGCGCCATCAGCTTACGCAACCGCATATAGCCTCCAGACCGTACGCCCGAAACCCAGCAGGTTGTGGGCAAAATGTTACAGGTTGGAGGCCACTATGCGCAATTTGAGGGCAAAGATCGACATAATGATTGAAATTTTCTCCACCCTCTGTTGAGTCAGACTCCGGGGCGGACTGGAGGGGGCGCCTCGCACGATTGATTTCAGGGGCAAGAAATGGGGTATCCAATGTCCGATCTGCGCAAATTCTCCCTCAGGACCGCGCTGTTCCTGGGCGGCTGCATGACGATCGTCGCTACGCCTGCCTGGGCGCAGGAAGACGATACGAGCGACACGGCCGAAATCCTGGTCATCGGTTCGCGCATTCCGCGCTCCGTGCAGGAAGGCCCGGCGCCCGTCACCACGATCAATGCCGATACGATTCGGGACAATGGCTATACCAGCGTGCCCGACATCCTGCGCGCCGTGACCCAGAACGGCGGCGAAACGCAGAGCCAGCAGAGCTTCAGCGGTGCCAGCTTCACGCCCGGCGCCCAGCAGGTCGATCTGCGCGGCCTTGGCCCCAACCACACGCTGGTGCTGGTCAATGGCCGCCGCATCGCGGACTTCCCGCTGCCCTATCAGGGCCGCAGCAACTTTACCGATATTTCCAACCTTCCGGTCGGCCTGATCGATCAGGTGGAAGTGCTCAGCGGCAGCGCCTCTGCCATCTATGGCTCCGACGCGATTGCCGGCGTCATCAACTTCAAGCTCAAGAAGGAAGTCGACGGTACCACGCTGGATTACCGCATCGGCATGACCGAGCATGGCGGCGGGGAATCCCACCGCGCCACCATCACCACCGGCTGGTCGAACGACCGGTTCCATATCATCGCGGGCGGCGAATATATGCTGCAGCTTCCGCTGTGGGCCTACGACCGTTCGATCCAGGACAGCACGGCGGACAACCCCACCCTGTCCTACGACCTCTCCCGCCGCACCTTCCTGCGCTACGATCCGGACAATGACGAATATGTCGATCCGGGCAAGGCGACCTGCGACGCGCTCTCCGGCCTCAATGGCGGCAGCACCTATTACGCCCAGCGCGCCCGCTATGGCGCCTATGACCCCAACCTGGACGATTACGGCCCGGGCTATTTCTGCGGCAGTTCCACCTCGATCGGCTATGGCACGATCATCTCCCGGCGCGAGGGCTTCAACGGCTTCGCCTCGATGGGCCTCGAATTCTCCGACAATGAGGAACTGTTCCTCGACGTGCAGTATGGCGTCAGCAATGTCGCCTTGATGCCCGACGTGCTGAACTGGTCCTACCAGCCAGAATCGGGCAGCAGCGACACCACATTCTACAACAGCTTCGACGACCGGCTGGACGATTGGTCGCGCCAGTTCTCGCCCGAGGAATCCGGCGGGTTCGACAATGTGATGACCCACAACCGGCAGGAAACCTTCTCCGTCACGCCGGGCATTCGCGGCCGGTTCGGCAAGAGCTGGGATTACGAACTGTCGTTCAACCACAGCCAGTATCGTTCGCGCGTGAAGTTCCCGCAGATCATCGCAGCCAAGGCGAACGCGCTGTTCCTGGGCGAGCAGCAGGGCGTCGATCCGGATTATGAATATCCGGTGTTCAATGCCGATCCGGCGCGCCTCTACACCCCGCTGACCGAGGCGGAATATAATTCCATCGCGGTCTACAGCATCTACAAGCCGCGCAGCTGGACCGACAATCTCCAGGCCACCATCAGCAATGGCGAATTGTTCGAACTGCCCGCCGGCCCGGTCGGCTTCGCGGCCGTCGCCGAATATGGCGGCCAGGGTTACGAACTGAATCCCGATCCGCTGGCGCTGACCGATTATTATTACGGCCTCAAGGACAGTGACGGCTATGGCACCCGCACCCACTGGGCCGTGGGCGGCGAATTGCGCGTTCCGGTGACCAGCTTCATCGAGCTGTCGGGCGCGGGCCGTTACGATTCCTTCAGCTTCGCGGACAATACGATCGACAAGTTCACCTATAATGCCGGGCTGGAAGTCCGCCCGATGTCCTCGCTGCTGCTGCGCGCCGCCTATGGCACGGGCTTCCGCGCGCCGGATCTGCATTATGTGTTCACCGGGCCGGGCAACACCCACCCGGCGGCGACCGACTATTACCTGTGCCGCACCAAAGAGCCGGACGAGGATCTGGGCGATTGCAGCTATTCGGACGAAGGCATCGTTGCCCAGCGCAATGGCAACAAGGGCCTGAAGCCGGAGAAGAGCCGTTCGTTCAACGCCGGCTTCGTCTTCGCGCCATCGCGCAATTTCGACATTTCGGTCGATTATTTCTGGGTCTCGCTGGCCGATCAGGTGCAGGATCTCAGCATCGACACGCTGCTGCGCGACGAGGCGGATTGCCGCATCGGCGAAACCATGGGCGGCAGCGCGGTGGATATCAATTCGCCCACCTGCCAGGATGCTATCGCCCGTGTGCAGCGCTTTGCCGGCGGCGTGAACGAAGGCCGCCTGGACGCAGTGTCGGTCAACCCGGTCAATATCGCCCGCGAGAAGACCGACGGCATCGACATCACCCTGCACGGAAGCCTGCCGACCAGCTTCGGCACCTTCAGCCTGTCAATGTCGCACACCCATGTGTTCAACCACACGTTCCAGCAATATCCGGGCGATACGCCGATCGACAAGCTGGCCTATGACAGCGGCTATTACATGCCGCGCGACAAGAGCACCGCGAGCGTGAGCTGGGCGCTGGACGGCTTCCGGGCCACGCTGGAAGGCAAGCGTCTGGGCAAGATCCCGAATTATGACGAAGACGCCTATATCCCGGCCAGCTTCCTCTACAACGCCACCATCCAGTACGACATCACCGACCATCTGCGGGCATCGTTCACGGTCAAGAACCTGCTCGACAGCAATCCGGTGAAGGACCCGACCTATTCCAGCTATCCCTATTACGACATCAGCTGGTTCGACAGCGTAGGCCGCAGCGCCTTCCTGCAGGTCACCTACAAGATCGGCGGCGAAGGGCTGTAACAGGATCGATCCCTCTCTCGCCGTTGCGGGAGAGGGACTCATACCTTCTTCTACCCCACCCGTCCTGAGCTTGTCGAAGGACACGCGAAACAGAAATTCTGGGGTGAGGTCACTTCGCGCTGCATAGGCCGTTGACCAGGTTTTTGGTCAGAGGTCAGCGCGTGTCCTTCGACAAGCTCAGGATGGGCGGGCGTGGGGGATTGTGGGGAGCGGAGTTGCCCCCACCCCCTTGACGCACGTCAATGTGGCCAGCGCCGCAACAGTACAGTACAAGGCCCCAATAGCTTCCCTCTTAGGGAGTGCCGGGCATGTCCATTCGTTCGCCGCTGCGATTACCGGCGGAAGACCTTTCCGCCATATTGCACAGCTTTGCCGAAATCCTGCCCTCCCCCGATACGCCCGATTTCGGCGCGGCGTTCGATCGGTTCGGCGATGCCCGGATCGTGCTGCTGGGCGAGGCAACCCACGGCACTCATGAATTCTACGCCGCCCGCGCGCAAATCACCCGACGGCTGATCGAACATCACGGCTTCACCATTGTGGCGGTGGAAGGGGACTGGCCCGATGTCGCCCGGATCGACGATTATGTCCGCCATGACGCCGTGCGGCCGATGAGCGGGGAACCCTTCGCGCGCTTTCCCACCTGGATGTGGCGCAATCAGGAAGTGCTGGGTTTCGCCGACTGGCTGCGCGGCCATAATGCCCGGACGCCCCAAGGCGAGCGCGCCGCCATGCGCGGGCTGGACGTCTATAGTATGCGGGAATCGATCCATGCTGTGATCGCCTATCTCGACGAGCATTGCCCCGAAGAGGCCAGCGAGGCGCGCCGCCGCTATGGCTGCCTTACCCCATGGCAGGACGAGCCGCAGCATTATGGCCGAGCCGTCCATTACGGACAGCTTGAAAAATGCGAAGACACGATGGTGGCGCAGCTCAATCAGCTGCTGGCGCGGCGGGTGGAGCTGATCGCCGATCGTGGTGGCGGAGATGGGGAAGCCTATTTCGATGCCGAACAGAACGCGCGGATCGTGCGCGCGGCGGAACAATATTACCGCGCCATGTATCGCGGCGCGGCCGAGAGCTGGAACCTGCGCGACCGGCACATGTTCGACACGCTGCAATCATTGATGGCGCATCACAAGGATGCACGCGCGGTGGTGTGGGCGCATAATTCCCATATCGGCAATGCCTCGGCCACATCGATGGGCTGGCAGGGCGAATTCAATATCGGCGAGCTGGTGCGCAATACCTATGGCGATCAGGCTGTGCTTCTGGGCTTCGGCACAGATCGCGGCACGGTAGCCGCGGCTTCGGACTGGGGAGCGGATATGCAGGTGATGCCGGTGCGCCCCGCGCGCGACGATAGCTGGGAAGGCGCCTTTCGCGGCACAGGCCTTGCCCGCAGCCTGACCGACTGGCGCGGGAGACGCAGGAAGGATCTGGTCGAAGCGCTTTCGCAAACCTTGCTCGAACGCGCGATTGGCGTGGTCTATCGCCCGCAAAGCGAGCTTTCGAGCCATTATTTCGAGGCGGTTCTGGCCGATCAGTTCGATGCCTATGTGTGGTTCGAGGAGAGCCGGGCGGTGACGTCGCTGGGGCATGAGCGGCCACATGGCGCGCCCGAGACATGGCCGTTCGGGCTGTGAGCGCGCCTGCTTCTCTTGGCGCCCTGCCCCCCGATTGCCGCGAAGTCGCGGTGGGCGATCCGGGCCTTGCCGCCATTCTGGGCGTTCCCGCCAAGGCGCGCGGGATCGTGATCTTTGCCCATGGCAGCGGCAGCGGGCGGCTGAGCCCGCGCAACAATTACGTCGCCGCGCGGCTGCGCGATGGGGGCTTTGCCACCTTGCTGCTGGACCTGCTTTCCCCTGCGGAGGAGCAGGACCGGCGCAATGTGTTCGACATCGCGCTGCTCGCCTCGCGCCTGAAGCTGGCGGTGGACTGGTGCGCGGCGGAGCCTGCCACCGCCGCGCTGCCTCCGGCCTATTTCGGTGCCAGCACCGGCGGCGGGGCTGCGATCCGCGCGGCGGCGGGCGATCCGCGCATCGCCGCCATCGTCTCGCGCGGGGGGCGACCCGACCTTGCCGGGGATCGCGCGCTGGCCAGCGTACAGGCGCCGACATTGCTGATCGTGGGCAGTCACGACGGGATCGTGATCGATCTCAACCAGTCTGCCCATGAGGCCATGCATTGCAAGCGGCAACTGGTGCTCGTCCCCGGTGCGGGCCATTTGTTCGAGGAGCCGGGCACGCTGGACGAAGTGGTGCAACTGGCGCTCGACTGGTTCGCGCGCCATCTGCCGGGAGACGGGGCATGATCGCTGCGCGGGACCATTTCGCCGACCGGCGCGAGGCCGGGAGGATGCTGGCCGATGCGATCGAGCCGCTGGGCCTTGCCGATCCGGTGATACTGGCCCTACCGCGCGGCGGAGTGCCTTTGGGCTATGAGGTCGCCAGGCGACTGCGTGCCCCGCTCGACATTCTGCTGGTGCGTAAGATCGGCGCGCCCGGGCACGAGGAATATGGCATCGGCGCGCTGGTGGACGGGGCATCGCCCCAGATCGTGATCGACGAGAAGACCGCCAGCCTCACCGGGGCGGACGCCGCCTATATCGAGCGCGAATGCGCCCGCCAGCTGGCCGAGATCGAACGCCGCCGGGCGGCCTATCGCACCGGCGATCCGATCCCGCTCGCCGGGCGCAACATCGTGGTGGTGGACGATGGGATCGCCACCGGGGGTACAGTGAAGGCCGCGCTCAAGGCTCTGGCGAAAGTGGGGGCGGCTTCGGTCACGCTCGCCGTGCCAGTCGCCCCGCGCTCGGCCCTGTGGCAGCTGGAGCCGCTGTGCGGGAAGGTGGTGTGCCTTTCGATGCCCGAACCGTTTTACGCGGTGGGGGCGCATTATCGGGACTTCACCCAGACCGAAGATGCCGAGGTGGTCGAACTTCTGGCCAAGGCGCGCGATTGGGCAGCGGACAGTGCCGCCTGAGTAACGCTAGCTGCGTTTGTGCGCGCTTTGGGTGCCTTTGTGCACACTCTTGCGGTGCGCGTTCCGGTCCTTCTTGCCGTCCCTGAATTCTTCATATGAATCAAGGACTTCACGCATCCGGGCAATCGCCTCCTCGCGGCGGCGCTCGTCCTTGATGCGGGCGAGTTCGCCCTTCAGACCCGTGATGAAAGACGCATATTCATTCTGCCAGTCGCGCCCAACTGCTTGTTGTAGCTCGATATTTCCGGTCGCGATCCGCTTGGCCGGCTTGCCGGGCGCAAGGCCGAACGTCTCGCCCAGCTCGGGCAGACGCACCGCCAGCTCCGGCATCCGCCGCTGCAACTCCCGCCGCATCCCTTCCATCCCCTCCGGCTCCCCATGATCGAGCAGCAAACTCCCGGAAATCGGCGCCCGCGCAGCAATCCAGTCGAGCAATTCCCCCTGGTCGGCATGCGCCGAATAGTGATCAATCCGCCGAACCTGCGCCCTAACCCGAACATCCGCCCCAGAGATCCGAACGGCCTTCGCACCATCCAGAATCACCCGTCCAAGCGAGCCTTGCGCCTGGAATCCGACGAACAAAATGGTGGAATCCCGCCGATGAAGGTTGTGTATCAAATGATGCCGGATACGCCCTCCCTCACACATCCCCGAAGCCGCCATGATGATCGCACCCGATACGGAATTGAGCCGGATCGATTGGGCGACATCATCCACGAAATGAAACGAGGGATGATCGAACACATTGATCCCGCCCGTATCCTCCAGTTCCGCCGAATAGCGCGCAAATACGCCGGTCGTGCGGTTGGCGAGCGGGGAATCGATGAACACCGGCACGTCTGGAATCGCGCCCTCGCGCAGCAGGAAGGCAAGGTCGAGCAGCAATTCCTGCGTCCGTTCCAGCGCGAAGGTGGGGATCACCAGATTGCCGCCGCGCGTAATCGCAGCGCGCACTTCTGCCTCCAGCAATTTGCGCCGTTCCGCGATCGTCACCTTCTCCCGCTGACGGTCGCCATAAGTGGATTCGCAGATCACGTGATCGAAACCCGCGGGCCCCTGCGGATCAAGCTGAAACGCCTTGTTTTCCGGCCCCACGTCGCCCGAACACATCGCCCTGACACCGCCTGCTTCCAGATCGACCGAGGCAGAGCCAAGAATATGCCCGGCATTCCACAGCCGCACGCGAAAACCGGGTGCAGGTTCGAACCATTCCTCCAGCGATACCGGGCGGCACAGCCTCCACGCAGCCATCGCATCCCGCTCGGTATAGGCAGGTTTGAAAGCATCTTCCCCCGCCCGGTCGCGCCTGCGATTGCGCCGTTCGGTATCGCTTTCCTGAATCCGGCCAGCATCAGCCAGCATATATTCGAGCAGATCCTTCGTCGGCTCCGTACACCAGATCACGCCCTTGAAACCCTGCGCCACAAGCTTGGGCAGAAGGCCGCTATGGTCGATATGCGCATGAGTCAGCACAACCGCCGGAATGCTGGCGGGATTAAAGGTGAAGTTCCCCATATTGAGGCTTTCCAGCGTCCGCGAGCCCTGGAACATTCCACAATCTACCAGCAGCGAGTGCCCATCGTGCCGGAACTCCATGCAGGAGCCGGTGACAGTGCGCGCCGCGCCGTGGAAGGTCAGCGAAAGAGGGAATTCGGTCATGGCTTACTTTCAATCCTCAACCCAGCCGCGACGGTGGATTTCAGCGGCAATCAACGGGGCGAGCGGAATCGTCCCGCCTGCCCGGCCTACGCTGTCCGTAAAGCGCAGCGAGGCGATGCCCGCCCTCTCCATCCGCGCAAAATCGGCCTCGTGCGCGAGGCAATGGGTCACCAGCGCCTCGATCCGCACCGCACCCGCCTCGCGTAGCAATTGCGCAGCGGCGATCAGTGTCTCGCCGCTGGAGATCACATCGTCCACCAGCACAGCAAGACGGCCCCGCGCCTGCTCGACGCCGGAAATCCGGATCGCCACCTCCCGGTCCCCGCTACGGAACTTCTCACCCACCAGCACATCCAGGCCAAGCGGCGCGGCGATGGCTTCGACCCATTGGCGGGACTCGCTGTCAGGCCCTACCAGAAGCGGACGGTCAGCCCCGGCCAGCGCTGCTGAGAGCGCAGGCGCGGCGGAAAGGGCGATCGCCTCGGTTCCCGGCATGACCTCCGCCAGTGAGGCGATGCGGTGGAGATGCGGGTCCACCGTCAACACCCCGTCGAAATGGCTTGCCAGCAGTCCGCCGATCACATGCTGGCTCACGGCCTCACCCGGACGGAAGGCCATATCCTGCCGCATATAGGCCAGATACGGCGCGACCAGCATCACCCGCCGGGCACTGCTTTCACGCAAGGCAGAGGCCGCAAGCAGCAGTTCCACCAGCTTTGCGTTCGGATCGTCGAGCGAGCGGTAGAGCAGCGCCACGTTGGCAGCAGGCTCGACTCGTACCAGGCTCTCCCCATCGGGAAAATGGCGCAAGGCGATTTCGCTGAACCCGATGCCAAGCTCCGCAGCCAGCCATTTCGCCGCCTCGGAACATTCGGAAAAGGCGAAAAGCGTGTTCGTCATCAGCCGATCCCATAACCGGAGTTCTCAGCAGCGAGATCGCGTGCGAAGCCAAGCCCCGTCTCCGAATTGGCGTGTATGCGATAGAGCGGCTCACCCACCGCCACCTTGCTACCCACCTTGTGCAGCAAGTCGATCCCCGCCCCCTTGTCGATTGGCGCACCGGCAAGGCGAGCGATCCGCGCAATGCGCTCACAATCGATGGCGATCACAGTACCTTCGCGGGGGGCAAGAATTTCGTGACGATTTGCGCCCGGTACAAGGTGTTCCTGCTTGCGGCCCTGTGCATCGATCAGCCTCTCCATCGCCGCCAACGCTGCGCCGCTGGTCAGCAATTCCCGCGCCCTGTTATGTCCTTCCCCGCCTTTCAGCGCGGGATCGAATTCCAGCACGTGGCCAGCCAGCAGCAAACCCCGCTCACGCAGATCTTCAGGCGCGGCCGAATCCCCACGCAACACCGCCATCACATCTCTTGCCTCAAGCACCGGCCCAATCCCTCGACCGATGGGCTGGGAACCATCGGTGAACACGACGTCGGTAATGAGGCCTATATTACCTGCAACATATTCAAACAGCTTCCTCAAACGCACGGCGTCGCGCTGGGTCCGCACCTTGGCGGTAGGCCCAACGGGTATGTCGATCAGCAGGTGGGTCGATCCAGCAGCGACCTTTTTTGACAGGATAGAAGCAACCATCTGTTCGAATGTATCGAGCCGCAGCGGCCGTTCGACCGAGATCAGCACATCGTCCGCCGGGGAAAGGTTCACACGCCCGCCCCAGGCCAGAACCGCCTTTTCACGTGCGACAATGGCCTGCATCTGGGCCTCTGTAAGGTCGACATCGGCGAGCACTTCCATCGTATCAGCAGTGCCCGATGGCGAGGTAATGGCGCGCGATGAAGTCTTGGGGCAGATCAGGCCGTGAGCCGCAATGATCGGCACCACGATCATCGAGGTGCGATTGCCCGGGATGCCACCAATGCAGTGCTTATCCACCACCAACGGCGCATTCCAGTGTAGACGGTTGCCCACTCCGACCATCGCGCGGGTCAGCGCCAGCGTCTCTTCCGTGCTCATGAAACCTGCGCAGGCGACCAGGAAGGCGCCGATCTCCATAGGAGAATAGAGGTATTTTGCCACATCGCCGATGATTGCCGTGATCTCCCCCTCTCCCAACGTATAACCGCCGATTTTGCGGCGGACATATTCGAGACTGGCCGGAGCGAGCGCCTGTTCGAAGCTCACTTCCGTGCCTTCGGGCAGGCCAAGACGCCGAAAAGCCTGTTCGCCAAGGCCGATCTCGCCCGGCGCAACAATGGCAGGATCGTCAACCAGCGCCAACGTAGCCAGGATTTCCCCGCAATCCGCCTTCACACGCAGCTTGCGCAGCGCCTGAAACTGCTCGGGCGAATAGTGATTGCCGTGCCGCAGCAGAAAGGCCGTGTTTTCCGGATGTGTATCGATCGGTATGCGCCGGATTTTCGGCATCGCTCTGCCCTTGGAATTATCATCAGGGCTTTAGGAGGTGATGTCCGCCATGTCACCCGTTGCGCTTACTGCCCCGCCCACCAAGTTCAACCGCAGCGCGCTTCGAGCATCTTTCCGGCCAATTCACCCACGATTCCAGTATTCTCGCCATATGGCTGAAGCTCATGCGCCAGCCTTGCGAAGTCGGTCAGAGCCAGCGCCTCCTGAAAAGCGAGACCATGACGATATTCGCGCCGCCAGCAGATATGAGCATAGCGGGTTTCAACCCCCGGAATCTCGATCTTGAGCATCTGCCCCACCGGAATCCGGCGGCCCGCCTCGATACATGCGCCCTGCGCCGAGAAATTCAGCATCAGCGCCTGACCAGGCTCACCAGATGCCATGAAGGCCACAGGAAGTTGGAGCGACAACCGGATCGGCCGTCTGCCCCAAATGCTCTGTTCGCGAGTGAACTCTTCCACTTCGACCTGCGCGGAAAAACGGAAGCCCGAAAATTCGCCGTCGATCCAGCGGCGCTCGATCGCATAAAGCTCGCCATTGGAAAGTTCGAGGAACATATACATTTCCGGCGGATGATCGTGGAAGAGGCGGAGCTTGGCGCCGGTTTCGGAAACGTCATGCACGATGCACGCATATTCGCCACTTAGGCAGCGCAGCTTCGCCACCCGCATCAGCAAGCTATGGCGCTTGCCGCCCCTGCGCTCGGGAAGTTTCCCGGGCTGACCGGCGCTCGTATCGATCCGTGCCAACATCGGATTTCCCTCCCAAAGGCCGCACACGCGCTGGGCCAACATAGTAAACAAAGTGTAGGATAACAGCGCTAACAACTGGTTAAAGTGTAACCCCCGTGTACCTCCTCGACTGGGCAAATTGATCGAGATACGCTGGTCGCGCAGTGAGGTTGCGAATACGCTGCAGCGGGCTACCGCCCACCGGATCGGCGAGAAGTGCCAGTGCCGAGTTGTTTCGGGCCGGAACTGCTGGAACGAGATCGCTCATCTATCAGACCCCATTCTCATTATTTCCGGATAGGCCGCGAGCAAGCGGTTGCGGACCTGCAACGTAGCTTCGAAGGCGAGCCCGGCTTACTGGTGAGCGAGCATTACCGTGGCGATGTCACCAGTATCGCCAGGCTGGCCAAGGCCCAGATCCCGTCGCAGACTTCGAGCGCGATGCTGGCGCCGGTTAACCAGAGCCAGCAGAACGTGATGGCCCTGCTACGCAAATTTATGAGTTATACTCATATTTACACAGAGATGGATTGAAACTAGGCAGGACCCCGGATTCGCGAGTAAGGGGGAGTGATTTGTCGCTGCAGGGGCTGGCCCAGCTTGGTTGGGCTGAACGCGAAGCGCTTGAGGCCGCGAAGGGCCTCCTACTGGATTGGGATGGCTGCGTTGCGGTGAACAACCGTGTCCTGCCAGCTGCCGCGCGGCTTATCGCCCGCCATTCCGACCGGATCGCGGTGATCACTAACAATTCGACCCATTTACCGGAGGACTTTGCTCGCATCCTGGCCCGGAATGGGCTGGAAGTCCCGGAAGACCGGATATTCACTGCCGGGTTGGAAGCATTGCACCACTTGGCCGCAAATGGCGCCAGCCGTGTACTGATGCTAGCCTCGCCCACCATGAGGCGCCATGCATTGGAGCTTGGCATCCCCCTGGTGAGAGAGAACCCGGACTTCGTGCTGTTAATGCGCGATGCGCGCTTCACATATGCCAAGCTGGAACGTGCCGCCAACGCCTTGCGCGATGGTGCGCAGCTATTAGTAGCAAATGCGGACCGAACACATCCCGGATCTGGTGGCCGCCTAGTGCCCGAGACCGGCGCTCTTTTAGCCGCATTGCTCGCCTGCGTGGGATCGCAGGCATCCTCTCCGCTTGTGTTCGGCAAGCCGGGGCCATTACTATTTGAGCGAGCCTGCGCCCATCTGGGCATACCCGCTTGCGACGCGGTAATGATTGGCGACAATCCCGAGACCGACGGCGAAGGCGCGCTAAAGCTGGGCATCCGCCCAATTCTGGTCGGCGGTCAATCCCCCTTGCGCCTCGACGACCTGCTTGAACCGCTGGCTGCCGAATAATCAGAAGCGCTTGATCGAAAGCACATCGAAGGTCTTCTTCAATACATCTGTCGCGTGATCGTAATCTGCAAGTGCAAGCCCGGCAATCAGAGCATCGACCACACATATTTGCGCAATCCGGCTTGTCATCGCCTCGGTACGGAAACGCGTTTCCCGTGCCATGGTGAACAGCACGATATCCGCAAAAGCCTGAATCGGCGAGCGGGCAAAATTGGTAATTACGATCGTTTTCGCCCCTGTCTCCCGCGCAAGGCGCGTAGCAGCCACTGTCTCATGCGTGGCGCCGCTATGCGAAATAGTGATCGTGGCGACATCCGGATCGCAGCGTGAGGCACTTATCGCCTGAATATGGCTGTCAGTCACTGCCCGCACGTCAAGACCGATGCGCAGCATCCGGTATTGTGCGTCCTCCGCAATCGGCGCCGAAGAACCGATGCCGTAAATTTCCACCCGCTTGGCGCCGCGCACGGCCGCCACAGCTCGCCCGACCGCATCGGAATCAAGCACTGAAAGCGTATCACGTAAAGCCTGAATGCCCGAATGGAACACCTTGCGACAAATTGTGTCCATATCGTCATCGCGCTCAAGATCTTCATGGATGAATTGTACTGGTTGGACGATTTCCTGCGCGAGGCTGAGCTTCATCTGCTGAAACCCCGAGAGACCGATACTGCGGCAGAAATTGATCACGCTGCCCTCGCTCACTCCCGTCGCCTCGGACAATTCAGTGACGGACATGCCAACTATCTCTTCCGGGCGCTCAAGGATGAACTGGGCAATACGCTGGGCGCTCTTCGCCATATTGGGCTGCGCTACCCGGATGCGTCCCAACGCGTTCTCAACCGGCCGGTTATCGGCCTGAGACGCCCTGCCCTTTGGCGGCTTGGCTACCTTGCGTAAATTCATCACCTTTCCCCCTCTTTTTCGATCCGAACCATCATGCACACTCATCAGGAAAACCTCCAGTATTGAGTTCTGCTCAATTTGATGAATGCGTGATTTCTCTCGTTCCTGCCCTTTCCCAAGCTCTCGAGCCTCAATCATAAATGCGTAAAGCGCACTTTTTATATCACTGGTGAATGAGAATTTTTCATCCAAGTGTCACATGCCCCTCCTAGTGCCCGGCTCACAGGCGATGGTCCGAATCGAACTTTGTGGAGCCTCAGGGTAAACCCGCATCCGATCCGGTCCCTCGCCGAGGCACAAATCCAATTCAGGGGACCAGCGGTGAAGAAACGCTCTTATCATTCTGTCGCACATATTCTGGCGATGCTGGCAGCATCAGCCACAATGTCGGCTGCACCTGCACAGGCGACAGAAGCGAAGGCTGAATCCGGTTCAGCCGGCGAAGGTGCCATCATCGTTACGGGCGAGGCTGTGAAGGCTTCGCAGGTTGCCGAAGAAGCCGCCGAGTTCGGCAATTACGTCCAGATCGTCTCCTCGCGGGAAATCGAAGCAAGCGGCGCCAGCAACTTCGCTGAGCTGGCCCAGTTTCTGATCAAGGGCGCAAACGTCGGCTATTCTCCCGATGAAGGCGAATATACCATTCGCCTCGATGGTGGCGGAGACCGCGATACGCTGGTCGTGCTCGATGGTGTACCGCTCTACGATCGCGGCCCCGCGCTTGAGGAAATTTGGGGCACCACCACCATCGATCCGCACATGATAGACCATGTGGAAGTGTTCCGCGGCGGGAACAGCCTGTTCTTCGGCTCGAATGGTGGCATCGGCGTGGTCAGCATCAAGACCAAGCGCCCCACCGGCGAGAACAAGGTGGAATTGGGCGCCAGCTACGGTTCGTTCAACTCGCGCGAATTGTGGGGCAATGCCCAGGCCAAGCTGGACGGCGAAGGCAAGCTGGGCGTCATGGTCTATGGCAGTTCCCAGAATACCGATGGCCCGCGGATCTTCAACCCGGCCGATTTCGTGGACAACGTGGCTGCGGCCGGCGGCATCCAGAAATACCCGCTCAACCGCAACAATGTGGGCGTCAAGTTCCGTTATGCCCCCAGCGACGCTACCGAGATCACCCTCAACGGCCAGTACACGCAGATCGAGTTCCAGGACGCCTTCCCGGACAACGAAACATATTCGCCCAACCGCGTACGTTACCCGATCATTGATGGCGGAATTTCGCACCGCTGGTCGGATACGGTGCTGACCGAATTTTCGGCCTATTGGAGCAATCCCAAGCTCAACAATACCGAGACCTATGCCGAAATCTGCCGCCAACCCGCGGGCTGCATCAACCCGGATAATGGCAAGCCAGTAGCCTTCGGCAAGGCCACGGGTCATTCGATTCCCTATGCAAACAAAGGCTTCGGCGCGGATTCCAAGGTCAGCGGCTTCATGGAATACGGCCTGAACCTGCGGAACACCGTGATGTTGGAAAATGTCGGCGAAGCCGTGTTTGGCGTGCAGCGCACATCCTATCGCAACGATTCCGATCCGGTCTTCCCGATCAGCCATGACTGGAACACCACCACCGGCGTCTATGCGGACCTGCGCCCTGTGCTTCCGTTCAGCCCGAATACGGCCATCAGCCTTGCCGGCCGCATGGACTTTTCCAAGGCCTTCGACAGCAAGTTCATCTGGAAGTTCGGCCTGCGCCAGCCCATCGGCGATTTCTACATCCGCGCCAATGGCGGCACGTCCTACAGCCTGCCCAAGACTAACGAGCTTTACGCGGACAGCGCCACCACCGTCGGCAATCCCGATCTGAAGCCGGAAACGACCGAGACTTATAATGGCGCGATCGGCTTCCAGAAGGATATGGGCGGCGCCAATCTGCGGATCGAGGCCGGGCTGTTCCACACGGACATCACCAACCGCATCCAGTCCACCTCGGGCCTGACGCCGAACACCTATTACAACAACACTGCCATCACCCAAATCCGCGGCCTTACTGCCGATTTCGATCTGGCGATCGGCAAGCAATGGCAAGTCAATCTCGGCTTCACCAAGCAAAGCGCTCACCTCAAGGGTTCGGACAAGCAGATCAACGAAACGCCCGAATTCATGATCCAGGGCACGCTGAACTGGAACTCGCCTGACCAGCGTTTCCACGTCAGCCTGTTCCCGCGCTACCAGGGACCTGAATGGGCCACGGGTGGTCTCGGTGGCTCGCTCCGTCACAATTTCGGCAACTACTTCGTCATGAACGGCTCGATTGCCTATTGGGCGGGAGACGATCTACAGCACCGCTTCCAGCTGCGCCTGGTTAACATTCTCGATGAGAAATATGCCGAACGCTACGGCTACGGCAACCAGCGCTTCAGCGAGGCCTTCGTCCGGGGTGAAATCACCACCAGCAGCGACGAATATTACTTCGGCTATCCGTTCGAAGGGAAGCCGCGCAGCGTGTTCGTTTCCTACTCCACAACCTTCTGATGCCCCGCGCCGGGCGGAGTGCCCTCATCCTCCGCCCGGCATCTTTCTGAGGATACCCCACCTTGGGCACAGCGCGCCGCACCGTTTCATTCGCCCGTCATGACGCAGGCCTAGCCGCGCGCTTGCGCATGCTTTTGCCCAGGAGGACGGGACAATGAAACTGAAGTTCAAGGCAGCTTTGCAGACTTTTGCGGCGCTCGCGCTGATCGGCCTCGCGGCCTGTTCCAGCAAGGGCGACGAAGCCCGGCAGGAGTCGCTCCACGTACTTCTCATTCCCGCTGATGGCGGCACCGAAAGCGGCACTCTGGCCGATTATCGCCCGCTGTTCGACGCAGTGGGCAAGAGCGCCGGGATGAGTTTCGACCTCAAGGTTGCGCAATCTTACGGCGCGGTGGTCGAGGCTCTATGCAACGGCAATGCCGATGTCGCGTTCGTCGGCCCGGTCACATATCTGCAGGCCAAGGAGCGAGATTGCGCCCAGTTACTCGCCGTAGGTGTGAAGGACGGGCAATCGATTTACTACGCCGGACTGTTCGCGAGAAAGGATTCGCCGCTCGAGGCGATTGCCGACCTCAAGGGCAAGGATGTCGCATTCGGCGACATCAACTCCACCTCCTCCTTCGCCTTTCCGATCGCGATGCTGATCGAGGGCGGAGTCGACCCGGTTAAAGACCTCAAGGCCCTGCGCCTCACCGGCAGCCACGCCAACAGTCTGGCCGCGTTGATCGAAGGGCGCGTTGATGCGGCCGCCCTTTCTTTCGATTCCTACGACAAGGCCGTGCGCGAAGGCGTTCCGGGCGCGACCGATATAAAGGTGATCGCCCGCAGCGAGGCGATTCCTTATCCGCCGCTGGTCGTGAACAGCCGCCTGCCCGACGATACCAAGCAGAAACTGCGCGACGCTTTTGAAGGCGTCGCAAAGGCTCCAGGGATCAAACCCGAGATGATCCGCGGCTATGGTGGCGCCCAGGTTGATGGGTATGACGCTCATTTCCCAGCCGAACGCTTTGACGGTGCCGCACGCAAGCTGGCTCTGGTCAGCGAGGAACTGAAGGGCGAAATTCTCAAGAAGGCGTCCGAACGGTGAGCTCCGGCGGGCTGGATATCCGTTTCGAGCATATCGGCAAGCGTTGGTCCGATGGGACACAAGCGCTTGGCGGAATCGAGCTTGCGATCCCTGCTGGCCAGTTCTGCGTGCTCCTTGGCCATTCCGGCGCAGGCAAGTCCACGCTGCTGCGCTGCGTGAACGGGCTGGAGACGCCGAGTGAGGGGCGAGTGCTGATCGGCGGACAGCCCGTGGAGCGCCGCTCGCTCCGCAGCCAGCGCAGCCGGATCGCCATGGTCCACCAACATTTCGGCCTCGTCCCGCGCTCTAACGCGGCGGCCAATGTGGTGGCAGGCGCAGTCGCCCAATTGCCTCTCTGGCGGGTGATGACCGGGCTCTACCCCGAGCAACTCAAGCGCAAGGCCTGTGCCCTGCTGGAAGCGGTGGGGCTGGAAGAGATTCACCTACACCGCCGGGCCGAACGGCTCTCGGGCGGGCAGCAGCAGCGCCTGGGCCTTGCGCGCGCCTTCATGGCCGATCCCGCAATCATCCTGGCGGATGAGCCGGTGGCGAGCCTTGACCCTTCGCTGGGCCGCGAAGTGCTGGACCTGTTAAAGGCGCAGGCACGCGAACGTGGCGCTACTGTGCTATGCAGCCTGCACCAGCTCGACTTCGCCCGGACCTATGCCGACCGGATCGTGGCCCTCCATCGCGGGCGGGTGATCTTCGATGGCCCGCCCGAAGCGCTGTGCGAGCGCGACCTTGCCGTGATCTACGCCAAGTCCGAACCCGCTCCGCCCCTTGAGCCCATCCCGTTCAAGGAGGCGGTATGACCTCCAACTCGCTTCGCCAAGGCGCAGCCGCATGGTCATATCCGCAGCCCTTCGGGGCGAAGGGCGTGCTCATCGTAATCGCTGCGCTGGCGCTGCTGTTCTTCACCGGCCAGCGGGTGGAAGTCGGGCGGATGATCTCCCTCACCGGCACTGCCCTGCTTTCGAAGGCGGGCGTGGTTGAGGGCGAGCGCGGCGGCAGGGGGTTGGGCAATGTGATGGACCGGCTCTTTCCGCTGCAGATTTCCGACCGGCAGGATGTTGCGCGGATTGCGGATTTCGATCCTGAACACTTACCGCCACTGGCGTATGTTGAAGAAATACATGCGCAGGAAGAGGCTCTAAACCCGGCCACCCTTCAGCTTGAGAGCCGGCCTGTTACCAAGACCTATCTCGTCCGGCCGCTGGGTTATCTCGGCCACGTGGCGATCAAAACATTGGAAACAATGGAGATTGCCCTGTGGGGCACGCTGGTGGGTATAGTTATCGGCCTACCGCTCGCCATGCTGGCCGCGCGCAATATCATGCCGCATGGGCCAGTGCGCTTCGTCGCCCGCGCGGCGGTGAGCTTTCTGCGCGCGGTGCCCGAGCTGATCAGCGCCCTGTTCCTGGTGATCGCCTATGGCTTCGGGCCGATTGCCGGCTTCATGGCGCTGGGCCTCCACGCGGCGAGCGCGCTGGGCAAGTTCTATGCGGACGACATGGAGAACGCCGATCCGCGCCCGCAGGAGGCGCTGGTGGCCATCGGCGCGGGGCGTCTGGCCATCTGGCGCATGGCCGTGCTGCCGCAGGTGATGCCGCAATTCATCGGCGCGACGCTCTATGTGCTCGACCGCAATGTCCGCATGGCCACGGTGATCGGCCTCGTCGGCGGCGGCGGCATCGGGCAGGAGCTGAAGGGCCGCTACGACATGTTCGAATATGGCCATGTCGGCACCATCCTGATCGCGATCTTCCTTGTCGTCCTCGTGCTGGACCAGGTTTCGGCTCGGCTGCGGCGGCGCTTCCTCTGATCAATTCACCCAAGCAGGAGATGGTCCCGTGAAGAACAACAGGCGCGATTTTCTCAAAGGCCTCGGCACGCTGGGTGCCGCCAGCGCCTTTCCGCTGAGCATCGAGCGAGCGCTCGCCCTGCCCGCCCGGCGCGTCACCGGCACTATCAAGGATGTGAAGCACATCGTGATCCTGATGCAGGAGAACCGCAGCTTCGACCATTATTTCGGCACCATGAAGGGCGTGCGCGGCTTTGGCGACCGGCACACCGTGCCGCTGCCGGGCGGGCGCAGCGTATGGGAACAGTCCAACGGCGCACGCGTGTTGCCGCCTTTCTGGCTGGACACGGAAAAGACCAATGCAATGAAGGTGCCCGGCACCCCGCACAGCTTCTCCGATGCGCAGGCGGCGTGGAACCAGGGCAGCTTTGGCCCGTGGCCCAAGTTCAAGACCGATTATTCCATGGGCTATTACAAGCGCGGGGACATTCCCTTCCAGTTCGCGCTGGCCGAAGCCTTCACGATTTGCGACGCCTATCACTGCTCCATCACCACCGGCACCGATCCCAACCGGATCGTCTTCTGGTCCGGCTCCAATTTCGACCCTGCCGAACAGGCCGCCGGGCGCAATTGCCGCGAGGACAAGTCGGAGCCGAACAATCTGCGCTGCTGGATCAAGGGTTCGCTGCCGGAACCGGGTTATACCTATGCAGGCAACGATCTGGAATGGCCCACCATCCCGGAAGTGCTGGAACAGCATGGGGTGGACTGGCGCATCTATCAGGACCCTAACGACAACTGGACAGGCGCGATGCATGGCGGGCTGGCTTTCAAGGGCTTCCGCAACTGCAAGCCGGGCGAACCGCTTTACGAGCGCGGGATGAAGCACTGGTCGCTCGAACAGCTGGAGCAGGACGTGCTGGACGGCACCCTGCCCGCCGTATCCTGGGTGCTACCACCCAAGGAATGGTCGGAACACCCTTCCGCCTCCACGCCCATCGAAGGCGCAGAATATACCGCGCGCATTCTGGACGCGCTGACCGCCAATCCGGAAGTCTGGGCCAGCACGGTATTCTTCCAGACTTTCGACGAGAATGACGGGCTGTTCGACCACCTGCCTCCCCCGGCCCCGCCCTCGTATAATCTGGACGGCACCTTGGCGGGCAAGGCCACCTTCCCGCTGGACGGCGAATATTTTGACGATCACGAGGATAAATATACCTCGCGGGACGACAATGTGAGCGGCACCGTTCGCCCCTTCGGCCTGGGCCCGCGCGTGCCGATGTATGTCGTTTCGCCATGGAGCAAGGGCGGTTGGGTCAGTTCGGAAACCTTCGATCACACCTCAGTCGGCCGCTTCCTCGAAAAGCGCTTCGATCTCACCATCCCGGCAATCAGCCCGTGGCACCGCAAGATGTGCGGCGATCTGACCTCCTGCTTCGATTTCAGCATGGAAAGCGATGCAGCCTTCCCGCCGCTGCCCGATGCCAGCGGATCGGTTGCCGTACTGGCCGAACATCTCAAGCGGCCCAAGATTCTGCCCCCGCGCACGGCCGAGGGGCTGTTCCAGGAAGAAGGCCTGCGCCGTGCGCGGCCCCTGCCTTACGTACTGCATGTTGATGCGAAGGCCGCAGGCGACACGATTGCGCTCGGCTTCGTCAATGAAGGCAAGGTGGGCGCTACCTTCCATGTCTATGACAAGCTCCACCTCGACCGCATCCCGCGCCGCTATTGTGCGGAAGCGGGCAAGTCGCTGAGCGACGAATGGGCCATCGACCCAAAGCAGGGGGCGGACCTGCTGGTGCTGGGGCCGAACGGCTTCATGCGCTCCTTCACAGCCCGCGCAGGTGCAGCCCTGCCCGCCTTCACCGCGCGTTACGATGCGGCGGGCCAATCGCTCGGCCTGACGCTGGAAAACACCGCCCAAGGCGATCTTGCCCTCACGCTTGGCAACGACCTATATGGCGCCAATCCGCGCAAGCATGTCTCGCTGGCAAAGGGCAAGAAAGCCAATGCTGTCTGGCCTGCTTCGCAAAGCCACGGCTGGTACGATTTTACCATCGATGCGGAAGGCTGGACCATCCGCCTTGCGGGCAGGATCGAGGATGGCAAACCGGGCTTAAGTGATCCGCTGATGCGGGTTTGAGCAAATGGCGTAACGGGGGTAGGCTCCGGCCCACCCCCGGCATCGCTCACAGACCGTCAAGGCCCTTGCTGACCAGGACATTCACCGCAACACGGCGGTTCTGTGCCTTGCCTTCAACAGTGTCATTGCTTGCCAACGGGTCCGCAGTGGCCATCCCAGTGGGGGTAAGCATGCGATAGGGCTTCCAGCCGCAAGCCTGCTGAAGATAATTGACGACGCTGCCTGCCCGCTTTTCGCTAAGCTGCTGGTTGAATTCCAGGCTTCCAGTGGAATCCGTATAACCTACGACAAGCAGCAGCGCGTTATCCATTCCCTCGGCCGTGGCTGCTGTGGCGCAGAGATCGTTTTTCGCTTGGGCGGAAAGCACTGCTTTGCCGGTGTCGAAGTTCACATTGGTCGTGCCCTTGACATTATACTGGTCGATATCGCCCATTCGGCCACGCAGCGCTTCGGTTGCCGCAGTCTGCTGGGCAAAGCGCTGGTCAGTGCCGTTATAGATCATCGATGCAGTCTTGAGATCCTTGTTCTTGAGATCGATCTTGCTTGCCACCAGGCCGCCGTCCCACTGCAATGTCTCTATGGCCACCGGCAGGCCGTTAAGCAGGGCGTCTGACGCAAGCTTGCTGCGATTGAGGCCCAGGAAGCCCCCGCTGGCACGGATCTTCGTATCGTCACTGATGGCGACATTCGTGCGGGTGCCATCGGCGGTTGTGACTTGAATCCTGTCACCGCTGCGCGCGGAGATGATGCCTGCGATCTCAGGACCTGCGGTCATCTCGGTCGCATCGGGCAGGCGCGCTTCATATACGGTGGTCAGGACATCGCCTTCGGACGAGTCCAACTCCTGAGCAGACAGGCCCGACGCCGGAACGGCAGCCGTGGCGAGCAGGAACAGAACTCCCGGACTTCTGAATACGATGCTCATTATGCTACTCCTTTAGATTACACCGACCGACCTTGCGTATTCGCGGCCTTCCGTCAGGCTGCCCCCCGGTACGTATCCGGCCGGCAGAGTTTTCTTTGCCCCCGACTTCAATAGATGTGCGGTGTGTCTGTTGTACTTTGAATGCCATTCCTGCGTGTTGGGGGCCGCCTTTCTGGCAGATGAACGCGCCCGGCAAGGCGGCCGGTTGTGCGGATAATACGAGCGCATCATGCGGCGAGCCGATGAGACTGCGCTACGCCGCCATATCCATGTCTTGGTAAATCTTGCGCGCTGAATATGCGGGGCCTTGCCCCCAAATGACAGGCGCTTTTTCCGAAAGCTCGCCCCGGTAAGGCTACCGATGTCAGGCCCCATTCCGGCACCCCATCGTCCCGACAAACGCCGGGATCGCCGGCGGCAAGTATCGGGAGCGGCTATCTGTCCACGCCGCCTGGGGTCAGGCTTTCAGGGAACCGATATAGGCCCGCCAGCCGCCGAACGAGGTAACGTCCTTCGATCCCTCAATGGCGCGCGGCTCGGCCACGAACCCCTTTACTTCGCTGCCATCTTCCAGCGTCACTGTGCCGATAGCCAGCGGTGCGGGAACTTCCGCCACGAAGCTGCCGAAGCTGGCAAAATCCATCTCGTAGATTTCGAGTTCCAGCCCCGAACCGTCGGCCTCGCCCACGTGGATCAGGGCGGGCTTGGGCGGCGTGGTTTCCATCGCATAGAGGCGATAGGCGGGTGTCGTCTTCGCCTTGCGGACCAGCCGCGCGTTCCGTTCTTCCAGCTGGAAGTGCAGCGGCATGCCGTGCAGATGTGCGCCGACCACGGCAAGCTGGATGTCCGCCTTGTGCGGCGTTTGGTCGAGCGGCGGCGTGGCGGCCATGGTCTGGTTCTCCTGAAAGGCGGATGCGAGATCGAGCAGATAGGTATCGGCCCACGCCGGACCCATCAGCGTGACGCCAAAGCCGGTGCCATTGGCACGAAAGCCCGCCGGGATCGCCAGCGCGCTCATATCCAGCAGGTTCACGAAATTGGTGTAGAGGCCAAGGTTGCTGTTGAGGGCCACCGGATCGGCCAGCAATTCCTTCACCTTGTAGATCGTGGGCGTGGTGGGCAGCAGCAGCACATCCACAGCGCGCCACAGGGCCTGCGCCGCGCGTTCATATTGCTTGAGCCGGTATTGCCCCTCGAACGCATCGACCGCGCTCTTCGTAGTGCCAGACTGGACGATGCCGCGCACCACCGGATGGATCGCCAGCGGATTGCTTTCCAGCAGATCTTTGAGTGCCGCCGTGCGTTCCGCCACCCATGGGCCGGAATAGAGCAACTGCGCACAATCGAGCAGCTGGGAAATGTCGACTTCCACCACCTCGCCCAGCGCTGCGGCATGGCGCGCGGCTTCGGCATAGAGCGCGGCGGATTCCTCGTCGCCCAGGAAGTGCAGATCCTCCGCGCGCGGAATGCCGATGCGCGGCTTTTGCGGCCCAGTATGAGTGGCAGTCTCGCGCGAATAGATGTCTTCCTCGTCGAAGGTGGTCAGCACCGCATCCACGGCCCGCGCATCGTCGAGCGAGCGGGCAAAGACGCTGACGCAATCGAGTGAACGGCAGGCGGGACGCAGGCCCCGCGTGCTCCAGCGCCCCTTGGTCGGCTTGAGGCCGATCAGCCCGTTGAACGCCGCCGGAACCCGACCGGAACCTGCCGTATCGGTGCCCAGCGCGAAGGGAACCACGCCCGCCGCCACCGCGACGGCCGAGCCGGAACTCGATCCGCCCGAGACATAGGCCTTGTCGAACACACAGCCGCAGGCTCCATAAGGAGAGCGCGTACCGACGAGGCCAGTGGCGAACTGATCAAGATTGGTCTTGCCGATCAGCACCGCCCCAGCCTGCTGCAGCAGTTCCACCACCCGGGCGGAACGCTGCGCGACATAACCGGCAGAGGGGCTCGCGGCGGTCGTCACCATTCCGGCAACGTCGAGATTGTCTTTCGCGGCAAAGGGCACGCCCGCCAGCGGGAGGTCTTCCCCGGCGGCGATCCGCCGGTCCACTTCCTCTGCCGCGGCAAGCACTTCGGCGGGCGGAACCCGCGCGATCCACACTTGCGGCTGGATCGCCTGATAGGCGTCGGCACGCGCGATCGCCTCGCTCGCCACGTTCCGGGCGGATGTTTCGCCCGAACGCACCGCGCGGGCGATTTCACCGATCGAGCCAGCCGGCCCGACGCATCCGCTCATTCCGTTACTCCGTCAACCAAAGGGGCAGTCTGGGCGCCCCGCGGGGCGCCCGCAAGTGCGGTCAGGCTTCAACCCCGACCTGCCAGAGATCGCGCGCGGCTTCAAACACGCCCTGATCGTAGGAGAATTCGATCGTATTTCCGTCCGGGTCCTTCAGGAAGCAGATATAACCGACATCTTCCTTGGGGAACTGCATCGGCCCAAGGGCGAGGCAGCCACCTTCGCGCGCCAGCTCGGCCACAGCATCGACCGCTTCCTTCGTGGGAAGTTCGATACCGATATGGGCGAAGGGCCCCAGCGGCAGGTGCGCCTTGGGCGCGAAGGGATCGTGACCTTCGAAGAACTGACCGGCCACCAGCACGAAGGCGCGTTCCTTCTCGTTCGGATCGGCTAGCCAGACGTTCTTCCCGTCCTCGTCCTCGCGCTGGCGCAGCACACGCAGGTGAGTGTACTTTTCATACCAGGCGATCGTGTCATCGACGCTTTTCACCGCCAATGCGAGGTGGGTCCAGGTGGCCTTTTTGGGCCCTACCGAATGCACGATCTGATTCACCTTGATGCTTCCTTCCGATGGGAGTTCGGATCGAACCTATCACTCCCGGCACCCGCGCACTTTGCCACTGATGCCCAGATTTTGAACTCTACGCGCACGAAATGCCGTTCCGCAGGCCGCCGGAAGGCCTCCTTGCCTACAAAATCGGCCAGGGCGTGCGGATCGGCAGGCCCGTACGCGCGACCAGCGCTTCGCCCGCAGGCACGGCCTCGGCAATCAGTTTTTCTTCGTCCAGCAACAGGTTGCGCCCCGCATCCAGCACCTGCCTGCCGTCGATCCACACGCTGTGGACCCCATGCGGCGGGGCATGCTGGGCCAGCTGGCCGACCGAATCGAAAATAGGCCCCCATTCGAGCAGCCGCGTATCGTGCAGCACGAAATCGGCCTTGTAGCCGGGCGCCAGCGTGCCGATCCGGTCTTCCCAGCCCATGCCCTTCGCACCGTTGACGGTCATCAGTTCCATCAGCGTGGTGGCGGGCAGCAGATCCTGATCGCCGCGCGCATCACGATATCCCGCCGCCATCAGCCGAGCGGAGGAGAGGATTTCGGTGGCATTGCCGTCCGTCCCTAGCATCACGTTGGCGCCGCCTTCCATCATTTCCAGATGGAGGCCCTGCTTCGCGAGGCCCATGCCACCCTTGAAGGCCGCGTCGGGGCAATGGATGCAGGTCGTGCCCGTTTCCACCACCAGTTCCATCTCGCTGCGGTCGATCGCGGCAAGGTGCGTAATGCAGACATTGGGGCCCAGCGCGCCGATATCGGCCAGATGCTCCACCGGACGGCGGTTGTAGCGAGCCATGAACCAGTCCGGATCGGACTGGCGCGGGCTCATATGGGCGGAAACCTTCAGCCCCTTCTCATCGGCCAGCGCCTTGGCGGCCAGCCAGACCTCATCGGGATTGGTCGAATGGCCGACCAGCACCGGCCATGCGGCCAGCATGCAATCGCCATCGTCTGGATAAGCTTCGACCTCGGACTCGAGCAGCCCGATCGCCTCGCCGATCTTCGCCGCCTGATCGGCCGAAGGGTCATAGGCGCGTCCTTCCACCCACTGGCCGACCCGGCCGCGAATGCCCGCTTCGGCAAGGCCTTCCATCACATCGTCGAGATGAATCACCGTGCCCGCTTCAAGGAAAGTGGTGGTGCCATAGCGGATCATCGCCAGCGCGGAGAGCTGGGCGGCCAGCTTCTCGTCCGAAGGCGTCTGCGACTTGAACAGCGGGATGACCCATTTGGTGAGGTTGTCGTTCCAGCTGTCGGTCGGAATACGGCGCACGAAACCGCGGGTCAGCGGATCGGCGGTAATGTGAATATGGCCGTCGACGAAGCCCGGGGAGATCACGAAATGGCGCCCGTCGCGCGTTTCCTTGGCGCGAACGGTGCGTTCGGCCTCTTCCCGCTTGCCCACCATCACGATTCGGTTGCCCTTGATCGCCAGCGCACCGTCTCGGATCACCTGGCGCCCGGCGTTCATGGTAATGATCTCCGCGCCGGTGATGAGCAGGTCGGCTTCGATAATCGGCTGTTCGGTCATGCAATCACTTTCCAATGTGCCGTTTCAAACGTGGTTGCGGCTCCTTCCCGTATGCGGACGGGAAGGAGCCGCAATTCTGTCACTTCAATTCACCCCGCCCGCAAGAGCGGCGTGCCGGGGGCCTCAGAACTTGAAGCCGACCGAGAAGATCGCCTGACGGGGCGCAATGTAGGTCTCGAAGCCCTGCGAACTGCCGTAGGGATCGGAGAAGCGCGAGTTCACACCTGCTTCGTCGAACAGATTGCTCACCGAAGCCGTGACATAGACCGGGCTGCCTTCCGGTTCGTAGCGAACGAACAGGTTCACCACGCTGTAGGCCGGGGTCGTGTCATAGAACGCGTTGTTGAACACGCGGTAGAAGAACTCGCCGCGATACTGGTACTGCACGCGAGCCGTCAGATCGCCCGGGCCAACCTTGCCATTATACACCAAAGCAGCCGAACCCTGCCACTTGGGCAGCTTGGGCACCTTGTTGCCGTTGATGTTCGAACGCGCGCTTTCACGGGCGACCGACGCGTCATAGTAATTCGACCAGAACAACCAGTCGGGATAGCCAGCCGCATTCTGCGCCGCGAGGGCATCGACCGGATCGAGGGCCAGATAGTCTGCGTCGAATTCGCCGTTCAGCTGCGACAGGCTGGTTTCCAGACGCAGATTATCGGTGATCCGATAGTTCGCTTCCAGTTCGAGGCCGTAGATATTCGCGCTGGGCGCATTGGCCGTGCCTTCACCGTACAGGATCGCATCCTCATCGAGGAACTGCATGTTCTTGTACTTGTAGTAGAAGGCCGAGACGTTGAGCTGCAGCGCATCGTCGAAGAAGCGGTTCTTGGAACCCACTTCGAACGAATCCACCACTTCCGGCTGATAGGTCGGCTTGATGCCGGTTTCCCAACCGAAGTTGACATAGGAAGTCGAGGTGCCATTCAGACCGCCCGGTTTGAAGCCGCGGGTATAGCTGGCATAGACCATGTTTTCCGGTGTGATCTTGTATTCCAGCGCCAGCTTGCCAGTCCATTCATTGGTCGAAAGGCCCGGGCTCGCGGACGGCTGGAGGTAGGCACCCGAAGTATAGGGCGGAACCTCGCCGTTACTGCTATCGTTCGTTCCGCTATATTCGTCATGGTTGTAGCGAATGCCTGCAGTAACCGCGAACTGGTCGGTGATGTCATAGGTGCCCTGGAAATAGGCAGCCCAGGCCTTGCGGGTGGCCGATTGCAGGCTGGCATAGGTCAGATCCAGAACCTGCGGATCGTTCCAGGCAGTATCGACCGGAAGCGGCGGACGCACGATCTGGTCGTCAGCTGCGCGATATTCGACAATATACTGGTCGTTCTTCGACCAGAGATAGACGCCGCCGACGATCCAGTTGAACGGACCTTCGCCATTGGAAGCTAGATTGACTTCCTGCGTCCAGCTTTCGTTATCGCTCTGCCACAGGGCAACGTGGTCATAGTTGAAATAGCCGGTTTCCCACGGATTGGCACCAACCCAATAGGTCACATCGCTGAACAGGTCGGCATTCAGGCCATCGCCATCCCATGCCTGTTCGCTGTGCAGCTTCTGGTAGCTGGTGATGGACTTCAGCGTGGCGAAATCGAGGTCCAGCGCAACCGTGCCGTAATAGAGGTCGGTTTCGACCTTCGAACGGCCCGGGTAATCCTGGGTCAGCACGCGTGGATCGTCCGACGGATCGAGCACGTTCTTCTGCGCCGCACCATGGGTGTTGCTGTCATACTGGATGGTGGCGAGCGTGACCTTGAGATTGTCGGTCGGCTCCCAGCGCATCATGGCCTTCCACGAAGTCGAATTCTCGTCGTCGAGTTCGTACTTGTCGTAGCCTTCGACGTCGGTGGCATAAGCATAACCGTCATGCTTGCGGCGATTGCCGTAGACACGGAAGGCGAGATTATCGCCAACCGGCACGTCCATACCCAGTTCGGCGTTGAGCAGGTTGTAATTGCCCAGGCCGACTTCGCCATTCATGCCGAACTGGCCGAGAATGGGCTCACGCGACACGACATTGATCGTACCGCCGGTGGAACCCTGACCGAAGGTGGTACCCTGCGGCCCGCGCAGCACTTCCACCTGGCTCACATCCACGAAGGCCGCATTGGCAGCAATCGAATTGAAGATGTAGACCCCGTCGATGTGGTAGGAAACGCCTGGCTGCGAATTGAGGTTTTCCGGAGTTTCCGAACCGATACCACGGATAGTGACCATACGCTCGCCGCCGCCGCTCTTGGCAACCACGAGGCTGGGCACGCTACCGTTAAGCCCGGTGACGTCGGTGATGTTGTTTTCCTTCAGCGTATCGGCCGAAACCGCGGTTGCTGAAAGCGAGGCGTCCTGAAGGCTGGTGTTCAGCTTGGTCGCCGTAATCACAATTTCGTTAGCGTATTCGCTGGAGTCGGCAGCCGCTTCCTCGGCCCAGGCGCCGCTCGGCGCAAAGGCAGCCAGGGCTACGCCTGCCAGAAGGAACTTCCGATTATTGTTGCGTGTCATTGTCATCGCGCATCCCCGATTGGAATCGAACCCGATCGAGGCACCCCCATCTC
>DATJDU010000046.1:0-2398 GCA_035497315.1 Sphingomonadaceae bacterium
AAATCCGCTCCTGGGTGCAGGGCACTGCTATAATTGTAATCTGCCGAGTTGACTGGCCACGTTTCCGTCCCGGACAAGTAAAAGCCCCCTGCGGGTGAGCGCAGAGGGCTTCATGGGTGAGCGTTGAGCTGTCCGACTTCAGCGGCTGGCGAGGCGCCGTCCGTTGTCGATCGCGCCCGGTAGCGGCCTGCCCTGCGCATAGGCGATGCAGCCTTCGCCGCCGGTCCTGCTGACCTTGCCGCACATGGAGCGCGAGCTGTTGGCGGTGTAGCCTCCGGCTGCAACGCGCCAATAGGTCTTGCCGTTCAGTTTGGCCTGGCTCAGCACCATCTCGTGGCCGGACAGTTCCGGATAGCGCTTCACATAGATGCTCCAGGCGCGGCGGGCGCCCTGTTCGCTGGAGAAGGAGCCGAGCTGGATCAGATGCGTTCCGTCGGCGGCAGCCAGGCGGCTGGCGGTCTTGGCCGAGGCTTTTTTCGGCGCGGCCTTCGGTGCCGGAGTGGCGAAGCTGCGCGAATCGAGCGCGACCTTGCCGGTCGAGGCAGTGCCAGTGGAGGAGAAGGCCGCCTGGAAATCGCTCACGCGATCGGGTTTGGGTGCCTGATAGGCGGGCGGGGTAAAGGCCTCGGGCGCATCGCCGACAGGGGGCAGTTCATATCCGTCACGCGACGGGCTATCTGCGTTACCCAGGGCAATGGCCGAAGGCGCCGGCTGTGCCACGGGCGCCGGGGCGGCCACGGCATCGCTGGCGAGCTGTTCGGGAGTCGGGAAATTGGCTAGGGCGAGCTGCACCGGCTGGCCCGGATCTTTCAGGTCCGGGGTGACCTGCAGCAACATCGCCACGCGGGCGCGATAGGCATCGGGATGCACGCTGGCGGCCCATTCGGCCATCCGGTCACCCACTTTCTCGCTGCCCAGATCTTGCTGCGCCATCAGCCGGGCCTCACGCCAGCGGCCTGCCAGGGCATAGGAGTAGGCTAGGTTCTGGCGCACCTTTGCGGTGTTTTCACCACCACGCAGGGTATTTGTGAGCACATGAATGCCGCGCTCCGGCTGACCGGCAAGAGAATAGGCGAGGCCCAGATCCGAGGGGGCGATTTCGCCTTCCCAGCCCTTGAGGGTGGAGGTGGCCTGCGCACTCTTGCCATCGCCTGCCAGGGCAAGCGCGAGGCTCAGCGCCGTGCGGGGCGAATTGTCGCCCAGCTTGATCGCGTCGTCGAAAGAGGTCGCGGCAGAAGCGAAGCGGCCCGTTTCCAGATAGGCAGTGCCCAGTGTCGCGCGGAACTGCGCGTTGCGCGGATCGGCGCGGACGGCGGCTTCGGCAAAGTCGACAGCACTATCGTAATTGCCTTTCGCCAGCGCCGCTTCTGCCTTGTTGGCCGAGAGGTTTGCGGGCGGGGCGGAGGAAGCGCAGCCCGTCAGGGTGACGCCGGCGAGCGCGGTGGTAAGGGCCAGGCCGAGCAGCCTCGCTTCCCTGTTTCCGATCGTCTTCGCAGTGCGGTTCATGGTCAAATCCCCTTGGGTAGTCATTTCCGCTTCAATTGGGCGGTAAGCGAATCGAGTTCCGGAATTCCGGAGAGCAGCTTGTCGAGGGCTTCGGTCACGACCTGCTGGGCGCTGAGGTTGCGGATCGTGCAGGCCAGCCGCAGTTTGAGGTGGCGTTCGGCATCGACACGCAGGGTGAAGGCCGCACGGCGACCATCATCCAGAGCGCTGCGGCGCTCTGCCGCACTGCGGACGGCTCGCCGCGGAGCGGGCTGTACAGCGGGCTGGGCGATCTTGCGGGCTACTTCTTCCTGCTGGCGCAACACTTGGGGCAGTTCAGGCACCTGATCGGCTTCATCCGGGATCGCTGTCCCGGCTTCAGGCGCCGATTCTTCGTTCGCCTCGGAGCCGATTGGGGCAGAAGGGCTTGGCGGCGCAGGGGTCAGCGCAAGGACCTCGGCTTGCCGGGGCGCCTCGTTCTCGTTTCCGCCTTCAGGGCCCATATCGTTCCAGCCGAGATCCTCGATCTGGCCGTCTTCGATCTGCGCCGAAATATGACGCTCATAGGCGCCGAAGGTCTGGAACTGGCTGCGCATCGCGGGCCGTGCCGCGCCCTTGCGCGCAAGCAGCGTCGGTCCGAGCGATGCGAATGGCTTGGGCTCGCTGTTCATGTCGGAGGCCCTCAATTCTGGGCCACCCGGCGGCCGAAGCCGCCTGCGGGGCGATACATTCCAGATACCTGCGCCACGCCGGGCGCGGCGAATATGGTGCGGCGGAAGTTCTTTTCCAGGCGGTCGGAAATATAGTTCCACAAGGCCGCGATCTCGTGGGCGGACTTGCCCGAGGGATCGACTTCCATGACAGTGCGCCCATCGATCATCGATGCTGCGAAATCGGTGCGGTGGTGAAGGGT
>DATJDU010000047.1:0-26256 GCA_035497315.1 Sphingomonadaceae bacterium
CGATCGAGGCACCCCCATCTCAAATCCTGTAGTGAGGCCCCCGGTTTTTCCGGGGCGCCGCTTGAGTTGTATTGAGCCATCAAGCGGCGATACAATCTTGAGGAGTCGCGCAGAACTTGTTGACGCGATCACGCCAGCACCCCTCACGAAGGGGCAGTTTCCCATATCGGGATGGTTAATGGCCTGCGGTGCCTATTGCGCGGGAACGCATATGATTCGCACCCGGAACAGAAATTTTGCACGACCGGCCAAGATGCTTTTCGCACATCAGGATAGACACAATATTGCGGCAGGCACGTTACAGCTGTGTCGATTCCGCGAGACTGGTCGAACAAGGAGACTATCCGATGTCCGTGATTACCGAGCTGGAACCCATACGCACCGAGGCCGCCTGGCGCGGTGACGAGCTTTCCGCCCGGCAGGACTGGGTTTACCTGCTGTCCGACGAGCAGGTCGCGGAACTGGAGACGCTGGGCAAGCGCTTCGTCGAAGAAGATCCGGACCTGCGCTTCGTGCAGAAGGAAGACTATCCGCTGGTCGCCTGCGCAGACGCGGTGAGGGAATGGGGCAAGGACGTGGACTATGGCCGCGGCTTCGTGCTGGTGCGCGGCCTTCGCACCTACCTCTATTCCGACGCGCTATCCTCCGCGATCTACTACATCCTCGGCCTCTATATGGGCGATCCGATCCGCCAGAACGAAATGGGCGATTTGATCGACCACGTCTATGCGACCTCCGACAAGACGATGGACGATCCCACCGCCAAGTCCTCCAAGGTGCGCGATCAGCTCGTCTATCACTCCGACAGTTCGGACGTTGTGGCACTGATGTGCCTGCGCCCGGCCATGGCCGGCGGCGCTTCCTGCCTCGTTTCGGGCGCACAGATCTATAACGAGATCCTCAAGCGCCGGCCCGATCTGGCCCCGCTGCTGCTCGAACCCTTCCACTGGGACTGGCGCCGCCAGGACGCGGAAGCTCCGGCCGATACCTACACTTCGCCGGTGATCAGCATGAAGGACGGCGTGTTCAGCATGTATGCTGGATCGCTCTACATCGTCACCGCCCAGGCCTATCCGGGCGTGCCGCAGCTGACGCCGGAACAGATCGAGGTGCTCGAGCTGTTCGACAAGATCACCTATGAAGAAGGCATGGCCATCGAAATGGATTTCCGCCCCGGCGATATCCAGTGGCTTTCCAACTATGCGGCGCTGCATGCCCGTACGACCTTCTACGATTTCCCCGAACCGCAACGCCGCCGGCATCTACTGCGCCTGTGGCTGCACCGCGAAACCGACCGCCCGGTGGTGGAAGGCTTCGGCAAGAATGGCGTGGTCCAGATCCGCTCCGCCCCGCGTGACGGCAAGACGGAACATCCCGATGCCCATTTCAGCATCCGCGAAGTTTCGGTGCCGCGCCTGATCACCTGATCGGCCCCTCGGCCCCAAATGAAAAGGCCCGGAAAGCGAGATCGCTTCCCGGGCCTTTTCCTTGATATTGAGCTTGTTAGACCGGAAAACTTCCAGGAAATGCCAGCTCTGAAATCGCCATGCGACCCGAGGGCACTTCACGGTCGCGCAGATAGTCCGGCAGCAATTCGGCGGGATCGCCGGTCCGCCCCACGGCCAGCGCCATCTCGATGCGGAAATCCTCGGGAATGCACAGTTCCTTATAGGCTTTTTCAAAGTCGAGCCCGGTGATCCCGTGGGTATGCAGCCCGTCATGAATCGCCTGCAGCGCCAGCTGGCCCCAGGCCGCGCCGGCATCGAAGGCATGACTGTAAAGCTCTTCCTTGGGCGCGCCGCTCTCGTCGCGCATGTAGCGGTCCGACAGGATGAAGATCACCGCGCCGGAATTGGCCGCCCAACTGCGGTTAAAGGGCACCAGGATGTCCAGAAACCGTTCCCAGTCCGGCCCATCGCGCAGGGCGTAGAGGAAGCGCCAGGGCTGGACGTTGAAGGCCGACGGCGCCCAGCGGGCGGCTTCGAACAGGCGGAAAAGCGCGGTTTCATCGAGCGGAGTGCCGTCGAAGGCGCGGGGGGACCAGCGGCGGGTGAAGACCTCGTCGATGGGGTGTTCGGTTGCACGGATGGTTTGGGAGGTCATGAAATGTCCCGATTATCCTGTTGTTCCAGCATAGAAATAATGGCGGCAGTATCCCGCACGTCGGCGAAGTGGAGGCGAAGGTTCAGTAGCGCCGCATTCTGTTCCTCGTCGCATTTGGCGGCAGTGGCGTCTGAGAGGAAAAACACTTTGAATCCACGCATATAGCCATCGCGCGCAGTGCTTTCGCAGCACACATTGGTAAGCGTTCCGGCCACCACCAGCATGGCGATTCCATGCGCCTCAAGCGTGTGCTCAAGAGCACCTAGCGGGCATTCAAACGCACTGTAGCGGTACTTGTCGAGCACCAGATCGGTACCCGACCGCTCCATCCGCGGATCGAGATCGTGCGAGGCCGCCCCCGGCGTGAGCGCCTCCATCGCAACCCGCACCCGCTCGTCGGCGGGATCGTATTGCCAGGGCGCCATGGCGAGCGGAGCCTCCCCGCTCACGCTCTGGCGCGTCCAGATCACCGTGCCGCCGGCCCCGCGCATCGCGGCGGCCAGGCGGTTCACATTGGGGATGATCGCTTCCGCATAGGGATTTCCGAAGATCTCCCCCTGCGCAACGAAAGCTCCCTGCATGTCCACGATGACCAGCGCCGTGCGCGCCGGGTCGATCTCCCCGAAGGAGTTGAGCCACTTGCCGCGCTCAACGGCCCATTCGGGGAGAACAACGTCATGCATCCGCATATTCCGGAAAAGCGATGGAGAGCGAATATTTCTCCCACTTCACCATCTCAGCGCGCAGCGCGTCGGTCTGCCCTTCGGCATAGTGGAGCGCATCCTTGCCCAGCAGCAGTTGCAGCGGCGGCTCAGCCTCGTCCAGCGCGGCGATGATGGCGGCGGCGGCCAGCGCCGGATCGCCCTTTTCCTTGCCCTGCCCTTCGGTGAGCGAGCGCCTGGCGAAATGGGCCGTATCCTCATAGGCCGGGATATCCTTGGCCGCGATATGCAGCGATCCGCCCGCAAAGGCAGTGCGCATCCCGCCCGGCGCGACATTGGTCACACGGATGCCCATCGGCCCCACTTCCTGCGCCAGGGTCTGCCCGATACATTCCAGCGCATATTTGCTGGCGCCGTAGATCGCCGTCCCGGCCCAGGGCGCAAGCCCGCTGACCGAAGTGATATTGACCACGTGGCCCGCCCCGCGTTCCCGCATATAGGGCAACACGGCCTGGATCATGGCCACCGCGCCGAACACGTTCACATCGAACAGCGCCCGCATTTCCGCCTGCGAGACTTCCTCGATCGCGCCGACCATGCCGAAGCCGGCATTGTTCACCAGCCGGTCGATCCCGCCCAGCTTCTCTTCCGCCAGTGCCACGATCCGCGCCGGGGCCTCAAGGTCGGAGAAGTCCAGCACCGCCGCGAAGGCCCGGCCGGGGGCCAACGCCTCGAAAGCATCGCAGCTTTCCTGGCTACGCGAGGTGCCCAGCACCTTGTCGCCCCGCGCCAGCGCGGCCTGCGCCAGTTCGCGGCCCAGTCCGCCGCCAATTCCCGTGATCAGCCAGTTCGTCATGTCGGTTCGCCTTTTTCAATTCGCTTGTTTCGCTTCTCCTGTGCTGTCTAAGCCCGCCTGCGCGGAGCGCTTTGCAAGGCAAACCGCAATTGTTGTCCGCTGGCGCACAGCATGGGCTACCGGTTGCGATCCGCGGCTGACCCGTGTTCATAAAACCCCGTGTTCATCAGGGCACAAGGCGATCAAAAGGAGGCCCGCAATGGCGGTTCAGGTGGCAGGCTCGATCAATGTGGACCTGATCCAGTCAGTGAAGGAGCTTCCGCGCCCGGGCGAAACGGTGTTGTCCTTCCGCTCCGTCCGCCTGCCCGGCGGCAAGGGCGCCAATCAGGCAGTCGCCGCCGCGCGCATGGGCGCGGCAACACAGATGATCGGCGCCGTGGGCGACGATGAAGGCGGGCTGTGGATGCGCGGCCTGCTTGAAGAACATGGCGTGGATCCCGATGGGATCGCCATTCTCGAAGGCCAGGCCACTGGCCTCGCCCTGATCGCGGTCGATTGCGGCGGGGAGAACCAGATCATCGTCAGCAGCGGCGCGAATGAGGCGGTGGAACCGCTCCACACCAGCGCCATTGCCCCCGATGCGAAGGTGCTGCTGGCCCAGCTGGAAATCCCTACCGAAACCGTCCGCGCCTTCTTCACGGCGCCCGGCGCGGAGAGCCGCATCCGCATCCTCAATGCCGCCCCGGCCATACCGGAGGCGAAGGAGCTTTTCGGCCACACCGACATTCTGATCGTGAACCAGCACGAACTGGCCCATTATCTCGCCCTGGGCGAGGCCCCCGAGACCGCCGAACAGGCCCTCGTCGCCCGCAAGCTGATCACCCGCCCGGATCAGGTGGTGATCGTAACTCTCGGCGCGCTGGGCGCCCTGGCGGTGTGGCAGGACCGGCATTTCCACGCCCCCGCCCTGCCCGTGACGCCAGTGGACACGATCGGCGCGGGCGATTGCTTCTGCGGCGCACTGGCCGCGTTGCTGGATGCGGGGGAACCGCTCGAAGCCGCCCTTCCGCTGGCCAATGCGGCGGCGGCGCTCTGCACCCAGAAGGAAGGCGCGATACCGGCCATGCCTTCGCGCACAGAGGCGGAAGCGGCACTGCAGGCCGCTACCCTCTCCCGTTGACGGGAGAGGGATACGCAGGCTTGGCCCGCAGGGCCCAGCCGAAGTTGGGTGAGGGTTGGCTCTCCTCTCGAAGGCAAAACACCCTCATCCAAGCTCCGCTATCGTTGGCCTGTGGCCAGCTGCGCTTCCTCCCGCCAGCGGGAGAAGGACGAACATCCGCGACGGGTCGAAGCCGGACTGTCTGGATTCGACGCTCGAAATTTGAAACGATGCGACCGGAATGTTGTGGGGAGCGGACCCCACGCCTTACAAGATACAAGCGAATGATATCATGCCGCCGATTAGAAAGGTGAGGGAGAGAACGCCTGCTCCATACATCGGCCACTTGAGCCAAGTGATGCCTTCCAAAGCCTTCATTTTATCTTCGAGTTGTTGAATGGATGCCTCGCCAGCTTCGAGCAAGGCGAGTGTCATCCGAATGTCTGTCGTTGGCATAATTGCCTTCGCAGCATAGGCTGCGTTAGCGAAGCCCATCAATATGCTGCAGATCACTCCTGCAGCGAAAAGACCGAGCGACACGGTCGATATCGATGTCTCCCGGCTGACGAGCGCCACGATTGCACCGCCATTCGCAGCGAACAACGTTCCCAAGAGCCAATTGAAGCTCGTATTTACCTGATCGTAAAGACGAGCTTCGCTAGTCTCCATCACTGCGTTAACGTGTTTAAGTACGTCCTTCTGTGAATCCTCCACCGTTGCCCTCCTTGCGGTCGTCCAAGCGTCAAGAGAACTCAACGCGGTGTTGCTAGAATAGCGTACGAGTAACGGGAGCGCCAATATGGCTTCCGAATGTCCGCAATGTTGTCGTGTCCGGAATGGCAGCATTCGGTGCGTTAGGGGTGGGAAGCAGACAGTCAGTTCTGATGGTTCCGCTTAGGCGATGGCGACCTGGCGATATGGCCTGTCGCCTTCCAACTACACGGTACTCGCCGCGAATCTAAACAGGCTTGGCTATATCCCCGTGAGGCCCCGCGTCCCCGCCCCGCCATTCCTTCTTCAAGATCGCAAACTGGAGTGTGTCGACATAGATCGGCTCTCCTGAATCATCCACTTCAAAGGAAATGAACTCCCGAAAGAGGCCTTCCTGCCTCATGCCCAGGCGCACGCAGAGGCGTTGCGAGGCAAGGTTGTCAGTCTCGACGTAAGCATAGATGCGACGGATACCGCGCGCCTCGAACAAATAGCCGATCGCTGCTCGCGCTGCCTCAAAGGCATAGCCCTGGCCCGAGAAATCGGTGTTCATCTGCCAGGCGATCGAGAATGTATCTGGCGGCTCAAGGTGGCCGAATACCTCACCGATAACGCGGCCGCTCTCGCGATGCTCGATAGCAAAAAAATCCTCGGAGCCCGCCCGCTCGATTGCTTCCGCGCGAGCCGCCGCGAGATCCTTCAGCTTCATCGAAAGGAAGCAACTCGCTCCGGGCTCACGCAGATAGGCGAAGAGATCCTCCGCGTCGCCTTCGCGGAAAGCTCGTAGCACAAGCCGGTCGGTATCGAGCGTGATCATGCGGGTCTCCGATTGTCCGCCCAGCCTTAATGCGGCAGCAGGTAGGCTCCAAGAGAGACAGGACCGAACCCGCCAAATTAAACTACGCCCCCGATCAAGATCGCCCGTGCACAAGGAATAAGCTCACCTTCGCCACCAGTAATACGGAATCGAAGAGATATGAGCGAGCTTGAGCACACGCCCTTCGGGTTGCCTTCCGATACTGGTGGCAAGGATCTGGGTGTTTTCCTGCCCATCGCCAATGGCGGCTGGATCATGTCCAGAAACAAGCCGGAGATCGACGGATCTTACGACTACTGCCGCAAATCCGCCGTTCTGGCCGAGGATCACGGGCTCGATTTCGCCATGGCGATGGCCAAGTTCCGCGGTTACGGCGGCGAGACGCGCCATTGGGACGAACAGCTCGATTCCTTTCTCACCGTCGCCGGCATTGCCGAGGCGACCAGCAAGGTGAAGGTCTGGGGCACGATCCACACCCTGCTGCAGAACCCAGCCGTTGCCGCCAAGATGGTCGCCACGCTGGACCAGATCAGCCATGGGCGATCCGGCCTGAATGTCGTGACCGGCTCCTATCGCGGCGAGTTCGACCAGATGGGCGCCTGGCCCGAAAATGTCGGCCACGATCAACGCTACGATCTGGCGCAGGAATGGATCAGGGCGATCAAGGGCCTGTGGACGCAGGACAGCGTCACCCAGCATGGCGATTATTTCCAGCTGGAAGATTGCCAGAGCTGGCCCAAGCCCTCCACTCGCCCCTTCCTGGTCTGCGCGGGCACCTCCAAGCAGGGCATGGCCTTCACTTCGGCCGAGATGGACGCGATCTTTCTTTATGGCGGACAGCACGAGAAGCTGAAGCGCGAGAGCGAGGCCGCCAAGGCCGATGCCGCCGCCGTGGGCCGCTCGATCCGCACCTATTCCATGCTGACCGTGGTTTTCGGCGAAAGCGATGCCGAGGCGGATGAGAAGGTTCAGGCGATCCGCGAAGGCTTCGACGAGGGCGCGCTGGCGGGCATGATGCGCGCCTATGGCTTCCTCGACAGCGAAGTCGGCAAGGAAAACGATTTTACCCGCAAGGCCCGCTCCGGCTTCATGGCGCCGCATATTGCCGGATCGCCCGAGACGGTGCTGGCCTATCTCACCGATCTGTTCGAGATTTCGGGTTCGGACGGGCTGATGCTGATCTTCGACGATTATATGAAGGGCATCCCGACCTTCGGCGAGAAGATCCTGCCGACCCTGCGCGAACGCTTCCCTGCCGGAGTGAAGGTTCCGGTTCATGGCTGAGGCCGATCTCGCCGGCCTGCCACATCTGGATGCGGCGGCGCTTGCACCGCTGCTCGATCCGGAACGCACCGCGCTGATCGTGGTGGACATCCAGAACGATTTTGCCGGGCCTTCCGGCCTGCTCAAGCGCGTCGGCGTGGACATGACGATGGCCGAGGCGACGATCGACAGGATCGAGGCGATCATTCCCATAGCCCGCAAGGCCGGGGCAACTCTGGCCTTTATGCGGGTAGTGACCACTGACGAAAGCGATTCCGATGCCCTGAAGGCGCTCTATGCGCGCAAGGGCCGGCCGGGCGGACAGGCGATCTGCCGCACCACGGATGGGGGCGCGGATTATTATCGCGTCGCGCCCGAGCCGGGCGATATCGAGATCGCCAAGCTGCTGTACGACAGCTTCCACGGCACCGATCTGGAAGAGCAGCTTCGCACTCGCGGGATCGACACGCTGCTGATGACCGGAATCGCCACCGATTGCTGCGTGGACGCCACCGCAAGGGCAGGCTTCCACCGGGGGTTCCATATCTTCATCGTCAGTGACGCTTGTGCCTCCTATGAGAAGGAGCTGCACGACAGTTCGCTCAAGGTCCTCCACAAGAACTGCGCCCTGCTGACCACTACCGATGCACTGGTGGCGGCATGGACCGATACCCAGCAAGGATCGCCGCAATGACCGGATTCTTCGACAGTCGCCGCCAGATGGGTGTGCTCGCCGCCGCGACCATGGGCAGCGTGCTTTCCACCACGGCCACGGTTCATTCCGTGTTCGGCACTTTCCTGGTGCCCCTGTCGGAGACTTTCGGGTGGAGCCGGGCGAGCATTTCGGCGGTCATGGCGATCATCGCGATTTCCTGCGCGATCACCTATCCGCTGGCGGGCCGCTATTCGGACCAGCACGGATCGCGCAAGATGATCCTGTTCGGCAATGTCACGCTGGGCCTGTCCATCGCGGCTTTGTCGCTGACCAGTGGCAGTCTGGCGCAATTCTATCTCACCTTCCTTGCCATCGGCATTTTCGGTGCCCTGCCCAGCACGGCCATGTTCGCCAAGCTTGTGGCCGAATGGTTCGACCGCAATCGCGGCACAGCGATGGGTTTCAGCGCGGGCTTCGGCAATGGCCTGGGCGCGGTGATCATGCCCATCGTCGCGGCGGTGCTGGTCACCACCATGGGCTGGCGCGCGGGCTATCTCGGCATTGCCGCGCTGATCCTGCTGGTGGGCTTCCCGATGTTCTATTTCTTCCTGCACGATGTGCCCAGCCGCGGCGATCCCGTGCAACGCGCCGCCGACGGGGCCAAGCTGGAAGGGCTTTCGCTCAGGGAAGCGATGCGGGTTCCGGCCTTCTGGCTGCTGATGGTCGCCATCGCGGCGGGCGGTGGCATTTCCACCGCGATCCTCAGCCATGTGGTGCCGATCGTGGGCGACCGGGGCTTCAGCCTGGGCATGGGCACGGCGGTGGTGAGCGTCTTCGCCCTTGCCGCCTCGGCCTGGCAGGTCGTCAGCGGACGGATGCTCGACCGTTCGTCCACGCCCCGGATCGTGGTGCCGATGTATGCGCTGGCGATCCCGGGCCTGTTCCTGCTGGAATATGGCACGTCGCTGCCGATGCTGATTGCCTCGGGCGTGTGCCTGGGGATTGCGCTGGGCGCGCAGTTCGGCGCCCTGCCCTTCTTCATCGCGCGCTATTTCGGCCTGCGCCACTTCGGCGCAATCCTGGGCGTGATGTATTCCGCAGTGATCGCGGGACAGGGCATCACCCCCGTTCTGCTCGACGCGGCCTTCGATACGCTGGGCACTTATCGCGACGCAATCCTGGTCTCCATGGCGGTGATGGGCCTCGGCAGTACGCTGTTGTTCCTGCTGCCTGCCTATCGCGGAGAACGCCCGCGCCCCGCCGATGCGGCTGTCGCGATCGCACACTGACGGTTCCCCCGCTGCAAAAGGTGAGGGCGCAGACGATCAAGACTCAATCCAGGGGTGCCTTCATTCTACAGATATAGAATCTGCCTGAAGGAGGGCATCTGCCATGGCATTTGACGGCCGGTTGAAATATCTGGTTCTGGGCGCGCTGGCGCTGCTCTTCTTCATCCTGAACGCCTGCACTTTCAACGGGTTGGGCGTTGTCCTTCCCTATATGGTGGAGGAACTGGGCTGGGGCTGGGGCACAGCAGGGGTCGGTTTCACGCTGCTGGGCATCGCCTGCGGCCTGTCGGGCCTGATCCCCGCACTGCTGATCCGCAAGATCGGCGTATCGCGCACCATGCTGACGGGCGGCACCGTGCTGTTCAGTGGCTTCGGCTGCCTGGCGCTGACCACCAGCGCGCCGGTCTATTTCGTCGGTACTGTCCTGCTGGGCATCGGCTTTGCGATCTGCGGCCAGGTGCCGGCCGTCAATGTGATCTCACATTCCTTCAAGAAACACTCCACCGCCATGGGGATCTATTTCACCATTGGCGGCCTGGGCTCGGTCGCGGGCCCGCTGATCGCCTTTGCCACTCAGGAAATCACCCATGAATGGCGCTTCTTCTGGGGCGGCGCTGCGCTGGCGGCGCTGCTGCTCTCGATGTTCACCTCGGCCGTCACGGCCAAGCGCTGGAACAACAAGGACGCCGGCACCAAGGCAAAGGGCGGCGAAGGCCAGGGCGGCTGGGGCGTTCGCGCGGCGATGCGTACCCCCCAGTATTACGTGATCGTAGGCGCCTACACTGCCCTGCTGCTGATCAGCACCACTGTGCACGGTTTTGCGGTACAGCACCTTGCCGACAGCGGGCTGGGTATGGGCGGCGCTGCCACCATGATGAGCGCGCTGGCCCTGATCAGCGCCGGCGCCTCCGCCGTGGCGGGCGTCGCGGGCGAAAAGATGAAGCCCCGCAACCTCTCCATGCTGTCGCTCGCTGCGGCCATCGCCGGGGTATTCGGCCTGATGGGCGGCAGCCATGTGGCCGCCATCGCGGTAGCGACAGTGGGCCTCGGCGTCGGCATCGGCTTCAGCTATGTCAGCGTGGCGATGCTGCTGCTGGATGTGTTCGGCAAGCGCCCCAACCTGGAACTCTATTCGACCATGAGCCTGATCTCCACATCGGCCGCGATCGGCCCGGCGCTCGGCGGCTACATGCGCGACCAGACCGGCTCTTTCTCGTTGGTGTTCCTGGTCTGCGGGCTGATCGGCGCGGCCTTCCTGCTGGCGCTGGCGCTGTTCAAGCGCCCTACCCTGCCGGGTGACGCCGAAGAGGCTCAGCCGGGTCTGGTTACTGCCTGAGAAGGCAAAACGCTTCCGGCGGGACCGCGCCCCAGCAGACGGGGTGGGCGCGGTTCGCCAGCAACATGATGTGGCCATTCTGATACAGCATCAGAATGGCCTGTTGACGTGCGGCCTTCGAAATATCACTTAGTGCGTGTAAAAAAGCACGCCGGGAGAGGGGCCGGTCCTTGATTGATAGAGAGCCCCGTTGCGTTTCACCACCAATGCCTACCCCAAAGAACAACGTTACGATGCCTGGCGCTTCGCGCTAAAGCGCGCGTCGCTGGCGCTTGAAGCCGCCGATGAGGCGATCCTCTATGGCGAGCTGATCCAGTTCAGCAGCGATGTCGGCATCCAGTTCGTCAGGCTGGTGGGCACCGCGCAGGAATATACCGTCGATTTCCGTGAAGAACCGGGCAGCCTGTGGCTGGCCGTCCTGCTCGATGGGGCCTGCCTGGCCCGCAGCGGCACCGAAACAATCACCTTCAACGATGGCGACATGATCTGCGGCCGGGGCGAATCCCCCGTGTCGCTGCAATTCACCGGCGATCATCGGATGCTGTTGCTGAAGATTCCGGCAAAATCGCTGGACCAGCGGCTCAAGGCACCCCTGCCCGAAAAGCCGCGCCGGCTGTCATCCGACGCCGGAGCGGGCCGCGTGCTGTCCAGCATGCTCCGCTCGGTCGGCGATATGACGACCGACGTGCCCGATGAAGGCCTGCGCCCCGTTGAACTGGCCCTGCCCGAATTCCTGCTTGCCGCCTTGCTGAGCGATGCCCCGCCCCGCGCACTGGGCGGTGCGGCCGGCATGCGCGCAGCCCTGCTGGAGCGCATCTTCCAGACCATCGAAATGCGCCTGTCCGATCCGCACCTCAATTATCAGCAAGTGGCGAGCGAACACGGTATTTCTCCGCGCTATCTGCAGAAACTGTTCGAATCCATCGATGACAGCTTCGGCCATTATGTGAAGGTGCGCAGACTGGAACGCTGCCGACTGGACCTTCGCAGCCCGCTCCACACACAGAAATCCATTTCGGACATCCTGTTCCAGTGGGGCTTCAACGATTCCGCATCCTTCAGCCGTGCCTTTCGCGAGCAATATGGCATCTCCCCGCGCGAATATCGCAAGACGGGTCTGTACGACGATGGCGAGGGGCAGAGCACCCTTCGGCGCGGGCGCCCTGCCCGCCGCAGTGCCTCAGACGAGGCCGCCCAGGCCGAGGCCTTCCCCGAGACGAACGAGACGGTGGGCATCCCCACCAGCCTGCTGCCGATCGGCGATGATGGCACAGTCCGTCACCACCATCTGCCTGTCAGCCCGAACACGGTGCATTGGGGCTATTTCAGTTCGCTGCTGAAGCCGGTGCTCACTGTCCGCTCGGGCGATTTCGTCACGGTCGAAGCCCTCACCCACCACGCCAATGATGACCCGGAACGCATGGTGGAAGGCGATGAAGGCGCCGAAAGCGTGTTCCACTGGGACGAGCATGGCAAGGCTGTGGAACGGCGCGGCGCAGGGCCGATGGACGCCAGCGAAGTTGGCCGCGGTGCGGGCGAAGGCTTCGGCGTGCATATCTGCACCGGCCCCATCGCCATCAAGGATGCCGAGCCGGGCGACATCATCGAAGTCCGCATTCTCAGCCTGGAACCGCGCCGCAGCGGCAATCCGCGCTTCCAGGGCAAGGCCTTCGGCAGCAATGCGGCGACCTTCTGGGGCTTCCAGTATAATGACCTGCTGACCCAGCCCAATCCGCGCGAAGTCGTGACGATCTATGAAGTGGAAAGCGGCAAGGAACGCGTGCCCACGGCCCATGCGGTCTATTCCTTCCGCTGGACTCCGCAGACCGACCCTTCGGGCATTGTCCATGATCGCTACGATTACCCCGGCGTGCCGGTGGACCCGGACACGATCGAGCGGAATTATGACATTCTGCGAGATGTGGAGATTCCGATCCGGCCGCATTTCGGCGTGATCGCGGTAGCTCCCGCCCATACCGGCCCGGTCGATTCCATTCCGCCCAGTTCCTTCGGCGGCAATATGGACAATTGGCGCACCGGCCCGGGATCGAGCGTGTTTCTGCCGGTGCAGGTCTCAGGCGCGTTGCTATCGCTGGGCGATCCCCACGCCTCGCAGGGGGATTCCGAACTGTGCGGCACGGCCATCGAATGTTCCATGACCGCGCTGATCCAGGTAATCCGGCACCCGGCGGGCGATCTTTCCGGCATGATGCGCGATCTCGATTATCCGCTGATCGAGACCGAGAGCGAATGGGTGATCATGGGCTTCAGCCACCCCGATTATCTCAAGGAACTGGGCGAGGACGCGCAGAGCGAAGTCTATAAGCGCGCCTCGATCGACAGCGCCATGCGCGATGCCTTCCGCAAGGCCCGCCGTTTCCTGATGACGACCAAGAACCTCTCGGAAGACGAGGCAATCTCGCTCCTCTCGGTGGCGGTCGATTTCGGAATCTCGCAGGTCGCCAACGGCAATTGGGGCGTCCATGCGATCATCCGCAAGGGGCTGTTCACAGCCTGAGGGAGCCTGCTCGCCCCGCCCTCACGCCGTATCAATAAGGCTTGTCGCCCGCGATCGACACCCGGTAGCCCGAGCGGGTTTCGGGGAAATAATCCCATGTGGCGAAATGCTGGGTACAACGATTGTCCCAGAAAGCGATGGAATCCGGTTCCCAGCGGAAGCGGACCTGGAAATTGGGGTTTTCGCAATGGCGCGCCAGGAAATCGCGCAGCGCCTCGCCCTCTTCCTTCGTCAGGCCGTTGATCCGGATGATCTTGGATTTGCTGAAGAACAGGCATTTGCGCTTCGATACAGGATGGGTGCGCACCAGCGGATGGGTGTTGGTGGGGTATTTCTTGTCCACATCGGGAAACAGCTCGCGATAGATGTGGTTGGAATCATGCACCGCCGTCAGCGGATCGATGAAGGCCTTCATCGCGGGAGAGAGCGCGTCATAGGCCGCGTACATGCTGGCAAACAGCGTATCGCCACCAACCGGGGGCACGGTGTGAAGATAGAGGATGCTGCCCATGGGTGGCTCCGGATCTTCGGACAGGTCCATGTGCCAGTCCTCCCCGGCGATGAACTTGCTGTCCGCATCCGCGTGGATCTTCACCACATTGGGATGGCCCTCGATCCCGCCCACGCCGCTGTGCCCGGCCAGTTCGCCGAAATAGCGGCCCAGCCGTTCATGGCTGTCATGGTCCATCGGCTGATTGCGAAAGAACAGCACCTGATGCTCCAGCAACGCGGTGTGGAGTTCGTCCAGCACCTTGTTGCCGAGCGGCTCGTTCAGAGCGACCCCCGATACCAGCGCCCCGATCGGCTTGGTCATCGGACGGACGTCGAGCACATCATACGGCATGGGCTGGTTCCTCGTTCATGGATTGGGCTTCGCTCCGCCGGGCGTAAGCCTGCGCCAGCGCGGCGCAGACGATCAGCTGGAGCTGGTGGAATAGCATCAGCGGCAGGACGACAAGCCCCACCTGCGCCGGGGGAAACAGGGCGCCGGCCATCGGCACGCCGCTGGCCAGGCTCTTCTTCGATCCGCAGAAGACCAGCACGGCCTCATCCTCTAGAGAGAAGCCCGCAAGCCGCGCGGCCTGCCTCGTGAACAGCAGCACGGCCGCCAGCAGCGCGGCATCGAGTACCAGGATTGTGGTGAGGTCCAGTGCGGAGAAGCGGCTCCACAACCCTTCGACCACGGCAGCGCTGAAGGCCGCATAGACCACCAGCAGGATCACGCCCCGATCGGTGCGCATCACCAGCTTGCGGTGAGTGTCGACAAAGCCGCCGATCAGCGGCCGGGCCAGATGGCCGACGATGAAGGGCAGCAGCAGCGTAGTGCCGACCTTGGTCAGCGCGGAAAGGAAGAAGTCCTGCCCGGCTTGCCCGCTGCTGACCAGGAGGGTGGCCAGCAGCGGGGTCAGCACGATACCGAGCACATTGGAGAGGGATGCGCTACAGACCGCCGCCGGAACATTCCCCCGCGCAATCGCCGTCATCGCTATCGACGACTGCACGGTGGAAGGTACGATGCACAGGAACAGGAAACCGCTGGCCACCGCCGGATCGATCCAACTGCCCAGGCCCGTCACCATGGCCAGGCCCAGCAGCGGGAAGAGGACGAAAGTGGTCGCCAGCACCATCAGATGAAGCCTCCACGCTCCGATCCCCGCCAGGATCGCCTGGCGCGAGAGCTTGGCCCCGTGGAGGAAGAACAGCAGCGTGATCGCCACATCCGTGAGATGATCAAGCCATATGGCACCTTCGCCCCGGGCAGGAAGCAGCGTGGCAAAGGCCAATACGGCCAGCAGCAGGACCAGAAAGCCGTCAGGGCGGAAGCGGGATAGCATGATGGCCTCGTTGTGGGCGAAAGCCCGCCACGGAGTCTTGTCACCCCGCGCAGGCTCGATTGTCAGGCGGCGCTGGAACGTCTCGCCCGGTTGCGCGTATCGCGCGGCGCCTCGCCAAAACGTTCGCGATAGGCCCGGCTGAAATGGGCCGACTGGTTGAAACCCCAGCGGAAACAGATTTCGGAGATGCTGAGCTGAGTATGGAGCGGGCTCGCCAGTTCGGCCCTCGCGCGCTCCAGCCGGCGGGACTTGAGATAGCCCGTCACGGTCTGGCCGAAGCGGGCGAACAATTGCTGGAGATAGCGCACCGATACGCCCTCGCCGCTGGCAATCGCCTGCACGGTGAGTTCCGGATCGCCCAGCTGGCTCTCAAGCGTGCGGCAGATACGCTCATATTGCCGGGCGCGGTGGCCCATCGACCCGCCCTTGCCCGCAAAGCCTCCGGAACGAGCGACAACAGGCACCAGAAGTTCTATCAGCGCGCTTTCGATCGGCCCCAGATCGCCGGGATGCCCCTCGTCCAGCGAGGCGGCAAGGCTGTGCAGCAGTGCCAGCAGCGCATGGCCGGCCATGGTTCCGGGCTCCACGATGGAAACCCGCGCGGCCAGCGGGGCCAGCAGCCGTGCATCAATGGCAACGCTGGGAATGCGCACGAAGAGCTGCCGGAATGGCCCCGCATATTGCAGCGAGGCATCGACGCCGGTAGCGCCATAGATCAGCATGGTGGGCGAAAGCGCCACTGGCGCATCGTCGGTGCTCAGGTGAGCGTCGCCATCGATCAGCAGGCCCATCCACAGGCCAGGCTCCGCATCGGGCGTCCGCCCGGCAATCGACTGGGCACCGCCCGATACCAGAGAGAAGTCGAACCCCATGGGCGAAGTGACGGCCAGTACCCTGCCGACCGCCTCGGCTTCGGGAGCCGGGCCGGCGAAAGGCAAGTGCAGCCGCCGCATGGCATCGGCCCATGCGGCGGCGCGCTCGCCATGCGGCAGGCTTGCCGCATCGAAAGACCAGGCCGCCCGGTCGTCAGTCACGGCCCTGCCCTTTCCGCTCATTCCGGATCGCGCACGCTTCCCTTGGCCGGGAATATCCCGCGATCGATCCTGACATGGATGCCCTGGGTTCCGTCTACTACCTGCGTCACGCCGAAGTCCGCCGCGACACTCATCAGCGAATAAGCATCGGTCTTGGATAGGCCCTGATGCTCATTGAGCAGGTGGAGCATATCCATCGATGCGCTCTTCATCGCCTGATCCAGATCCGCGCCAAAGCCATGGACAATCCAGTGATCAGGCGTTTCGAGCAACGGCGAAGGGAATTTGAAATCCTTGCGCAGGATGATCTGGAACAGCACATCGAGCGAGGATTCGATCGCCGTGCCGCTGATCTCGCCATCGCCCTGGCTGACGTGCGGATCGCCGATCGAGAACAGCCCACCCTTCACCTGCACCGGATAATACATCCGCGAATTGGCGCCGATCCGCCAATTGTCGATATTGCCTCCATGCAGACCCGGGGGAATGGTGCTGACCGGCTCGTTCACCGCAGGAGCCACGCCTGCCGTGCCCAGATGCGGACGGGCGGGAATGGTGATCCCTTCCAGCGCAGGCTGGCGGTCGCAGCTGGGGCAATGGGTGATGCGACCCGGGACGAGGTAAGTTTCCTCCACATCATAAGCATAGAGCGCCCGAGCAGTGTTGGCGTTGGGGTCCAGCTCGTAGATCGTGACCCGCTCGGTCTCGCCGAACTCCTTGTAGAGATGGCCCCAATTGGCCTGCAGGTTGGAACCGTAATTGAAGCGCGGGCTCATCTGGAAATAACGCACTTCCAGCATGTCGCCAGGCTCCGCGCCTTCGACGAAAATCGGGCCGGTCATGATGTGGCAGCCCGGAGCGCGGGTGGAGGGATCGATCTCGGTGAAGATGCGCTGGATGTCCTCGTCGAACATCAGCTCCGGATCGTCACCGGCGTGGTGCGTCACCGCCTGCGCCATGATCAGATCGCCGCTCTTCACGGTCAGCGCCGGCTTCAGTTCGGGCGAGAAGAAACCCCAGTGAACCGTCTCGGGCGTAGCCCTCAGATAATGCAGCGCCTTGGGCTGGACTTCCGCCCGCCTCAAACCGTGGTCGCAGATCAACGCCATGTCTTTCCCCTGAAGGTCATTGGAACAAACCGCCTGCTGCAAGGGGCATCAGGCAGCTCCGATCAGGATGCTGGTCATCCCGAGGGACTTGTGGTGGATGAAATCCGGGTTCAGCGTCGCCGCCTCACCCGGATAGCGCGCGCCCAATACATAGAGCAGCGGCCAGAAATGGTCCGGTGTCGGCACGGAGAGGCGGGCGTCGTCGCCCAGCGCCTCGAAATCGATCACCGTCTGGGGTCGATCTTCAACCACGGCATCCAGCATCGCGGTGTTGAAGCGGTCGGCCCAGGGATAGGGCGGCGCGTCGGGATTATCCCAATCCATCGCCGGAAGATTGTGCACGATATTGCCCGTGCCCATGATCAGCACGCCTTCATCGCGCAGTGGCCTCAGCCGCTGGCCGATTTCCCAGTGCTGGGCCGGCGAAAGAGTGACATCCATGCCAAGCTGGACAACCGGGATATCCGCGTCGGGATAAGCGTGGACCAGCACGGTCCATGTCCCGTGATCGAGGCCCCAACTGGCGTCGAGCGCCACCGGGACCGGATCGAGCAATTCGCGCACCCGCAGCGCCAGTTCCGGATCGCCGGGCGCGGGATATTGCATATCGAACAGAGCCTGCGGGAAGGCGCCGAAATCGTGGATCGTGCGCGGCTGGGCCATGGCGGTCACCGCCGTGCCCCGCGTCAACCAATGGGCCGAGATGCACAAGATTGCCTTCGGTCGGCCGATGCCCGCCGCAATGGATCGCCAAGTTGCGGTGGTGTCGCTCTTTTCAAGCGCCACCATCGGACTGCCATGCCCGAAAAAGACGACCGGGAGACGGCTCATGGGAGCAGCCTCCCGGTCGCTTCAGAAGTGCCGCAGGTGGACGGCAAACTGGCAAATCCTGAAATCGCTTCACGCATTTCGACGCGCGGCCCTGTTGTTCGATCTGATTGACTGAAGGCTATGGAACGGGGGGCGCCACGGTCTTGCATATTCACGCACAAGATGTTGGCGAGCGGGCATTCGGACGCCCCCGGAGCTGATTATTCGCGGGTGAAATCTTCCGGAATCTGCGGATTTTCGCCAGCCTTGCCCCATAGGACGATCTCGTTACCCCAGGGATCGGCAAAGGCGTGGTTGAAGCCGTTGAACTCGGCCCAATAGTGGTTGCGCCACAGAATCGTGGCGCCCAGTTTCTCGGCAGTGTCGAGAATCCGTTCAGGCGTATCGTCGTCGCCCACCAGCACCCAGACGCGCGGCTTGCGGCCTTCGCTGGCGATGGAACGCGGCTCTACGCCATAAGGTTCGGGGTGAGGCCGCATATTGGCTGCCAGCGCGATACCCATATGGAGATTGCCGATCTCGCTATCGGTTCCGTCCTTCTTCTTGAAGAAGCCGCCGGGCACCATGCGATGATATTTGCCCTTGGGGCGGGGATCGTTCTCCCAGCCGAAGACCTGAGCGTAGAACTCGCCGGCGGCGTTGGGATCGTCGGAGGGAATGTCGAAAAAGATCAGCGTGTTGGTCATCGGAACCCCTGATGAGCAGATTGGGAAACTCGTTGAGCTCTGGCTATCAGGAGTAGCGGTTGGGGTGCTGGCGCGCTGACGAACAAATTATTGATTTTCGCAGCCTGCAAAACGGAACGCAGGCCCTTGTACCCCAGGGCCGGAATCGGCGCGCCGACCGCACCGGGAGCAGAGACTGCCCACGGTGCGGCCGGCGCAAAGGTAACTCAGGAAGTGGCGTGCAGCTTGGTGATAGGAGCCGCAGGCCCGCGCCGGCGATCCCATTCCGCCGTGTAGCGATCCACCAGCCACACGTTGAACTGGCGCTGCGCATCTTCCTGCCAGCTGTAGCGGCCGCGCGGCGCGAATTTGGAACCGAGGCCCTGCTGCACCAGCAGGTCGGTGTGCAAATCCTGCGCGAAGATGGAATTGGTGTAGTCGCTCGTCACCTTCGCCTTGGTTTCGAACAGCGGGTCTTCCATCGCCTCGGGCAGATAGAGGCTGCCGAAGGTCACCTTGTGAGAGGTGGAGGAAACGGCATCCATGATGATGTAGATCGCCACGTCATTGGTAATCACCAGCGAGAGGCTGGGCGGAAGGTTCACGAACAGCAGGCGGTTCTGTTCCTCCTCGCTCAGCTTCGGGAATACCGGGAACAACGCCTTTTCCGTGGGGTTGAAGGCGGCGTTCTTGTGCAGCGTTCCGTTGAGGCGATAATAGCCCGCCGTACCCTTGGGCACTTCGGGGAAGCTCGCCTTGGCGCTGGGGATGTAATCGTGCAGCCCCTGATGCAGGCGGCTGGCGTGATAGCCGTCATTATTGTTCTCGAACTGGACCTTCCAGTTCCAGGCGAAATTCTCGACGATCGGCTCCGGCCCGCGCAGCTTTTCCAGCTCATAATTAGCGACCACCGATTCCAGCGGAGCAAGGCGCGAGACGAGAGCTTCGGCTTCCGGATCGAAATTGACGAAGACGAAACCGTGCCAGGTTTCCACCTTCAGCTTGGGAAGGTTGTTCTTCGCCTTGTCGAAATTGCAGGTCTTGGTCATCGCCGGGGCGCCGACCAGCTTGCCGTCGAGATCGTAAGTCCAGTGGTGATAGGGGCAGATGAAGGCGCGGGCATTGCCCTTGCCTTCCGCCACCAGCATCGCGCGGTGCTGGCACACGGCCGACATCGCCTGCAGATTGCCTTCACGATCGCGAGTGATGATGATCGGCTCGTTCGCGTGGCTGGCGGTGAAATAGTCGCCCGCAGCCGTTACCCATTCCTCGCGCCCGACACATAGCCATTCGCGGTAGAACAGGGCTTCCTTCTCGAATTCGTAGAATTCCTGACTGGTGTAGATTTCGGGCGGCAGGCTCTCCGCCTCTTCAGTGGGCTTCACGGAGGAAGCAAAGCTGTCGAAGAACTGGTCGGTTAGAAGCGTCATTGTGTGACCTCGATCCTGTGCATGCCTATTGTGCAGCGCACAATGCGAGTCGCGCAAGGCCTCGCATATGCGGCACTCGAAACCCGAAAATCGGGGCCGATTCCGACTTTCTGCGATGCAGCATACGCATGGAAGAGGTGCACGGCTTTGCAACCTGCGAGCAAATTCTTGTCCGTCAGCAACGGGCAGCTTGTGCGCTCCGGTGCAAATCCGGGCGCTTCAGCGCGGGCAGCTGGCCAGCCCACCGTCCTTCCCCGGAAAGCGGACGATAGTGATCGCAGGGCCGCCGCTGCGGCCGGGAACCGGCTCGATCCGCTGGCACACCACCCCCTGTTTCAGCGCGGCGGCGTAGCGCGCATATTCGGCGGGAAACCGGGCTTTATCCTGCTGGTAGGGCGCGATGTGGGAGAAGATCGCGTAATCCGCGCGGCAGCTTGGCAGGCGGACTTCATCGACATGGGCGTAATCCACCACCGGGCTACCTTGCCGTGCATCATCCACCTCACCCTCGGAAATCTGGCCTTTCAGAGCCATTTCGGCGTTGACGCAGCCTGCCTTGCCCAGGGGGAAGAGCATGGTCCAGGGGCCCTGCATCAGGTCGATTGCGGCGTGTTCCACCAGAATCGTGGAGCCGGGGGCGATGTGGGTGCTTGCCCATTGGGTGGCGATCTGGCGGGTGTCGTGGCGGCGTTCTTCGGCCCGGGCCTGGGCCGCGAGCAGCATCGGGAGCGTGAGAGCGGCCATCCCTCCCCAGGCAACCCATTGAACCAGCGTAGGTTTTTTGCGCAGAACCCAGTCCACTCCCGGCCCTGCCAGCCGCCCTAGCCCCAACGCCAGAAAGGGCAGCACCGGCACCAGCCACCGCTCCCACAGCAGGTGCTGGGTCGAAATAACCAGCAAAAACGCCAGAAAACCGGGGCTTACAGCGATCAGCCAGGCCCTGTCCCTTAGCGTGTACACAAAAGCACCTAAAGCGGCGCCAACGAGGCCAAGCGTGCCGAGAGAAGCCCTGAGCGGTACGCCAACATACCAGCCCAGATTATCGAGCAGCCCCCCGCCCGTCGCCCCAGGATGGAACGGCCGTGCCTCGCCCGAAAGGTCACGAATGACGATGTCGTAGCTCAACAGCAGGAACGGCGAGACAGCAAACAAAGTCAGCGCCGGAACGCCCGCGATCACCAGCAGCATCCGCCGGTCATCCCCCAGCTTCACCACCCGGTAGAGCCCGGCGCATAAAGGGCTGAGCCCGATCACGGCGGCAGGCCATTTGGTGGCGCAGGCCAGCCCCGCGAAAATGCCCGCCAGCACATAATGCCGCAGCCTGCCTTCGCGCAGGATGGAAATGGATTGCAGCACGCACAGCAACATGAAGACACTGGCCTGCACATCGGTGCGGATCACTTGCGACCATGCGATGTGCACCGCGTTTACCGCCAGCACCAGTGCCGCCGCGCAGCCCGCCCGCTCGCCCCACAGCCGCCGCGCGATCAGATAGACCAGCAATACGCAGGCCACGCCGTTCGCCACGATGAACAGCCGCGCGGGCAGGAACACGATGCCCGGATCGACATGCACCGCCGCCGCGAAATCGCCCATGTCGGCAAAGCGCCCGCTCAGCAGGCCGAAGCCCGCCACCGCCACCATCACCAGCGCGAGGGAATAGAGCGTGATCGTGCCCGGATGGCCAAACCATTGCGGGTCCGGCGATCCGCGGGCCAGCATGTCATAGGCCTTCATCATGAACAGGGGCTCGTCCGGATCGTTCAGCGCGGGCAGGCCGAAACCCACCCCGTCGATCCGCAGCCACGCCGCCAGCATAAGGATGGCGGCAATCGGCGCATGTCGGGCCAGAAAGCGCGACAGGTCGCTACGGTTATGCGGGGATGAGTTCGTCATAGTCTCGTACGACATGACGTGGAGGAACGATGCAAACCGTAATTCTGGCCGGCGGCCTTGGCACACGCATTGGCGAGGAAACCGCCACGCGGCCCAAGCCAATGGTCGAAATCGGCGGGATGCCGATCCTGTGGCACATCATGAAGATTTATTCCGCCAGCGGCTTCAACGATTTCGTGATCTGCCTTGGCTATAAGGGTTATGTCATCAAGGAGTTCTTCGCGAACTACTTCCTCCAGACCTCCGACGTGACGATCGACCTGCGCAACGGCAACGGGATGGAAATCCACAATGCCCGCAGCGAGCCCTGGCGCATCACGTTGGTGGAAACCGGGGCCGATACCATGACCGGCGGCCGCCTTGCCGCCGTGCGCCCATATCTCGATCCCGACGAACCCTTCTGCTTCACCTATGGCGACGGGGTGGCCGATATCGACATTGCCGCGCTGGTGGAGTTCCACAAGAGCCATGGGGAACGGGCTACCATCACATCCGTCTCCCCGCCGGGCCGCTTCGGCGCGCTGGCGTTCGACCGGCAGCGCGTCACCGGCTTCAAGGAAAAGCCCAATGGCGACGGCGGGCGGATCAACGGCGGCTTCTTCGTGGCGCATCCTTCGGTGCTGGACCTTGTCGAAGGCCCGCATGTGCCATGGGAGGCCGAGCCGCTGGAACGGCTGGCCAGCGCGGGCGAATTGATGGGCTACCGCCATGACGGCTTCTGGCAGCCGATGGATACGCTGCGCGACAAGATCTATCTGGAAGACCTCTGGAACAGCGGAGCGGCCCCGTGGAAGCGCTGGTGAGCGCCGTCTGGGCGGGCCGCCGGGTCCTCGTCACAGGCCACACCGGCTTCAAGGGCAGCTGGCTGGCGCTGTGGCTCAACGCCATGGGCGCGCGGGTGACGGGCTATGCCCTGCCCGCCCCGACCGAGCCGAGCCTGTTCGAAAGCGCCCACATTGCCGAAACGCTGCACCATGTGGAAGGCGACGTGCGCGATGCCCCCAGCCTTGCCGCCACCGTGGCACAGGCGCGGCCGGAAGCGATCTTCCACCTCGCCGCCCAGCCGCTGGTGCGGCTTTCCTATGAGGACCCGGCAGGCACCTATGCCACCAATGTGATGGGCACGGTCAATCTGCTGGAGGCCGCGCGCGCGGTGCCGGGGGTAAAGGCCGTGGTCTGCATCACCAGCGACAAATGCTACGAAAATCGCGAGTGGCACTGGCCCTATCGCGAGAACGACCCGATGGGCGGATACGATCCCTATTCCAGCAGCAAGGGCTGCGCGGAACTGGTCGTCTCGGCCTGGCGCCGGTCCTTCTTCGCCAGCGAAGGCCCGCTGCTCGCCTCGGGCCGCGCGGGCAATGTGATCGGCGGGGGCGACTGGGCGGCAGATAGGCTGATCCCCGACCTCGTCCGCGCCTTCGAGGCGGGTGTCTCCCCCCTGATCCGCTCGCCCCATTCCGTGCGCCCCTGGCAGCATGTGCTGGAGGCCCTGCGCGGCTATATCATGCTGGCCGAACGCCTGCTGGAGGGCGAACGCGGCTTTGCCGATGGCTGGAACTTCGGCCCTTCGGACGAGGATGCGCAGGCGGTGCAATGGATCGTGGGCCGGATGCAGGCGCGCTGGGGCGGCACGGCGCCCGCCGAGCGCCAGTCTGGCGCCCATCCGCATGAGGCCGGGCTGCTGCGGCTCGATTGCTCGAAAGCGCGCGGCCTGCTCGGCTGGAAGCCCGCCCTGCCGCTGGAAAGCGCGCTGGACTGGATCGTGGAATGGCACAAGGCCGTGGGCAGCGGGGCGGATGCGCGGGCGGTGACGCTGGACCAGATCGCGGCCTATGCGAGGTTGTGCGAAACACGGGCGGGGCTGTCGGCTGCGGCTTGAGGGGGCGAATACCCCAACCTCCGCTCGTCCTGAGCCTGTCGAAGGACACGCGCTGCCCTTTGACCAAAGGACCCGCTCGGCCACCAATGCAACGCAAACCGGGTCGGTAGCAATTCCGCCCAGCGTTTACGTCCCGCGTGTCCTTCGACAGGCTCAGGACGAGCGGATGTAGGTGATTGGGGAAGCGGGTTTTCGTCCGCACCCCCCGCTCAAGCTTCAAAACACCCTCACCCAACTTCGGCAAGGCCCTCGCGGGCCAGGCCTGCGTATCCCTCTCCCGCAAGCAGGAGAGGATAGTCGGCCCGATATGGTCGCCATTTGGATGCCTCAACGGTGCCGTAACTAGGCCCTGACCCTAGGTAGTTTCCCATCAGGTAACCTGCCGGTCACTATTGCCCGCCACTTAACCGGATCATGGCTGGCACCAAGGCACCCAAGGGCTTCGGCTTTCTGTTCTTCATTGTGGGCATCCCGCTCATCATATGGGGCGCGATGGGCACGAAACGCGATATGGACGCGCTCAATGCGGCGGCCAACACGCAGGAGGCGCGGATCGAACAGTGCGTGACCAAAATTGCCGAGTTTCTTCCCGACATGTCGATACGTCGCCACGTTTGCGGGTGCGTTGTCGCCAAAGCAGCGACACGGAAAGCCTTCGAGCGCCATGGGAGCTACGACCAAGAACTGCTCGGCCCCATAATCGACGAGTGTATGCGCGGCGATCAGGACTGACTTTCAACCTGCGGGTGTGAAAGTCGCGCGGAATACTATTCCTCGCTGCAGATAGCGTAAGGGTCTTCCCAGATGAAGCTTTCGTATTCGACCTTGGCCCACCATTCGCAGGCGATGCCGGTGTTGCCCTTGCCATAGGCCGCGTCGCCAATGCAGGTCCGGGCGATCGTCCTGCCCTCCACGAAGGCGCTTTCGTTGCTGTAATCGGTTCGACTGGCAGCATTGTCGGCCATTGCGCACTGATATTGCGCGGTGTTCCAGTCGTCGGTCTCCAGCGCGGCCAGGCCCGTATCCAGCAACCGGCCCACCTCGGCCAGCTGACGCCGCACCGTCGCCCCGTCTGCCGGATCATATCCCGAACCGGAGGTGGAGCCGGAATCGTCCCAGTCGTCGGTGCTCCAGTCGTCGATCCGGGCCGTAGCGGGTGCCGCCATGGAAAGAATGGCGACGCCGGCCAAGATGCGAGAAAGGATCACGTAAGCTCCCGGGAAAGACTGAATGCCGCACTTGCGCGGTAAACTTCGGATTGTCTAGCAATCTGACTTTCGGAAACGGCGCGTCGCACACCGTAAGTGCCCCTTCGCGCCTCGGAGAACGGCAGAAAGCGGGCTGCCGGAACAGGTCCGGGATGACGAACTCAGGAACCCGCGCGCGCCAGCGTCAGGATATTTCCCAGCGGCAACCGCACCGGAAACGATGGCAGCGGCACTTTCCCCAAAGGCACGCCCACGGCCGCAGCGCCTTGCCGGGCGAGGAAATCGCTGGGGAAGATGTTGCTGCTACCCTTCACTTCCACCCGCTCCAGCCCGGCCAGTTCCAGCATGGTCCTGATCGTATCCGGGCTGAAAAGCTGCGGGTGCTGCAGGCAGAAAGGTGGCCATTTGCGGCCCAGAACGCGCCTCAGCAGCGATCCCTCGTTATGGGTGACTATCGCCACCATCCCGCCGGGGCGCAGCTTGGCGCCGATCTGGCGCAGCAGCGGCAGGGGATCGAGCAGATGGTCCAGCACATGGACCATCACGGCGAGCCCCACTACGCCATCGGGCACGGCGGAAAGATCGTCCATCCCGCCTTCCAGCGTCACGGCATCGGTCCCGGCGGCGGCCCGCAACAGGCTGTGGACGGCGCGGTTGGGTTCATAGAGCCAGAAATGGCCGAAATCGCCGCGACGGGCGGCCTCGGCGGTCATGTGGCCGACATCGGGGCCGATCTCCAGATAATCGCCCGCAAGGCCCCCTGCCCGCTCGATCTCGTCGAAATAGCCGCGCTGGGTCGCCTCGATCATGGTGCGGGGCACCATGTCCATATTGGGGGCCAGTTCGGAATAGAGATCGGCCAGCGCCTGCCCGGTGAAATAGACCGGATTGTAGAGCAGGTCGCATTCGCCGCAGCGGCGGTAGGAGAAGAACACCGGTTCCCTGTCCAGCCCGGCCCAGAGCGGGCGCAATTCGCACAGCGCCAGTTCCTCGGCGGGCCGGTGGCTCGCCATCTCGGTCTCGCCGGCCCACGATCCGCAGGCCGGGCACATGCGCC
>DATJDU010000048.1:0-15521 GCA_035497315.1 Sphingomonadaceae bacterium
GACCAAGCAAACCCTCTATCTCTTCGTGGTTTGCTGATATTTCTTCGATTGGCCAGGATGTAGGTCCAGCCGCCTTGCATCCGACGTACCTCCTCAAGGGCAGCGGTCCCGGATCAAGTCCGGGACGACGATTGCATCACAAGGGGTTCCCGTCCCGATCCCGGAAGATCTCGCGCCGCCCCACATGGTTCGCCGGGCCGACAAGCCCGTCTTCCTCCATGCGTTCGATCCATTTGGCGGCGGTGTTGTAGCCCACGCCCATCTGGCGCTGGAGCCACGAGCCGGAGGCCTTCTGGTTCTCGATCACGATCTGGCAGGCCTGGCGGTATTTGCGCTCTTCCGGATTATCGGAAGCGGTGAACTCGTCCTCGAAGCCGAAGCCGCTGTCTTCCGTTTCTTCGGTGACGGCGTCGATGTAATCGGGCTTGCCCTGCTTGCGCCAGTGATCGGCAATCGCCTCCACTTCCTCATCGCTCACGAAGGGGCCGTGCACGCGGGTCAGCGCGCCGCTGGAGGGCTTATAGAGCATGTCGCCCTTGCCCAGCAGTTGCTCGGCGCCCTGTTCGCCCAGGATGGTGCGGCTGTCGATCCGGCTGGTGACGTGGAAGCTGACGCGAGTGGGCAGGTTGGCCTTGATGACGCCGGTGATGACGTCCACCGACGGGCGCTGCGTCGCCATGATCAGGTGGATGCCTGCCGCGCGGCTCTTCTGCGAAAGCCGCTGGATCAGCACTTCGATTTCCTTGCCGACAGTGACCATGAGGTCGGCCAGCTCGTCCACGATCAGCACGATCTGGGGCAGCGCTTCGTAATCGAGCTGTTCTTCTTCGAACAATTCCTCGCCCGTATCGGGATCGAAGCCGATCTGCACCCGGCGGCCCAGCGGCTTGCCCTTGGCGGCGGCGGTGGTGACGCGCTCGTTGAAGCCGTTGAGATTGCGCGCGCCGATGGAGGACATCATGCGATAGCGCCGCTCCATCTCTTCCACCGCCCATTTGAGCGCGCGGATCGATTTGTGCGGTTCGGTCACCACCGGGGCCAGCAGATGCGGGATATCGTCGTAGCTCTTCAGCTCCAAAACCTTGGGATCGATCAGGATCATGCGCAATTCGCGCGGGGTGAAGCGGTAGAGCAAGGACAGCAGGATGCAGTTGAGCCCCACCGACTTGCCCGAGCCGGTGGTGCCCGCCACCAGCAAATGAGGCATGGCGGCAAGATCGGCCACGATCGGTTCGCCCGCGATATCCTTGCCCAGGATGATCGGCAGCATCCCCTTGTGCCCGGCAAAGGCTTCGGATGCGGCGAGTTCCTTCAGCGCCACGGTCTGCCGGTCGGCATTAGGCAGTTCGATGCCCATCACCGTCTTGCCCGGAATGGACGAAACGCGCGCGCTGATCGCGCTCATATTGCGGGCGATGTCTTCGGCCAGGCCGATCACGCGGCTGGCCTTGACCCCGGCAGCCGGCTCCAGCTCGTACATGGTCACAACCGGGCCGGTGCGCACGGCGGTGATTTCGCCCTTCACGTTGAAATCGTCGAGCACGTTTTCGAGCAGGCGGGCGTTACGCTCCAGCGCCAGCTTGTCCACCTTGGGGGCGCTGTTGGCAGGTGCGTCTTCCAGCAGGTCGAGGCTGGGGAGTTCGTATTCGTCGAACAGATCCTTCTGCCGCTTGCCGCCGCTGCCGATCGTGGCGGGCTTGGGCGGAGCGGAAGGATCGGCGATCTCAGGCGGCTTGCGGGCGGGATTGTCGGCCTGGGGAACTGGGCGCGGCTCGGCCTTGGGCTTTTCCCGCTTGGGCACGAAGGGCAGCGAATCCGCGCTGGGGAGCGAAGGTGCACGCTTCAATGCGGCCGGAATGGTGAGCAGTTGCACCCAGTCGATCGCGAAGACGCGGCCCACCAGCGCGGCCCCGCCCGCCAGGCACACGATGCCCATGCCCAGGATCGCCCAGCCCTGTCCCGCCTCGGGCAGGCGGGCAGCCAGCGCCTCTATCGCGCCCTTGCCCAGCAGGCCGGTGATGCCGCCCAGCGATGCCGGAAGGCTGCCGCCTGCCGAAGTGAAAGTGAGCGACAGCACCGTGGAAAGCAGCGCCATGGCGAGCACCAGCATCCCCACCGCGCGCCACCAGCGCAGGCCATGGGGCGTATCCGCCTCCTCATCCGCATCGCGCCACATCTTGCGCGCGAATGCATAGAGCAGCGGGATCAGCAGCACCGAGACAAGGCCGAACAGGAACAGGCCCCGCTCTGCCGCCCATGCGCCTGCGCTGCCCATCCAGTTGAGCGGCGGGCCGCCCGCAGCCGTGGAAGGCGAAGGGTCGGTCTGGTGATAGGATGCCAGCGCCAGCGTGAAGAACAGCATCGCGCTCAGCAGCGCCACCGCGCCCGAAAGCTGCAGCGCACGGCGCAGCGACCGCCTGAAGGCGGCGCGCCAGTCTGCCGGCGGGGCTTTCCCGATTGGGCGGCTAGCCATGATTGGTTCCCTCTGGTCTGGAAGGGGAGAATCGCAGAGTCGGGACTCGCGGTCAAGAATTGGCGGGAATTCTAAAAACTCAGGAGAGTCCGTCGATCGCCGCCCAGCGCGCCCATTGCAGGCGCTGTGCCTTGCGCGGGGCCATCCCGCCCAGCGCGATCACCGGCACTTTCGCGCGCTGCGCCAGCAGCCGGAAGCGCAGCGGGCCGAGTGTCGCACCGCCGGGGTGGGAGCGGGTGGGGAACACTGGCGACAGCAGCATGGCATCGGCGCCAAGCATATTCGCCGCGCCGATCTCGCGCAGGGAATGGACCGTGGCGAGGCGCAGGTGCTGCCGGCGCGGCCACAGGGCGCGCGGCGCGCCGTAAATGCCGCCCGCGCCCCATTCGGTGGCGGTAAGCGCGGAATCGGCCAGCACGGCGATGATCCCGCGCGCCCTTGCGATCCGGGCGAGGGTGCGGAATCGGGCGATGCGCTCGGCCGGTTCCAGATGATAATGGCGATAGATGAAGCCCGATCCGCGCGGCAGGCGTTGGAGCGTGCGGCCCAGCCCGGCATCGTTACGCGCATCGGAGATCAGCCACAGATGCGGGAGGGTCTGGCGCGCAGGCATGAGGGCGCTATAGGCGCGGCATGGACCATGCTTCAACTCCGCTGGAGGCCGTAAAGGCCGGTATCGCCCATGCGGCGGCAATCGCCGGGCGCAACGCCGAAGACGTCACCCTGATCGCCATCAGCAAGACTCACGATGCCGATAGCATTCTGCCGCTGATCGAGCAGGGGCAGCGGGTGTTCGGGGAAAACCGCGTGCAGGAAGCGCAAGGCAAATGGCCGGCGCTGAAGGAACGCTTCCCCGATGTGGAACTGCATCTGGTGGGCCGGCTCCAGTCGAACAAGGCGGATGACGCAGTGGAACTGTTCGACTGTATCCACTCGGTCGACCGGCCCAGCCTCGTTTCCGCGCTCGGCAAGGCGATGGACAAGGCGGGGCGCAAGCTGCCCTGCTTTATCCAGGTGAATATCGGCGAGGAGGAGCAGAAGGGCGGCTGCGCGATTGCCGATCTGCCCGCGCTGCTGGCCCAGGCGCGCGAGGCAGGTATGCCGATAGTCGGCCTGATGTGCGTGCCGCCCGCCGATATCGAAGCGGCGCCTTTCTTCGCATTCCTCGCCAAGCTGGCGGCGGATAACGGCCTCGATCAGCTGAGCATGGGTATGAGCGGGGATTACGAAACCGCGATCATGCTGGGCGCCACCCATGTGCGCGTGGGCAGTGCCCTGTTCGGGGCGCGGGGCTGAACAAGGCCCTTTCCTCTGAAGAGGGGGAACTGCCTAAGCCACTACCTTCTCGGCCAGAGCCTGCGCCTCGTCGCTCGCTGCCGTAACCAGCGCTGCCTCGATAGCGGCAAGCCGGTCGGTCGAGGTGATCTTCCCACCCAGCAGATCGGTGACGTAGAAGGTGTCCGCCGCGCGCTCCCCGTAATTGGTGATGTGGGCGGAATTCACCATCAGCCGGTTTTCGAACAGGGCGCGGGCGAGGCGGTTGAGCAGGGCCGGCCGGTCGCGCGCATTCACTTCGATCACGGTGAAGCGGTTCGATGCCTTGTTGTCGATGAACACGCGCGGGCGCACTTCGAAGCTGGCGGCACGGGCGTGGGTCAGCGGGCGCTTTGCCAGCTGCGGCACCAGCTCGATCCGGTTGGCGAGCGAATCCTCGATCGCGGTCGCCAGCCGTGCGAGCTGCGAATCCTCGCTGAAGGGGCGGCCCAGCGGGTCCTGCACCAGGAAATTGTCGACGGCCTTGCCCACGCGGGTGGTGTGGATGCGCGCATCGATGATGTTGCCGCCCGCAAGGCTGATCGCGCCCGCGATGCGGTAGAACAGGCCCGGATGGTCGTCCGCGATCACAGTGACCAGAGTGGCCCCGCGCGCGGCATAATATTCGCAATGGATCGAAAGCCGCTTCTGCAGGGTTTTTGCTTCGCCATATTGGCGCAGGTTCATGGCGATGATGTCGGCCGGTTCCGCGATCCAGTAGGAATCGTCGAACCGGTCGTCCAGTTCCTCCATCACATCGGCGCCGGCGCCCAGCAGAGCGGCGACCTCGTAGCGCTTCTGGGCCACGCGCTCGGCCCGGCCGCTGCTGACATGGCCCAGGCGCAGGCCTTCTTCGGCCAGCTCATACAGCTGTGTGAGGAGCTGGCGCTTCCAGCTGTTCCAGATGCCTGGCCCCACCGCGCGGATATCGACGATGGTCAGCAGGGTCAGCAGCCGCAGCCGCTCCACGCTTTGCACTTCGGCCACGAAATCAGCGATCGCCTTAGGGTCGGAAAGGTCACGCTTGAAGGCAGTGGCACTCATCAGCAGGTGCCAGCGCACCAGCCAGGCGACCAGTTCCGTCTCATCCTCGTCCATGCCCAGGCGGGGGCAGAGCTTTTCCGCCACTTCCGCGCCCAGGATCGAATGATCGCCCCCGCGGCCCTTGGCGATATCGTGCAGCAGCACCGAGACATAGAGCGCATTGCGCGACTGGAGCTGGGGGAACAGTTCGGTGGCCAGCGGATGATCGGTGCGTAACTCGCCATGTTCGATCTTCGCCAGCAGGCCGATGGCGCGGATCGTATGCTCATCCACCGTATAGTGATGATACATGTCGAACTGCATCTGCGCATTGACGCGGGCGAAATCGGGCACGAAGCGGCCGAATACGCCGGCCTCGTTCATCCAGCGCAGCACGGTTTCAGGGTCACGCCGCCCGGCCAGCACTTTCATGAACAGGGCATTGGCGCGCGGATCGTGGCGAACTTCTTCCTTGATCAAGGTGCAGTCGCGCGCGGCCATGCGCATGGTGGCGGGGTGGATTTCCAGCCCTTCGTCCTCGGCGATCTGGAAGATCTCGATCAGCCGCACCGGATCGTCGCGAAACCAGTCGTCCTCCTGCGCGGCGATCCGCCCGCCGAAGACCTTGTATCCTTTGACCGAGCGCGCACGAGCGCGGAAACCCGCCAGCAGCCCGCGCGGTGTCTTGCGGGCGAACTGCTCGTCCAGCTGGGCCAGGAAGATGCCCGAAAGGCTGCCCACCCGCTTCGCCTGCAGGAAGTAATATTGCATGAAACGCTCGACCGCGCTTTTGCCCGGACGGTCGGCAAACAACATCCGCCTTGCAACCTCGCGCTGAAGATCAAACGTCAGCCGGTCTTCCGCGCGATTGGTGATGGTGTGCAAATGCGACCGGACCGCCAGGAAGAAGCCCTCTGCCCGGCGGAAGGCACGATATTCGGCCCGGGTGAACAGGCCCACTTCCACCAGTTCGGCCGCACTCTTCACCTTGTGAATATATTTGCCGATCCAATAGAGCGTCTGGAGGTCCCTGAGCCCCCCCTTGCCCTCTTTCACGTTCGGCTCGACTACATAGCGACTGTCGCCCAGGCGCTTGTGCCGTTCATTGCGTTCGGCAAGCTTTTCGGTGACGAATTGCCGCTCGGTCCCGGCCACTACATCGGCAAAGAAGCGGCCGTGCGCTTCCTCGTAAAGCTTCTGATCGCCCCACAGATAACGGCCTTCCAGCATGGCGGTGCGGATGGTGAGATCACCCCGCGCCATGCGGACCATCTCATCCACCGAGCGGCTTGAATGGCCGACCTTCAGGCCGAGATCCCACAGCAGATAGAGCATGGCCTCGATCACCTGCTCGCACCAGGCGGTCTGTTTGCCGGGTGTAAGGAAGGCGATATCGATATCCGAATGTGGCGCCATTTCCGCACGGCCATAGCCGCCAACGGCCATGATGCTGAGGCGCTCGCCGGAACTGCGATTGTTCACCGGATAAAGATCGGTGATCACATGATCGTGCATCACGCGGATGATCTGATCCATCAGGAAAGCGAAGCCGGCGGTGATCTCGTGCCCGGCCGATGGTTTTTCCGCCAACCGCCGCGTCAGTTCGGCCCGGCCATCCGCCATGGAGCTACGCAGCAGTTCCACCACGCGCTTGCGCGACTTGGTCGCGCCGTCCTGCGCCACCGCTTCCGCGATGTCGCCTGCCAGCTTGCGGCGGTCGATTACCGCGCGTTGGTTGGGGATCCTGATTGCGTTCACTGACCCTCAGATAGAGCCTGATATTTTTCGCGCAACGCGCGCTTGTCCACTTTTGCTGTGCCAAGCCGAGGAAGCGGGCTTTCCACCCGCCACATTCGGGCCGGAATCTTGAACGGGGCGAGGTGTTCGGCCAGGAATTCGCGCAGATCGTCTCCGGTCAGCTCGTGGCCCGGTTTGGGCAGCCAGACGGCGGCGGGAATTTCGCCGAACCGCTCGTCCGGCAGGCCGAAGACGGAGCATTCCGCAATATCGGGATGGGCATAGATCGCCTCCTCCACCTCGATGCAGGAAATATTCTCGCCTCCGCGAATGATGATGTCCTTCTTGCGGTCGACTATGAAGAGATAGCCATCCTCATCCAGAAATCCGAGATCGCCGGTGAGGAAATAGCCATCCTCGCGCAGCGATGCCCGTGTTGCCTCGGGATCGTTCCAATAGCCGAGGAAATTGCAGATGGAGCGGATCGCTACCTCGCCCGTCTCGCCCTGTGCCAGCCTGGCACCATCGGGGCCAAGGATTGCCAGATCCACCAGCGGCAGGCTGGCGGGGCCGGTGCTGCCGGGCTTGGCGAGGTAATTCTCGTTGAAATTGCCGCAGCCCACGGCGTTGGTTTCGGTCAGGCCATAGCCGATGATCGGGAAGCCCGATGGTATATTGGCCCGGATGCGTTGCACATGGTCGGCTGGGCGAGGCGCGCCGCCGGCGGCGAAATTGGTGCAGCTCGAAAGGTCGAACCGGCTGCGTTCCGGGTGGGTCGCCAGCTCGATGCTCATTAGCGGGACCCCCACGAAATAGGTGATCTTCTCCGCCTCGATCAGCCGCATGGCCTCCAGCGGATCCCATTTGGAGAGCATCACCAGCTTGCGCCCCAGCGCGAAGCTCTGAAGAAATACCGGCACTTCGCCGGTCACATGGAACAATGGCACTGCCACCAGCGAGGCGGGGGGATGGGCCGGTGCCTCGCCCCGGCCCGCCATATGGCCATAGACGATGATCGACTGGGCCGCGAAATTGAGCGTGGCCTGCACCACGGAGCGATGATCTGACAGGGCGCCTTTCGATTTGCCGGTGGAGCCGGAGGTGAACAGGATCGTCGCGTGATCGTCCGGGCCGATTTCGGGCAGGGGCGTTTCGGCCCCGCCGCCCTTAACGGTGAGCGCGGCGAAACCTTCTGCGGGCAGCGCGCCATGGGTGAAAGTGAGCACCTGCGCGCCGTGATGCCGATCGTCCAGCCGCGCGGCGCGCTGGGGATCAGCCAGCACCAGACTGCATTCGGCAAGCGCGATCGCCTCGGCCAGTTCCTCTCCGGTGGAAAAGCCGTTGAGCAGGGTCGCGCAGCCGCCCGCCAGCAGTACTGCCATATAGGCAACCGCCCAATTGGCCGAATTGCGCGCGGCAATGCCGATCCGGTCGCCCTTCCTCACCCCGTGCCCTTCCACCAGCCCGCCTGCCAGCGCGCGCGCAGCGGCGAAAGTCTCGGCAAAGCTCAGGCGGATGTCGCCATCCACCAGAAAGGGAGCGGTGCCGTGCTGGGCGCAATAATGGGCGAAATAGGCGGGGATGCTGGGCGGTGCGTTGCGATAGAGCGCAAGCTCCATGCCGAAGCGCGGGATAGTGGCCAGTTCCAGCGGCCCGCCCGGGGTGAGGCAGGCCTCCAGATTGGCCCTGAGGCTGCGGTCCATCTCGCTCGGCATCCGGCACCCCTTTCCTGTCCCATGCGCCCCGGTGTGGCGCAGGTCGCCTGTGGGGGCAGAGTGCAGCGCAGGCTTTCGCCGCGCCATCCGCTGTGCCACAAGCGCCCGCGTCCCCGGCGCTGCGAAGCCGATAGTAAGAGGAACACCAAGTGCTGTCACTATTGGCCGCCACCGTGGGCGAGGCTGCCGGAAATGCCCCAATTCAGTGGGCCGATCTGGGGCTGAGGCCAGGGATCGAACTGGGGTTCTTCACCCTGCGCTTCTATTCGCTTGCCTATATCGCGGGCATCGCCTTCGGCTGGTGGCACCTGTCGAAGATGGTCAAGGGGCCTGGCGCGCCGATGGCGCAGCGCCATGTGGAGGATCTGTTCTTCTACTGCACGCTGGGCATCATTCTGGGCGGGCGGCTGGGCTATGCCACTTTCTATACCGGCGGCAGCACCGGCATCCCCAGCCTGTGGCTACATCCCGAAAAGCTGATCCGGCTGTGGGAAGGCGGCATGAGCTTCCATGGCGGGATGATCGGCGTGCTGCTGGCGGTCGTCTGGGTGTGCTGGCGGGGCAAGCTGCCGTTCCTGCGCGTGATCGATTACGTGGCCGTCAATGTGCCGGTGGGCATGATGCTGGGCCGGCTGGCCAATTTCATCAATGGCGAGCTGTGGGGGCGCGCCACCGATGTGCCCTGGGCCATGGTGTTTCCCGGCGCCGGCCCGCTGCCGCGCCACCCTTCCCAGCTTTACGAGGCGGCGCTGGAAGGCGCGCTGCTGGTGGTGGTGATGCTGCTGCTGTTCTGGAAAACCAACGCACGCTTCCGCCCGGGCCTGCTGGCGGGCGTGTTCACCGCCGGGATCGCGATCGCCCGCTTCACGGTGGAATTCTTCCGCGAACCCGATGCGCAACTGGCCGAATTCGCGCGGCAGACGGGGCTTTCGATGGGCCAGTGGCTGACCATTCCGCTGATCGTGCTGGGGCTGGCCGTGGCCGTGCGTGCGCTGATCCGTCCGCCGCTCTCGGCCACCGTGACGAAGCCGGAGGCCGCGCCAGCAGCATGAGCGAGGGCGCGGAAGGCAGCCTTGCGGCCAGCTTCCGGCGCCTGATCGCGGCCACCGGGCCGATCAGCCTTGCCCATTACATGGCGGAGGCGAACGCCCGCTATTACGGCTCGCGCGATCCCTTCGGCACGGCGGGGGATTTCATCACCGCGCCGGAAATCAGCCAGATGTTCGGTGAGCTGGTGGGCCTGTGGCTGGCGGATATGTGGCACCGGGCGGGCCAGCCGGCACCAGTCCATTATGTCGAACTCGGCCCCGGACGGGCCACGCTGGCGCGCGATGCGCTGCGGGCCATGGGCCATGCCGGGCTGAGGCCGCAGGTGCATTTGGTGGAAGGCTCCCCCGCCCTGCGCGAGATCCAGCGTGAGGTAGTGCCACAGGCCCAGTGGCACCACGATCTGTCCAGCCTGCCCATGGATGGCCCGATCCTGCTGGTGGCGAACGAGTTTCTCGATGCGCTGCCGGTGCGCCAATTGGTGAAGACCGTGCAGGGCTGGCGCGAGCGGATGGTGGCGGTGGACGAGGGCGGAGGTTTCGTCTGCATCGCGGGCAATACGCCGATGGACGCCGCCGTGCCTGAAGACCGGCGCGAGGCGGCGGAAGGCACGCTGATCGAAACCTGCCCCGCCGCCGCCGCCGTGGTGCAGGAAGTGGCCGGCAGGCTGGCGGCGCAGGGCGGGGCGGCGCTGTTCATCGATTACGGCCATGCCCAGCCCCGCACCGGCTCCACGCTGCAGGCTGTGCGGGCGCACCGGAAGGTCGATCCCTTCGCCGATCCGGGCGAGGCGGACCTCACCACCCATGTCGATTTCGCCACCCTCGCCCCGCTGGCGCAGGCGCAGGGTGCGCAATGGCTGGGCACTACCGGGCAGGGGCCATGGCTCACCGCGCTGGGGATCGACGCGCGCACCGATGCGCTCAGCCGAGCCGCGCCGCATCTGGCGGGCGAAGTGGCGGCGGCGCGCCACCGGCTGGTCTCGGCAGAGGAAATGGGCGATCTGTTCAAGGTGATGGGCCTTGCCGCTCCCGGCTGGCCACAAGGCGCGGGGTTCTGAAGCGATGAGCGCACGCGGCCTTGTCCACCATATCGACCTGACGGTGAGCGACCTTGCCCGCTCCCGCCCCTTCTATGACGCAGTGCTGGGCTTCCTGGGCTATGCCCGGGCCGACGATCACGAGAACGGCACCGATTGGGACTGGCAGGGGGAAGGCCCGTTCCATTCGCTGGGCATATTGCTCGCCCGCGGCGAGAATGCCGGACGGACGCATGATCGCACTTCCCCCGGCCTGCATCATCTGGCCTGGACCGCCAGCGATCCCGCCGATGTGGACCGGCTCCATGCCCTGCTGCTGGAAATCGGCGCCACGGTGCTCGATCCGCCGGCCCATTATCCCCGCTATGGCCCGGATTATTACGCAGTGTTCTTCGCCGATCCCGATGGGCTGAAGCTGGAATTCGTTTCCGGCCGGACGGGTTAGGCTCCTCCCCAATTTGACAATGTCCGTGACAGCGGGCCGCCGCTTTGCTTAACTGCCTCGCAGAAAATATCTCGGGGGAGAATGCAGATGTTCAATCGTATCAAGCGGGGCCTTGCCCTGTCTGCGCTGGCTCTGGTCGCGCTGGCGACCAGCCCTGCCCAGGCGCAGGAAAAGGCGCGGATCGAGTGGAAGGTGCTCCACAGCAAGGCCATGGAAGGCAATCTGGAAGGCAATTCCGCCGATCGCGGTGCCTATGTGGTCACCCCTCCCGGCTATGACCAGCATCCGGAAAAGCGCTATCCCGTGGTCTATTTCCTGCACGGCTACTGGGCTACGCCCCAGATGTATCAGGAAATGATGAAGTTCGACGAGGCGGTGGACGAAGCCGCCCGCGCCGGGAACGAGGTGATCATGGTGATCCCCGATGGCCATTCCAAGCTGAAGGGCGGCTTCTATTCCAGTTCGCCCACTGTCGGGAATTACGAGGCTTTCGTGGGCGAGGATCTGGTGAAGTGGGTGGATGCCGCCTACCGCACCATCGCCAAGCGCGAGGCGCGCGGCCTTTCCGGCCATTCCATGGGCGGATATGGTGCCATGCGGCTGGCGATGAAATATCCGCAGACCTTCTCCAGCATTTACGCGATGAGCGCCTGCTGCCTTTCGCCGATGAAGGTGGATGAAGCGGGGGCAAAGAAGATCGAGGCGATGACCGAAGAGGATATCGCCAAGGCCGATTTCGGCGGGCTGGCCCAGCTTTCCACTCTGGCTACATGGTCGCCCGATCCCACCAAGCCGCCCAAATATGTCGATACCGGGCTGAAAGCCGATGGCACGATGGACCCGCTGGTGAATGCGAAGCTCGCCGCCAATTCGATTCTGGCGATGGTGCCGCAATATCTCCCGGCCCTGCGACAGATGAAGGCCATCGGGCTGGAAGTGGGCGACAAGGATTTCCTGTTCAACGACAATACTGCACTGAACGCGGAACTGACCACTTATGGCGTCTCCCATGGCTGGGAAACCTATGACGGCGATCACGGCAACCGCATCCCGGAACGTATCCGTACGAAGCTGCTGCCCTTCTTTGCCCAGCATCTTGCGCGGCAGTAAGCGCGTGACCCGGCGCCTTGCCGCCCTTGCGGCGCTCGCTCTCGCCGCCTTCGCCCATATCCAACCCGCCGCCGCACAGGAAAAGGCGCGGGTGGATCTGGTGAAGGTCCACAGCCCGGCCATCGCGGGCAATCTTGAAGGTAATCCGGCGGATCGCACGGTCTATGTCGTCACCCCGCCGGGTTACGATCAGCACCCGGAAAAGCACTATCCGGTGGTCTATTTCCTCCATGGCTATTTCGTGGAGCCCAAGGCCTATGCCGAATTGTTCGATCTGGGCGATGCGCTGACCGGGGCTGCAGGCGCAGGCAATGACGTGATCTTCGTGATGCCGGACGGGTTTTCCAAGCATCGCGGTTCCTTCTATTCCAATTCGCCCACCACCGGGAATTACGAGGATTTCGTGGCGCATGACCTCGTCGCCTGGGTGGATGCTCATTACCGCACGCTTGCCCGGCGGGAGAGCAGGGGGCTGGCCGGTCATTCCATGGGCGGTTACGGCGCGATGCGCGTGGGGATGAAACACCCGGAGGTGTTCTCCAGCCTCTATGTCATGAGCGCGGGCGGCGGCTCGGTGAAGCTCATCACCAGGGAAATGGCCGAGCGCGCGCAGGCCGACGATGGAACAGTGGACCTGTCCGCCCCAATCGGCGGCGCGCAGGGCGATCTGGCCCAGCTTGCCGCATGGTCGCCCGACCCGCAGCGACCGCCCAATTTCATCAATGCAGGGCTGCTGACCGATGGCACGATCGACCCCGTGGTACAGGCGCGCATGGCGGCCAATTCGCTGATCGGCATGCTGCCGCAGCACATTCGCGAGTTGCAGCAATATGAAGCAATCATGCTGGATGTGGGGGACAAGGACGGGCTGGTAACGGATAGCCGTGCCATGTCTTCGGAACTGACCCGCTTCGGTGTCGTTCACAAGCTGGAGATCTATGACGGTGGCCATGGGGACAAGGTGAAGGATCGGCTGCGCAGTGCTGTGCTGCCCTTCTTCGCCGTCCATCTGGACCGCTAGAGGAACAGGGAAGGATTCTTGGAAATGCTGAAGAAACTTGCGGCGCTGGCGGCGACATTCGCCGTGCTGGCTGCCACCCCCGCCATGGCGCAGAACATCACTGCCCCGCCCGCCCCGGTGCCTGCCGGGATCACGGTGGAAACGATCAAGGTCCACAGCCCTTCGCTGGAAGGCAATCTGGAAGGCAATTCCACCGAGCGCGAGGCGCTGGTGGTGCTTCCCCCCAGCTATGGCAAGGACAAGAACAAGCGTTACCGCGTGGTCTATTACCTGCATGGCTTCGCGATTGATGGGCGCAATTTCTACAATTTCATGAAGGTGCCCGATGCGGTGAACAACTCGGCCAGGCGCGGCGAGGAATTCATCGTGGTGGTGCCCGATACGCTCACCAAGCTGGGCGGCAGCATGTATTCCAGCTCGGTGACGACAGGCGATTTCCGCGCCTTCGTGGCCAAGGATCTGGTCGCCTATGTGGACAGCCATTACCGCACCATCGCCAAGCGCGAAGGGCGCGGCCTCGCGGGTCATTCCATGGGCGGTTACGGCACCTGGGTGATCGGCATGACCTATCCGCAGACCTTCAACGCGATCTATGCGCAGAATGCCTGCTGCATCAGCCCGCGCACGGAAACGGAAGAATCCGCGAAGAAGATGGCCAGCGTTTCCATCGAAGATGGCGTGAAGGCCGATTTCGGGATGCGCGCAGGCCTTTCCTCCATGGTCGCATGGTCACCCAACCCGCAGAACCCGCCTTATTTCGCGGATTTTCCTTATAAGGACGGCAAGGTGGACCAGCTGGTGATCGCCAAATGGGCCGCCAATTCGCCCTATGCCATGGTCGCTTCCCACGTGCCCGCGCTCAAGAGCTTCCGCGGCATCGGCTCGGATGCAGGCGACAAGGACGGCCTGCTGCATGACGACACGATGATCCACGAGGAGCTGGATCGCTTCGGTATCGCCAACCAATGGGCCGTCTATGACGGCGACCACGTCAACCGCATCGGCCAGCGCTTCGACGAAGTGGTGCTGCCCTTCATGGCGAAGCATCTCGACCGGAAGTAAGGGTGAAGTGAGGCGTGGGGCCAATGGTCTCGCGCCTCGCATCTTGGAGAGAGAAATGGCTTTTCAGCCCTTCGGAATGCGTTTCGAAGCCACCTCTTACCTTGCTCTGCCAGAGGCGAGGGCCGCCATTAAAGGACGCCTGAAAGACTGGTTCGATGTCACGCGAGGGCCTCGGGGGTGGATTGTCGGCCCGGTCATTTGCCTGTGGCTCAGTGCCTTCGACCGCCACGGCCCAATGCTGTTCGGCATCATGTCCAACCGGGACGGTGTAACCCGGATAAGTGGGCGTGCAGGCTCGAACCTCAACGGGATGGTGCTGGCAGTCTTTCTGGTTGTAGTTCTACCCATCGTTGCCATTGGCCTCGTTTTGAATCGTCAGGGCTCGGCCGCGCTGCTGTTCGTTCTTGGATTCTCCTTTCTGTTTTGCGGACTGGCGTTGTGGTCGGGGCATACCTTCCGGCGGGACGCTGCGCCGCTGGTCGATTTTCTTGATAAGACCCTCGCAAAGGGGCCTGCACCACAGCGCCAGGAAACGGCTGTTTCCGAATATGCCGGACCCTATCTCCCGATGACCTTGCAGGTCGACGGACAGATACTGGAAGGTCGCGCCACGCCGGAAGCCATCCGCGAGGCAATCGACGGGATCGCAGCGGCCGGGACAGGTTTCGCGATCCTCGATCATGCGGATGGCAGCTTCATTCAGGCCGCGCTGGAATATCCGGGCTTCGTGATCGAACGCGGCCCCGGTTCGGGTGCATATATTGCGGCCCGGCGCCTGCCTGCGGCTTCGGAAGATGAGTGGGCGTCATCCCGCCACTTCTCCGCCGCGGAAGTGCAGTCTGCCTTCATTGCCTTTCTTGCGGGAAGTCCGGAGCCGAAGAATATGCTTTGGGGATAATCCCTACTGCTGCGCCACATCCACCTCGCGCTGTTCCTGCGGCACGTCGCGCGGCTTCTCTCCCTTCACCCAGATTTCCAGCGCATCGATATCGCTCATGCCGACAGTCGCCTCACGCTGGGCGGCGAGCAGGGTGAAGCTGTCGCCGCCGCCCGCAAGGAAGCTGTTGGTGGTCACGCGGTAGCTTGTGCCCATGTCGAGCGGCTTGCCTTCCAGTTCGATCCGCACGATGCGGTCACCGATGGGGCGGCTCGTGTCGTACCAATAGGTGAAGCCCGTCGAAGGGGCGAGGTGCTGTTCGGGGGCATTGTCGTCAAAGCCCTGTTCCAGCACCGCCTTGATTTCCGCCCCGGTCATGGTCTGGGTCACCAGCGTATTGGCGAAGGGCTGGGTCTTGTAGAGATCGCCGAACGTCAGCGATCCATCCGGTGCAGGGTTGAGGGTGGCGCGCACGCCGAAGGGGTTCATGAAGGCGATTTGCGCGCCGGCCCTGCGGGTGGCGGCGAGTTGCGCATCGGCGATGAGGTTTGCGGCGGTGCCGCCGTCTGCGCCGTCGCCCTTGATTGCGGGCCCGGCAATCGCGCCCACCGGACGCAGCGCATATTCCGCTGCCCGGTCGGTATAGAGCTTCACATAG
>DATJDU010000049.1:0-1649 GCA_035497315.1 Sphingomonadaceae bacterium
CTTTCTGTCTTCCCTCTCCCCTTGGGGGAGAGGGTGCCGAAGGGCGGGTGAGGGGCTCTTTCGGCTTCGCAGCTCCCTCATCCGGCGCTGCGCGCCACCTTCGCCCACGAGGGGAGAGGGAAGAGCGTGTGTGATTTAAGCTAAGCCCTCAAAAAACGAAAGCGGTACCTGTTATCCCGCGCCATAAGCCGCTTCGATCCGTTCGGCCACCAGCGCCTGCAATTGCCATAGATGCGGATCGTGGATCCCCAGATCTTCCAGATGCCGCACCGTGGCGAACAGATATTCGGCCATCGAGCCGCGCGTGCCCGTTGCCGTCGCCAGCACATCGGCAACCCTTTCGACCGACAGGCCCGAAACGTAATGGCCGCTCTGGCGGTCGATGCAGAAGGTCAGGGCACGGATGGTTCGCTCGCCGCTTCGCGCTGTGACCCAGCGGGGTGGAAAGCTTGACGGCCGCCAGCCCATTTCGCGTTCAAGCAACTTGACCAGGTTATCCTCGATCCGGTCTGGCGGAATGCGATAGAGCACGCCCTTGCAGGCGCCGCCGCGATCCAGCGCCAGCATCAGGCCGGGGGTCTTGTCGCTACCGCGAAAGCGATTGCTCCAGCCCAGGCAGAACGAGCGGTGCCAGCCGCGCACCAGTCCGGTGCGCATTTCCACGAAGTCGCAAGCCGGCTTCCAGATCAGCGAGCCATAGGCGAAAACCCAGATTTCGCCTGCTTCAGGCTCGGTTTCCAGCAGGTGGGCGATGGTGGCAAGGTGATCGGCGTGCGTCGCCTGGATCATGCCGGGGGGCGGCGCCGGCAGATTTTCCTCGACGCTTTCCGGCTGCAGAAAGGCCACATGCCGTTCGGTCAGCGACATCCTGCGGGCGGGCCTAAGCATCTGCATTGCCCTTTTTTGCGCGGGCGGCGTCAATGCGGTCGGCCACTAGCGCCTGCAACTGCCACAAATAGCGATCGTGGATGCCCAGTTCTTCCAGCTTGAGCACGGTGGCGTGCAGATATTGCGCCATCGAACCCTTGAAGCCGCAGGCGCTGGCCAGCACGTCCGCAGTGGCGTCCGGCGACAGCCCGCCAATATAGCGCGGACTATGGCGGTCCATGGCGAAGGTCAGTGCCCAGACCGGGCCAGCTTCGGTTTTGACGCTGATCCAGCGCCCGGGAAAAGCGGTGGGCACCATGCTCATTTCGCGCCGGATCAGCGCGTCCAGATGCTGGCGGGCGGTCTCGGGCGCCAAGTGATGCACGACGCCCTTGCACTGGCCACCGCGGTCGATGGCCAGCATCAGGCCAGGGGTCTGCGTGGTCCCGCGAAAGCGAAAATCCCAGCCCAGGGTGAAGGAGCGGTGCCAGCCATGGGCCAGCGCGGTGCGCTGTTCGGTAAAGGGGTAGCAAGGGTTCCAGATCAGCGAGCCATAACCGAACACCCAGATATCATCCGGCGTTGGGGCAATCGCCAGCAGACGCTCGATTTCCGCTGCATAATCGGCATCCTCGGCTGGGCGAAACCCCTCCAGCAGCAGCGGCCCCGGATCGGGGATGTCACGATGCACGTAAGCGATATGGTCCGGGGTCAGGCGCAGGCGGGTTCGCATTGTCCCAACATCAGGGGATAAACGGAATTATTCAACCCCGCCATCACCG
>DATJDU010000050.1:0-46080 GCA_035497315.1 Sphingomonadaceae bacterium
CCGCGCAGCTTGCGGTGGGCCGAGAGGTCCAGCACTTCGCCGGGCGTGCCGTCATCCTGCAGCAGGCCGAGCCGGCGGGCCACTTCCTGATAGGCTTCTTCCTCGCCGCCCAGATCGCGGCGGAAGCGGTCCTTGTCGAGCTTTTCGCCGGTCGCCATGTCCCACAGGCGGCAGCCGTCGGGGCTGATCTCGTCGGCCAGGATCACGCGGCTGTATTCGCCGTCCCAGATGCGGCCGAATTCCAGCTTGAAGTCGATCAGGCGGATATTGATGGCGGCGAACATGCCGCACATGAAATCGTTCACCCGGATCGCCATGGAAGAGATGTCCTGCATCTCTTCATTGCTGGCCCAATTGAAACAGGCGATGTGCTCTTCGGAAACCAGCGGGTCGCCCAGCGCATCGTCTTTGAAATAATATTCGATCAGCGTGTGGGGCAGGGGCTCGCCCTCTTCCATGCCCAGACGCTTGCAGATCGAGCCCGCAGCCACGTTGCGCACCACCACTTCCAGCGGGATGATCTCCACCTGCCGGACCAGCTGCTCGCGCATGTTCAGGCGGCGGATGAAGTGGGTGGGGATGCCGATATGCGAAAGGCGGGTGAACACATGTTCGCTGATGCGATTGTTGATCACGCCCTTGCCGTTGATCGTGCCGCGCTTTTCCGCGTTGAATGCGGTGGCATCGTCCTTGAAATACTGGATCAGCGTGCCGGGCTCGGGGCCTTCGTACAGGATCTTGGCCTTGCCTTCGTAGATCTGGCGGCGACGGGTCATCGTGTCCCTCGAGTAAAATTGCCGCCTTGCGGGGCGGGCTCCAAAAACAGCAAGCCCCGGCACTAGCGAGTCGGTTTGGACTGCGTGGGCCGGGGCGACCGGTTTCCTATACGCTCACCGTGCCGAAAAGCAATTGTCCGATCCCGCCCGATTGCCTAACGGCGCGAAAGGTCAAGAAGGAGATTTCCATGGCGCGCGCCGAGGCATTGCAACTGGTCGAAACCTATTACGCTGCCTTCAATTCCGGCGATGGCGAGGGGATGCTCGCCTGCCTGGCGGACAATGTGGCGCATGACATCAACCAGGGCGCCCGGCAGCAGGGCAAGGACGCGTTCCGTGCCTTTCTGGCGCATATGGACCGCTGCTATGCCGAAAAGCTGACCGATATCGTCATCATGGCGAATGACGAAGGCACCCGCGCGGCGGCGGAATTCACCGTGCATGGCGAATATCTCGCCACGGACGAGGGCTTGCCCGAGGCGGCGGGCCAGAAATACGTCCTGCCCGCAGGCGCCTTTTTCGATATCGAGGGCGGGCTGATTGGGCGCGTCACCGTCTATTACAATCTGGAAGATTGGGTGCGGCAGGTCGGCGGATGAGCATTCGCGTCCGTCCGCTGGCGGGCGAGGAAATCGCCGCACACCTCAAGGATCTCGCCGCGCTGCGCATCGCCGTCTTCGCGGCCTTCCCCTATCTCTATGACGGCGACGAGGCTTACGAGGCGGATTATCTCAGGGAATTCGCCGCCGCGCCCGATGCAGTGCTGGTCGCCGCCTTCGATGGCCATCGGGTGATCGGTGCGGCCACGGCCTCGCCGATGTGGGCGCAGAAGCCGGAATTTCGCCATGTTTTCGAAGAGCATGGCATCGATACCTCGAAGCTGTTCTATTTTGGCGAAAGCGTGCTGCTGCCCGAATATCGCGGGCAGAAGATCGGCCACGCCTTTTTCGATCATCGCGAGGCCGCCGCGCAGGCTGCGGGCGCGGATCGGGCCTGCTTCGCAGCGGTGATCCGCCCGCAAGACCATCCCGCGCGGCCTGCTGACTACAGCCCGCTCGATCCGTTCTGGCGCAAGCGCGGCTATTCCCCGGTGGAAGATTTCGTTACCCATCTTGCGTGGAAGGAGCACGGAGAGGAAACCGAGAGCCTCAAGCCGATGCAATATTGGATGCGCGAAATTTGAGCTTCACGGTCGCCGCCGCACAATATCCGATCGAACGCCATGATCGTTGGGATTCCTATGTGAGCAAACTCACCGGCTGGGTGAGCTATGCCGCGCGGCGTGGGGCGAAGCTGGCCGTATTTCCCGAATATGGCTCGATGGAGCTGGCCTCGCTCGATGCCGAGACGATGGGCGACCTTGCCGGCTCGCTGCGCTTCGTCGCCTCCATGGCGCCGCATGTCGATGCGCTGCATATGGAACTGGCGCGCGAATATGGCATCCATATCCTCGCCGCCAGCATTCCCGTGCTGCGCGATGGCCAGTACCGCAATGCCGCGCGGCTGTTCACGCCATCTGGCGCGGTGGGCGTGCAGGAAAAGCTGGTAATGACCCGGTTCGAGCGGGAGCAATGGGGTGTCCATTCCGGGGGCCCGTTGCGGCTGTTCGAAACCGAGCTGGGCCGCATCGGCGTGCTGATCTGCTATGACAGCGAATTCCCTCTACTGGGTCGCGCATTGGTGGAAGCGGGGGCGGAACTGATCCTGGTGCCCAGCTGCACCGACAGCGTTGCAGGCTATAACCGCGTGCGCATCGGTGCGATGGCCCGCGCGCTGGAGGGGCAGTGCTACACAGTGCAGGCCCCCACGGTGGGCATTGCGCAATGGTCCCCCGCAGTGGACGAGAACCACGGTGCGGCCGCCGTCTATGGCCCGCCCGATCTGGGCTTTCCGGATGATGGCGTGGTGGTGACGGGTGAAATGGACGCCGCGCAATGGGCTTTTGCGGAGATCGAGCTTCGCCGCGTGGCCAAGGTCCGCCGGTCGGGCGCGGTGTTCAACATGGCCCATTGGTGCGAGCAGCCGGGTGCGGCAGTTTTGCCACCGGTCGAACGGGTTTTTCTTTGAAAACCTAGGTTTCCGTAGCGTCAATTGACAGGTGTGCACCTTGCGGTCAGAGGGGCGCGCGAAACGCGCGGCCACGGGTCCGGCCGATGCGTGGGAGAAAAGAACAATGTCGCAGCCCGCTTTCCGCAGCGCCGTTTCCTCGGCCGCCATTGCCGCTTCCCTGTGCCTCGCCGCTCCCGCGCTGGCGGAAGAAGCAACTGCGCCGGAAGGCGACAAGACTGTTATCATCGTCTCCGCCAAGGAACCGGGTGCCGACCGGCTGGATTATGCCGGTAGCGTGGCGGTGATCGACAAGGCTGCGCTGGATGACCGCAATGTGCAGGATCTCTCGAACCTGAGCTATGCCAGCCCCAATGTCTCGCTCGATCCCATCGGCACCTTCAAGGGTGTAGCGAATTTCGCGATCCGGGGCCTCGGCATCAACAGTTCGATCCCCTCGATCGATCCTGCGGTCGGCCTGTTCGTGGACGGGGTCTATAGCGGCATCAATGCGGGCAGCGTGTTCGACATGCTGGATGTGGAACAGGTGGACGTGCTGCGCGGCCCGCAGGGCGTGGCCTTCGGTCGCAACACCACGGGCGGGGCGGTGCTGGTGAAGACCGCCGACCCCAGCTGGGAATGGGAAGGCCATCTTCGTGCGGCGCTGGAAGGGCCGGTGGATAGCGGGCGCGGCGACCCCATGCTCACCATGCGGGCCGTGGCCTCGGGCCCGATTTCCGACAATTTGGCGATCCGCCTTGGCGCGCTGCACACCAGTGACGGGGGTTATTTCAAGAACCTCTACGACGGCCAGCATCTGGGCGAGGAAGAGACCACGGTGCTGCGCGGCGGGCTGGCCCTGCGCGCCACCGAGCGGCTGACGCTGACGCTGAAGGGCGAATGGACCACAAGCTCGGGGCAGGGCGCGGTGGGGCATAACAATGGCCAGCACCCACGCGACAGCTTCGAGGTGTCGCTGGACGAGCCGGGCTTGTACCGCAGCGAGGGCGGATCGGTGACGCTGCGCGGCGAATATGAGCTGGGCAGGGGCAAGCTGACCAATATCTTCGGCTGGCGGAAATACGATCTGTCCACCCGCAACGACATCGATTCTTCGCCTGTGCACCTGTTCCATTCGGATACCGGCACCAGTCAGGAGCAATGGTCCAACGAACTCTATTACGCCGCCGATTACGGTGCGCTGACACTGACCACCGGGGCCTATATCTTCCATCAGGATGTCGGCTACGACGAGGTGCGCGACCTGACGGGGCTGGGGCAGGCGACACAATCCTATGGCGGCGGGCGGCAGGGGCATGACGTCTACGGCCTCTATGGCCAGGCCGATTATGCGCTCACCCCGGCGCTGACGCTCACCGCTGGCCTGCGCTGGTCGCGCGAGGAGAAGAGCGCGGCGATCACCTATGTCCGCCCGCGCGATGCCTGTTCCGCCATCGACGCGACCTGCCCAACCAGCGGCGAGCGCGTGGCTGGCGAGAACAATGGCTTCACCGACAAGCGTGCCTGGAACAGCCTTTCGCCCCGTGTGGCGCTGGCCTTCAAGCCTTCGGACGACAGCACGCTCTACGCCAGCTGGACGCGCGGCTTTCGTTCCGGGGGCTACAATCTGCGCATCACCCAGCCGGCCGCTTTCGAGCAGGTCGCTGCAGCGCTCGGCTCCCCCGCGTTCGATCAGGAGACGGTGGACAGCTATGAGGCGGGCGCCAAATGGCAGTCCGCCAATGGCTTCGCCCGCGTGAACGCAGCAGTCTATTGGACCGAGGTGGACGGGCTGCAGCGCGAAGTGAATGTGCCCAGCCTGACCTCGGGCCTTGCCCAGTCGGTCTACAACACGGCCGATGCGCGCATCCGTGGCGGCGAGATCGAGGCGGAGCTTGCCCCGGCAAGCGGCCTCACCCTGTCGGCCAATGTCGGTTACACCGATGCAGAATATCGTCGGATCTTCTTCGATCTCAATTCGGACAATGTGATCGACGCGGCGGACCTCGATCTTGCCCTGCCGCGCGCCCCCAAATGGACCTGGGGCGGTAGCGCCCGCTATGAAGCGGGGCTGGGCAGCGTGGGTACGCTGGTGGCCAGCGCCTTTTTCCAGCATCGCGCGGCCTATGCCTACACCGACAACAATTGGGGCTTCAATTCGGCTTCCGACCGGCTGGATGCCAGCCTGGCGCTGGAACTGGCAGATTCCGGCATCACCCTCACGCTCTATGGTCGCAATCTTCTGGACGAGGTGCAGTTCGGCGGCGACACGCAGCTTGGCTTTGCGGGCGGGGCCTATTCGGACGGCACGAACCTGCCCTTCGATCCAAGCCCGGCAGCGGGCACCTTCTCGCCTATATCCAAGGGCCGTGTGTTGGGGCTGGAACTGGCGGCCGATTTCTGACGGGTCTGCGGCATAAGTGGACAGGCCTGTCGCGCTGGGGCTAACATCGGCCTTTCACGCGAAAGGGCCAGTTGCATGCTTCGAGCCGGTATTGCGCAATGACGCGCCGCGAGATGATCGGCATGGCCAGTGTGGGCGTGATCGCGGCCGCCATCGCTGCCCGCTTCGCCTTGTCGGAGGGGGAGAAGGAACCTCCGCCGGGCAGCTTCCCGGTCAGCCATAGCGATGCCCAGTGGCGCACGCTGCTGAGCGCGGAAGCCTATCGGGTCCTGCGCGAAGGCGGAACCGAGACGCCATATACCAGTCCGCTGCTGAAGGAGCATCGCAAGGGCACTTTCGCCTGCGCCGGATGCGCCAGCCCGCTGTTCGCTTCGGCAACGAAATATGACAGCCACACCGGCTGGCCGAGCTTCTGGGACGTATTGCCCGGTGCGATCATCGAACGGGCCGATAACAAGCTCGGCATGTTCCGCACCGAAGTGCTCTGCAAGACCTGCGGGGGCCATCTCGGCCATGTCTTCAACGATGGGCCGAAGCCAGCCGGCTTGCGCTATTGCATGAACGGGGTCGCGCTGAGCTTCAGGCCGGAAGCGGCATAAACGATAAATCGGGAGAAAGGATTGTCATGGGTGAATTATTCAATGGTGCAGGGCGGGCTATCGCCACGATCATGGGGCTGCTCATGATGGCGATGGGCGGCGTGTGGATCCTGCAGGGGCTCAACATCGCCTTCCTCGACAGCTTCATGGCGAACGACAAGCAATGGGTGCTGTGGGGCGCGCTGCTTGCACTGGCCGGCCTGATCCAGGCCGTGTGGAGCAACACCCGCGCGGGCTATTACAAGCGCCGCTGATATAGCGGCGGCGGAGCGTCTTATGCGCGCGCGTCGAACTCGGCGCGCGCCGCCTCCACCTTGCCGATATTGGCTTCTGCCCAGGTCCAGACGCCGCAAAAGGCGTAGCTCAGCGAATGGCCCAGTTCGGTCAGGCGATATTCTACCCTTGGCGGGATCACGGGGTGGACAGTGCGCTTTACCAGCCCGTCACGCTCCATCTGGCGCAGGGTCTGGGTCAGCATCTTCTGGCTGATCCCTTCCACCTTGCGCCCGATCTGGGTGAAGCGCAGCTCGCCGTTGTCCTCCAGTATTTCGAGGATCAGCAAGGTCCATTTATCGGCCACACGGCCGATCATGTCATGCACCAGTCGTTCAAGGGCAGGGTCGACCGGAGGCTCTTCCTGTCGGACCGGGTTCTCGCTCATCCGCTGAAATCCTTACGCTCTCTTTTGGGTAAGTATAAATCTTTCCGGTGCCTTCTTTCAAATGGAGAGTTCGGGCGTAACTCTGCCTTGCAACACAAGGAGGCTTTTCATGAAACTCACCGGCAACACCATTCTCGTCACCGGCGGCGGCTCGGGCATCGGGCAGGGGCTGGCGTGGAAGTTCCACGATCTGGGCAACTCGGTGATCGTGGCCGGGCGCCGCCTTTCGGCGCTGACGGAAACGATCGAGGGGCGCGAGAACATGCATACGCTGGAACTGGATGTGTCCGATCCGGCATCGGTTGCCGCCGCGCTCGAAGTGCTGGCGCGCGATTATCCACAGCTCAACATGCTGATCCATTCGGCCGGCATCATGACCCGGCACGAACTGGGCACCGGCGGCGATGTCGATATTGCCGCGCAGATCATCGACATCAATCTGATGGGCACGATCCGCGTGGTGGAGGGCCTGCTTCCGCAGCTTGAGGGCAAGCCCGATGCGGCGATCTGCACCGTATCCTCGGGCCTTGCTTTCATTCCGCTGCCCTCGGCCCCGGCCTACAGCGCCAGCAAGGCGGCGGTGCATTCCTACACCGTCTCGCTGCGCCACCGGCTGAGGGGCAAGGCAGACGTGATCGAGATTGCGCCGCCCGCCGTGCAGACCGGCCTCACGCCCGGGCAGGAGAGTATGCAGGGCTATATGCCGCTCGATGCCTATATCGAGGAGACGATGGCCAATTTCGCGCTGGTGCCGACCCCGCAGGAAAACCTCGTCCGCAATGTCCAGCCGCTGCGCCATGCGGAGCGGGACGGGAAGGTGGAGGAGATGCTGCAAATGTTCGAATCCCTCGGCATTCTGTGAGCCTCAGCGGGCGAGGAGCTGCTGGATTGCCTCAAGCTCCTCTCCCGCCTCATAGGCCCGGGCGCGGTCGGTGAAGAAATCGCCCAGCCCGTGCCAGATGGCCGCGGCGGGGGCATCGTCGGGGGCGACGAAACCGGCGATCTCGTGCATCTCCGCATCCCAGCGATAGGCGCGCGGATACATGGTGGGGATGGCGCCGCGCTGGCGGCCCATCAGCCATTCCATGCTGATGGCCATTTCCTTCATCAGATCCTTGTCCGCCCCATGGCGCTGGGCGGCTAGCAGCATGGCGGTGACGAGGCCCATCACCCCCTTGTTGATCCCGCCGTAACACATCTTGAGCGCGGCGGCTGCGCCCAGCGGCCCTTCCAGCTCGCGCGTGTCGAGGCCGAACGGATTGATCGTGGCAGCCACCTCAGCCGCCCCATCGCCGCAGACGTAAAGCCGCGGGCCGTCGTAATTCTCCGCCGGAGGAAAGCCGATGATCGATCCATCGACCATCCGGCCGCCCAATTGCGCCACTCGTGCGGCCATGCGGTGCTTGGTTTCCGGGCTCAGTGCATTGGCATCGCAGAACAGGGGCATCGCAGAACAGGGGGGGGCGGGCCGCGCGAAGATTGGCGCGAGCGTTTCCACCACCGTTTCCGCCTGTGCAGGGGGCACGATGGAGAGGATCAGTTCCGCTTCCGCGATCTCGTCCAGCGTGGCGACCACCATGCCTGCAGCGTCCGCCCGTGCGCGCGTCGCATCGCTGCGGCCGTCAAGCAGGGTCAAGATCGTGCAGCCATTCTCGTGAAGGCGGCGGGCCACGCCGGAGCCCATAGCCCCGGCACCGATGATTGCGATTTTTGTCATGGGCAAATGTCCTAGCCATTCCTGTGCGGGAGTCACTACCGCCCCGGCGGGGGATGGGGTAGATTGTCTCCATGAGCGGTCTTGAAGGTCCTGCGGATTTCGCCCGGCGCTGGACCGATGCGTGGAACGCGCATGATGTGGATGCGGTGCTGGAACTGTTCCATCGAGATGTGGTGTTCAGCTCGCCGCAGGCCGCGCGGATCGTGCCCGGAAGCGGGGTGCGATCCGGGATCGCCTGATCCGAACGCCCTCATTTCCCAAATCGGCAGGGTCCAGATCGGCGGAGTGATGTGTAACCTTTACGGACAGGAAAATACCCTGTTTCGTGCAGTGCGTGTTGCCCCTGTAAGACGTGGTTTCAAGCCGTTTTCGGGATCTTCCGGTCGCCCGGAGTGTCACCTTCCATTTCGGGTTTTCGTGCAGGCCCTGCGCGCTCCGGAAAATCGGGCAAGCGCAGGCACGAAAGGTGTAAGGCAGGGCAAAGAAGACAAGGCTGTCCATCGGGCAGGGTAAACGCCATTCGGGGGCGTGTAGGAAAGTGCTTTCTGGCGGAGGCGCGCGCAGAATCTGCCGAAAGGATCATGTGAACCAAGGCCAGTTCGTCCACGCAGCCGGGCCCGGATTGTTCAGGCGACCGCCTGGCCGGGCGGCGTTCCCCAGGCGCGATCTTCACCCACCCATGGAACCTGGCCATTGATCCACAGATCGACATCCACGCTCTTGAAGCGCCATTCGCCATCGGCCTCCTTCATGGCCAGCGTGTCCCATGTGCCCATGCCGAAAACGCGGTTCTCGTAAGTGACGACATCGTGCTGCAGGATCGACCAGAAGGCCTTGATCCGCACGCCGTCCGGCCCTTCCGGGCTCATCAATACGGCGCTGAAACGGTGCTGGCGACCAAGGTAATGATTGGGCCGGTCATACCAGAGCGAATCCGTTGCGCGCTTCAGCCCCTCGCGCCCCACGCATTGTCCTTGCGGCCAGTGAGACAGCCAGCCATCCTCTGCAAAGGTGGCGGCATATCCATCGAAATCCCCGGTATCGAGCGCCCAGCAATAGCGGGCCATCAATTCCTCGATCTCCACCCGGTCTTCCAACGGGACTTTCCGTTTCATCGGTCGCTCTCCCAAGCCTGTTTTGGGGCCATGCTGTTCGACCATGCGGCATTTGGCAAGGGGGCGACATGCCGTGCGCTCAAATTGCCAGGAATGTGCCCTGTTCGCGATCCTTGCGGACGTTCAGCCCATCGAACACAGTGCCGTTCATCGTGATATAGACGCCCGGCTGTGCGGCCTGAGCGGTTGCGAATGCCATGCCGAGATTGAACGCTGCATCGCTCTCGGCGAAGCGCGCCGGTGCTAGGGCACCCACAAGCACGATGGTCTTGCCGGGAATTCCTGCGAGCGCCTGCGCGGTCAGGGCCATTGTGTCGGTGCCGTGGGTGATGACGACGCAGCTTTCTTCGGCAGCTTCGATCGCTGCGCGAATCTCGCTGCGATCCTGATCCGTCAGTTCGAGGCTGTCCTTCCGCATCAGGGAGACGATGCGGTAAGGTGCAGTGACTCTGGCGATTTCGAGCATGCGCCCGATCATGCTGTCGCTGATCTGATATTCGCTCAGCGCGTCGAAATATTGCTTGTCGATCGTGCCGCCGGTGGTGAGCAGTAGAATAGGCAATCGCATCATTTCACAGTTCGCTTCCGTCTCGTATCGGCAGTTTTCCCGATACCTTTATCACTGCCAATACTGCGCACCGACATTATTGCGGAAGGCTGAAGGCGCTGCGTGCCTGTGCGACCTTGTCTCTCGTCACACATCCCTCGGCATGGTCGTTGACCAGCCCCATCGCCTGCATGAACGCATAGGCGGTGGTCGGTCCGACAAAAGCCCAGCCGCGTTTCTTGAGGTCTTTCGACAGGGCCACCGATGCGGGCGAGGTCGAGATGATCCGGGGCCCTGCGCGATCCTCGCGGGCGGGTTCGAAACGCCAGAAATAGGCCGCCAGAGAGCCTTCCTGCCTCGACATTTCCACCGCGCGGGAGGCGTTGTTGATGGTAGCCTCGATCTTGCCGCGGTGGCGTACGATCCCTTCATCCTGCAACAGCCGCGCGACATCGGCCTCGGTAAAGGCGGCGATGCGGTGGAAGTCGAAGCCATGGAAGGCCGCCCGGAAATTCTCGCGCTTGGTCAGGATAGTGCGCCAGCTGAGGCCAGACTGGAAGCCTTCCAGCGTCAGCTTTTCGAACAGCCGGTGATCGTCGGCAACCGGAAAGCCCCATTCGGTATCGTGATAGGCGATATATTCCGGCGTGGCGGTGCACCAGCGGCAGCGAGGCTGGCCATCGGGGCCGGGGACGGTGGCGCTCATGTGTCAGTCCTCCATGAAAGTGAGGCGCATATCGGTAAGGGCAGGGCCCCTGGCCCTGTTGGCGAATTTCAGGAGAAAAACAAACATCGCGCGGCTCCGGTCAGGGGGCAGGATCGGCCAGTCGTGCGGCGATAACATTGGCTTCGCAGGTGATGAATAGCTCGTCGCGAAAAGCGGTGGCGAGGCTGACAAGGCCTATTGTAACTAATTGTAACAGACTCCGATATGACCTCATGTCGGCTTGGCAAATCGATCGATCCTCTGCAAACTCATGACAAATACAAAAACGGGACTCACAGTCCCGATTGAGGGGATCATCATCATGCGCGTGCGGTTTCGCTTGCTCCTTCCTGCTTTGCTTCTTCCAGTTTCCTTTTTGCTCGGCATGGGGGCTGAAGCCGGTGCTCAGGAAACGCACGCACATATGGACATGTCCGGGCAGGTGCCTGCTTCGGCAGTCAGGCAATCGCGCTGGTCCGATCCTGCGTCATGGCCCAACGGAAAGGTGCCGCGCGAAGGCGACGCAGTGATGATCGGCCGGGACAGGGCCATTGTTCTCGACGTCAATCCACCGGCGCTGCGCAGCCTGACCGTCGCCGGCAAGCTCAGCTTTTCGAACGATCTCGATATCGAGATGAAAAGCGAGTGGATCCTGCTGGCGGGCGGCGAGCTGGATATCGGCAGCGAGGCCAAGCCGCATACGCGCAAGGCAACGATCACCCTGACCGACAATGTTCCCGATGAAGATATCAACACCATGGGGGACCGCGGCATCATGATGATGGCGGGCACTCTGAGCCTGCACGGTGACCGCACGAATAGCTGGACCAAGCTCGCGAAGACGGCAAAGGCCGGCAGCGCCGCGATCGAAGTCCTGGATGCAAGCGGGTGGCGCAAGGGCGACGAGATTGTCCTCGCCTCGACCGACTTCAATCCCCGGCAGGCGGAACGGCGTCACATTGTGGCCGTTAAGGGCAATTCTCTGACGCTGGATAAACCGCTGGAATACATGCATTTCGGCGAGATCACCTTCGGGGTGGACGAACGCGGCGAAGTCGGCCTGCTGACGCGCAACATCCGCATCCAGGCTTCGGACGATGCCGAAAGCTCTTATTTCGGCGGCCACATCATGGCGATGGCCGGCTCCAAAATGTATGTCTCAGGCGTCGAGCTCAATCGCATGGGGCAGCATCTGCATCTGGCCCGTTATCCGATCCACTGGCACATCATTGGCGAAGGCGAGGGGCAATATGTCCGGAACTCCGCCATCCACGACACCTACAGCCGCTGCGTGACGGTGCATGGCACCAACAACCTGAGGGTCGAAAACAACGTAACCTTCAACACCGTGGGGCACTGCTTCTTCCTGGAAGACGCGGTGGAGACAGGCAACCAGTTCGTCCGCAACCTGGGTATCCAGACCAAGTGTCATCCGACCCTGCCCTGTGTCCCGACCAACCTCGGCCCTGGCGGAACGACCTCGGGGCCGGCCGGCCAGCGTTCTAAGGAAGTACTGATCCCTTCCGACAACACGGCATCGACTTTCTGGATCACCAATCCAGATAATATCTACCGGGACAATGTCGCTGCGGGGTCCGATCAGGCAGGCTTCTGGTTCGCCTTGCCGGAGCATCCGACCGGAGCGCATGAAGGCAAGGCGGGCACCGAGAAGATCTGGCCTCGCCGAACGGCCATGCGGGAATTTTCCGGCAATACGGCCCATTCGAACTTCGATGGTTTCATGTTCGATCGTGGCCCGAAGCCCGACGGTACGTTCAGCGTAGGCGGCAGCAACTACCATTTCGCCTTTACCGATCCGAACGATCCGAACAGCCCGCCCAAGGGCTCGGTTTTCGAGAATTTCACGGGCTACAAGAACCGGCATGGTGCCGTATGGGGCCGTGGCGAACTGCATCTGTTCAAGAATTTGAGGGTGGCCGACAATGCGATCGGCTTCACCCATGCGGCGTCTGCTGTCGGTCGCGCCGCCTACACTTCAAAGGTCGTCGATTCACTGTTCGTGGGCGAAACCGACAATATCGGGAATCCCGGCACTCCGCAGGAAATCGCCTATGGCCGCAGCATGCCGAACGACATCCCGGACTATCCGATCCGGGGCTATGAATATTACGATCTCCGTCACGACGTGGAAAATACCACTTTCGTGAACTTCAAGCCCAACGAGACGCGCAGTGCGGGCGCTCTCTCCTACCTGATGTACACCAGCTTCGGGATGAGCTCGGAAAACGCCATCGAGGGCGCGAAATTCATCAACTCCCGGCCTGTTGATTTCCCCCCGGTCGTGCGGAAATGGTCTTCCGATTTTGGACGCGGCAATGCCTGGAGGGGCGCGGCGATCCATGACAAGGACGGTTCGGTCGGCGGTATCCCCAATTCCTACATCGTCTTGGACAACGGCATCGCATCCGACGAAGAAGCCTGCCAGATCAAGCCTGACTGGGGTGCTGCCGTGTGTCGGGGTGACTTCGGCCACTTCAGCGTGGGTGGCAATTTCGGCTTCGGCAGCGGCCCGATTGCCGATCCGGTGATGCTCAGCCGCAACGGCAGGCGGTGGGAATATACCGGCCAGACCACGATCCGCAGCGGAACCGAAGTCAGGGTAGAGACCGGCAAGAAGGGCCTGTCCCTTTCCTTGGCGGAAATGGACGACGGCTCGTGGGTCATTTTCGAACTTCCCGGATTCAGCACCGCTGCCGGGGGTGCGCAGAAATCCAGCCTGGCCGCGCTGCGCGAGGCGGGTGAGACTTCCTATTTCGGCGAGAACGGCACGCTGTGGGTCAAGCTTGTCGTCAACAATAATGCCGGTCAGAGTGTGACCGTCGGCACTCCCGGTGCCGGGGTAAGCACTGTCGGCCCCGGTCCCGGCGGCGCTTTCGCGGCGGGAGCCCGCCTTGACGTCAGCAGGTAAGCGAGCCCTGCCGAACCGGATTGCCTGACTTGTCGTCGCACTTCCTTGCCGATGCGGGTGCGGACTCAGGACCATCCTGTGAGTACCGGCAATCCAGGCGCCCGTTGCAGGGGAGGGCGGCCGGGCTGCATCTCTTTACGAGACACAGCCCGGCCTATTGTTACTCCCGCTGATCCAGACCGAATGCCGGATGGTGCATCAGTTCCCCATGCGGTTCTGTGCCGTCGAAGGGCAGGGCCTGAACCACCTCGGGCGGGCAGCCTTCTACGCTCAGGCCGGGGAAGGCCCGAAAGCCGAACCGGCCATAATAGCCAGGATCGCCCACCAGAGCCGCTCCCCGGCAGGTCGCCCGCAATCGGTGGAGGGCTTCAGCCATCAGGGCAGAGCCGATTCCCTGTCCATGCCTTGAAGGGGAAACGACAAGCGGGCCGATAAGGCCCCAGCCGCCCTGCGCCCCGACCCGCGCGTTCGATGCGGCCAGATAGCCGACCACCTTTCCCTTCTCCTCGGCTACAAGCGAGAGGGTGAGCGCGCCATCCGCGCGCAGCCGTTCGACGATGCCCGCTTCCGTCCCGGTGGATTGCGGCAGCATGCGGAGCGCTTCGGTGACGAGCCGCCCGATTGCCGGGATATCGTCTGCGGTTTCATTGCGGATCAGCATGTCATGCTCCCCGATTGTCGAGTTGTGCCCGAACGGAGGCAAGGCCGCGCCTGGAAATCCGATAGGGACTGCCCGATCGGGATTCGATCAGCCGTTTGCGCCGCAATCGGTTGAAGGCGTCCAGGCCGAAATCAGCAAGGATCATCCCTTCGCGGGTGACGCATGTCACGGACGTGATTTTCGGACCATCTTCCCGCTCGTGCAGAATGCGCCCGCCAAGGGCCAGAACGTGCAGCGCACGTTGTTCATTTCGTGAGATATTCATGGAAGTCTCGTATGACAGACGTGAAAAAAAGCTCGAGTGCTAGGCACCCGACGGTTCTGGTTTCACGAGGCTCTCTGAGATTCAGAGAGCCGTATCACACAAGCTCAGACATCCAGTCTCCATTGACCGAGCAGCGGGCAATGCCGCCGCTCGCCCCGTCAAATACCTGACATGCCTGCTTTTGGCAATTGGGAGCGGTTGCAGGCGACCTTATAAGTCGGTCTCTGGAGCTTCTTTTGGTTTCGAGGCGGCTGCGCCGGTCAGATGCAGCCAGGGAAGGAGGAACGGCCTGAGGATTGGCGAGGCGCCGTTCGGTGTCCTTACGTCGATATTCCTGCGGCTGAATTGCCAGTAGATCACGATGCTCAGAATTGCGGCGTAGAAGCACCAGACCGAAGCGAAGGCGTATTCCTTGACGATCTGCGCGAATGTCAGTCCGATGACATTGAGAACTCCGTACCATCTTACGACGCGATGAGTGGACAATATCAGCGCGCCGCATGTGGCCAGGATATACAGCAATGACACGGTGAAATTGCCGGTAACCGGGTTGCGGTAGGCGATCGAGTTCTGCTCGACGAAGCAGGTGCTATCGAAAAAGATCAGCCCATAGACCATCCACGCACAGACAAATGCGCCGACAATGGTCAGCGCCCCGATCGCCTTGCGGCGCTGACCAGGCGGCTCCATCAGCAGAACCGCGAGCGGCATCAGAAAGGGAAGGATGCCCTGAGCGTAGAGCATGAACAGGAAGCTGACGTGACCGAGTGCCACCGGCCCGATCCGGCCGTCGAGCCCGAGCCAGACAAACCCTTCCGTCAACTGGTGTACGGCGAACAACATGGGCACGGCGGCAAAGAGCAGTGCTCGCGGTTCCCGGACATGCCGCAGAGTCGCGACGCCGGTCAATCCGAGCACTGCGGCGGCGGCAAAGCTCGCGCTGGCCGAAAAGCACATGCGGTTCTCTCCAAATGGAAGGTTGGGAACCGTTGTGTAGTGCTTTCCGCCGCATGGCCAGCGCGACGATGGGTATGCCGAACCGACTGCGCCTGCTGGCTTTCGGCCAGATGCAAGCCGGTGCTTCTGTCGCAGTGCCACCCCAACCGGTAGATTTACCGGTTAGGGTGGCCCGCTCGTTCCGTCAGGCGCCGTGGCTCTCCCGACTGACCTCGATGTTGGCCTGCGCAGTGAGATTGCCGACCTTCTCGATGATGGGCCCTTTCCCGTCGGCATCTTCGACCACGAGCTTGACCCACAGCGTGTCACCGTCCTTGAAGTAGGCCGTTCTGTTCGCGGCGCGCAGGGCGGCGAGACTGTTTTCCTGCGTACCGCCGGCAGTGGTGGCGAAACCGGGAAGCTCCAAAATCACGAAGGAGCCCTGGTCCATTTCCCGCAGGGAAAGGGACAGCGTATCCCTGGCCGTCTCCACCCTCAGCTCGGCGCCGCTGCCGATTGTGGTTTCCCCGATATATTCGAACCGCTTGCCATTGCGCTGGAGGATGATCGGGTTGGTGATGGGGCCGGTCTGGAACCCGTTGAAATCACCGGCAATGTTGAAGCGGCCGATGTCACCCTTGCAGATTGCCGCATTCCAGCTCGACTTGATTTCGCAGGCTTCTTCATGGGAGGCGATGCCATTGTCGATGACGATATAGGCACCGGGAGTTCCGCTGACCGAACCGTCAAGGTCACGGAACGCTGCACTTTTGTAGGCCGCACTGCGTCCGTAATCCGACGCCCAGCGACGCTGGATCGGAGGGAAACTGACCGGCTTGGCGTTGACGAACTTCAGGCCTTTGACCGAATTCTCGGTGCTCATGCCGAAGCTGGTGAACAACAGATAGGACAGCGCGCCCGCATCGCGGCGATCATTGGCCTCATAGTTCACGAAAGTGGTGTTTTCGACCTCATGGTGGAAATCATAATATTCGTAGCCCCGGATCGGGAAATCCGCAGCTGCAGCTGGCAGGCTGCGGCCGTAAGCGATCTCTTCCGGAGTGGCGGGGTTGCCGATATTGGCGCTCTCGCCCACGAACAGCGAATCCACGACCCGTGACGTGTAGGGTGCGACACCGGGAACAGCGGTCGCATGGGTGAAGCCGATCGCGTTATCGGCCAGCTTCAGATTGGTGTAGAGGTGGTATTCGCCGCGGCCCCAGATGGCGCCATTGCGGTTTTTGTAGCCGGTGAAATTGTCGAAGACCGACACCACCACTCCGCTGTTCGTATCGGCAGGATTGGCGTAGGCGACAAGATTGGGGCCCGCGATACCGAATTTGCCGTCGGGACCGGGGCCACGGTCCAGCATCAGGCCGTCGAAATTGGAATGGGCGGTATTGCCGCTGAACTCCCGCAATTTCGTCCGTCCGGGCCAGGTCTTCTTGCTGATCTCCGTGCCTTCGAACTGGCCGGTCGGATGTTGCGGAAATGCCATCCAGAAGCCGATCTGGTCGGAACCCGCGGCCACATTGTCGCGGTAGATATTGTCGGGGTTGGTGATCCAGAAAGTGGAGACGGTATTGTCCGAAGGGATCAGGATATGCTTGGCCTTCTGGCCCGCTGTCGTCTGATGCGCCAGCGTGAGGTTGGTCGGCTCGCAGGGCAGGGTCGGATGGCACTTGGTCTGGATGCCCAGATTGTGGACGAACTGATTGCCCGTTTCGATCCCGTCTTCCATGAAGAAGCAGTGACCCACCGTGTTGAAGGTCACGTTGTTTTCCACCTGCAGATTATTGGTGCCGTGGACCGTCACGCAGCGGCTGAAAGTGTCGTGGATGGCGGAGTTCCGGATATACTGCCCCTTGCCTTCGCCGATGAGGTGCCAGTGGATCGGATATCGGGCCAGGTGCATATGCTGCCCCATGCGATTGAGCTCGATACCCGAAACATACATTTTGGACCCGGCCATCGCCATGATGTGTCCGCCGAAGTAGGACTTTTCCGAGTCGTCCGAAGCCTGGATGCGGATATTGCGTGTCAGCAGGCCGACTTCGCCGCGTTCGTCCACGCCGAAGGTGATCTCGCCGAAGTGCATGTACTCAAGCGGCTTATCCAGCGTCAGTGAATTGCCCTTAACGGCCACAATGTGACGCCGTTCCGCCTGCCGGGGATCGAAGTCGGTCGAGGCGAGGACAATCTCGTCGCCTGCCCGCCAGCTGCTGGCATTGAGCACTTCGATTTTGTTGCTGCCTGCCTTTGCTGTCCGTGCGAGCTTGGTCCAGCTATTTTCCCGGTCGCCATGAAGGTTCAGCGTGCCGCCCAGAAGCATGATCCCGCGATCGCCCATCGTGTTGACGTCTTCGTCGGGGACATTGTCGGTCAGGGTGATCGTGGCCTTGTGCGTGTGAGGCTTGGCCTCGCTGCCGATCTCCAGCTCGCCCCTGGGCAGATAGATCCACTCGGTCTTTAGCTCGAGATCGCGTTCGTCGGAGAAGCGGAGCTTGCCGTTCACTGTCAGGCTGCGCAACGCGGGCGGGCTGACGTCGAGGAGAACGTCCATGTCGCGGGCAATCGTGACGGCGTCGCCTTCGTGCGGCACCTTTCCGTCGGGCCAGGAGGCGGGATCGGACCAGCGCAACGATCTGACTTCCGCAGGAGCCGCTTCTGGCTCCATGACGGCGTGGGCGTGGTGCTCCTGGGCTGCGATGCCAGATCCTGTGCCGAACAGAAGAGACACAGGAAGAAGCAAGGAAACTACTAGCAGGCGAGGCTGCTTGGCCATGACGTTTATCCCCTCAGTCGGAACTTTGCGTCCCTCTTTTTGTATTCGGCAAAAAGCATGCACTGGATAGCCCGGTTTGCCAAGGCTTCTCTTCGCCGCGCGTCGAAGTTGATTGCAACTCTTTGTAATAACTTTTGGATTCGTGACCCAAGGGCCGCTTGCGAGCAGCGTCGCGAGCTATGCGGGCCACTCTGAGGCTGATATCCGGATATGCTCCGATGGAGAGCTTCTCCTCTCTTTGCCGGCCAAGCCCTATTAGAGCCTCGACAGCTTCCGGCCTTAAGGCTGTACCAAGAGGAAAAGGCTCAGAGTACCACCCATCTTGTAGGGTTTTCACGCGGTTTCGCGTTTCGCATCCCAGCACCCATTGCTCGGGGCGATGCTTCTGGGTGCTTACGATTGATCCACGATCGGGAAACCCGTCTGGCCGCTCTGGATGCCTCTATTGCCCGAGGCATTGCCGATGCGGACGCTGGTCGAACCACGTCAGCCGAAAATGTCTTTGATCGACTGGAAGCAAAATACCGTGCGTTGGATACCGCCGATAAATGATCATCCATCTGACGGCTGAGGCGGAGTATGATCTTGAGACGATTAGCGATTACATCGCACGTGACAATCCAACGCGAGCGCTGAGCTTCCTATATGAACTGCGTTCAAAATGCCTTGGTCTGGCTGATGTGCCGGAGCGCTTTCCGTTCGTCCCGCGCTATGAGGCGGCAGGTGTGCGATGGCGTGTTCACCGGGACTATCTGATATTTTTCAGGGTCGAACGGGAGAAAGTGGTCATCCTTCACATTCTTCATGGCGCACAAAACTATAGTGAGATCCTCTTTCCGTCCTGAACCGCCTGAAATTGAGACATTTGCAGGCAAAGTTCACTTTCCGATACCTGCCGATCATTGAGCATCAGTGTATCGCCCGGCTATGGCTGTTAGCACAGCTTCGCTTATAACGGTCAGTCCATCCTCACTTTGGTGATTGGTGCGGAACGGCTGGCATGAATTTGAGACGCATTGCATACGCGTCGATCGCGCCTTTTGTTTTTCAAGGTTGTCCGGCATCCTCCCAAGCCGAACCGAAAATCGGTGTCTACGCTTTGTCGTCTCAGTGAAGTTCCGGTGCAAAACTTGTTCGTCATCTGCTCGTCGTTGCCCCTTCCTCTCAGGAGTTAGAACCTCCGGCAACCCCGAGCCGGTTGACCGACAAATCCCTTCCTGCATCAGGATCGCCACATGTTCGACATCGCGCAGCGATCGGCTGCGCCCGAGGGGCGTTTGCCCGGGCAATGCTGGGCATGAGCGCGGCAAAACTGCCTGCGCTGACCGTGAACATGCGCCGATTGGCTCGGAAAATGCTCTCACCACGCCGTCACATTTTGCTACCGGAGACGGTGGGCGCTTGGACGCCATCGGGGAAACGGCTTCTGCCGTTGGCCACAATCGCCACTTCGCCCGGCATGCCCCAAGAAACCGACACTCTGACCTCGGCGATCGCGCGCTGCGCTGTCTGGTAGCCGCTGCGGACCTGCTCACGGGAATAGGTGCTGTACCTAGCGCAGGCGCCGCTCTGATCTAGTTCCACGGTGCACGCCCCATAAGCGTGAAGGTCCGCAAAGTGGATGTGGTTCAGTCGCCGCTGCGCCGGGTCCGGCTCCGCCACTTGTCCGGCTTCAACGGCCTGAAGCAAACGGCACACTTCTCCGAGCTCGTACTGGACGGCCAGATTAGCCCAGCGGGGATCAGGAAGCGCCTCCGGCCCATTCACCAGCCGGCCGGGCAAGCGCTGTGCCATCGGCGATTTCATAAGGGGCTCAAGCAGTTCGGCGAGAGCGGTAGAACTTGCTCCGGCAACGCAGAACTCATTCGCCACGGCCTTGCCATTGCTCTGCAACACCCCTGCAAAGTGCGTATGGTGATCCCCTGAGAGGACGAGCACGCCCGGCACTTTCTGCGCCGCGACGAAATCAAGCAACGCCTTGCGCTCGGCAGGGAAGCCATCCCAGGCATCGGTCGTGAATACGATATCGCCGCTTTCCGTCTCGCCGGTTGCAGTATCGTATTGGAACCCAAAGCCGAACGGCATCATCGGAACCGAGCTGACGAGAATTTTCCAGCGCGCACTCGATCTGGTCAACTGGTCCTTCAGCCATTGGAACTGGCGAGTGCCGAACATGCTCCGCTCGTCGCCTTCTTCGGCTTCGACAAGTGCGCGAGGCACGAAAAAGGGATAGCGGGGTGTGTAGGGTTCGCTCTGCCACGCCAGATCGAGCGGCTCAGAGCGATAGGATCGCGCATCCGTAAGGATCACCTCCGCCAGGCTTCCCCAGCGTATCGTTCGCGGCAGGCCGATGGCATCGATCGCCGCCACATTGTCAGCATCATCTTCCGGACTCACGCCAGCATCCCGGCCGAAGGCAGTGTCCTGTAGCGGACCGGGCTGAACGAACGGATGGGCAATAATGCCGGAGAGTCTGGTCGGAATAAATTCGAACCAGGCTCGGCTTGCTGCAAGCCTGCGGTTCTGGCTGGCTATGTTGCCTTTGGCCGTTGGCACCATCGACTGCCAGCAATCATTTGCAAACTCGTGATCGTCCCAGATCGAAAGGAATGGCCAGCGCGCGCGTGCTGCCTGCAGCCATGGATCGGACAGATAGCTTTTGTAGAGCGAACGATAATCTTCGAGCGTTTCGGCCGATCGCCCCTGTGGCGGCCTGCTGCCCTCTCCCTCCTCTGCGAATGCGAGTGGCCTGACGCCATCCTTGCGGACACCTTCGTAGATAAAGTCTCCAAGGAAGATCACGAAATCCAGCGGCTGCTCACCGCTTGCATCGCGTTCGAGGAGTTCGCGATATGCGTGATAGAAGCCGTCCTGGTAATTCTGGCAGACCACGGTTCCGAAACGGAACGCTCTTTCTGCTTCAGGCGGAGGCGCAGTCCGGCTGCGGCCATGCGGCGATACAATGCCACCCGCCGTGACGAAGCGATAATGGTAGAACCGGTCGGAGCTAAGGCCATCGACCGTCACCATCACACAATGATCGGCATATTCGCGGGCAACAACTGGCGCCGAGACCACGGCCGTAGCGAAATCCGGCCGTTCCGAGATTTGCAGGATCAGCGGGACGTCGCCGCCAGTAGCAGTGCCCAAACGGGTCCAGACAGTGACGCTGTCGGGAGTAGGATCGGCGGAAGCAACGCCTTGCGGAAAGCGAGTTGCCGCTTCCCCTTCCGTTGCCGTTTCGGCCCGGAGCGGAAAAGCGAAAGCCGCGGCGCTCACGATCGTGTAACCGGCAGCGATTGCGCGAATGAAATCCCGACGCGTTACGATCATGCCTTATGTACCATTTCCATCTGCATCGAGCTGTGCGGCGGACGGGTATCGCGGCCGGGACAAGCGTCGCGATACCCGTCGCCCATGCGCTCAGAAGCGGGCGCTGAGACCGAATTTGAAGTAACGGCCGATCGTGTCGTAAAGGCCGTAATTGCCCACGATCGTTGTGTTCGACGAACTGTAGGGCGGTTCGACATCCAGCAGATTGTTCACACCCACTGACGCTTTCAACTTGCTCGAGAGATCGAAGGTGACGTCAAGGTTGGTGTAGAGCCGGGCGGCGGCAGTGGGGAACTGGTAGTATTCCTCGCTGGCCATCGGATCGACTTTCACCTTGCTCAGGTAGCGGTTGGTTATGAATACGCTCCACGCATCGCGGGAATAACCGACGATGAGGTTGGCGCGCAGGCGAGGGTCGGAAAGGCCGCCATCCTGCTGCACCAGGAACGAAGCCTCACCCGGGACAAGCTGGCTGGTCTTTTCGATCAGGCGCGTACCGTTCAGCGTGATGTCCACCGTGCCGCCAGCAAGCGGCTGCCGGAGATTCAGGCTGAAATCGACACCGCGGGCCTTCAGTTCGGCCACATTGATCGAGGTGCCGCGTACCGAGACAATCTGTTTCGTCACAGGATCGCGATCGACCTGAGAACAGAAGGCGTTTTCGACAGAACTCAGGTTGGTGCAGTAGTTGATGATGTTCTGGAAAGAGTAGGACTGCACGGCATTGTCGATCGAGATGTCCCAATAATCTGCCGAGATGGACAGGCCGGGCAGGAAGCCTGGCGTGAACAGGAACCCGGCAGTCCAGGAGTTGGAGGTTTCTTCCGTCAGGTCGGCATTCGAACCGCTTGTAAATTCGACCGGGGACTGATCGAGCGGCAATGGTGCGGAAATGCCGAGTGCGGCACAATTGGCGGCCCGCTGTGCGGAAGAATTATACTGACCGACTTCGCACGGATCGGACGGATTGGTGAGCGAGGAAGACGTCGGTCCGAACAGTTCAAACAGGTTTGGCGCACGCACGCTGCGGGAGACCGATCCGCGGAACCGCAGATCGGCCACAGGGGCCCAGAGGCCGCCGATCTTCCATGCGCCGGTGGTACCGATGGTGTTGTAATGCGAATAGCGATACGCGCCATCGACGGACAGTTCGTGCATGAAAGGCATAGCCGCCAGCAGCGGTACGTGAACTTCGGCGAAAGCCTCCGCCACTTCGAAGGAAACGTCGATGTCGGGGTGCGGGTCGCGCCAGGTTGCCGCGTGCGATGCCTCGCCGTTCAGGCTCAGCGGATCGTCGATCGTCTTCAGCCCTTCCTTGCGATATTCGGCACCCGCAGCAAGGCGGACAGGTCCGGCCGGCAGTTCAAATGCATCGCCCTGAATTTGACCACCGAACGAGACGAGCGAGTTGAGCGCCTTGTAGCGGCGGGTGTGCAGGATATAGTCGCGCGCCTCGTCCGAGATTTCATTGGCGAAGATATTGAAGGGCACGCAGCCCGCCTTGCGGGCCGCTTCATTGGCGCAGATCGGATCGCCATTGGTGTCGGTGATCACCTCCGACGCGTAGATCAGATTCTTGGCCAGCGGCACATTGTCACTGCGGCCATAATCGTTCGACTTGCCGAACTGGCCGAAGACGCTCCAATCGAATTTTGAGCCGAGTTCTCCGCGAAGCCCTGCTTCCACGTTGAACAGGTCACGATTGTGGACATTCGTGATCATCCCGAATTCGCGGTAGGATTTGTTGATCTTGAGGGTCGACAGCCCGTTATCTTCCATGAACTGGCGCACGCTGTCGGGCAGGAAAGGATTTTCCAGCGTGACCTGAAGCCCGCCATAGCCGTTAAGGTAGGAAGAGCGGTCGTCCGCGCGATAATAATTGAACCAGCCATTGCTGTAGGAATGGGTGTATTCCCCGCTCAGATAGGCAGTGATGCTGTCGGAGACGTCATAGCTGACGTTCGCCACGGCTGAGATGGTTTCGACCGGCTCGATCAGCTTGCGAGTATCGTTGATGTTTCGCCCGTCGCCGCCATTGCCGTAGGATGTTGCTCCGGTCGTGATCTGCGTATCGTACTTGGCCTCGCGGACTGAGCCGTCCTCGATGATGTAGGCCTTGTTCTTGTAGTAGAAGTTCGGATCGTATGAGGCGTAGATCCAGCGGACATCGTCATAATCCAGGCGATCCGGAATGCCGTCATTCGGGCCGGTGTTGGCCGGATTGGCATAGTTGCCCGTCAGGTTTGCCGCGAAATCGCGGTCTTCCTGCATCAGGCCGGAGCGGCTGAAATAGGACGCACCGATAGTGATCTGACCGCGCCCGTCATCGAAGCCCGTGCCACCCAAAATATTGGCGAAATACTGGTCGGCGCCGCCATGTTCGGCCTGTCCCATCCTAACCGAACCTTCAAGGCCGTCGAAATCGTTCTTGAGGATGATGTTTGTCACACCGGTCACGGCATCCGCGCCATAGACCGCCGAAGTGCCGCCGGTGACGATGTCGACCCGGCTGATCATGCCTGAAGGGATCATGTTCAGATCGACGCCAGAGAGGTTCGATCCGCCGGAGACCCGGCGGCGGCCGTTGACAAGCGTGAGGCTGCGATTGGCCCCGAGGTTGCGCAGATTCATGAACGCCGCGCCGCCATTGTCGGGATCGCCATTGTTGTTCGGCGAGCCTTCGCCCATCGCAACAAAAGGTACACGGCGCAAAAGGTCGTAGGCCGTGCCGGAACCAACGCGATCAAGCTGCTCTTCGCTCACGACAGTGGCTGGAGCCGTAGCTTCCTTCATATCCGAAACGACACGCGAACCGGTGACGATGATCGGCGCAGGAGCTTCAGCGGGTTCCTTCGCCACGGCCGTCTGCTCAGGCTTCACCGGAGCACGACCGCCCTTGACCACAAGCGTGCGGCCATCATCGCTGACGATCTGGAGATCTGTGCCCTGCAGCGCTTTGCGGACCGCCTCGCGCGGGGTCATCTGTCCGCGGACTGCTGCAATCCGCCGGCCAGACGCATCTTCCGCCGAAATAATGATCTGCAGACCAGTCGCAGCGGCCAGCCGTTGGATGCCGGTCGACGCGGCCTGCGCCTGAATGTCGAATTGGCGCTCCTGCGTTTGTGACTGTGCGTGCGCCTGAGCCGGCTGCCAAGAGGCGCTCAAAGCAAGGGCTGCGGCAGTAAGCCGAAGGCCGGTCGAAATCTTCACCTGAAATGCTCCCTCATTGAACTCCGATAACTCAAGAGATCAATGAGACCGCGAAATACCGTCGCCGATTTCAAAATTTTTTTGTTAAATTTAAAAGATTTATATTACATTTTAGTTTCAGTCGTGCAGCACGATCCCGCTATCGCCGCGCTCCATCTGCGCATCCGTTGCAATCGCCATGGCCTTGGCAACACTGACAGGGTCGTTGACGCGGAACGTCCCGAATATCCTCCGCCGGGCAAGCTCGGGGCTGACCACGCTGATCTGCAACTTGTTGTAGCGATTAAGCGCGCCTGCCGCCTCGGCCAGCGTCATCCCATCGAGCACGACCATGCCCTGTCGCCAGGCCAACTTCTCTTCGACGCGGCCCGCACCCAGCACTTCCAGGTTCGTAGCCTTGCCCTCGACAGTAAGCTTCTCGCCTGCCCTGAGCCTCGCGAAGGGCGTGCTTTCATTCCCCTTCAGGACGACCACGCTTCCCTCTGTGACGAGAACTTCCAGCCCCCGTTGCGTTCCGGCAACCTGAAAGGCCGTTCCCGTCGCACGAACGCGGAAATCGCCGTAACGCACTTCGAAGGGACGGCTGGCGTCTTGCGCAACATCGAACCAGGCCTCTCCCTTTTCCAGTTCAACGAGGCGTCGATCCTCACCCAGAGAGACGGTGATCGCGGAGCCTGTATTGACCACTGCATTCGACCCATCATCCAGCACGATGCTGCGGATCTCTCCCACCTCGGTCGCATAACGCTGGGCCGACAGGTAGATATAGGATCCGAGGCCGAGCCCCGCCGCTACACTTGCAGCAATCGCACCGCCGATTACCGAACGCCTGCCGAACCGCACCAGCGCCGCTGCTGCCTGTGTCTCGTAGCTTCCGGCCCGTTCGCTCAACGACTGGTCTTGCTGGCCTGCGAAGCGCTGCGCCTTGGCTTGCTCTTCGGCAGAGGGAGCGAGCGACTGGACCGCAAGACGCTCCAGCGCGAGCGCGCGCAGATAACTGCCGCGATGGCGGGGGTCGGCCGCACGCCATGCTTCCAGTTCGGCGCTTTCGGACGCAGTAAGACCGCGCGCCCTACGCGCCGTCCATTGCGCGGCAATGACGTCAATTGCGTTTTCTGCGTGCATCCCGGCCTTGCTCATTACACGTCCGTTTCACATCCGAAGCCGGTTGTCAGCGCCTTCATCGCCCTGGCCAGCTGTTTCTGCACGACGTCTTCCGAGACATTCAAGGATTCTGCTGCTTCCTTGTGGGTATAGCCTTCAAGCCGGCACAACAGAAATATCCTGCGGCATCGTTCCGGTAATGCCGTCAGTAGTCTTCGCACTTCATGCTTGCTCCAGAACACCGCCTCCTGAGTGGGCTGACTGTCTTCGATCTGGATCGTACTGAGATCGGACAGGGATTCCATGCGGACAACCTGTGATCGTCGCAGATATTGAAGCGAAATACTTCTGGCCGTCGCAAAAAGATAGGCACGGCCATTCTCGATATGCCCCACGCTGCCTAATGCTGCGATGCGGGCATAGGCTTCCTGAATGATGTCATCGGCATCCACCGGCAGGCGCGATCTCTCGATCCAGCGCCTCAGATCCCTTTCATGCGGCAGTATCTCGTGACAGACCCATTCGGCGAGGGCCTCCGACTGGTCATCGATGTCCGGAGATTGCATGATGGCGGTCGCGTAAGCGCTGCCGATGACGGCTTTGTTACAGCAAACAGATTCGAAACCGACGCCACTCGCTCCATGAGGACGCAAGTTGTCCAACCTACGTGAGCAGAAGGTTCCTCACGACGTCCAAACTTTGCACGTCAAACCGCTGCTTTATCGGCGTAAGCTGCACCACACAGGCGTGCAGCAATCTGATCTTTTCGCCGATCCGCGCTACCGCATCCCCGCCTCCGACATCGTCGATGCGGGGTTGACCCTTCGAGCATCGGACGGACGCCACGAAGTACAGATGCTCGTCCTTAATCTGACGAACGCCTACACTTGGAACGCCGTCTATCTGCAAGCCGACAGCTTCGCGCACTACGCCGCCCCCGCCGGGCACCTCGACGGCTAGTTTGCCTCGCATGTTCTGAAACGGCCGTCTCGCCCGGAGCCTCGAGGGCGCCGGGCGAGGGCAAGGTTTGGAAGCGGGTTCGGGATTAGAAGCCGAAGCGCAGGCTGACGCTGCCGCCAAGACGTGCGTCCTGCCCGTCCCCCAGCATCCGGTGCGTGGAGAGCGAGAGCAGCGCCCCCTTGCTGATGTTCACGTCGATATCGGCGCCGATGCGGCCCCATTCACGGTCACCCAGCGCCGCAGTCGGTGCGAATGTGCCAACCGCGCTCTCGAAGCCGACAACCGTCACCGCCGCGTCATCCAGACGGCGCACCCATTCGCCCGACAGTCGCAGGCGGGCTATATCGCCCAACCCCACCGCTGCCGCGCTGCCAAGGCGCAGCTCGCTGACATGATCGACTGTGTCCTGATAGACGGCATCGAACGCGCCGCCATCCTCGGCATAGCCATCCAGCTTGACCCGGGCATGCGTGTAGGCGGCAAACGGCGAAAGCGTGACCGGCCCCAACCGCACGGCATCCTGCAGGTCAATCCGGCCGCGCAGCGCCCAGGTGCGGGCATCCGTTTTCCCGCGCGAGACGTCGACATTGGCGCCGTTCATATAGGCGCGGGCGATCTCTACGTTCCAGTCGGCATAGTACCCCGTCACGCTGAACAGGATTGGCGTTTCCGGTACTTTCATGTCGATTTCGCCGATCACATGGAAGCCATCGGCTTCGCTTCGGCCGCCGAGCGACAGATCTTGATGACTGCCGCCATAGCCTGCGCCGAGGCCGACACGGACGTTGGAGCCGAGATCGTGGCACAGCCCCATCTCGCCCAGATAGTTGCGCCGGTCGCCGCTTGCATTTCCCGAACCCGCGAAGTCGCCGGTGGCCCAAGCGCAAGTCTTGCCTGGCTGGGCGAAATCCATCAGTGGCCGGTGGTGAGCCCCAAACAGGGTGAGCGTGGCCGCATTGATCACCGTCTGGAATGTTACCCCTCCGCCTTGCGCGGCCGAATAGAGGTAGTCGACCAGACCGATCACCCCAGTGCCACCACCCGTACCGCCTCCGGTGCCACCTCCGGTTTCGCCTCCTCCGGTCTCGCCTCCTCCGGTCTCGCCTCCCGTACTCCCCCCGCCACTGCCGCCCGAAGAGCCGCCACCACCCGTGCCACCACCGGTCGAACCGGACGCCACGCGGGCGATGTATTGCTGCGTCGTGCCGTTGATCTGGCCAGTGCCGATAATCACGGTGCCATCGTCGCTGATCGCCATGGCGTCGGTGAAGCTGTTGTTCCCCACGTTTACACCGTTGGCCGTCAGCCAATCCACTACCGTCTGCATGCCACCAGTGGGCGTCCAGCGGAAAGCCAGGGTGTCCTGAATGCCGGCCACCACAGCGGAAGGGCGCGTCGCGCTGCCGACGATTGCTGTGCCATCGGCGTTCACACCAAAGGCGCGACTGTCTGTGCCACCGGTCAGCAAGCCAAGGCCGACCATGCCGCCTCCGCTCGTCCAGCGGAAGGCTTCGGCGCGGTCGTTGCTACCTGCGGAAAAGCCCACCACGACCGTTCCATCGGCGGAAACATCGCTGGCCCGGCTATAGGCGCCGGTGTCGCCCGATTGCGAGGACAGCACGCCAATACCAGTCATGCCATCGGCGGCGGTCCAGACGAAACCTTCGTTGGTTCGGGTCGAGGTTGTGCCATAGCCCACGACCACGCCACCATTGCGGCTTGCGCGAAAGGCGAAGGAACTCAGGAAACTGCCGCCGTTCAGGTCTTCGGCGCTGCCCTTGTTGACCCAGCGCACAGCATGGCCGCCGCTGCTGCCGACAATCACCGTGCCATCGCCGGATACGCCTTGGGCGATGCTTGAAGTGGCACTGCCAAGATGCGCCAATGCCGTGGCGGTGGTTCCTTCCCACACTATGGCGGTTGATGTCGAAATGTAGGTCTGGGCAGAAGAACCGACGATCACCGAACCGTTGTCGGAAACGCCGTTGGCCATCACATAGGCATGGCCGTTCAGCCCTGGAAGCGCTTCGTACCCTGCGGTGGTGATGCGAAAAGCACTGTAGGTCGTGGCATCGTTGCGGACGGTGCCCGCGATGGCGGTGCCATCTCCGGAGAGGTCGAAAAAGCCCACGCCGAGGATAGGCTGGGGCCTGCCAGTGATTTCGGAATCGCCGACGACACCTGCCGTCTGCGCCTGCGCCCCGCTGCCAAGGTCCAAGGCCACTGCTGATGCGGCAAGGCACAGAATCGTTTTCAACTGCATGATCGGTATGCTCCCTGAACGTCAAATTCCATTTCGGCGTTAAAGTTTGCGCACTACGGGCGGCATCCCCTGTTCACGGGAGCAGGGCATGAAGGCGCTGGCCGATGTGGCGCGGCTGCGGTAATTGCTTCCCGCGATGCTCACCGGATTCCTGTGCTGAAGGGCCTGTCCCGCCGACCCAGCCATGCCTTCGCGGCGCTGGCCTTGCTGGCCGGGGTTGTCCTTGCGCTGGCGATACTGGCCGTGGCGCGCATTCCGGCTGCAAGCGTGACGGTTCGGCCCATGCCCGGAAACATGGTGCGGGTCGAAGGGGCGGGGCTCTACGCACCGGACGATTCCATCGCCCTGCTCGATGCGCGCGATCGTGTCCTCTTCAGCACGCGGACCGACATGCTGGTGCTGGAAAAGGACGGCAGTGGCACTGCGGTCCAAAACCAGGCCTACTATGCCGCCCGCGATGCGATCACGCGGTTGGCCCACGTGCCGGGCACGCGCATTCGCCTGCCGGATGGCCGCCTGCTGCCGTTTCATGCCATTCCGGGACGACTTTCCGACGTCACGGCGGGCGCATGGCTTTCGCTCGCCATCGGCCTGTGCGCTTTGCTGGCGGGATCGTGGGCGCTGGTGCTGCGACCTGGAGAAACCGCACCGCGCCTGTTCCTGGCAAGCGGCGTGGCGCTGGCTGTTGCAACCATCACCATTGCCATGTCGGAGCATATGAGCCTTGCGGCGCCGGCAGCGCTCCAGTTCTGGACGCTGCGGGTGAACATGCTTTCCGCCATTGGCTTCGGTATGTCGCTGGTCGCGCTGTTCGCACGCTATCCGCAGCCGCTGGCAAGCTGGCGCCTGCTGGCCGGGATCACCTTGGCCTGCCTCGGTATCCTTCTCGCCAGCCTGTTCGATGTGTTGGTCAACGTCGCCGAATTCACGGGCGTCATATTCCTGCTCGGCGTGGCTGCGGTCGCGCTGGCTGTGACGCAGGGGTGGAAATCGCGGCATGACCCTGCCCAGCGCGCCGCCTTCGTCCTGATCGGATCGTCGCTGCTGGTCTGCATAGTCGGTTTTTCGGCCACCAACCTTGTCCCGCAGATGATGGGCCGGCTGGATGTCCCTTCGGTCCCGCTGGCAACCTCGCTGTTCCTGCTGTTTTATCTCGCGCTGGCCATCGCCATTGCACGCTATCGCCTGTTCGATCTTGGCAGTTGGGCGGTACGGGTGGCACTGCTGGCGCTGGTCGTCCTGATCGTGCTGGCGCTGGACATCGTGCTGGTATTCCTCACGGGGGCCAACTGGACGCTTTCCACCGCATTCCTGCTCATCGCGGTGGCTTGGCTGCCGGTGCGTGAATACCTGCTGCGCCGGATCGACGGCCGCCGCAGCAGGCAGGACATTCAGCTTTTGCGCGGAGCCAGCGATGTGGCCTTCGCGCTCCATCCCGAACAACAGGCGGCGCAATGGCGGGCGCTGCTCAATCGGCAGTTCGCCCCACTCACACAAGAACCGGAAAACGAGGCGACTGAGACGAACATCGCCGATGACGGGCGTGTGTTGGTGGTGCCGTCGCCTCTGGGTAGGCCGGGCCTTGCGCTCCATTTCGCCGATCATGGCCGCCGCCTGTTTCACAGCGAGGACAAGGCGCTCGCCGAAGGACTAGTCATGCTGGTGCGCGAAATGGTCGCCGCGCGTTCGGCCTATGATCGCGGCGTGCAGACAGAGCGCCAACGCATCGCCCGCGACCTGCACGATGACGTCGGTTCACGTCTGATGACCACGCTCCATCGCGAGGATATTGGCAGCGTCCACGCCGACGTGCGCGAAGCCATGGCCGAAATGCGCCTTATTATCGACGGGATGGCCGGGCAGTCGCGCGCCCTGGCCCATGTCCTAGCCGACATTCGTCACGAAACGGTGAACCGACTGAGCCTAGCCCGTATCGTCACCGACTGGCCAGTGCTTGAGGTTTTCGACGACGAACGCCCGCTGCCTGCCGCGCAGAGCCGGGTGCTAGTTTCCGTCGTGCGCGAACTTGTGAGCAACACCATCCGCCACGCGGGCGCCGCCGAAGTCCGCGTGACCTGCGCAGTCGAGGGCGACGATCTCAGCCTGTCCCTGTACGACGACGGCCACGGCTTTAACGGCACCTGCGAAGCGCCGACAGGCAATGGGCTGCGTAATATGACCAAGCGGCTGGAGGAAGCGGGCGGATCGTTCCAGCTGAGATCCGGCCCCACCGGCACTCTGGCGGCGATCCGCCTGCCGCTGGGTGCAGGTCACGCCTCCCATGCTTTGGGGATGGCGACAGCACCGGTCACCGGGCTAGCTTCGAGCGGATGAACGGCATGACCCAGACCCGCCAGATACTGATTGTCGAGGACATTGCTCCCATGCGCCGCACACTGGCCGAGCGCGCGGCGGCGATTTTTGGCGTGACCCATGTCGACGAAGCGGATTCGTTGATCTCGGCCCGTGCGTGGCTGCGCTATGAACGCCGTATCGAACAGCCGCTGATCGCGCTGATCGACCTGGGACTGCCGGATGGTTCCGGCGTGGAACTGATCGGCCAGTTGGCAACCGACAGCAACGCCACCTGCATCGTCACCACCATTTTTGAGGATGACGGCAATGTCATGCGGGCGCTGGGGGCGGGCGCCGAAGGCTACCTGCTGAAAGGCGAGGACATGGCCGCCATCGAGGAGCGCTTGCGCGGGCTGGAACGCGGCGAGGTGGCCGTATCGCCCCAGATCGCGCGGCGCCTGCTGGAGCATTTTCGCATCCCGCCTCTGGCGCCGCCGGATACGGATGTCTCGCTGACCCAGCGCGAAACCGATGTCCTGCGCGTTATCGGCCGGGGATTGACCCTGGCCGAGGCGGGCCACGCGCTTGAGATCAGCGCGCAGACCGTCGGCACCCACGTCAAGAACATCTACCGCAAGCTCAATATCGCCTCGCGCGCAGAAGCGGCCATCGAAGCAGCGAAGCGCGGTCTGGTTTAGACGCCGGTTATCTCGCTAACGGGGCCAATCTTCCACGCCGCTCGTACTCCTTGCATATGAAATGTGCAGGCTTTTGGAAACTCTGGATGTGACTGTCTATTGACAGCTCACCCTAACTTCTCGGGATAGCTGCCGCGACAGAAGCCCCATGAACCAAGGGTAACTTAGGCCTCTTGGGTAACCTGAAGGGGACTTTCGTGAACGTCCCCATACTCAGCCATCTCGCCCACCATTTGGCAAACTGCCTTTTCGGGGCGGTTGGAGCGAGTAAGCTGGTCAATAAGCCTGAAATTGAAACGGCATCACGCCGCCCTACTGCTGAGCGTTGAGTCCACATTAGGCGTGCTTCGGAGCATGTCCAAATAGTCGCTCCACCATTAGGCCATCTCCACACGCTCCTGCCAATGCGCTCCTCTATGGTAGGCGCCGCGAATTTTGTTCTCATGGCCGTGGGCAAGGGCTCGCTCAATCGCATCTTCATTTTCGCTGCGGGTATTGTCCAGACTGCATTCTTCAAGTCCAGTTCTTCCCATTGTGCTTGGCGAAGCTCACCGGGTCTGACGAACACGTGTGGGGCGAGGGCAAGCGCAAGCTTGGTAGTGATGCTGCCGTTGTAGCCGTCGATCGCTTGCAGCAGCTCTCCAACCTCTGCTGGGTTAAGAAGGGCGGCCTGTGCTTGGTTTCAGGGACGATTAGTGCGCCACGAAGATCTCTTGTGTGATCGGCTTCAAGCCTGCCTGTGGCAACGGCATAACGAAAGACGCTGCTCGCCATTTGCAGCGCGCGCTGGGCGCTCTCAAACGTTCCCTTAGCTTCGACCTTGCGGACTGCAGCCAGAACCTCGACCGGCGTAATGTCTTTGACCGGAACGTTCCCCAGCGAGGGTTTCAGAAGCGCGAAGAGGTAATCGTATTTCGCTGCCGTGGCGGGGGCCCAGCGCGAATTTCCATCCTTCCTCCATTTGTCGAAGAATTTCTGCGCAACCAGCTCAAACGTGTTGGAAGCGTCCGCGACCTTTTGAAGCTTATCCTGCTATCGCTCATGGCATGGACCACCTCCATGTGCGATAATCTTACGGGCAGCATCACGTGCCGCACGGGCCTCGCCGAGGCTGATTTCTGGGTACGCGCCGATGGAGAGTTTCTTCTCCTTCCCGTGAAGGCGGTACTTGAACCTCCAGAGCTTCCGCCGGAGGTTGAATGAGGAGAAATAGACCGAGCGTGTCGCCCATCTTGTAGGGCTTCTCGCGCGGCTTCGCATTTCGAATCGCAATGTCCGTTAATGCCATATCTGGGGGCCACGTCCTTGGAGCTTGAAAGGGTGGCCCCCAATCTGGTCCCAAGTCGATGCGGTTGCATGCAAGCCCTGGTGAGCATTGGTCTTTGCAAACACGTCAGCGAACGCTGGCGGTCAAGGAAATGGTGCCCGGGGACGGAATCGAACCGCCGACACCATGATTTTCAGTCATGTGCTCTACCAACTGAGCTACCCGGGCTTCGCTGCGGCGGCGGTCTTTCTAGACCGGCGAGCGGTTGGAGAGCGCGCCTATGGCGAAGCGGTGGCGGATTGGCAAGAGCAAGAATCCGCCTTTTTGAAAATCATTCCTCTGCGGCAATGTCTTCCGGGTCGGCGGGTGGGCCGGGCACGGCATAGCCGTCGGTCAGCCAGCGGGAGAGATCGCGGTCGCGGCAACGGGCCGAGCAGAAGGGGGTGAACTCCTCGGTCCGCGGTTTGCGGCAGATCGGGCAGGGCTTGGGTCTTGCGGCGTCGCTCATAGCGGCACCGCCTGCGCGAAGCCTGCCTCCAGTGCAAGGGCAGGATCGCTTTCCACACGGATTTCGCGGCCGGTGCGACGGGAAAGCTCGGCAAGCCATTCCTCTTTCAGCTTCGCCCGGATCGCGGGATGGCAGGTGAGAAGCAGCGCCCCCGGCTCCGCCACGCCTTCGGCTCGGCGCAACAGGGGGCGCGCGGCCATGCCGGTACGGTTGCGGGCGGCGCGCTGGAGAAGCGAGGGACGGGTGAGCCGCGCGACGAGCTGGACGAAGCCGAAGCCGTTCATCGCCGTGCGCTCATGCGGCCAATAAGTCAGCGCGGCACCCAGTGCCTCGTCCACCGCCCGCCGGTCGGCCTTTGCCTCCAGGGTGGGGAAATCGATGCCGACGGAGCCGCCAATGTCGAGCCGCCGCAGGGCAACGGCGATGGCGGGTATGGCGGCAAGGGCGAGCCGGGCAGGGGGCAGGGCGCCGTCCACGTCGATCAGCGTCATGGCCGGGGTAGGGCTGAGTAGCAGCGCCCCTCCGTCGAAGGCGATCTCGCGGGTGAATGCTTCGTCCAGCAGATCGTCCCACCCGTCGATGGGAAAGCGGGGCACGATACGAGGCGAGTGGCCCTCCAGCGTCAGTGCCTCGGCCAGGCTTGGGGCAGGGCGAGGGGCCTCATCCGTGGGGCGGGCCTGGGCTAGCTTGGTGCGGCCGGCCTCACCGATGGCTGCGCGGGTCACGATCAGGCGGATCGCGGCGCCTTCGCTGGCGCCCTTCGGCAGCCGGCTCACCAGCGCCTCTTCTCCGCTGGAGAAGCAGGCGGTGCCGCGTGAGCTGCCGGCAGTGCGGGAGACGAGCCTTGCCTCTTCGATCTGCCCTGCGGCGAGGGCGCCGGGCCATTCGATCCGGGCGGCGGTGATGGCATCGCCTTCGATCAGGATCGCGCGGTTCTCGCCGATCCCTTCCTCGACCAGCCATTCAGCCAAGTGGAAAGCCTGCGGATTTGAGCAGTGTGCGGGTTTCGAACAGGGGCAGGCCCATCACGCCCGAATGGCTGCCGCTGATCCAGGCGATCAGCCCTTCGGCCGCGCCCTGGATGGCATAGCCGCCTGCCTTGCCGTGCCATTCGCCGCCCGCGACATAGGCTTCGATCTCTTCAGCGGAGAGGTTCTTGAAACGCACCACGGTTTCGCTCAGCCGGTCCTGCAAAGTACCGTCGGGCGCGAGGAGGGCGATGGCGGAGAGTACGCGGTGGCGGCGGCCAGACAGCAGGCGCAGGCATTGGCGCGCGGTCGACTCATCCTCTGCCTTGGGCAGGATGCGCCGTCCGCAGGCGACTACCGTGTCGCCCGAAAGGATGAAGCTGCCTTCTTCCCCCGGCTCGATGCTGTCGCGCGAAGCCAGTGCCTTCTCGCGCGCCATGCGGGTGGCATAGGCGCGAGGAACCTCCGCGCGCCGCGGGCTCTCGTCAATATCGGAGGCGCGGATGGCCTGCGGAGCGAGGCCCAGACGCGTGAGCAATTCGCGCCGCCGTGGGCTGGCGGATGCGAGGATCAGCGCTGGAGGAGTGCGGGGAGCGTCCACGCACCGGCCTTATTGCGGGCCGGGGCCGCCCCGGCCGGGCATGAAGCGGTAGGTGATGCGGCCCTTGGTCAGATCATAGGGCGTCAGCTCAACCAGCACTTCGTCACCCACCAGAACGCGGATACGGTTCTTGCGCATCTTGCCGGCGGTATGGCCCAGAATTTCATGGCCGTTTTCGAGCTCGACCCGGAACATCGCGTTAGGCAGCAGTTCCACTACCTTGCCGCGCATTTCGAGGAGTTCTTCTTTAGCCATATGTGCTCGATTTCCAGATGCTGTTGCAGTACAGGCGCGCCCAATAGCCCCCGGTGGAGAAAAAGGAAAGCCCGCGCCGCACAGCCATGTTCGGACGGACTTAATCCGGCATTCATCGGACTGCGACGATTTGTTACGAAACGCGTCTTGTCGGTCATGCGTTAGGGGCATAGACGCACCCTCCCAACAACAGACAAAGTCAACAATGAACCTCAAACGCGCCTCGCTGCTGTCCGCGATATCCAGCCTTGCAGTTGTTTCGGCCATCCCCGCACATGCCCAGCAGGAAACTGCGTCCGTGTCCCAGGAACCGGTGGGGCCGGCGGATGATTCCGGAGATGACGAGAACGAGATTGTCGTTGTTGCGGAAAGCCTGCGGGGCCAGGTGCAGGTCGCCCAGCCACCGATCCAGGTGCTCGATGAGACGGATATCGCCGCTTATGGCGCCAGCTCCATCGCCGATCTGGTCGCCGCGCTTGCCCCGCAGACCGGCTCGGGCCGTGGGCGTGGCAGCGGCCCGCCGGTGTTCCTGGTCAACGGAATGCGCGTGTCCAGCTTCCGCGAGATGCGCTCCTTTCCGCCCGAGGCGATCCAGAAGGTGGAAATCCTGCCGGAAGAAGTGGCCCAGAAATACGGCTTCTCCGCCGATCAGCGGCTGATCAATTTCATCCTGAAGAACAATTATTCCAGCCGCGAACTGGAGGGCGAATATAGCCAGCCCGGCGCGGGGGGCACGTCCAGCAAGCAGGTGGAGGCGACCTATCTCCAGATCGCCGGGCCCAGCCGCTTCAACCTGAATGCGCAGTGGGACGATACTTCCCTGTTGACCGAGGCCGAGCGCGGTCTTGCGCAATCGGTAGTGCCGGGCCTTGCGAGCGACCCCGATCCCGCCAATTACCGCAGCCTGGTGTCCGACAGTTCCGATCTGGAGCTTACCGGCAACGTCACCACGCGGCTGGGCGACAATGGCAGCTCGCTTTCGCTCAACGGTTCTTATGAGCGCAGCCGCAGCCGCAGCCTCTCGGGCCTCAATACTGTGACGCTGACCGACCCGGACGATAACAGCCTGCTGCGCACTTATGGCGAGGACGATCCGCTCGCCCGCCGCAACCGGACGGAAACAGTATCGTTCGGCAGCACGCTCAATGCGCCGCTGGGCGACTGGCAACTGACCGGCACGATCGACGCCAGCCGTGCGCGCAGCACTTCGGAGATCGATCGCTATGCCGATGCTTCCGCATTGGTGGCGGCTGCCGCCAATGGGACGCTGGCGATCGATGGCACGCTGCCGGAAATTGCCGATGCGGGCTTCGACACCGCCAAGACGCTGACCGATTCGGCCAGCTCGCTCATCACCGTGATGGGCTCGCCCCTGTTCCTTCCTGCGGGCGACGTCACGCTCACGCTCAATTCGGGCTACAAATGGAACCGGGTGCAGAACCAGGACACGCGCAATCCGGGTGTGGAAACCAGCCTGACACGGGGCGATCTTTCCGCCGGGTTCAATCTGGGGGTGCCGCTCACCAGTCGCCGTGACGACGTGCTGAGCGCGCTGGGCGATATCAGCCTGAACTTCACTGCCGGGCTCGACCACCTTTCCGATTTCGGGACGCTGACCAATTGGACGGCGGGTTTGACCTGGGGGATTACCGAGACGCTGAATCTGCAGGCCAGCTACATTGCGCGCGACACCGCGCCGGGCCTGAGCCAACTCAACAGCCCCGAGATCGTGACGCTGAATGTCCCGACCTATGATTTCACGCTCGGCCAGACAGTGCTGGCCACGGTCATCGGCGGGGGCAATGCCGATCTGCAGAAGGAAAAGCAGCGCGATATCCGCGTCGCCGCCTTCTGGGACCTGCCCTTCCTGAACAATTCCAGCATCTCGGTGGAATATAACCGCAACCGCTCAAACGATGTCAGCGCCTCTTTCCCGCTGCTCACACCGGCGATCGAAGCAGCCTTTCCGGATCGCGTGACGCGGGACATGATCACGGGGCAGCTTGTCTCGATCGATCAGCGGCCGGTGACATTCGACAGCCAGCGTTCTTCCCGCCTGCGGTTCGGCCTCAATCTTTCCGGCCCGTTCGGCAAGGCCAACCCAAATGCGGGGGCGAACAGCCCCTTTGCCATGGCGCGCAATGCCACTGCCGGTGGGCAGGGCGGCGGGCCGGGCGGGGCTCAGAGCGGTGGCGCTCAGGGCGCGCAGGCCGCAGGGCCGGGTGGCCCCGGCGGCTTCAATCCTGAGCGATTTGCCCAGCTTCGCCAGCAGCTTTGCGCCGATGGTGCGACCACGCCCGACATCTCCGCGATGCCCGAGCAGATGAGAGCCAACCTGCTCAAGCCGGATGGCACGATCGATCAGGAAAAGCTGGCCCAGACCAAGCAACGCATCTGCAGCGGCGATGGCCCTCAGGGTGGTTTCGATCCCGCACGCTTTGCCGAGATGCGCCAGCGTTTCTGCGCGCCCGACAGCAAGGAAGTGCCGGATCTGGCAAGCCTGCCTGAGCCGATCCAGGCTAATCTGCGCGGCGCGGACGGCAAGCTGGACCCGGAGAAATTCGCCCAGTTCAAACAGCGCGTGTGCAGCAGCGATGGGCCGGGCCAGGGACGCGGCCAGGGCAGGGCCCAGGGCGGCGCTCAGGACGGTCCGCCCCCTGCCGGCGGTGCCGGTGGCCCGCCCCCGGCTGGCGGTCCCCCGCCGGGCGGCGGACGAGGCGGCTTCCGCGGGCCGGGTGGTCCGGGCGGCGGTGACGGACGCGGGCGCTGGTTCGCGAACCTGACCTATACGCTCGAACTCGAAAACCAGGTGCTGATCGCCGAGGGCCTGCCTGTGCTGGACCAGCTGAATGGCGCTTCCCTCTCCGGCAGCGGCGTTGTGCGCCATTCGGCCCAGTTGGTGGGCGGCTTGTTCTATCGTGGTTTCGGCATGCGCTATTCGGCCAGCTATTCGGGCTCCAGCCGGATCGACGGCACAGGCCTTCCGGGCAGCACTGACCTGGAATTCGGCAGCCTTGCCAAGCTGGACCTGCGCGCCTTTGCCGATCTGGGCCAGCAGCCCAAGCTGGTGGAAGCGGTGCCGTTCCTGAAAGGCAGCCGTTTCTCCATCGGGGTGGACAATGTGTTCGACAGCTATCGCACGGTGACGGATTCCAACGGCGATGTGCCGCTGCGCTATCAGAGGGGCTTCCTCGATCCGCAGGGCCGGACCTTCTCGATCGAATTCCGCAAGATGTTCTGATCGGGCTGGTCCCACGGGATCGCCGGAAATTTGAGAGGCCGCCGCTCGGAGTGAGCGGCGGCCTCTCTGCTTTTCGTTTTCCTACTTGGCGCACGCTTGCCATAAGCGCGGGATGATCCGGCCAGAGCCTTCCATCGCGCGTTTTTCCGGCTGTTCGGGGCTGTGTGGGGAAGAGTGGGAGTTGCGGGTCGCTACCGTGTCAACAGTGTCAACTTCGGTGCCCATCGGGGCATCGGCTGTTCCCTTTTTCTCCGATTTTCCTATCTGGCCTGCATGAGCAAAACTCCCGCCGGAACACCCCACGATCCCCGAGGGGCCGAACGCTTCAATGAGGAGCGGGCGGCCTATACCGTGCGCTCGGCCCAGCCGGATATCGAGGCGGGCGTGGCTGCGATCCGGGCCATGGTGAAAGTGCTCAAACCCAAGCCAGGCGTTTACCGGATGCTCGATGCGCGGGGTGACGTGCTCTATGTAGGCAAAGCGCGGGCGCTGAAGAACCGCGTAGCCAATTATACCCAGGTGGACCGGCTGACGAACCGGCTGCGGCGGATGGTCAGCCAGACCCGCAGCATGGAGATCGTCACCACCAATAGCGAGGCCGAGGCGCTGCTGCTGGAAACCCAGCTGATCAAGCGCTTCCGCCCTGCCTACAACGTCCTGCTACGCGACGATAAGAGCTTCCCCTTCATCCTGCTGCGCGCGGATCACGACTTCCCCCGGATCACCAAGCATCGCGGGGCGAGGAAGGCCAAGGGGAACTATTACGGTCCCTTCGCCAGTGCCGGATCGGTCAATTCCACGATTAATGCGCTGCAGAAGCTGTTTCTGTTAAGATCCTGCACTGACAGCTTTTTTACCCGACGCGATCGACCTTGCCTGCTCTATCAGATCAAGCGTTGCTCTGCCCCCTGCGTGGGCCGGATCGACGAGGAGGGCTATGGCGAACTCGTCCGCCAGGCGAAGGATTTTCTTGGCGGCAAATCCACTGCCGTGCAGCAGGAAATCCAGCAGCAGATGGAAGCGGCGGCGGAGGCGCTTGATTTCGAAAGCGCGGCCATGCTGCGCGACCGGCTGCGTGCGGCCACTGCCATTCAGGGCAGCCAGGCGATCAACGCCGCCGGCATTGCCGAGGCGGATGTCTTCGCCATGGCCGTGAAGGGCGGCCATGTGGCGGTGCAGGCCTTCTTCATTCGTGGCGGCCAGAATTGGGGCCACCGCGCCTTCTTCCCGGCCCATACCGAAGGGGTGGAGGAAGACGCGGTTCTGGCGGGCGTGATCGCACAATTCTACGAGGAAGTGCCGCCCCCACGCCTCGTGCTGGTAGATCGCGAGATGGAAGGGGCAGAACTGCTGGCGGAGGCTTTGGCCAGCGCCAGCGGGCACAGGGTGGAAATCTCCATCCCCCAGCGCGGTGACCGGCGGCGTCTGATCGACCAGGCATCGCGCAATGCGGTGGAGGCGCTGGACCGGCGCATGGCCGAAAGCAGCACCACGGCGAAGATCCTGCGCGAAATGGCCGATTTCCTCGAACTGCCGGAGCCGCCCGAGCGGATCGAGGTCTATGACAACAGTCATATTCAGGGCACCAAGGCCGTGGGCGCGATGGTGGTTTCCGGGCCGGAAGGCTTCATCAAGAACCAGTATCGCAAGTTCAACATCAAGACCGCGCAGACCGATGACGATTACGGCATGATGCGCGAAGTAATGACAAGGCGCTTCTCCCGCGCGCAGGAGGAAGACCCGGATCGCGACGGCGAGAATTGGCCGGACCTCGTGCTGATCGACGGTGGCAAGGGGCAGATGAATGCGGTGAAGGATGCGCTGGAGGAGTTGGGGATCGAGGATGTGGCCCTGATCGCCATTGCCAAGGGCCCGCATCACGGGCGCGAGGGGCGCGAAGTGTTCCACTTCCCCGATGGGCGGGAGAAGATGCTGCCGGTGAACTCCCCGCTGCTGTTCCACCTCCAGCGTCTGCGGGACGAGGTTCACCGCTATGTCATCGGTGCGCATAGGGCCAAGCGCAGCCGGGCGATAACCGCTTCGCCGCTGGATGAAATCCCCGGTATCGGCCCGGCAAGAAAACGCGCCTTGCTGCTGCATTTTGGAACGGCCAGCAAGGTGCGGGCCGCCTCGCTGGAGGATTTGCAGCGGGCCGCCGGCGTCAGTGCCGCCGTGGCGCAGACGATCTATGATTTCTATCACCCCAGCGGGTGAGAGGAGGCATTGCATGGCCGATGAGGAACTACGCGAGCCGGCATCATCGCCCTGTTCACTGGGCGAGGTCGATCCTGTTTTCGCGGGGCTGGACGGGCCGGGCGATCTCAAGGGCTGGCGCGAGGCCCGGCGCGAACGGCTGATTGCCCAGCGGATGGCGATCCCGGCGGCAGAGAGGGCCGAACTGGGCGAGCGTGTGGCCGCCCATCTGGAGGAACTGATCGGCAATCCGGCAGGGCTGGTCGTCAGCGCCTATTGGCCGTTTCGCGGTGAACCGGACCTCAAGCCCTTGCTGGCCCGGCTGCGGGAAAAGGGCGCGATCACGGCCTTGCCGGTTGTGGTGAAGAAGGCGCACCCGCTGGTGTTCCGCCAGTGGCAATCGGGCGACCGGCTGGAACGCGGCGTGTGGAACATTCCCATTCCGGCCGATGGCGCCGAAGTGGTGCCCGATATCGCGATAGCCCCCGTCGTGGGCTACGATCCGCAATGCTATCGCCTGGGCTATGGCGGCGGCTTCTTCGACCGGACTTTGGCCGCGCTGCTGCCGCACAAGCCGCGCCTGTTCGGCGTGGGCTATACCGCGCAGGCGATCCCCACGATCTGTCCGCAATCCTATGACATACCGATGGATGCGGTAGTGACGGAGGAAGGGGTTTTGCGACCGGCCTGATCAGTGCAGCCGGGCCTTGAGGCCCTGCAGCTTGTCAGGATTGCGCATCACATAGATCGCCCGGATACGGCCTTCTTCCAGCAGCAGGGCAGTGGTCTGGATTTCGCCGTCGCTTTCCTGCGTCACGAAACCGGGCAACCCGTTGATGAAGCCATATTGGATCAGCTGTGGCCGGGCCGGGCCGGTGAACCCCATGTTGGTCAAACGGGCAATGGCCGCCAGCGCGCGGGAGACGATGGCGCGGCCGCGCAGCACGCGCGCCACGGCGGGACGCTTGCCGCCGCCATCGGAATAGAAGCTCACCTGATCGGCGAGCAGAGTGCTCAGCCCGGCGACATCGCCGCTGCGCGATGCGTCGAAGAAGGCTTCCGCGATCTGGCGGCCTTCTTCGCGCTGGACGGGAAAGCGCGCCCGCTCCGCCTGCACATTGCGCCGCGCCCGCGTGGCAAGCTGGCGGCATGCAGCGGCGTCGCGGCCGAGCGATCCGGCGATGCTCTCGAAGCTTTCCCCGAACACGTCGTGCAGCAGGAAGGCCGCCCGCTCCAGCGGGGAGAGCCGTTCGAGCGCGAGCATCAGGGGCAGGGTGACATCGTCCTCCGGCTCCTCGTCCAGCACGGGCTCGGGCAACCACGGCCCGGAATAGTCCTCCCGCCGGGCGCGGGCGGATTTGAGCTGGTCAAGGCACAGGCGCGTGACGACGCGGCGCAGGAAAGCGGCGGGCACTTCCACCGCTTCCCTGTCTGTCCGCGCCCAGCGCAGCCAGGCTTCCTGCACCATATCCTCCGCATCGGCCATGGAGCCGAGCATCCGATAGGCGACGCGCAGCAACATCGGGCGATGCTGTTCGAAGGCGGCCGGGGTGTGCGCAGGCACTGTACTTACCAGCCGCGCTTCGGGTCGAACATGTCGAAGCCGACCGCCAGCCGGTTCCAGCCATTCATGACAATGATCGCCATGGTCAGCTGCACTTGTTCTTCCTTGTCGAAATGGGCATCCAGTTCGGCATAGACCTCATCGGGTGCACGCCTTTCGGCAATCAGGGTGATGTGATCCGTCCAGGCGAAGGCGGCGCGTTCGCGATCTGTGTAGCATGGGGCATCGTGCCATGCAGCGATCAAATGGAGGCGCTGCTCGGTCTCCCCCGCCTTGCGGGCATCGGACGTATGCATGTTCAGGCAATTGGCGCAGCCATTGATCTGAGATGTGCGGATTTTCACGAGTTCGAGCAGACTATGCTCAAGCCCGCTTTCCGCGATGCGGGTGGAGAACTCCAGATAATCCTGCATCATCTTCGGCGCTACGGCGTAGGGGTGGGGGCGGCTGCTCATCGCTGTTTCCTTTCTTCGTTGGAGACAGCGATGTGACGATGCAGCCACCCCTCAATGTGACATGGCGGTCAGATAATTCCTCAATAGCTCGCGCGAGCCGTGAGGAAGAAGCTGCGGCCGGGTTCGGGGAAACCGTCCACCAGCGTGTAATTATCGTCGAACAGGTTGCGCACTCCGGCGCCCAGCGTGACCCCATCGATCACTTCGTAATCGACGCGCAGATTGGCCTGAACATAGGCGCCGGTCTTGTAATAGAGCGTGCCTGCAGTGTTCACTGTCCAGCGATCGGACGCGACTTCCACGGAAGGGAGGATGCTCAGCCCGGCAAGGGGCTGCCATTCGGCCCAGGCGAAAGCCTTGTGAGTGGGAACGCCCGTAGCCTCGAAGGCCGGGATGGAGGGATCGGTGAAGTCCCGCTGCGTCCAGGTGTAGTTCGCGCCGAGGCTCAATGTTGCGCTTGCCTGTGCGCTCACTGCCAGTTCCGCGCCGTAATACTCGCCCTTGCCGACATTGCGGCTCTGGCTGACCGGGGTGTTATTATAAATGAAGGGGAAGGAGACGATCGCGTCATTCAGCCAGGAATAGAAGGCCGCGCCTTCCAGCTTCACGGCACCGAAGGTCTTCGATCCACCCAGTTCCAGATTGGTCGCGCGTTCGCTCTTCAGGTCGGGATTGGAGGTCGCCCCGCCGAAGCGCGAACTGAAGCGTTCGAAGATGGTAGGGAAACGGGTGCGCGAGCTGAGCGAAAGGTGCAGGGCAGTATCCGCATCCGGTGTCCAGTCCACGCGGCCCTGCGCGTTCCAGGCATCGGCATTGGCCAGCGGATAGCTGAACAACGTCCCGCCATCGCGCGTGCCGTTCAGCGTGAATTCCTCGGCCGTGTAGAGCTTGCGCCAGTCATAGCTGAAGCCGCCGGTTACGCTGAGCGAGGGGCTGATCTGCAGGCGATCCTCGATCGCGACGCTGAACGTGTCCTCGTCATCGGCCTGCGGGGGTTCGATGTAGCCGGTCGGGAAATATTGCGAATATTCGCTGTGCTCGTCGCGGCGGTAGTGGAAGGCGAGGCCCAGCCGGTTGCTTTCGGTTGTGTAGTCCAACTGGACGGTGCCGCCATAGGCCTTGTCCTCGTACCAGCTGTTGAACACCTTGCCCGCCGTCAGCGTCTGGCTGTTCTGGTTGCGGTTGTCGAAGCCGCGCAGAAGGTTGTCGAAGCTGTTGTGATAGAGCTTGGTCTTCAGCGTCAGATTGTCGCTGAGGGCCGTGGTGGACAGGAAATAGAAGCTCTCGATATTCCAGTAGGGCCAGCTCCAGTAGCGCTGGCTGCTGAGCGAATCCGAAATATGCAGCGGCGCATTCTTCGATCCTTCCTGCCGTGTGTAGCTGATCGAATATTCGTCGGTCGCATTGGGAGTGAAGCCGATCTTGGCGTTTACGCGCCAGTCTTCGGTGCGGCTGAAATCGCGTTCGCCGCCATCTTCCGTGGCAGTGGGCGTGAAATCGCCCGGCAAGTCCCAGTGATCGCGGAAGGTGCGGGCGTAGCTGGCCTGCGCATACCACTGGTCGTGCTTCGTGCCGAGCAGGGCGAAGGCGCTGTAGCCGGCGTAATCGGCATCCCGGTCAAGCTCCAGCGTTCCGCGCGCTTCCACTTCCAGTTCCTTCGTGGGCTTGCGGGTGACGAGATTGATCGCGCCGCCCATCGCCCCCGGCCCGTCGAGCACCGAGGCATAACCCTTGGCGACCTGAATTTCGGATACGTCGGGCGTCAGGAAGCGGCCGTAATCCAGCCGGTTATCGGCAGGCAGATAGACGCGGATGCCATCGATGGAGAGCGGAACCTGAAAACGGTCGAAGCCGCGCACATAGATTAGCCGTTCATTGCGCGAACCGCCGCTGTTCGATGCGGACACGCCGGGCATCAGATTGGCTGCGTCGTCAAGATGATTGCGATTGAAGGCTTCGATCGCCTCTGCCGTCATCGTCTCGCTGGTCACCGCAATGCCTTCGGGTCTGGAACTGGAGACCACGATCTGGCCGAGAGTGAAGGTATTGTCCGCCTGTTCGGCGGCGGCTTCTTCAGCGTGAGCGGCGGCAGGCAGGTAGGCGATCAGACAGGCCGAAGCCAGCAGGCGCAGTTTCATTGTCCGGTTTTCCCTCATTGCAAAAACGCCCTCCACTGCATGGTGAAGGGCTATATATGACGGAATATGGAGTGCTATATTTACAAAAATATAGCAAGGGGTGCGAGCAGGTTCATTGTGGCTGCGCTGCCTGGAATGAGAATGTGGGTTAGACTTTCGGCTCGCCCTTGACGGGCCGGATCATGCCTTCCTGCGCGGTGCTGGCAATCAATCGCCCGCTGCGGTCGAAGATCTGCCCGCGCGCCAACCCGCGCGCGCCCTGTGCGCTGGGGCTGTCGATCGAATACAGCAGCCAGTCGTCGGCGCGAAAGCTGCGGTGGAACCACAGCGCGTGGTCGAGCGAGGCCATCTGCACGTCCGGCTGGTAGTAGCTGATGCCGTGCGGGAAGGTGGCGGTGCCGAGCAGGTGGAAATCGCTGGCGTAGGCCAGCAGCGCGCGGTGCAGCTCGGGCGCATCGCCGACCTTTTCGGTCAGGCGGAACCAGACCTGCTGGAACGGCGGGCGCTTGGGCGGGTCGAGTTCATCACGCGGATAGACGTGGCGGAACTCGAACGGGCCGGCGCGATCCAGCCAGCGCTGCACCTTGGTCGGCAGCAGGGCGAGTTTCTCCGGCGGGATCGCCGGCGCGGGCTCCAGGTCTTCGGGCTTGGGTACTTCCGGCATCGACAGCTGGTGCTCCGCGCCGGCCTCCTCGTCCTGGAACGAGGCCGCGCAGAAGAAGATCACCTTGCCGTGCTGGATCGCGGTCACCCGCCGCACCGAGAAACTGCCGCCGTCACGGGTGCGGTCCACGTGGTAGACGATCGGCGCCTCGATGTTGCCGGCGCGCAGGAAATACGCATGCAGCGAATGCGCCGCGCGCGGCTGGGTCAGCGTGGC
>DATJDU010000051.1:0-66049 GCA_035497315.1 Sphingomonadaceae bacterium
GGGACGACAAGGGCGGCATCCCGCACAAGATGAAGCCGTCCGAAGTGTTCCAGCGGCAGGTTTACGGCACTTTCCAGCAGAGCCCCACCGCGATGCGGCTGCTCGAATTCTGGGGGCCGGACAATCTCCTGTGGGCCAGCGACTATCCGCACCCGGATTCGATCTGGCCCAACAGTCAGGCCACTATCGCCCGCACCATGGGCCATATGAACCCGGAAGACGTGAAGAAGATCGTCGGCGGCAATGCGGCCAAGCTCTATGGGCTGGATCTGAGCAAGGCGACAGTGCTGGGCAGACTGGATATCGGGCAGGAAGCAGTGGCGGCGTAAGGGCACCCGTTCCCCCTTGCGTCATCCCGGCGAAAGCCGGGATCGGTGGCGGGAACGCGCCAGGCGGCCAGCGGTCCCGGGACAAGCCCGGGACGACGGGACTTCATGGAAAAGGCCGCGCCCCCTTTCGGAAACGCGGCCTTCCCTGCCCCACTCGTAATTTCGTCAGCTGGGTAGTTTCGAAGCGTCCGCCCAATTGCCATGCAGGCCGGAGCGGATGCGGATCGGCAGTTTGGCGCGGCCGATCGGGCCTTCGCCCATATGCAGCGCGTCCAGCACCACCAGATCGCTGTAATTGGTGATCAGATTGTCCACCAACGCGATGATATAGCCATCGCCTTCCGGGCTGTCGGCGCTGCGCGGCACGAAGCACGGTTCCTGGATGATCGATTGCGGCCCGGCCCACCAGTAATCCTGCTTGCCGGTGGCATGGTCCCAATGGCCGATCTTGTTCATCTTGAAGCCCGAGGCGCGCCCGCGCAGAAACTCCATCGGCATTTCCGGGTCCATCACCAGCCCCCAGCCATGGCGATAGGGCTGGCCGACATAGCGCTCGTCGATGCGGGGGAATTCGTCGATCCAGTCAGTCAGCTTCTCGACCGATTCAAAGTCCTCGCCATTCGATCCCAGGTCCACTGTCCAGCGGTGGAGATAGGGCAGCGCGGCCACCGGATCGAAGCTGTCGTCATGGATATCGGGGAAGAAGGGGAAGCTGTTCCCTTCGGCCTGTGGGATATCGAAATGGATCTTCGTACCGTCCTGGAAGGCGTTCATCACATGGGATGCGAAGATGTTCTTGGGCGCCTTGAACCAGCGCATATCCTTGTTGGTCACCCCGCTGCCGCGCGGCAGGATGCCCAGATAGACCGGCAGGGTCTTGTCGAAGCCGAAATGCGGCTTGCCCGCCTTCAGCCGGTCCCAATTGCCGGTGCAGGGCACAATGTGGAAGATCGCGTAATCCTGCGTCAGCCCGTAATCGTGCATCATGCAGTAATAGGGCACGGTGAAGAAGGTCTCGAACAGCACATTGCCGTCCGGATCGATCTCGAAATAGCTGCAATCGGTGGTGAACAGGCCCGTGGCGGCATAGCCGAAATTGCAGAAATTCCCCGTTACCGGATCGATCTTGGCATGGGCGGAAAAGGTCTGGTTCTCGATCTTGCCGCCAAAGTCGGTATAACCCTGCGTCTCCAGCGTCAGCGGGTCCATGATCAGGCAGGGGCTGTCTTCCTTCATCGCATAGAGCTTGCCGGCATGGACCATCACATTGGTGTTGGCCGTGCCCCGGATCATGCCCTTCACGCTGTCCTCGTCGGTCAGCGGATTGCGATAGGCGCCGAACAGGGATCGGCCCGCCTCGCGCTCGACCTTCCATTTGTCGGTCTGGGCATAGCGCTGGCGGAAATCCACCTTGCCGTCGTGGAAATGGAACATGCTGACCATGCCATCGCCATTGAAGAACTGGTCATTCTCGAATTTGGGCGGAAATTGCGCATCGGGATGAACCCGGTGGAACGTGCCGTTGAGCTGGGAAGGAATCTCGCCCTCGATCTCCACATCGAGAATATCGCCTTCGAGGCGAACGGGACGGAGCACTCCGGTAAAGCCGGGCGTGTGGGGATAATGGGCCAAGGCGACTCTCCAACTTCATTGATATTTCATCAATCTAACGATCTCGCCGGGCGGCGAATTGATCTGGCGCAAGAAACGCGCGAAAGGGCTCGGGAATTTTTGCGGGAGTTCTGCTCATGGCGTACCGGATCGAAGCCATCCTCACCGGCAGGGCCGTGCCCTTCCGCGGCGAAGAGAAAAGCGCCATCGCCAAGCAGCCCGCGCCGGGCCCTGTTTCCGTCGGCCCGATGGGGCTGGAGGGAGATGAACAGGCCGACCGCGTGCATCACGGCGGCACCCATATGGCGGTGCATCACTATCCGCTGGATCATTATGCCGGCTGGCGCGGCGAGCTGGACGATCACCCCCTGCTGAGTGCGCCGGGCGCCTTCGGGGAGAATATCTCCACCCTTGGCCTTACCGAAACAACCGTGCTGATCGGCGACCGCTTCCGCCTGGGCAGCGCGCTGGTGGAAGTAAGCCAGGGCCGCCAGCCCTGCTGGAAGATCGACCACAAGTTCGAGCGCAAGGGCATCACCGCCAGCGTGCTGAAAAGCGGCCGCTGCGGGTGGTATTACCGGGTGGTGGAACCGGGCGTAGCGGCGGCCGGCGATGCGCTTGTGCTGGAGAGCCCCGGCCACAAGGGCTGGAGCGTGGCGCGGGTTTTTGCCCTGATGTTCCACAAGGGCGCGGATGCCGGCGAACTGGCGGAACTTGCCGGTCTGGACGCACTCTCGCCCGAATGGCGGGAACGGGCGGCGATGCGGGCGGGCAATTGAAATATCCTCCCCTCCCCTGAACGTGCCCTCCCCTGAACGTGCCCTCCCCTGAACGTGGGAGTGACAGGCACGAAAGATACCCCCAGGCGATTCCCTTGAGCCCATGCCGCATGCCACATATGGATCTGCACCATGTCACGAACCCGCGCGTTCCGCCCCAGGCTGCATCTGGCAGCACTTCTCGCATCCGCCCTGTCGCTGGCCCCGGCAACGGCCCTCGCCCAGACCGACCGGGGCGACGAAATCATCGACCATTACGACCCTGAAGCGATCCGCTGGGCGGCAGGCGAGATGGGCTGGACTGTCACCGCATCGCCGTCGAACGCTGTCGGCGAAGTGCTGGTGGTGGAGGCAGGCAGCGGAGTGCCGCTTGTGGTGGGCGGCGCGGAATGCAACCCGCCCCCAGCGCAGGGCGGCGCCAGGCTGTGCGAGGCGGTCAACATCATGGCCGCGATCAAGACCAGCGGCAAACCCGGGGTCCAGCAGGTGGTGGACCAGTTCAACACCGAGGAACGCGTGGGCGTGGCGGTGGTGATGAAGGACGATTGGGTGGCGCTGAAACGGCTGGTGCTGCTGGAAGGCGGGATGACCCTCGTGGCGCTGGCGGTCAACATTCACAAGATGAATGGCAATGTGGCCGATCTGGCCAAGATGCTGGCCGCGAATTGAGGAGCGCGCGATGAACAAGGCAATCCGCATCCTGCCTGCCCTCGCCTCCATGCTGCTGCTGGGCGCGGCGCCGGGGCCGAAACTGATCGGGGAATTCGATCTGGCGCAGATGCGCGAACTGGTCGAGGATATGGGTTATATCTGGGTCAGCGGCTACGTCGCCGATGATGCCAGCCCCAGGGCGGTGATCGAAGCGCGCGATGGGCCGAAACTGCAAATCGCCCTCCGCAGCACGGAATGCACCAAAGAAGGCGGGCAATGGTATTGCACCGCCTTCCAGATAACGCCCGCCAACCCGCCCTTTGTCGCGGCGGGGGATCTGGCCGCCTATGCGCGCAGCCTGAACGATTCCCAGTCTTTCACCCGCGTCCATCCCAATTCCATGACCTTCTTCAACCAGAAGACGATTGAGCCTGTCACTTATGTGAGCCTGGGAGGAGGCGTGACAGCGGCCAATATCCAGGCCCATATCCGCATGTATACCAGGCTGGCGATCGGCGCCTATGGACTGGGCGAAACTCCGCAGGGCGGAGGCGCGATCCAGACCGCCAGCGGGCTGGCGCCGGGGCTCTATTCCTACTCGATGCGCGCCCGAACCTTGAATAACAGCGGAACATTCTGCATCGACCGGAGCAAGAAGGACGACAATCTAGGCCGCATCATCGCCCAGCAGATCAGCGGGAGCAACGGCTGCACCGGCTCGGCGCCTAATAGGTCCTCGGTCAGTTTGAGCTGCCATGGCTCCATCGCGGATTCCACTCTTGGGGTCACGACCGGCTCGACCTCGTACAGATTTTCGGGCGATATCATCCTCGAAACCGATGGACTGGGCGGCCGCGAGCGAGTGTTCATCGAAGGGCACGCCAATCGGGTGGGGGGCTGTTGAGGGGGTGGCGCTGATTAAAGACATATCCTCCCGTTCGTCCTGAGCCTGTCGAAGGACGCGCGCAAAGATCGACCCCACGCAATGGACTTCTACGCCTACCTCCTGCACTGCAATGATGGCTCCTATTACGCAGGCCACACCGACAACCTCGAGACGCGCATCGCCCAGCACCAGACCGGCCTGATCGATGGATACACTGCGGCTCGCAGGCCGGTAACGCTGGTGTGGTGCGAAACATTTCCCACCCGGGAAGAAGCACTTGCTGCGGAACGCCGTATCAAGGGATGGAGCCGGGCCAAGAACGAGGCGCTGATTGCGGGAGATTGGGAGCGGATCAAACTGCTGTCCCGTAACAGGCAGAGTTGATCCGGATTTGGGGCTGGCTTTGGCGCGTGTCCTTCGACAGGCTCAGGACGAACGGTGTAGGTGTAGATTTCCCCCTGCCCCTAATCCCACCTTTCCTACACGGCCGAAATATGGTCCAACGGCGCAGTGATGCAGCCCCTCCCTACCCCTGTCTCCGCCCTGTCCTCACGCCTCGGCCAACCTCCGGAATTCAGCCGGAATTTTTGCCCTAAAGGACAGTGTAACATGTGTAACACCCCCCTGACCTCATGACGCAGCCGGCAGTCCTTGTAACCGGCGGCGGAAAGCGGATCGGCGCGGCGATCGTGCGGCGCTTTGCAGCCGAAGGCTGGCATGTGGTGATCCACTGCAACCGTTCTCGCCGCGAGGCAGACGCGCTGGCCGCGGCCCTGCCCTCGGCCGAAGTGGTGGTGTGCGACCTGATCGACAGCGAAGCTGCGATCGCGATGATCGAGAACCTCGCCGCGCGGCTGCCGGAGTGGCGGGTGCTGGTCAATTCGGCCTCGATTTTCGTGCCGGACGAGGCCAGCGGGCTCGACCCCGAAACCAGCCGCCTTTCGATGCGGATCAATGCCGTCTCGCCGGTGCGCATGTCGCAGGCCTTCCTCGCCAATGCCCGCTCCCCCGCCGGGCGCAGGGTGATCGACATCACCGACCAGAAGCTGGCCAATCCGAACCCGGATTTCTTCTCCTACACCATGAGCAAGCACGCGCTTGCCGCCACGATCCCCATGCTGGCCATGGCCGACCGGCGCGGGCGCGACAGGATCTATGGCCTTGCCCCCGGCGCGATCCTGCCCAGCCACGACCAGACGCCGCAGGAGTTCGAGCTTTCGGGCAAGCTCAATTTGCTGCACCGCCTGACCGACGCACAGGAAGTGGCCGACGCGGCCTTTTTCCTGGCCCAGGGCTGGCTGGAAAGCGGCACGACATTGTTTGTCGATTCCGGACAGCATCTCCTTTCGCAGCCCCGCGATGTGCTCTATCTTGCCCGCGAGGAGGAGAGGCCTTGAAGAAGCGCCCCCCGCAGAAGAAGCATGCCCTGCCCACGCGCCTGTGGCACTGGCTGAACGCCATCTGCCTGGTGGTGCTGTTCATGTCCGGCCTTGGCATCTCCAACGCCCATCCGCGTCTTTACTGGGGCGAATATGGCTTCGAGCGGGCAGATGCCTGGCTCCATCTGATCCGCTTTCCGGACTGGATAACGATCCCCGGCCATTACAGCCTGGCCGAAGCGCGGCTGTGGCACCTGCTGTTCGCCTGGCCCTTCGCCTTCGGCCTGCTGCTGTTCATGCTGGCATCGCTGGCGAACCGGCATTTCATCCGCGATCTCGTCACCCGCCTGAATGAATGGCGCTGGGGCGCGATCCGTACGGATATCGTGAAGCATCTGAAACTGGATTTCGAACACGGCGACACCAAGTTCAACTTCCTCCAGAAGCTCAGCTATGGCGTGGTGATCTTCATCCTCCTGCCGCTGATGATCTTCACCGGCGTCGCCATGAGCCCGGGAATGGATGCCAACTGGCCCTGGCTGCTGGACATCTTCTTCGGCCGCCAGAGCGCGCGTTCGATCCATTTCCTGTGTGCCTGGACGCTGATCGGCTTCCTCGCGCTCCATCTGGTGCTGGTGCTGCTGTCCGGCCCGATCAGCCAGATTCGCGACATGATCACCGGCGGGCGCATGAAGGAGAACACGCCATGAAGCGCCGATCTCTCCTCGCCGGTTCCATCGCCTTCTTCGCCACGGGCTGTTCGAAGCTGGCGGAAAGCGGGCCGGTTTCCTCGCTGCTGTCCTCGGTCGAGGATTGGAACAAGGGGCTGCACGATCTGCTGGGCCGCCGCAAGGCGCTGGCACCGGAGTTCTCGCTGGAGGATATCTCTCCCGTCTTTCGCGGCAATGGCACCACCGATCCGCAGGAAGATGCCTATAAGGCGCATGTCGCGGCAGGCTTTGCCGACTGGCGGCTGGAAGTGACCGGCCTCGTTTCCACACCGCTCTCGCTTTCGCTGGAGGATGTGAAAGCCCTGCCCCAGCGCACCCAGATCACTCGCCACGATTGCGTGGAAGGATGGAGCGCCATCGGCCAGTGGACCGGGCCGCAGCTCTCCCACATCCTCGAACAGGCCGGGGTCAGGCCCGAAGCGCGCCTCATCGTGTTCCATTGCGCCGACATGCTGAACGGCAGCGCCTATTATGAAAGCGTCGACCTGATCGATGCCTTTCACCCGCAGACGATCATCGCCCATACCCTCAATGGCGAGCCGTTGCCGGTGAAGAACGGCGCCCCGCTGAGAATGCGGATCGAGCGTCAGCTGGGTTACAAGCACGCCAAATATCTCATTGGAATCGAAGCAGTCTCCAGCCTGGAAACCATCGGCGCCGGCAAGGGCGGTTATTGGGAAGATCGCACGGGCTATCAATGGTATGCGGGAATCTGATGGCGTGCCAAATGCCGATTAACAGGGCCCGATTGACAGGGCCTACCACCCGATTCCATGTTCCCCTGTGGGGACGCCGTAACTGGCAAGGGGAGAAAGCCCATGTGGCTGCTCGAAAAACTGCTTAGGCAGGTGATCCGCGAAGGACGCCTGGTCATTACTGACTATGACGGACGGACCTACGATTTCGGGGACCGGGCGGAAGAGCCGGTTTGCATCCGGCTGACCGACAAGGACACCGCGATGCATATCGCCCGCCACCCCGATGTCGGCGCGGGCGAAGCCTATATGGACGGCAGGCTGGTGGTGGAACCACCCCACGACATCCGCGACATGATCCTGCTGGTAACGCGCAATGCCGGGCGCAAGGGGCTGAAGCCGCCCAACCCGATGCGGCGCGGGCTGGATTTCGTGGCCGCCCGGCTCGACGGGGTCAATCTGCGCGTCAAGGCCAGCAAGAACGTAGTGCATCACTACGATCTCACCCGCCGCTTCTACGAGCTATTCCTCGACGAGGGACGCTTCTACACCATGGCCTATTACCGCAATCCGGCCAATTCGCTGGAACGCGCCCAGCTGGACAAGCTGGCCCTGATCGCGGCCAAGCTGCGGATCAGGCCGGGCCAGGGCGAGGGCATGAAAATCCTCGACATCGGCTGCGGCTGGGGTGGGCTCGCGCTCTATCTCAACCGGCATTACGGTTGCGAAGTGCTGGGCGTCAGCCTCGCTCCCGATCAGGTGAAATTCGCCAACGAACGGGCCGAGGCGGCCGGTGTGGCGGACAAGGTCCGCTTCGAATTGCGCGACTATCGGGATGTGAAGGACAAGTTCGACCGCATTACCAGCGTGGGCATGATCGAACATGTCGGCGCACTTCATTATGGCGAGTATTTCGCCAAGACCAATGAACTGCTCGCCGATGACGGGATCATGCTCACTCACACGATCGGTCGGGCCCGCGGACGCGGGACCACCGATAAATGGACTCGCAAATATATCTTCCCGGGTGGCTATATCCCCGCGATGAGCGAGCTGGTCCTCGCGATGGAGCGGACCGGCTGGGAAGTCGGCGATGTGGAAGTGCTGCGCTATCACTACGCCTATACTCTGGCGGAATGGTACCGTCGGACCTGCCAGCATGAAAAGGAAATCGTCGAACTCTATGACGAACGCCTGTTTCGTATGTGGCAGTTCTACCTCGCCGGAGCAGAGCAGAGCTTCCTTTCCGGCGGAATGGTGAACTTCCACCTCCAGTCGGTGAAAAACCGCGACGCCCTGCCCCTGACGCGGGACTACATTGCGGAAGAAGCCGCGCGGCTGATGGCACTGGACGAAGCGCCCGAATGGCACCTCGCCCGGCAGACCGAAGCCGCGGAGTAAGCCGCCCCGCCTTGTCACTCCGCAGGGGCCATGTAATGGGCGCCCATGCCTTCCGCCGGCCGCCCTGAACCGCTGACGCGCGGCGCGATCTTCGCTCAGGCCTGGCCGATCATGCTGGCCCAGGCGACTATCCCGCTGGTCGGCCTGGTCGACACGGCCGTGATCGGGCGGACCGGCGATGCGTTGGCACTGGCAGCCGTCGCTTTGGGCGTCGCCATCGTCAATTTCCTCGTCTGGGCCTTCGGCTTCCTCCGCATGGGAATCACCGGCCTGGTCGCACAGGCCCGAGGCGGGAACAATGACGGCGAGGTCAACGCCCTGCTCGCTCGCGGCGTGTTGTTGGGAGGGGTACTGGGTCTCGGCCTCTTCGCCCTGCAATGGCTGATGGTGCCCGGCGCGCTGGCCCTCATGGCGAGCGGCGAGACGTTGGACCGCGAGGCAGCCGCCTTCATCCACGCGCGCCTTTGGGGAGCACCGGCCCTGCTGGCAGTCTATTCGATCAATGGCTGGCTGCTGGGCATGCGCCGCACCCGCTCGGCCCTTGCGCTGCAACTGGTGATGAACAGCGTCAACATGGCCGCCAATATCGCGCTGGTGTGGGGCGCGGACATGGGGGTGCGCGGCATCGGCTATGGCACCGCGCTGGCAGAATGGACTGCACTCGCCACCGGCCTGTGGCTTACCCGCGATGTCTGGCGCAGCCCCCCTCACCGCGATGCGATCCTCAACCGGGCCGCGCTTGGCCGCCTGTTCACGGTCAATCGCGACCTGATGATCCGCACCATCGCCCTGCTCACCCTGTTCACCTGGTTCACCAATGCCGGTGCCCGCCTCGGGGCAGAGCAATTGGCCGCGCAGCAGGTGCTGATGCAATTCGTCTCCATCACCGCCTTCGTGCTCGATGGCTTCTGCTTCACTGCGGAAGAGCGCGTGGGCAGCGCCATCGGCGCACATTCAAGGGCCGATTTCCTGCGCGCAGTGAGGCTGGTGGCAGAATGGTGCCTGCTCGCCGCCCTCGCCTTTACCGCGCTGATCCTGCTTGCGGGCGAACCGCTGGTACGCCTGCTGACCACCAGCGAAGCCGTCCGCGCCTCGGCTGCCCCGCTCCTGCGGTTCGTGGCGCTTGTGCCGCTGGTCGGCCTCGCCTCATGGCTGCTCGACGGGGTGTTCATCGGCGCCACCGAGGGGCGCGCGCTGCGCAATGCGGCGATCTTCGCCACTGCCGCCTATATCGCGACCGACCTGCTGCTGCGCCCGCTGGGAGCGACCGGCATCTGGCTGGCGCTGCTGGCAGGCTATGCTTTCCGCGCGCTGGCGCTGGGTTTCCACTGGCCCCGCCTGCTCGCCCGCCTTGCACCGGGGCGCGATGGCGCATAGAGCGCCGGGCGATTCCATAGTCTCTTATCCGGAGCCGCCCATGTCCGATATCAAGCGTGTCGTCCTCGCCTATTCCGGTGGCCTCGACACCAGCGTGATCCTCAAATGGCTGCAGGTCACTTACAATTGCGAAGTGGTCACCTTCACGGCCGATCTCGGCCAGGGCGAGGAACTGGAACCCGCGCGCGCCAAGGCCAAGCTGATGGGCGTGCCCGATCACCACATCTATATTGACGATCTGCGCGAGGAATTCGTGCGCGATTTCGTGTTCCCCATGATGCGCGCCAATGCCCGCTATGAAGGGGATTACCTGCTGGGCACCTCCATCGCCCGCCCGCTGATTTCCAAGCGCCTGATCGAGATCGCACGGGAAACCGGCGCCGATGCCGTGGCCCATGGCGCCACCGGCAAGGGCAACGATCAGGTGCGCTTCGAGCTGTCCGCCTATGCGCTGGAGCCGAACATCAAGGTCATCGCCCCGTGGCGCGAATGGGATCTGACCAGCCGCACCGCGCTGATCGCCTGGGCTGAAGAGCACCAGATCCCCGTGCCGAAGGACAAGCGCGGGGAGAGCCCCTTCTCCACCGACGCGAACCTGCTGCACACTTCTTCGGAGGGCAAGGTGCTGGAAGATCCGTGGGAAGAAACCCCGGATTACGTCTATTCGCGCACTGTGAACCCGGAAGATGCACCGGATACTCCGGAATATATCACCATCGACTTCGAGAAGGGTGACGGCGTTGCCCTGAATGGCGAGGCGATGAGCCCGGCCACTCTGCTCGCCGCGCTCAACGATCTGGGCCGCAAGCATGGCATCGGCCGCCTCGATCTGGTGGAAAACCGCTTCGTCGGCATGAAGAGCCGCGGCATGTATGAAACCCCCGGCGGCGAGATCTATGCCCGCGCCCATCGCGGCATCGAGCAGATCACGCTGGATCGCGGCGCGGCTCACCTCAAGGACGAGCTGATGCCGAAATATGCCGAGCTGATCTACAACGGCTTCTGGTTCAGCCCCGAGCGGGAGATGCTGCAGGCCGCCATCGATCACAGCCAGGAAAAGGTTTCCGGCACGGTCCGCCTCAAGCTCTACAAGGGCAGCGCCAATGTGGTGGGCCGCAAGAGCCCCAACAGCCTCTATTCCGAACGCCACGTCACTTTCGAGGACGATGCCGGCGCTTACGATCAGAAGGATGCGGCGGGCTTCATCAAGCTGAACGCTCTGCGCCTTCGGCTGCTCGCTCAGCGGGACCGCTAGGCGGTCAGCCTGCACTGGGCGCGGGGTTTGCGGCAGCGCAGCGAAACCGCGCCCTAAAGCAGGGTTCTTTCGCAACCGCAACACGGATTGCGGAGTTATCCACACTAATCCACTGCCAATTGCGGCAAAAGTGGATAAGTCGGGCTTGCGCGGCTTGAACGACTCAGTTCCTGAGCGCACCTTCCAATCATCGAGACGGGAAATCCGGACCGAAACCGCAGAAAGCCGCAAGGCCGCCAGCGGTGGAGGACTCGGAAGACACTTCTCGAGGCGATGGTCAAAACCACGCTGATCGGAAGCTGGCAACATCGCGAAAGTCTCCGGATGGACGCGTAGCAAGTGAAAGAGATGCGAGGGGCAAGCCATCGGTTGGCCGGAAAGCCCGGCTCTGTGTGGATGGGAATGCAAGGCTTCGGCAGTGCATAACCAGGTGAAGTACAGGGCCCCCAACGGACCGGAAGGCCGCGGAACCGCCGGGCGGGAGTGAGAGTGCCTTCGGGCTCGATCCCCCGCCTGACGGGACCGGATGCCGGCGCGAGCGCCGGGCGACACAGCGCCCTCTCGGGGGTCGCCAAACGCCGGTCATCGCAGCCGGTGCAGTGAGGGTGGCAGCAATGCCGCCCTCATTTGCGTTTGAGCTGCCTTCCATCCGCATCGCCCCTTCTTCTTCGTCACTGCCGCAGCCCTTTCGGCATCCGATTCGCACCTTCCAGACAGTCCCCGATCCCTCCGCGGCCGGTGGAAACCCCCTCAACTCACCGTAGATTTGCCCGCGGACTCGGTGAAGCGTTGCCCGGCAGCGACAAGATGTGGGGCCTTGGTTTCTTCCTCCACCAGATGCTGTATGCGCCGCCCTCGATGAAACGCGGCACGATCCTTCCAGCCCCGCTCGGGCGGCACCTCCTCATCCGGCGCCCCCTTTTCCGCCGCATTGCCGGTGCGGGCACGGCGCTGTTGCTGGCGGCGCTGGGTGCCAGCGCTCCCGGCCATGCGCAGACGGCGCCGATGCTGATCCCCGCAACTGTCCAGTCGAGCGCGCTCGAAGGCGGCTTCACCCTTCCCGATCAGTCAGCTGCGGTTCCCTCCGCCGATATCGTCGGGGCCGACGAGGAGGCCGGGGAGCCGATCGGCACCGGTCTGGCCAGCTGGTACGGCAAGGAATTCAAGGGCCGCCGCACCGCCAGTGGCGAGAAGTTCGATCCCGCCGGTTTCACTGCCGCGCACCCCAGCCTGCCCTTCGGCAGCCTGGTGCGCGTCACCAATACCGGCTCGGGCAAGAGCGTGGTGGTCCGCATCAACGATCGCGGGCCCTTCACGCACAAGCGCATGATCGACGTCAGCCAGGCCGCCGCCCGCGAACTGGGGCTGATCGGCCCCGGCAGCGGCCAGGTGAGCATCGCGCTGCTGGGCGATTAAGGGCTGCCGCCCCCGCCAAAGGGGGACCAGGAGAGAGGACGACAGCCCAGCCCTTCGGATCAGGCAGATCGCCCGCTCAGCGGCAGCGCACCTGACCCTTTTCGATCTCATTGCCGATAATGGCGCCAACGCCTGCGCCCAGCAGAGTGCCCAGAACCCGGGATTCGCCCGGCGCGATGAGGTTGCCGGCCACACCGCCCGCCAATGCGCCCACGATCAGCCCGGTGCTCCCGTCGCTGCGGCGGCAATAGAGTTTGCCATCCCTGCCGCGATAGACCCGATCGTTCCGGGATAATTTATGCTCCCTATATTTCCGGTCCGATTTATAATAACGCGAGGGATCGTAATCGTTATACCTCGGGTCCGGGCGATTATAATCATAATCGCGATAACGATCCCGGCCATCGCGGTGATAGCCATCGTCTGTCGCGCAGCCGCCGACAAGTGTTGCCGCAGCAACTGCGGTCAATAACGCAATGCGCATGATCCGTTCCTTTTCTCTGAGAATATCGAACTATACGCCTGCCACCTGACAATACAAGGAGAAGGGGCGGACCGCAGATGCCTGCATCCGGGCGGCAGCCGCCGGCCCGCCTGTTACACCTGTTACACATCCTTTAGCTGCGGAACCGGCTTTCGCTGCGGAAGCGGGCCAGCTCTTGATCTCGTAAGGCAGGTTCTCCGGCAAGGGGTTCACTTCCTCGGCATCCTCGTCGAGATCGTCGATCCGCGCGCAGAGCACGTCGATCCGCATGCACAGCGCCGCATGGGCCTCGTCCCATTCCTCCCCGGCGCGGGCGCGTGCTTCCTGCCCGGCGACGAGGATCGGATCGGGGCCGGTGCCATCCCAATCCGTCGCATCCTCTCCCTCGCTTTCCTCGTCCTCATCGGGTGCCAAATCGGGCTTGTCCGGTTCGGAACCGGGTTCGAAATCCTCGTCCCCGGAATCGCCCGGAAAGGCGTCCTGCAAAGCCGCGCGCTCGGCCTCGGCTCCGGCCTGCTCGATATGGGTGTCGCGCGCGGGCAGCGCATCTTCGGCCTCTTCCAGCCCGCCCAGCCGGGCCAGCAGCAGATCGAATGCCTCCCCATCGTCCGGCGCCCCATGCCTGGCCCGCGCATCCAGCGCCTCGCAGCGCCGGTCCAGCCGCGCGAGATGGGCCAGCAGCAGCTTGCTGTCATAGCGCCGCCTGTGGCCCACCACTTCGCCGTGATGGAACACCGGCTCGGCAATGCCTTCCAGCGCGCGCACGGCCAGCACCGCCTCGGCATGATCGCGCGCCAGCGCCAGCGCCCGGTCCCACACTTCGGCAAACAGCGAATCGCGCCGCCGCGCGCGATAGGCGGTCATGGCGGAAATCCCGCTCAGCGCGCAGGCCATCCGCACATTGCCGCAGGCGGCCAGCCGGTCGCAAAAGCGCATCTGCCGCTCGGGCGTGAAGGTAGTATGGGGAAGATGCCCCTCCTCGCCATACAGCAATGGGGAGGTGGCGCCGCCAGCCGGCTCTCCTGCCGTCATTCCCGCAAAGGCGGAAACCCGGTCTTCGCCCTCGGCGCATGGCACGCCGGGCCCCTGCCTGCGCGGGGATGAGGATGGAGGGGAACCGGCCCCGGCAAATCCCCCATCGCCAAACGCCGCCTGCTCCGCATCCGGCCCCTCCCCCGGCAGGCCGATATCGCGCCCGGCAGCGATCCAGCCGCGCCCCGCCGGATGGGATTTGTGGGAATTGGGCTCAGGAGAATGGCCACCCGGCGAAAGATCGCCCCCGGACCGACGTTCCCCGTCTTCGGCCCCGTCCCCGTCCCCTTCCCCGGCGCCGTCCTCCTCCAGCTCGCAGGGCAGATGAAACCGCAAATCCTGCTCTTGCGCCGCCTGCTGCGCGGCCCATGCCGCCGCATGCTCGCCATAGGAAGCCGTGCACACTTTGCCCTCGGCATCTCTCCAGAAAAGCCCGCCCGAATAGGTCCGGCACTCATTCAACGGAGGCACAATCCTCAAAGCCCCACCCTGCGGCGCGACGGAGGAAGCGGAAGGATCGATCTGAGAATGTACTGACATGGTTCACCTCATCGTTACGAAGGAACCAATTCAGTTATACAGCACCGCGCCTGTAGGAAAGTTGAAAGACACGAGAGATCCTCTCCCTTGGGCGGGACGGGGGTATAGTGAACATTGCGGGAAAGGCGACTAACGACCACCCCCCGTTAGGCTGCTAATTCCGCGTGTGTGAGCCTGTGACAATTGGCACATAGACACTGGAGGTCGCTGAGCTTCGTTCGGTGATCATTTTGCATCGCTCCGACAGCGACTGCTGCATGATGCACTTCGATTACCGCGCCGCCCAGCTTCTCTCCAAATTCCTTTTCAGGCTCTAGGCGGCATCGCTCACAGAACAACCTCCCATGCTCTGCTCTGAAAGCAGCCTTCTTCTTTTTGGAGAGACCCCAAGCCCGCTCCCTGCGCAGATGGGTCTTTAACTGCAAAGAACCTTCCCGGAATTCACTATCGGCTTCCTCGCCCGGTATCATGGGCTTTTCCACCGCCGGGTCCAAAGTCCAATATTGAATTACTCCGTTGCCCCACCAGTCGGGAGCCGCCCGGTAGTCGAGCTTATGGAGCCTTCCCTCTCTTGCCAGCTTGCTAAGTCGGTGGGCCACACGCGTAAACACCGTATGGTGTTGCCCTGCCCCCCGGCCACCGGCTCCAAACTGAGCCTCTAGTCCTGCCCATTCTTCAACATGAGATTTTCTATATTCGACGACAAAATCAGCAGTTGAGAAGTCACCTGCTGGCAGCGTCGCTAAAGTACGATCAAATCCTCTACCAAACTCCACCTCATGCCTCCTTCAACCTGATGCGCGATCACTCTAGCGAGTTGCGGCGATAGCCGGCAAACCCCGTCTTTCCGCAGAATGAAATCCGCCCCTGAGAATGAGCGGCCTGGGCCGATTATTCGGGAACGTAGACCAGATTGCCGTCCGGCAGGCGATAGGTCGTGCCCGCCTTCACCCCGCCGCCCTTCCCCACCCGGTCGGTGGAAGTATAGCGTTCCAGCTTCTCGCCATCCTTGATCGTGATGGTCATGTCCTCCTTGCCGGGATTTTCCACGACAACGACCTGCTGCGACTGGAAGGGGTTGAGCGGGTTACGCGCGATCAGCACCATCAACACCGCGCAGATCACCAGGAACAGGTCCACCAGATTGACCACGGAGAGGATGGGATCGTCGGCCTCATCATCTTCGAGAAAGCGCATCACGCCTGCTCCGCGCGGGTTTCGATTTCGCGCAGTTCTTCCAGCAGCCAGCGACGGCGGATGGTATAGACAAAGAAGCTGAGCGATGCGGCGACCAGCGCCAGGATCACCGAAGAAAACGCCACGACGAGATTCTTGCCGACGGCCGCGCTGTCATTGCTGCCCAGTGCCAGCAGGGCGGGCCCCATCGGGATCATGGTGGCCACCAGCCCCAGCATCGGCGCGCTGCGCGATACGATCCGCAGCCATTCCAGGCGGCGCATGATCAGCAATTCCAGATCGTCCGCTGCGCAATGGGTGCGAAGCTGATGGGCTGTAAGGGGCCGTGCCATCCTGCCCATGGCGCGCAAACCCGCTTCCACCGCGAACCGGCCAAGGCTGACAAGCGAATAGGCAAGCGCAGCGAAGATCAGGGCGATCACCGGCACGAGGAACAGGCGGGAGGCATCGTAAAGGGTCGCTTCAAGCGCGGGCATCTGAGACATTCCGGTTTATGGAGAGAAGGTGCCGGCGCACTTCGGCAAGCGCACCGGTGACGAAGAAAAGCAGCAGAGCCGCAAGGGCGAGAATCTGCCCAAGGGGAAATGCCGCGGCTGCCCCTGAAGGTGGCGGCGCGAGTTTTTGCAGGATGCGGCCACTCGGTGGTGCCACGGCGCGCGCTGGCGCAGCTTCCGGCGCCGCGGCAAGCGACGAGGACATCGATGCTGCAGCAGGAGCAAGGCCGAAGCCCTGCCCGGCGGGGGATGGGGGCGATGCCGCTTCGGCTTTGGCCAGCGCAGCCTGCAACTGCGCCCGCCGCTGCTCCAGTGAATGGCGCGTGGCCTCGTCCGCCCGCCAATAATCGCGGCGGACCGCTTCCAGCATCCGCTCCACGATCTGCAGTTGCGCGGTCGGATGGACCTGCTCGAAGAAACGGTCGAGCCCCAGATTGCGCGTATCGCGCACATAGGTGTCATGCATCGCCTGCCACTGGTCGGCCCGCACACTCGCCGGATCGGCCACCTGCCAGCCCCACAGATTGTTGACGATCGCCAGCATCTCGTTGGCGCCGGCATAGCCTTCGCCCTGCATTGCCCCGATCCATTGCGGGTTGAGATAACGCGCCCGCAACTCCTCGGACAGGAAGGAGGCGGCGGTGGTCATCCGCGCCTCTCCGCCGCGCATGTCGGTGACGAACAGGTCGGGCGATTTTCCGGTGAGCGAGCGGATCGCCAGCGAGAGGCCGCCCAGATGCTCGAAAGGATGATCGGTCGAAAGCAGGCCATGCAGGTTGGATGAGCGCATCAGCACCGCCGCATCGACTCCCCGCAACTGCTCAGCAAACAGATTGGCCCCGTCCAGTTTCAGCCCCCATTCGCGCGCGCCATAGGCATATTGCATCCGGGCGAGGAATGGATCGGCCAGGTCGCTCTCCTCCTGCCAGCCGCTATCCTTCAGAACCGCATCGGGCAGGCCGGTGCCATAATCCCCCGGCGCATTGGTGAAGATGCGCAGGCGCGAAAGGTCTCTCGCGCGGGCCGGGTCGATCCCCTGCGCGATCAGTTGCCGCTCCATCGCGCGGGCATTGGCCGCCGGGCCGGATTGCTCGTCCAGTGCGGCGATGCGATCGATCCCATCGGCCAGCAGGCGCATGAACGCATCGAACTGGTCCCGATAAACGCTGGTCGGCTGCATCACCACGTCGATGCGCGGGCGGCCCAGTTCTGCCTGGGGCACGATTTCCAGCCGCTCTACCCTTCCGCCCCGGCCCCATACGGGGCGCAGGCCCAGCGCGTGAAGAATCTGCCCCTCGCCAATGCCGAGCGTACGGATCGTCTCGCCCGAGAACATGGAGAAAGCGAGCTTCTTCGGCATCTCCCCCTGATGGCCGGCGCGATAGGCCTCGATCAGGCGGTCCAACGCTTTGCCACCTTCCTCATAGGCGGCAGGTGCAGGCACTTTCTCGGCTTCGAATGCGTAGAGATTGCGCCCGCTCGGCACTTCAGGATTGCGGACCGGGTCGCCGCCCGCCCCGCCACGGACGAAGCGCCCGGCAAGGCCCGCAAGCAGCGCCTCGGTCTCGCCCGGCGCCGCCAGATTGCGGTCATAGGCTGCCGCCCGCTCGATTTGCTCGCGCAGCGCGGGGTCGGTGACAGAAGCGATGTCCCCGCCCTCGCGCAAATATCGGGCCAGAGTGCGATAGGGTTTGCTCTGGCGGATGGCGCTGAAATCCTCCGCGAAGCTTTCCTGCGGATCTTCGCCCAGAACCTTCAGGAAATCCGGGCCCAATTGCTGCATCACAGTCGTCAGCCGCTCATCGGGGCCTGCCGGCTCGCCGAAGACATGCAGGCCCAGCGGGATCGAACTGCGCGCCATCTGGTGCAGATGATCGTGAAGCGCGCTGTAATAGCCGGTAAAGTCGGCCGCTATCGCTTCATCGCTCCAGCCGAGATCCGCATCGAGGTAAGCGGAACGCGCCTGAGACACGATCTGCGCCGCGACCCGATCGCGCACCGGGCCTTCCTCAAGCTGGGCATATTGGTGAATCAACACGTGGATATCGCGCAATTCGTCATAGAGGCCGGAAGGCGCGAAGGGCGGCGTCTGGTGGCTGACCGTAACGGCCCTGCCCCGCCTGCGCGCCTGGATCGCCTCGGCCACATTGTCCTGAATATAGGGATAGAACACCGGCAGATCGCCCAGCAGCAGGAAGGGGTAATCCCCCGCCCACAGCCCGCGATCCTTGCCCGGCGTCCATTCCTGCGTGCCATGCGTGCCGAAATGGATGATCGCATCCGCTTTGCCGTCGCTACGGGCCCACAGATAGGTGGCGAGATAACGATGATCCGGCGCAAGCTTGAGATCGTGCGTTGCCCGGGCAGGATCGCCGCCCCGGGGCGGCTGCGGCAGGATGGAAAGCTTGCCCAGTTGCAGCCGGGGGATAATGAACGCGCCGTTTCGCACGGCAGGGCTCTTTTCCGGCGGCCCCCAACTGGCCAGCACTTCCTGCTGGCGGGAAGCTGGCAGCGTCTCGAACCATGCCTGATAGGCAGATATTGGCAGTTTCACCGCGAGCCCGCGCGCCAGAAGGTCATCCAGCGTTTCAGGGCGATAGAGGCCCCCCAGCATCGCCTGCCCTGCGGCGATCAGTGCCTGTTCGCCTTCCACTTTCACATCATAGCCGGCAGCAGCCAGGTCGGTGCTCAGCCTGGCCAGGCTGAGAGGGAGATTGAGGTGCGATGCCGCAAGGTTCTTCTCGCCATTGGGATAGTTCCAGAAGAACAGGGCGAGGTGCTTTTCGGCAGGCGGCTTCGCACGCAAGGCCGCGAGGCGCGCCAGCTTGGCCGTTAGCAATTCGACCTGCTCTGCAATCGGTACCGGGGCGCCCTCTTCCACTGCGCCGATCACCAGCGGATCGGAAACACCCCAGCTTTCGGGCACGCTGAGCATGACTGCGGCGGACATTCCCCCCACACCGCTGACCGCGCGGCGCCATTCCTCCGCAGTGCCGGAACGGTCCATGATCGCTTGCAACACCGGAATGTCCAGAGCCTCGAACTCCGCCCTGCGGGCATCGCCGTTTTGCATATGCGTAAGATTGACCAACGCCTGCGCGCCAAGCGGCCGCAGGAAGCGGTCGAGCGCCTGAGGATCGGCTTCGTCATACCAGATGAACACAGGCGCGAGCCCTCGTGCTTCCGCACTACGGGTCAGCGCATCCAGCACAGCGGTCTGCATATCGCGCAGCTGGCCTTCGGAAATGGCAAAGGACACAACCGGGCGCCCGGCCCTGCCACTCTCGCTCAGCCATGCGCCGAAATCCTCCGGCGACGTGAAGGTTTTGCCGGCAGCCGGGTGCCACAGGCCGCTCCGAGGCAGGCTCTGCGGCGCGGGCAATCCGGCGAGATCCTTGCCCTCCAGCACGAGAGGCACTGCCGCCACGAAAGCGCGCAGATTGCCTTCTCCGCCGCCCGCATAATAGCCGATCAGCGCGCGCGCCGCTGCTGGCCCGATATTGCCGAACCCCGGGGGCCCTCCACCGATCTTGATCCACGGAATCTGCAATGCATCCGTATCGCCCACCGCTTTGACCACGGCCGCCATGTCGTTCGGGCGAGGCCCGTCTAGCAGCAGAATGGAGGCGCCCTGAACCGGATCTCCACCCTCCCATTCTTCGACATAGCTCCATTCAATCCGGTATCCGGCCTCTCGCGCCCAGCCCTGCAACTGGCGATATTTTGCCGGAAGGACGAAATCGGTCGCCACGATGCGAAGCACCGGCACCGGAGGGGCTGCGGGGCCCTGTTCCTGCGCCATTGCGAGCGTGGGCAGGAACAGACCGGCCAGAAAAGCGATAAGCCAGCGCATCGCGTCAGATCGATGCGCCCAGCCCGACGAAGAAGACGCGGCCCGGCTCAGCGAAGCTGTACAACGCGCTGTCGTCCGCCAGCCGTTTTTTGAAGATATTGTCGATGCCTGCCTTCAGCGTCACTCCCTTCAGGATGTCGCGGCTCGCATCGAGCGACCACAGCTGATAGCCGGCGAGCCGCACCGGGGCATTGTTCTGATAAACCGTCTGCGGCCCGGTGTAGCGGCCGCGAATATTGAGGGCGGTTTTCTCGTCGGGTTCCCAGGCGAGTTGCAGCTTGGCGCTGTGGTTCGGCCGCTCGGACAGCTCCTGATCGGCCGAGAGATCGCGTGGGTCCAGATAGGTGTAGCTCGCCGAGAGCTTGAGAGTGGAAAGCGGCGAAACTTCACCGCCCACTTCCACCCCGCGAATGCGCGCCTCGTTCACATTGAGATAAGTCCGGCGTTCCTTGCCGCGAATGCCGCAGCTTTCCACGCATTGCGTCTGCACCAGATTTTCGAGATCGTTCTCGAACAGGGTGACGCCGAAATTCCAGCTTGCGGCATGATAGGCGGCCCCGACTTCATAGCTGGTGGATGTCTCGGGCTCGAGATCGGGATTGCCGGTCACGATGAAGCGGCCACCGGCGGCCACCGTGATATAGCCGGGCGAAAGCTGTTTGAGGCTGGGCGCCTTGAACGCCTGGCCCACGCCACCGCGCAGGGTCAGGCCCTCCACCGGTTCCAGTACCAGATAGGCGCGCGGGCTGGTGTGCCAGCCATATTGCGGATGATGGTCGAACCGGGCACCCGCCGTCAGCGTGGCCCATCTCGCCAGCTCCCATTCGTCCTGCACGAAGAGCGCATCGTGATCGACGCTGTCTTTTCCGGCAGTGTTGATCGTCGCATCCCGCAACTCCTCCTTGCGGTGCTCGGCGCCAATGGTGATCCGGTTGCCTGCCAGCGGAGCAAAAGTGACACGCCCGTCCACCACCGTGTCCACGCCCTTGGTAGGGGAGGTCGGCGCCTGGTTCTGGTCGCGCTCATTCACGCGTTCCAGCGTGGAGCGATAGGCCCGCAACTGAAGCTCGGCCCAATCGAAGGTTCCGGTGTAACTGGCCGAACTGCGTGAACGGGTAATGTGGTCCTGATACTCATAATAGACCGGCGTTGTGCCGGTGGTCACCGTATCGCGGGCACGGTCATCGTCGATCGCGGCATGGCCGATTTCGATCCGGTGGCCTTCCGCCGGCTGCCACCAGCCGATCACACTGCCGCTCCAGGCATTGCGCCCCTCAAGCTCGCTCTGCAGCGGATCTTCTTCGCTCTGCGTGCGCTCGCGCTTGCGATATTCGCCCCAGGCGACCAGCCCCAGGCCATCTGCCAGAGGACCGCCTGCCATTGCCGAAAGCTGCACCGTGTCGCCGCCTTCGCCGTCACGCATTCCGACCATGGCGAGCGCGCTCGCTTCGAAGCGATCTTCCGGCCTGCGGGTGATAACATTCACCACGCCGGCCAGCGCTTCCGATCCGTAAAGCGCCGAAAGCGGCCCGCGCACCACTTCGATGCGATCGATCGCGATGCTCGGCACCCAGCCGAGATCGAAATCGACATGCGCCATATTCGCGGCTGCATCGTTGATGCGCTGGCCATCGACCAGAGTCAGAACGTGCTCGTTCGACATGCCCCGGATCGAAATGCCGCGCCGGGTCATCCCTACCCCGTTGATCAGCACCCCCGGTTCGTTCTCGATAGCCTCGGCCACGTCCTGCACCGGGCGGCGGCGTAATTGCTCGCCGGTAACGACGGACATGGAAGCAGGAGCTTCTTCAAGTGTCTGTTCGGATCGTGTGGCCGTGACAACGATAGCCCGGCCCGCAGAACCGCTTTCACTCGCGGCGATAGTCTGGAGAGATGACTGGGCCTCGTTGGCGGCAACGGCCGAGGAAAGGGCCAGAGGCCCGAATGCAAGCGACTTCCAATAGTTCATGATGCCCCGAAGAGGTTGTTTTCTGATCGTGATGAAATGGTCGAACTGCCCACCGGCAAAATGGGCCAAGCGTCTTCTGCTCGCGCCGCGATATGTTACATCATCACATGATTCGCAAGAGCTTCGCTATGATTTCCCGTTCCGATCTATCGGCGCCCGGTGCCCTGCCCGCGCCCACCGCAATCGCGTATGTAACCTGCCGTAACGTCTGCGATTACCGTAATTTACTTGTTCCGCCCGCTTCCTCCGGCCGAAGCGCAGCCCGCGTGGCCAGGCATCGCCTCGGCCGCGAAGGGGAGAGTTTCATGCAAGGCACATACGGTTTCGCCCACCGGGCAATTATGCCCGAAGCGGGCAGCCTGCGTTCATGAAGGGCCAGCGCACGGCCTATTCCATCCATTCCTGGACCGGCCTGATCACAGGCTGGCTGCTGTTCGCCATCTGCCTGACCGGCACGCTCGTGGTCTACAAATTCCCGCTCAAGGCCCTGTCCAACCCCGAAATCGCCCGTGTCCACGGGGAAGACCGACTGGGGCCCGACGGAGCGCTGGCTGTATTTCGGCAGGCAGTGCCCGACGCCATGCCGCGAGTGGTGGCCTTTCCTTCCGATGCCTATTCGATCCACCAATACAGCATCGTGGCCGAAGGGCCGGATGGGAAAGAGAAGCGCTATTGGGTCGATGCCGAAAGAGGCTCCGTGCGCCCCGAGCTGCAATCCGACTTCGCGGACTTCATCCAGCGTCTGCATGCCGGGCTTTTCATGGGACAGAAAGGCCGCTGGATCGTCGGTGCACTTGGGCTGACGATGGCCGTTTCCATCATTGCCGGGCTCTGGTTCCATTGGCCGCACCTGCGCCGCGACCTGTTTCATCTTCGGCTGGGCGCACACCGGCGCAAGGCCTGGGCAGATCTGCACAAAGCGGGCGGTGTATGGGCCCTGCCATTCCATATCGTGATAGCGCTGACGGGCGCATGGCTGGGGCTGGAGGGCCTGATAGGCATCCGTGCGTCGGATTCATCCCCGATCGAGATCGCAGGCGAAGGGCCCGGAAATCCCCTGCCGATCACGGACATTCTGCGCCGCGCAAAGGAAATCCGACCGGACCTGACGCCCAGCCATGTCAACATCGCCAATCTCGGCGTGGCGGGATCGACAATCAGGGTTCAGGGCGATCTGCCGGGCCACCGGCTGGTCCAGCGCGGACAGACCATGCTGGTCTTCGATGCGGATACCGGCCGCCTGCTGCAGACAGTGGACCGCACCCGGCAAGGGACAGGCCGCCATATTCTGGCGATGATGCGCCCCCTGCATTACGGCTATTTCGCGCCACCCGTGAGTGAGATCGCCTATTTCTTGCTCGGGGCGCTCAGCACCGTGCTCGTAGCCTCAGGCATGTTCATCTGGGCCGAGCGGGACCGGCGCCGACGCCATCCGCGCGATCCGGAAGCCGTGACCGGCATGGAGCGCGCGAATGCCGCGATCATGGGCGGATTGATGGCGGCGCTCTCCTTGCTCGCGGTGTTTCACGGTATAGCCCGCCTCTGGGAACCGGCCTCCTTCGGCATGGTCGGGGGCTTCCGCTTCCTCGCCAGCCAGGATCTGCTCTCCGGCCGCATCACCGCCCCCGAGCTCTGGCTGTTCCTGGCGATGTGGGCGGGGATTGGGCTGCTGCTCTGCCGCATGGCCCCGCTGCGCGCGTGGCGGATGACGCTTGCGTTCAACACCGCTGCGCTGACTGGCCTTGTCGCGCTCACTCTGGTGCCCGTTCGCGGAACTCAGCTGCTCTCGTCTCCGCTCTCGGACGGAGCTGGTTATGCGGCTGCATGCCTGGCGATGGCAGGCGCCTTCTTCCTCTCATTCCGCCGTCTTCGCGACGCCGCGCCACAGCAAACCAAACAGAAAAACAACCTATGAGGAACCATTCCATGATTTCCCGCAAAGCCCTCCTGCGAACGGCATCGATCTTTACAGTCTGCGCCATGCCCGCCGCCGCCTGGGCTGAAGACGAAACCGCCAGCGATGAAAACGCGATTGTCGTGCTGGGTGAGGCCGATCGCGCCGCCGCATCCGTTGCCACGCGCGTACCTGTCGAAACGATGCAAACCCCCTTCACCATCACGCAAGTGGCCGGTGAAGTGATCGAGGAATCCGCCGCCCGCTCGCTTTCGGACGCCCTGCGTTATGTCGGCACGGTCGGCGGCACGGATAATTTCGGCAATGCCGGCGAGTTCTTCTCCTCGCGCGGGTTCCAGATGGCCAATGGCAGCAACTATTTCCGCGATGGGCTGCGCTATCGCAAATATGGGCAGGTCCCGCTTTACGACATCCAACGGATCGAACTGCTGCGCGGCCCGGCCTCGATCCTTTATGGCGCGCTGGAGCCGGGCGGTGTTCTCAACATCGTCAGCCGCAAACCGCAGGAGGAAGCCCGCACCAGCCTGCGCCTGCGCGGTGGAAGCTGGGATTACTGGCAGGCCACGCTGGACACGACCGGGCCGGTGACTGAAGGCGTTTCCTATCGCCTGCAGGCCCTTTATGAAGATGCCGGCAGTTTCCGCGATCTGGTGAACAGCAAATCCAAGGGAGTGACGGGAGCAGTCGATCTCCGGCTCAGCCCGACCACGCTTGTTACCGCGCGCGCATCCTGGTTCGACGACAAGCGCACAGGGGATCGGGGAACCGTGCTGGCCTATCAGGACGACGGGCGCTTCGTGAATGGCAGCGGCCAGCATTACGATTTCGCGGATATCCCCCGCTCGCGCTTTCTGGGTGAGAAATTCGGCGAAAGCGCGTTCGAGGACGTCAATCTCTCCCTCTCGCTCCGGCAGGAAATCGGCAGCAAGTGGCAATTGCGCGCCGATGTCGTTCATTCCGAACAGAAGGAGGATCGCACATATATCTGGGCGATTTCGACCGAACAGATCGTGGGGGCCAATGGCCTGCTCAACCGGCAGATCGGCGACTGGCACGCCCGCCTCAACGGCACACTCGCCCGGGTAGAAATGGCGGGTGAGTTCACCACCGGGCCGCTAACGCACAAGCTGGTCTTCGGCGGCGAGTACGAACGGTTCCGCAACACGCGCACCAATGAACGTTACCAGTTTTCCGCGATCAATATCTACGATCCGCAATATCTCGAAACACGCCCGGCCAATGGCACCCGCACAGTCAATTCGCCTTATGGCAGCCTGTTCAACAGCCGGGGCGCCTATCTCCAGGACGTGATCGAAGTGGGCGAACACTTCGTGCTGCTGGGCGGCATCCGCTATGACCATGTGACGGATGACAACACGCTCAAAGACACGCGCCGGCTTGTCGCCAAGGGCTGGACGCCGCAGGCAGGGCTGGTCTGGCGGCCGACTCCGCATTTCTCGCCCTATATCAGCTATACCCGCAGCTTCGTTCCGCAGAGCGGCACCGATGCGCAAGGCAATCCCTTCGATCCGGAGCGCGGCGAACAGATCGAAGGCGGCATCAAGCTGGATGTACGGGCGGCAAAAGCAATCGTAACCGCCGCCGTGTTCCGCCTCGATCGTGACAATCTGACCGTGGCCGATCCCGACAATCCTGGCTTCAACCGGCTTTCAGGCCTTCAGCGCAGCGAAGGGCTGGAGCTTTCGATCGACGCCAATCCCATCGATGCCCTGCGGCTGACCGTGAACTGGAACCACCTGTTCTCCGCGAAATATATCAACGATAATTCCTATGCGGGGAACACCATCCCCAACGCGCCGGAAAACGCCTTCGGCCTGTTCGCGTCCTATGATCTGGACAAGGCGCTGCCCGGCCTGTCGGTGAACGCCGGCTTCACGCATGTGGGGCAACGGCAGGGTATTGCGAATAACAGCTTCTACCTGCCCGCCTATACCCTGTTCGATCTCGGCGCCCGCTATCGCATCAATCGCAATCTGGAGCTGATGGCCACGGTGCGGAACATCGCTGACGAGACCTATTACACAGGCTCGATCAACTCCACGACCGTGAATGTCGGCACACCGCGCAGCGTCACCGTGGAGCTGCGCGCAACGATCTGAGGTCTTTGACGGGCCGGGCTCAGCTTGCAGGCTGCGCCCGGCCCGTAATCACCATATGAATAGCCCCTGGTTTCCCGGACGCCTTCGGTCCTGATTTTGAGGCCAGGCGGCGATAATGGGGAAGCCCAATTTCAGCGATGAGTTCGGGCCGGATGCGGTGGCCCGGATCGGGCTTGGGTGACAGAGATCGCATACATCCGCACACTCGAAGGCTTCGCCGTGTGGTGGAGGGGCACCGGCCTCAAGCGCGAGGCAGATGTGGCGCGCCAAGGCGGGCTTCAGCAAGGCCGGAAAGGTGGAAGCTTGTTCGCGCAGAGACGCAGAGGGGAAGAGAGAAGCATTCACGCAAAGGCGCGAAGAAGAAGTACCCGACCCGCACCAAACTCATCCCCCTCCCCGTCACCCCGGACTTGTTCCGGGGTCCGGCTTGGTCTGCAACAGTGAGAGTTGAAGAAGGCCGCGAAGGAGTGGAATTTACTAATCGTCCAAATCGGCTTTATCGCTCTTATACTCAAAGTAGCGACCAGTGATGAACATTCCAACAACTCCAAGAATCGTCGTTCCAGCCAGAACTCCCGCAACCGTTGTTTCTCCCATAACAACCAAAGCAAGGATGACAGCAAGGAGGATCAGTAGCGCATAGAATGCTTTATCTTGCCCCCATTTTTTGAGATCAAAGTTATATTTTTGATCCCCTTTGTCCATGGCATGGCGATGCAACTGTTCCAGCTCAGCCATCTGAACAAACCGTTCAGGAAATGAGGAGTCTACTGCCTTAAATTTCTCCATCTCATCGGCGGGCGGAACCGGCCCACGATATGTGCGAGACACAACGCGCGTCATAAGGAAAAGCGCCTGCTGGCGTTTCTCCTCTGGCATCAATTCAAGGATCGAACCCAACTCTTCCGGCACAGACGGAAGGCCGGAAGTTACTTCCGGCTCGTCGGCGGGGCCATCCGGGCCCTCAGGCGACGGTTCGTTCACGCTTTGCTTTGGACATGGCTTTTTCCATATCTTGGCCTATTTTTTCCCAATCTCTCAGGAGGCTAGTCAGGTCGTCGCGATGAGGTCGATGAACTTTCTGATCAAGTGTGATCGTTGCCGCGCCTTGAACCTTAAGGTCAAGGCGAAAGCGCTTGTCCTTTCGATGGCTCACGAGAGCGTTCATTTTTGATCTCCACGATCTAAGGGTACGTGTAGCGATTTCAAATTCGCCAACTGCACAACTCCACATATGTAGGAAACGTTTATGGCTTGCAACAGGTTGCATGTTCGCGGCAATTTTCTGCCCTTACTTTTGACGCTGCCAATATCGCACTCATTTCCGAATCACATTAGCAGCCATCGCTATTTCGGCCACTAACACCGCCTGCGAGCCATTGTCGATCCGGCGATTGTCATCACGCTATGCAGATTCCTTAGCCGGATTACGGTGACAGTGCACCAAATCCCCACCCCGCAACCCAGCTGGCCCCCGGAACAAGTCCGGGGTGACGAGCAAGATCGGGCGTAGGCGCGCGCCTTCTTCGCCCGATGCGCGCGCAGGACGAATCAGGGCTTCCACTCTTCAGGTCGTTTCAGCCGTCCCGCATCCCATTCTCGCAGTGTAATTTCCGCGCTGAACGAGATAAGTCGATGATCGCCCTGCGCAATTTCCTCCAGCCTCTTGCGGGCCATCGCAGGAGCATCATGCAACAGAAAGCTGGCAGCCCACTTCGCAACGGACGGATCGGAATCTTCCAGCAACCGCGTGAAAGTGCCAAGACCTCCATCCGCTTGCGTCCGAATTTCGCGATATGCGGCAATGATCTGCTTGAAAGCACAATTGGCATCGTGGCCACTGCGAAGTTCGCCGTGGCGCCTGGCAGCAGCTGCAAAACGCCCCGCGGAGCTTCCCAAAGAAGAGGCTACAGGCAGCGGCAATCCTACTTCCCGCCCTTGCCCTTATCCAGCTGCGCGCGGATCGCGCCGCCCGGAAATTCGGCATTGTGGACGTTGACGTAATAATTCGCCGGATTGGCGATCAGATCGCTGGCCAGTGCGGCGTCGATCGGGATGCAGCCCTTGCCTTGCATATAGGTCGGGGTTTCGAGCGTCACCACCGGGGGGCCGGAAGTGCCCGCCGTGCCCTTGTGGATATGGGCGGCAGTGGGAGTAGCGATGGCGGCGAGTGTGAGGGTGTAGCAGATCCGGCCGTAATCGAGATCGACCCAGCCGGTGAACCGGCCCGAACCGTCGGCATCGCCCAGCGGCACCTCGGCCCTGCCGTCGAGCAGGCCGACCAGCGGCGCGCCGGGATAGGGCACGGCGGGTTTGGCGCCCATATCCGCCGAGATACAGCCTGACAGGGCGAGCAGCGCGGCGGGCAGGAGGAGGAAGCGGCGGGCGGGCGGGATCATGACAGGCTCTCCGAATGCTGGAATCGGCGCGCGGCCGCTCATTTGCCGAGCATAGGCGCCAGATATTGGCCCGTATAGCTGCGCACTTCCTTCACCACCTGTTCGGGCGTGCCGGTGGCCACGATCTCGCCGCCGCGTACGCCGCCTTCGGGGCCGAGATCGATGATCCAGTCCGCCACCTTGATGACGTCCAGATTATGTTCGATCACCACCACGGAATTGCCCTGGTCCACCAGCCTTTGCAGCACTTCCAGCAGCTTGCGCACATCTTCGAAATGGAGGCCGGTGGTCGGCTCGTCGAGGATATAGAGCGTCTGCCCGGTGGAGCGGCGGCTGAGTTCCTTGGCCAGCTTCACTCGCTGTGCCTCGCCGCCCGAGAGCGTGGTGGCCTGCTGGCCGACCTTCACATAGCCCAGCCCCACTTCGTTGAGCATATGCATCTTGTCGCGGATGGGGGGCACGGCCTTGAAGAATTCCTCCGCATCCTCGATCGTCATGTCGAGCACATCGGCAATGCTCATGCCCTTGAACTTCACTTCCAGCGTTTCGCGATTGTAGCGCCTGCCGTGGCATTCCTCGCAAGTGACATAGACGTCGGGCAGGAAGTGCATCTCGATCTTGATCAGCCCGTCGCCCTGGCACTGTTCGCAGCGCCCGCCCTTGACGTTGAAGCTGAACCGCCCGGCCTTGTATCCGCGCGCCTGGCTTTCCGGCAGGCCCGCGAACCAGTCGCGGATCTGGGTGAAGGCGCCGGTATAGGTCGCCGGGTTGCTGCGCGGGGTTCGGCCGATGGGCGACTGGTCGATCTCGATCACCTTGTCGCAATGTTCCAGCCCGCTGATCTTATCATGCGCGCCCGCGATCACCCGCGCGCCATTGAGCGTGCGGGCCGCGCCGGCATGCAGCGTGTCGATCGTGAAGCTGGACTTGCCGCTGCCCGATACGCCGGTGATGCAGGTGAAGGTGCCCAGCGGGATGCTGGCGGTGACGTTCTTCAGATTGTTCGCCCGTGCGCCCGCCACGGTGATCTTGTGGCCATTGCCCTTGCGGCGCTTCTTGGGCACCGCGATTTCGCGCGTGCCGTTGAGATAGGCGGCGGTGAGGCTCCGCTCGCTGGCGAGAATGTCCTTCAGCGTGCCTTCGGCCACCACTTCGCCGCCATGCACGCCCGCGCCGGGGCCCAGATCGACGATGTGATCGGCGGCGCGGATCGCATCCTCGTCATGCTCCACCACGATCACCGTATTGCCCAGATCGCGCAGGCGCTTGAGCGTGACCAGCAGCATATCGTTATCGCGCTGGTGCAGGCCGATGCTTGGCTCGTCCAGCACATAGAGCACGCCGGAAAGCCCGCTGCCGATCTGGCTGGCAAGGCGGATGCGCTGGCTTTCCCCGCCCGAAAGCGTGCCGCTCGTCCGGTCGAGATTAAGGTAATCCAGCCCGACATTGTTGAGGAAGCCCAGCCGCTCGTTGATTTCCTTGAGGATGGCCTTGGCGATCTGGTTCTGCTGCGCCGTCAACTGGTGCTGGAGATTGCCGAACCATTCCACCGCATCGCTGACCGATAGCGCCACCGGCGTGGCAATATCCGCGCCCGCCACTTTCACCGCCAGCGCCTTCTCATTGAGGCGCTTGCCATGGCAGGTTTCGCAGGGCTGCGCGGTCTGGAACTTGGACAATTCCTCGCGCATCCAGGCGCTGTCGGTCTGCCCCAGCCGGCGGTTGAGATTGCCGATCACCCCCTCGAAAGCCTTGCGCACGGTATATTCCTTGCGCCCGTCCTTGAAGGTCAGGTCCACCGGCATGCCGCCCGTGCCGTGCAGGATGATCAGCTTCTGGTCCGGCTCCAGATCCTTCCAAGGCGTCTCCAGGCTGAAATCATAGGCCTTGGCCAGGCTGGCCAGCACCTGCATGTAATAAGGCGACGGCGGATTGCTCTTGGCCCAGGGCACCACGGCGCCCTTCTTCAGGCTCAGTTCCTCATTAGGCACGACCAGCTGCGGATCGAACAGCAGCTTTTCGCCCAGCCCGTCACAGGCCGGGCAGGCGCCCTGCGGCGCGTTGAAGGAGAACAGCCGCGGCTCGATCTCCTCGATGGTGAAACCGCTGACCGGGCAGGCGAATTTCTCGGAGAACACGATGCGGTTCGCGGGAATGCCCGCACCCTTCATCGCCCCGCCGCTTTCCTCCCCCTCGCGCCCCGGAACCACGCCATCCGCCAGATCGACGAAGGCCAGTCCCTCGGCCAGTTTCAGCGCCTGTTCGAAACTGTCGGCCAGCCGCGTCTCGATCCCTTCGCGCACCGCGAGACGATCCACCACCACTTCGATGTCATGCTTGTATTTCTTGTCGAGCGCCGGGGCCTCGGCAATCTCGTAAATCTCGCCGTCGATCCGCACGCGGGTGAAGCCGGCCTTCTGCCATTCGGCCAGTTCCTTGCGATATTCGCCCTTGCGCCCGCGCACCACGGGGGCGAGCAGATAGAGCCGCGTGCCCTCAGGCAGGGCCATCACCCGGTCCACCATCTGGCTGACTGTCTGCGCGCTGATCGGCAGGCCGGTTGCCGGGCTGTAAGGCACGCCCACCCGCGCCCAGAGCAGGCGCATGTAATCGTAGATTTCCGTGACCGTTGCCACGGTGGAACGCGGATTGCGGCTGGTGGTCTTCTGCTCGATCGAGATCGCAGGGCTGAGGCCGTCGATATGCTCGACATCCGGCTTCTGCATCATTTCCAGGAACTGGCGCGCATAGGCGGAGAGGCTCTCCACATAGCGGCGCTGCCCCTCGGCATAGATCGTATCGAAAGCCAGGCTGGACTTCCCCGAGCCGGAAAGCCCGGTGATGACGATCAGTCTGTCGCGCGGAAGGTCGATATCCACGCCCTTGAGATTATGCTCGCGGGCACCGCGTACGGAAATGGTGGTGAGTGACATGGGCGCGATCTGGGGGCTGGAGGGCGAAGAGTCCAGTGACCTTCAAGGCAAGCCACCGGATGCCCTTTTGTTCCGCAAATGTTCGCGCCCGTCAAGGGGTGGCGGGACGTAGCCCTAACTGCCTATTTGGCCACGCCCACTCCGGTGACCATGATCCATTCGCTGGGGTTGCCCGGATTGGCCAACTGCCCGAAAAAATCGCCCGCCATCTCATTGGCGGTGGGCCCATAGAAATGTCCCGCCATGTTGATGCCTTCACTCCCGGCGCCGAGCGATGGCGTGCCCATGCCGAAACTGGACGAACTAGCCGCGATCTGGCCATTGAAAGTCCATGACGAAGGCAGTGCAAGAAGTTGCGATGTCGCCACATTGCGGATCGTGGGGGAAAGCGAGCCGGTGATAGCCAGAGTAGAGAAGTTCACATTCGCACCGAATGTCCCTGAGACGTCGTAATAATTGCCTTCCGAAGTTATGCTCTTGCCGGAACCGAGGATGATCCCGTTGTAAGACGCCGTTCCGGTAGTAGGAAAGATCGTCGGATCGGTGATGAGACCATAGGCGAAATAGTTCTTCGTGGTCTCGATATTGCTCGTTCCGCTCTGAGACGCTCGTGTTGTCCAGATGCCAAAGGAGCTATAAGTCAGTGCGATTGTAGGATTGGCGGCGCCGGGATTATAGACCCGCAATTCGTCAACCGTGCTGCCGGTTGTCTTGCGATAGACCGTGTAGGACGCGTTGCTCTCAGCGCTCACCCTATTGGCGGATGAGAAATCGATCATCGGGCTGTTGCTCTGCAACAGGCGATATGAACCCTCGGCGAAGTTGACCACCAATTCGGTAAAGCGAGGGCTCCAGAAATCGGACTGCACCGCCGCAGGTTTGCCCGTGGAATCGAGCACAATGCCGAAATTCGAAGTAGACAGGCTTCGATAATGGAACGCCCCCGTCGACTGATCGAACGTCTGGTCCCCCGCTATCGACAGGAGACCGTCGCCGCCACCGGCCCCTGCACGACGCCCCGTCAGTGTGCCGGTAATCGAATATCCGCCCTCGGAACCAACGAAAGTCGCGCCGACCTCTTCGGCTGCCGGGCCGTAGAAGCGCCCTTCCAGGCTGGTGGTGAGCGGAAAGATCGAAAGCGTTCCCGTGAAGGAATTGGTCGAGCCACTCAGCGTTGCATGGCCATCGTAAATGGTCTCCGGGTTTGCCTGTCCTGTGGAAGGATCGACGGTCGCGTAATTGCCGTTAAGGTCGATCGCGCCATTATCGAACCGCACCTTCATCACGCCGTCACCAGCAAAGGAAACCAGATTGTAAGGCGATACGATCACACCGAGTATGTCAGTGGTGAAATTACCCTGCCCGCTGCGCGGAACCGCCGAATCCGCCGTTTTGACGCCGTAGGTGAAAGCATCCATGCTGCCGGTAATGGTGTTCGCCCCATCTGTCGTCCGCTGCCAGAAGCCGGCCCCCACATATTTGTAGCGCAGCGGGCCGCTGGTGCCCGAACGGGTAAGTGTGAGCGTATCGACGGTTTTCCCGTTCTTCTTCACGTAGACATCGATCAGGCTGTTGCTTTGCGAAGCATCCTTATCCGCCGCACCGAAGGCCTGGCTCCTCCCCTGGTTCGATATTGTGTAGCGCTGGCTCGAAGCATCGTAAGAGATCGTCGCGCTCGACGCGCTGGCGCTGTTCGAGCCCTGGCTGCCGTTCTTGTTGAAGGTGGCTGTTCCGCCTGCGGCATTGTTGTTGAAGCTTTCGCTCACCAGCGGGGCAAGCAGATCGTCATTCACCCCGGTCGAGGGCGTTGGTGTTCCACCGCCGGTGCCTGGGGTCGGTGTGGGCGCTCCTCCTCCGGTGCCGGGCGTGGGTGTCGGCGTGGAATTCACCCCTCCACCGCCGCAAGCGGCCAGCGTCAGACAAAGCGCGGCAAGCGAGGCCCCGGCGGAAAAACGCGAAATCGTCATGAAATCCCCAAATCCAGCAATTTCCGGCTTCAGGCCCCCGCCCAGCCAATCATTGCCCTTTATCGCCCATGCCGAGCCTTGCGAAGACATTCAGAAAGAGTTTGCTCGTGAACGGACACAATCCTGTGACTTGCGCTCGATAATGGGCGATAATGGAGCAAGACCCACAGGGCTCCGCCAAAAGCACGGGCGGAGTGCCCAGATCGAGCCCGAAGGACCCGAACCACTTCACTCATGCAGGAGAAACACGCCATGGACGCCGCCAAGCCACCGGAAAATTCCGCCGAATTCGCGATCGGCCTAGCCGTTCTGCCCATGCATAATTGGCAATGGTTCATGGTCAGGGGCGTGCTGGCCGTGATGCTGGGAATCGTGGCGTTGCTGATGCCCGGCCTGACGGTGTTCACCTTTGCCCTGCTGTTCGGCGCCTTCAGCTTCGCGGACGGGCTGCTTTCGCTGGTGGCCGGGATCAAGGGCGCGAAGGATCGCACCGAACGCTGGGGCGTGCTGGTCTTTTCCGGCGTGGTCGGCATTGCGGTGGGTGCGGTGTTCTTCGTCTGGCCGCTGGTGGCTGCCGCGGCCTATGCCTTCTTCCTGATTGCCGCCCTCGCCTTCTGGGCCCTGCTGACCGGCATTCTGGAGATTTCTGCCGCCATCCGCCTGCGGCGCTCGATCGAGGGCGAATGGCTGCTGGGCGCGGCCGGCGCTCTTTCGGTGCTGCTGGGCATTGCGATCCTGGGATCGCTGGCCATGGCACCGGGTGCCTCGCTGATCTCGCTGGGCTGGCTGATCGGGCTTTACGCCCTGATAAGCGGCGTCGCGCTGGTGATGCTCTCGCTGAGGCTCAAGCGCGCCGAAGGCTGACCGCGAACCCGCCGCCTCAGGGCGGCGGGGCCTTGGTGCCGAAGACGTTGCCGTAGGTTACGAAGCCCGTTCCTTGCGCTTGGAAAACATACCCCATTTCCACCGCGTTCGGGCCGAAGAAAGCTCCGGTGAAGCCGCCATTTGCCGAGCCGGTCAGCGTGCCGTTAAATGCGGGGCCGCCTGACGTGATCGTCCCGCTGCCGTTCAACGTGCCGAAATTGCCGCCGCCATCTGTGTCGAGATTTATGAGGGTCGAAACCGTCCCTGAGCCGAAATTCGCACTGAATGTGGCCGATCCGTAACCGTCACCCATGGTATAAAAATCGGGCGGCACACTGCCGGTCTCCTTCACGACAACGCCAAACAGATCGGAAGTGTAGCTTGCGTTGCCTGATACGGGCATGCTTCCGCTTGCTGTCGGCTGTCCGAAAACAAAGGCAGCGAGCGGTTCGATGCTTGGGCTGAGCGAAACGTTGACTTTCGCGTAAGTGCCAAAGCGGGTGTAGCTCAGCGTCACTCCATTTATCTTGGGTGCGTGAAGTTCGAACACTTCCTTCGGAATGCCGTCGATGCCCGACGAACCGCGCTGATAGATTGCAATCCCGTCGGAACTGTTTGCGACATCAAGTTCCGAAGGGAGGAAACTGATGATCTTTCCATCAGGCTTGATCAACTGGATCTGACCAGTGGTGACCACATACTTTACCTGGACGTTAGTGCCCAGATCGTATCGGGTCAGATTCGGAGAAATTTTGCCCGACAAGCTAAGCCCGGCCTTACCATAGTAAGAGGCCGTCATGAGGTTTATATCGCCAGGCAATCCCTGAAACACCGACGAAATCGGTGTCGGGACCGGAGTTGGCGTAGGACTGGGCGTTGGGCTCGGACTGGGCGTTGGGCTCGGACTGGGAGTTGGCGTAGGGCTGGGAGTAGGCGTAGGGCTGGGCGTGGGTGTCGGCGTCGACGTAGGAGTGGGCGACGGTGTCGGCGTCGGCGTGGAGGTGGGCGTCGGAGACGGAGACGGTGTGGACGTTGAGGTAGGCGTAGGGGTTGGCGTCGTGGTCGGAGACGCTGTCGGCGACGGGGCCGGGCTGCTGGGTGCCGGTGTCGGCGTGCTGTTGGGCCCGCTGCCGCCGCAGCCTGCCATGATCAGCGCGATCGAGACGAGCGACGCACCGGCCGCAAAACGCAAATTCTTCATTATGCCCCTCCTGTTCGAGCCCGAAGGCCCTGCCCCATTTGCCCTGTATTGCGCGAACGCCCCCGCGTCCGCTCCACCGCGCGGGCACGCGCGGCGGATGTGGCGGCCGCCCCTGTGCGGAGCGGCCTGACCGGTCAGTCCTTCTTGCCGGCGGCAACGCCCTGGGCATCGAAATCCGAGCCGGTGAAGTACCAGCCATAACCGACCTCGCCCGCCTGCGGACCGAAGAAGGCGCCGGAAAATTTGCCGGCGGCGCTGTTCGTTCCGGTCAGCGTGCCGGCAAACACCGGGCTGGCCACGTTGAAGGTACCGGTGCCGGTGGCCGTGCCGAAATCGCTGGTCGCCCCGCCGGCGGCCTCGCCCTTGAGGGCCAGCGTGGTGTCGATCTTCCCTTCGGCGAAGTTGGCGGAGAAAGTTCCGCTCGACTGGCCACCCAGCAGATAGGTCTTGCTGTCGCCGTCGCGTGTGGCCGTGCCGTCCACCATCATGGTGTAAGTGCCCGTGCCAGTGCGGGGCATGTCGTTCACCTGAGTGATGATGCCGCCCGCCGAGCGCCAGGATTCGACCTTGCCGGTGGAACTGGTGCTGCGCGTGAAATCGAACAGCATGGTATAGGACAGCGGCACACCGCCCACCTGCGGGATGGTGATGTTCAGCGTATCGGTTACGCCGGACGCCGTCTTGGTGAAGCTGGAGGTCGTGCCCGGGGTGGCCGACCCGATCGGGAATTCCACCGCGGTCTGGCTGCTTGGCGTCACCTTATAGGTGTCGGTCGTCTCATTATAGCCGATCAGCAACTTGCTGCCGAATACATAGGATTCATAGCCGGTGGGGTCGGCGCTGCCGGTCTTGCTCCAGAGTACGCCGGCCGAATTGAATATCTTGTTGCTCGGCGCGGCGAATGCTTCCGCAACCGTGAGATAAGGTTCGACCGGACCGGTCGGGGTAGCCGTCGGCGTCTCGGTGGGCGTCGGGGTCGGCGTCGAATCCACTCCGCCGCCGCCGCAGGCCGCCACAGTCAGCCCCAGCACGAGGAGCGAAGCCCCCGCCATCATCCGCATCGCACTCATTACAGAAACTCCCGCTTTCACCCGGCCTCCAGCAATAGACGTACCGGCAGCACACAAACCTCAATTCGCGCTTCCTGCACCAAAAAGCGCGTCTTGGGCAGGGGGTTCTGTACCCCATTTCCGCAAAAGCGGGACCGGAGACTGGCAACATGGCCTGCCACTGGCCGATCGCGGTGGGCAATCCGTCGAATTTGGCAGCCCAGGGCACCCCTGCCCCGCCCTGTCAGAACGCAGCTACAAGGCCGACTTCTGCCGAAACCCGATCGAAGTCGTAGATCTCCACACTCGACCAGTTGCGCTGATAGGCCACGCGCACCAGCGGCGCGAAAGTGCCGAAAGTGAGGCCCCGGAACGTGCCGGAAAGGCTGGCGGAAAAATTGTCGTCCTTGCGCCGCTGGGGATAGAGGAACAGCCGCTTGTCGGCCTCCAGCCGGCGGTAGCCCAGATTGAGCACCGCCGTGGTGCGGCCCATCTCGCGATAAAGATAGGCGTTCACGCCGCCGCTGGCCGTGGAATAGCCCGGATCGGCCGCCACGTCGCGCGTGCCGTTCACTTGCAGCCCGCCGCCGAAGCGCGCGCTAAACGCCCGGTCCAGCCCGATCGCGAGAGTGTAGATCTGGCCATCTTCCAGATCGTTGCGCTGGTTGTTCTCCGACAAGGCCGTGCCATCGATTCGCAACTGGGTGCGCCCGCCCAGCGGATGCTGCCAATTGCCCGTCACGCCATAGGAAGAGCTGTAAGGGTCCAGCCCGTACCACCGCCAGCTGGCCGCCGCCGCCAGCGAGAAGCGGTCCGCCCCCCAGCGCCACTGCGGCCCCGCCTGAAGCGAAGAGGAAAGATCGTCAAACCGGCTCTTGCGGTAGAAATCGCCCGAGCCTGAGGCCCGCAGCAAGATGTCGGTCGTCTTGCCAACCGGCAGGCGGTGGTAAAGCTGGCCACGCACCGACAGGCCGAGGCCCGATTGCGCCTTGGCATCATCGTCCAGCGTGAAATCGCCGATCACCGTGCCCAGAGTATCGGAATGAGTGGCGTTGTTGATATTGGTGCTGGGCGCCGCGGCAATCTCGAAACCACCGCCCGTGCGCTTGAAGGCGGTGAGCGCATTGGCGAAGAAACGCACCTGTTGTTCTACCTGCGGGGGCAGGCCGGTCGCTTCGGCGGCGCGCAATTCGCGCCGTGCCGCGCCCATGTTGCCCATCAGCGCCTGCAGGCGCGCAAGCTGGAGGCGCACCGGCGCTGCATCGGGCTTGTCGTCAAGGATGCGGCGCAGCAGCACCGCCGCCTCACGCGGTTTATCCATATGATCGGCATACATCATCGCCAGGCGGAATCGCGCTTCGGTACGCAATTCGAGATCGGGGTCCTGCCCCAGCGCGCGATAGGCGGCTTCTGCCGTCTCATATTTCCCGGCGTCACGCGCGGCATCTGCATATTCGAACAATTGGGCCGCGCTCATCTCCACTGCCTGCGCGCCGCTGTCTTCGGCAGCGTTTGCCTGCGCGGGCATGGGGGGCGTAGCCGCGCCAGCCGCCGATTGTGCGCAGGCGGGTGAAGCCAGAATGCCGCAGGCCAACATCGTCAGCGACGCTGCGCCGAAATTCGGTAATCTCACCTTGCATCCCCAAGAAAGCGATTGCGGCACTGGCCCCGCCGCATATGCAAAGGCCAAGCGCATAGCTCCAGCAGCGCCCCCGGTCGAGTAGGCCGGAGAGGAAGCAATTCGAAGATGGCGCAAATTTTCGAAGGTGCAGCCATTTCATGATAAGGCCAGGTTCATACCTTCCCGGTAACGACGGGCCGGTATCGCCAGACAGGAGCCGCCCGGCCCTTGCCATCGACGTGCCCGCTCCGCATTGTCGAGCAGAAGAATGAGGAGAGTCCATTATGGAACACCCTACCCCGCACACACTTCGTCGCTTCGCCCTGCCCGTTCTTGCCGCGGGCGCCCTGCTCGCTGCCTCCGCGCCGCTGCTTGCCCAACAGGCTGACAGCACAAGCGAACTTCCCAAGGGCAATTCGCCGGAAGAAGTCGCCCAGCGCAAGATCGCAAACGAACAGCAGGCCGCATTCGCTTCCGGCCAGCTCCAGAACAACGCCAATTCCCAGGCCGAGTATGAGCGCAGGCTGCAGGAAGTCGAAGCGGCCAAGGCCAAGATCGTTGCCGATCAGGCCGCAGCCCAGGCTGCCTATGAGGCAGAGAAGGCCCAGCGCGATCAGGAATATCAGGCTGCCATGGCCAAGTGGCGCGACGATGTGGAAGCCTGCAAGGCAGGCGAACTTGCGCGGTGTGGAGGAACGGTGCCGGCAGCCAGGCCGTGACCGACAAGGGCGGGAAGAGGTGCGTCCTTGCGCACCTGCTCGCACTGGCGGCAGCAGGGTCGGCGACAGTCGCCGCCCCGCTCCACGCAGTCGAGCCGCCTCCGCCCGAGACCTTTCCCATGGAAACGGCTGACGACGCCGCTGCCTTTGCCGCCGCCGGCTTCAAGCTGGCGGATGGCGACTGGCGCGGCTGCGACGATCCCGGCACCGCCAGCTATGTTCCCGGCCAGATCGAGCAAATTGCCGATCTCAATGGCGATGGCCAACCCGAAGCGGTGATCACGGAAGGCAGCACCTTCTGTTATGGCGCCGCCGGGATGGGCTATGCGCTGGTAAGCCGTAATGGCGCCGGGCAGTGGAAGCTGCTCAGCAAGGGCCCGGGCTTCGCAGGCTTTCTGAAAACCCGCGGCGCGGACAATTGGCCCGATCTGCAAGTGGGCGGCCCGGGCTTCTGTTTCCCGGTGCTGCGGTGGGACGGCGCGGCCTACAAGCTCCATCGGCGTGAATATGAAGGCAAGCCCTGCTGAGAGACTTCAGCCATCGCAAAGTGCGACCTGGCCCTTGTTCGGAACGCAATTTCTAGGCATGGCTCGTTCCGATTGATTACGGGCGTAACTTTCTCGCGCCTGCAACAGGAGATTGAGCCCGATGAAATCCCGCCTGCTTTCCGCCGCCGCTCCTATCCTTCTGGGCGCGAGCGCACTTGCCGGATGCGCCGGCACGGGCAATGCGGAAAGCATGAATCCCGCATCATCGATTCCCCGTGGCACCGGCTATTTCGCGCAGGAATCCACCCTGCCCTTCCACGCCCCCGATTTCACGAAGATCAGGGACGAGGATTATCGCGACGCGCTGGAACAAGGCATCACGATCCAGCTCGCCGAAGTGGAAGCGATCGCCAATAATCCCGAACCACCGACATTCGAAAACACGCTGGTGGCAATGCAGCGTTCCGGCAGCATGTTCATGCGCGCCTATGCGCCCTTCGGCCAGATGACATCGGCCAACACCAACGATACGCTCGACGCGATCGACAAGGATATCTCCCCCAAGATCGCCGCGATGCAGGATGCGATCTATCTGAACCCCAAGCTCTTCGCGCGAGTGAAGGCGATCTATGACAATCGCGCCGCGATGAGCATGACGCCGGAAGATGCCATGCTGCTGGAAACGGCCTATGCCGATTTCGTCCATGCCGGCGCGCTGCTCGATAGCGCGCAGAAGGAACAGCTCAAGGCGATCAACGGCAAGATCGCGGGGCTGGAAACCGAATTCTCCCAGAAGCTGACCGAGGCGACCGCCGCCAAGGCCCCGCTGTTCGACAATGCCGCCGAACTTGCCGGCCTCACCCCCGCGCAGATCGACGCGGCGGCCAAGCTCGCCAGTGAAATGGGCCATCCGGGCAAATTTGCCCTCGCCATGGTCAACACCACGCAGCAGCCTCAGCTTGCCAGCCTGACCAACCGCGCCACCCGCCAGAAGCTGTTCGAGGCGAGCGTCAACCGCACTTCCGGCGGCGACAAATACGATCTGACCGGCACTATCGAGGAACTGGCCGAACTGCGCGCCAACAAGGCCGCGCTGCTGGGCCAGCCCAATTACGCGACCTATGCGCTATATGACCGGATGGTGAAGGACCCGGCTAAGGCGATAGCATTCATGGAGGATTTCGTCCCCGCCGTCGCCGCCACCCAGACGCGCGAGCGCGCGATGCTGGAGGAAATGGCCGCCTCCGAAGGGCAGAACATCAAGCTCGAACCATGGGACTGGTCCTATTACGCGGAGAAAGTCCGCAAGGCCCGCTATGACATCGACGATGCGACGGTGAAGCCCTATTTCGAAGTGTGGAAGACCCTGGAAGACGGCGTGTTCTTCGCCGCCAATAAATTCTACGGCATCACGTTCAAGCGCCGCACCGATATCCCGACCTATCACCCGGACATGCGGGTTTACACTGTCTACGACAAGGACGGCAGCGAGATCGCACTGTTCTATTTCGATCCCTTCTCGCGGCCTAACAAGCAGGGCGGTGCGTGGATGGGCAACTTCGTCGAGCAGTCCTATCTGCTGGGCGACAAGCCGGTGATCTACAATACTTCGAACATCGCCCCTCCGGCCCCGGGCGAGCCCGCGCTGGCGACGGCGGACGATGTGAACACCATGTTCCACGAATTCGGCCATGCACTGCACGGCATCTTCGCCAGCCAAAAATATCCGGGCCTGTCGGGCACCAACACGGCGCGGGACTTCGTGGAATTTCCCAGCCAGTTCAACGAGAACTTCGCCTTTCTTCCGGAAGTTCTGAACAATTACGCGAAGCATTATCGGACCGGCGAACCCATCCCGGCGGAACTGGTGAAGAAGATCGAGGCGGCGGGCAAATTCAACCAGAGCCTGGCCTTTGGCGAGCTGCTTGCCTCCGCCCTGCTCGACATGAAATGGCACGATCTGACGCCCGCCAATGCGAAGCAGGATGCGGCCTCCTTCGAGAAGGCCGCGCTTGCCGAAATGGCCCCGCTCGACACCACGCTGATCCCGCCGCGCTATCGCTCACCCTATTTCCGGCACATCTGGTCCAATGGCTATTCGGCCGGCTATTATTCCTACATCTGGACCGAGATGCTGGCCCATGACGCATGGGACTGGGTGGTGAAGAACGGCGGGCCGACACGGGCCAATGGCGATCATGTGCGCGCCACTTTCCTCGGCCAGGGCCATACGAAGGATTATGCCGACATGTATCGCGACTATGCCGGCCGCGATCCGCAGATCGCCCCGATGCTGGAAGCCCGCGGGCTCAGCGGGGAGTAAGCCCTTCCGCCACCAGCGCCCGCGCGCCCGGCTCACCCAGCCAGCGCGCGGCGACGCCCCATACACGGGCGATGCCGACATGGCTCAGCGCATCTTCCGGCAGGGCGTCTACCACAAGCTCCCCCTTGTCGAGCAGCAGCACCCGGTCCGCATGGTTCATCGCCAGCGCCAGATCGTGCAGCACCAGCACTACGCCTGCCCCGGCCTGCGCCGCGCGCCTCAGCGTGGCGAGCAGGGCGAGCTGATGCGCGAGATCAAGCGCGGCGAGCGGCTCGTCCGCCAGTATCCAGCGCGGCTCGCCCGCCAGCACCCGCGCCAGCAGTGCCCGCGCCTTCTCCCCGCCCGACAAGGTCGAGACGGGGCGCTGCGCCAGAGCCTCCAGATTGCAGGCCGCCAGCGCCGCCACGATGGCTTCCGCCCCCTCGTCCCCATACGGCAGGCGCCCCAGCGCAACCAGACTGCGCACCGCCATATCCCACGTCACTTCGCCTGCCTGCGGCAGATAGCCGATCGCCCGCGCCCGCTCGCGCGGATGGAGCGCTGCCAGTGGCGCGCCATCCAGAAGCACGGCGCCGGAGGACGGCTTCGCCAGACCGGCCAACGCCGCCAGCAGGGTCGATTTGCCTGCTCCATTCGGCCCGCAGATCGCGGTGATCGTGCCGGGCTGGAGCCTTGCAGCGACACTGTGCAAGATATCCTTCCCGCCGAGCGTCACACAGAGTTTGTCCGCCGCGAGCATCATGCCAGGCCCCTCCTCATCTTCAGCAGCAGCGCGAGGAAGAACGGCGCGCCGATCAGGCTGAGCGCAATGCCCAGCCGCAATTCCGTCACCAGCGGCAGGATGCGACACAGGCAGTCCGCCACCAGCACCAGCAATGCACCGGCCAAGGCGCTCGGCAGGATCAGCGAACTCGGCCGGCGGTCGGTGAGCGGACGGACGAGATGCGGCACGATCAGGCCGACAAAACCCACAATCCCGGCGACTGCTACGCCCGCGCCCACAGTCAGCCCCACGCCAAGCACCAGCAGTGCCTGCAGCCGCGCCGGGTTCACTCCCAGCGAGCGGGCAGCAGCCTCCCCCAGGGTCAGCGCGTCGAGCGACGGTCCGGTCAGCCGCAGCAGCGCGATCCCCGCGAGGGTGAGCGGCGCGGCGATCCGCACATCGGCCCAGCTGCGGTCGGTCAGCGCGCCCATCAGCCAGCTCACGATCTCGCTCATGGCAAAGGCATTGGGCGCAAGGCTGATGACCAGTGATGTCAGCGCGCCCGCAAGGCTGGCGATCATCATGCCCGCCAGCGTGAACAGACCGACACTGCCGCTGCGCCCGGCGATCAGCGCCAGCAAGGCCATGGCGCCCGCCGCTCCTGCCAGTGCGAACAGCGGCAGCAGCCAGGCCGGGGCGGCATAACCGAACAACAGGCTCGTCACCGCACCCAGCGCCGCGCCCGGCGCGATGCCGAACAGGCCTGGATCGGCCAGTGGATTGCGCAGATATCCCTGCATCGCCGCCCCCGCCGCGCCCAGTCCACCGCCGATGGCAAGCGCCAGCAGTGCACGCGGCAAGCGGAGGTCCAGCAGGATCAGCGCGGCATTGGGCGTTGAGGCCGGATCAATCCACACGCGCCCCGCGAGCAGCGAAAGCGGGATCGCAATGGCGAGCGCGATCAGGAGGAGGGGGATTGGGCGGGTCATTTACGCCCTCCCACCACTGCCCTCACCTGCGCCAGCCGTTCTGCCGCCGGCACGATGGTCGGCCCGCCGCAGAACAGCAGCGAAGGGTCCATCCGCTCATATCGCATTCCCTTCAGCCCCTTCAGCACCGGATGGCCCAATGCGCGTTCACCGCCCGCTGCCAGCACTACCTCCGGCGGATCTGCCAGCACCTGTTCCAGCGGAAGATAGGCTCCTTGCCCCAGACCCCGCGCGGCGGCGTGACTGGCAAAGCCGGTGCGGGCGAGCAGGTCCGCGATCAGGCTGTCCGGCCCGGCGACGATCCCGCCCTGCTGCCACAACAGCGCGTCGACCGGCGCGCCGCCCCTCGGCGGACGGGCCTTCGCCAGCCCCGCCTCGATCCGCGCGACCAGCGCCTCGCCTTGCTCGGCACGACCAGCGAGCGCCGCAAGTGCGCGCACCTGCGCCTCGCTTTCGGCCACATCATGCGCCACGTCGAGCGTCACCACGCGAATGCCCAGCCGCTCGAAGGCATGGCGGGTCGCACCCGGCAGGAAACTCCCTGCCACCACCACATCGGGCTTCAGCGCCAGCACTTCCTCCGCCGTGCCGCTTGTCGCGGCGAAGCGACGCGCGGCCGCCAGAGCCATGGAGGTGGACTGAGGATCGTGGCTGTAATGCGAAATGGCGAGCAATTGGCCCGGCGCGGCGACCTCGGCCAGGATCGCGTCGCTGCAGGGGTTGAGCGAGACGATGCTCGGTCCCTTGCCATCCGGCGCCTCTCCATAGGCAGGTGCGCATCCCGCGAGAATTGCCGGAAGAATACAAAATAACAGATATTTACGCACTTTACCTCCCGCCATGGCACAAGTGCCGTCCATGGCGAAAGGCGCACGCCGGAGTGCCGGCGCAAAGCCAGTGCGCTTGCCATCGGTACACCCCGCCCGTGGCCGAACGACGCTTCACGGGCAGGTCTCCTGGCTCGCCGGATCCACGCCATCGCACCCGCCTTCCCGCAACCCTCCTTCAAGGGCGGCAGTGGCATATCGGGCGCGCGGCTCCCCGGTCACAGTTGCGGGGGCAGCGCAGGCCTTGGGATCACTCCCTCACCTGCTTCCCTCTTCGGCCTGCTCTCGCAGGCAACCCATGACGCTGGGGGAGCGATAGGCCGCGACGCGCAGACCCGCAAGTGTCGCGCTTACCGCTTGTTCAGCACTTAACCTTTAGGGCGTTGCTGTACCGCTTCGGCACGAACAGGAATTCCTAGCTGCAAGATGCCGGCTTTGCCGCTACGCGCCCAAGCGCGTCCTGACGCCTGCCCTGGACGCCTGCCCTGAAAGAATATTTTGCCCGTCTCCACTGCCCTTGCCCCAATGCTTGCAGATACCCGCCGCGAGTTCCTGCGGGCGAAGCCGCGCGCGCACCCTCGCGGGCGCAAGCTGGCCGCACTGGCGCTTGCTGTGGCAGTCCCCGCTGTTGCCGCGCCTACGGAATGGAGCAACTTGCCCCTGTTCAGCAGCGAGGAAGCCAAAGCGGCGAGCCCGATGGGCTTCGAGATTCCGGGCGAGAGTTTCCCGGGCTCAGCCTTCTATTATCTGGCGAATGACCCCTATGCCGCCTCCGCACCGCTGACCAGCGCGCCATCACTCGCACAGCCGGACGGAAGCGCTACGGCAGACGGCACCGCCGCGCGACCGGTCGCTATCGCCGGCAGTCCGGTCGACAAATCCCGCGCGCTGCAATGCATGACCATGGCGATTTATTACGAGGCTGCGACGGAATCCGATGCTGGCCAGCGCGCCGTGGCCCAGGTGGTACTCAACCGCGTGGCGCACCCCGCCTATCCAGGCACTGTATGCGGCGTGGTCTTCCAGGGGTCTGAACGTTCCACCGGCTGCCAGTTCAGCTTCACATGCGACGGTTCACTCGCTCGCGCACCCGCCCGCAAGTTCTGGGACAGGGCACAACGCGTGGCGATGGCCGCGATGGCTGGCGCTGTCTATCGCCCGGTGGGGCTCGCAACCCATTACCACACGGTGCAGATACATCCCTATTGGGCGGACAGCCTGAACAACGTCACCACGATCGGTGCACACACCTTCTATCGCTGGCGGGGCGCAGCAGGCCTGCCCGGGGCTTTCACTCAGGCCTATTTCGGCGGCGAGCCCCTGCCCCAGCGTCACAAGCCCACCGCCGCACCCGACGCATCTTCGCTGGCCGATCCCATCGAACTGGCGCGAGTTTACGAGGCGTCGCTCTCTGCCACGCAGACCGCTTCGCCTGCTCCCCTCCGGTCTGGCCAGGGCGTGGCCGCTCCCGCGATGCAGCCTGCTCCGCCACCTTCCTATGCTGCCGATATCCAGGCACGCGGCGGCGAAACGCTCTATTCCGGAAACCGCTTGCCGACCGGAGGCGATGTGAAGAGCCAATATTCCCAGTCCGGCCAGTGGATCGGTCACCCTTAATGCCCGACTGACCGCAAAGCCACCGAACTCCCCTGCGGAAGCCGTGAGTTTCAAAGGTTTACATGCTGGAAACCATGCGCGGGAACAAAGACTTCAACTTGCCAGTGTATCGGTGCGCCAAGGCAGAGCGGCGCGGCAGCGTACCGCGCCACCGCTGGGATGATGAAGGTTCAATCCTTATGACAATCCATTTCGCCGCGGCAGACGGTCGGTTGATCCCCAACCTGAGCACGTCGCGCGCGCGCGCCACCATGGCGCGACCGGCCAATGACAATATCGCCCTGCACAACGAAAATTCACGGGATCTTGCGGAAGCCCAGGGCGCGGACCGCGCAACATTGCATGCTGCCCTGCGCCAGTTTGCCCAGCATGGCATCGGTGCGGCCGAACATGCCCGCAACCAGGCCGAACGCGCCTTCTTCTCAGGCGATCGCGACACTTATCGCTGGTGGCTTGGCGTATGTCGTACACTCGACCGTCGCATGGCCGCCGGGCTCGCCCATCACGCCGAAGATGGTGAGAACCTACGATAGTTTCCCGCAGTCGCTGGTAAGGATCATCTTAACCATTCGGTGACCACTTCCAGCTATCCCGGGCGCGTGGCGATCCGGAGACGACCGATTAATAAGGTCAAGGAAATCCTTGCACGAACAATGGCCGGCGACGCGCTGGACGATCGCGTTCGCCGCAAGCTCGTCACTTCCCTATATGCCCAGCCCGCCAGCCTTGCGATTGGCGCCCTATGCGGCATCACGGCGGCCGGGGTAGTTGCCTATCAATCGCGCAACCTTCCCGTAATCATCGCGGCGATCCTGCTGACTGCTGTCGGCATATTGCGCGTTGCTACTGCTACTCGCCTAGGGCCCGGCAGCGAAGGGCGCGATGCCAAGAAGCTGGAACTGCTCTACGAAGTCGGCGCGTTCAGCTACGCCTTTCTCGTCGGGCTCATCGCCGCAGCGACAATCGGCTACGATCTCGAGCCGACGCTGCAGATCCTCGCGGTGAGCTATGCCATCGCCTATGGTACCAGTGTTTCGGCGCGCAATGCGGGCCGCCCGATCATCGCGATCGGCCAGCTGTTCCTGGCACTGTTTCCGATCATCATCATCTGCTCGGTGCAGGGGATGCTGGTGCATGCGATCATCGCGATCACCACCTTCCTGCTGTTGCCGGCAATGGTTTCGATCACTTTCAACGTGTTCGACGTGTTGCGCGAATCCGTGGCCGCAGCCGAAACCAGCCAGCGCATGGCCGACAAGATGCGCGATCTGGCCCGCACCGATGTCGTCACCGGCCTGTCCAACCGCGCCGGTCTCAACCACGAGATGGTCGAGAAGCTGATGACGATGCATGACGACCAGAAGCTGGCGCTCTTCTGGCTCGATCTCGACAAATTCAAGGAAGTGAATGACACGCTGGGCCATCCGGTGGGCGACCGCGTGCTTTCCGAAGTCGCCCGGCGCCTGCGCGAAACCTCGCCCGATGGCGCCACCGTCGCCCGCTTCGGCGGCGACGAGTTCATCGTGGTGTGCGAAGTCGCCTCGCGCTCGGAAAGCGAACGCCTGGCCGGCAGCCTGCTCGACGAGATATCCCGCCCCTACCGCATTGATGGCGAGCGGCTGGAAATCGGCGCATCGATGGGCATCGCGCTAATGCCGGATGACGGCACCGATCTCGACACCGTGATGCAGAGCGCCGACCTCGCGCTCTATCACGCCAAGGTGAACGGCCGGAACCAGACCAGCTTCTTCGACGCATCGATGACCCGCGACCTGATGCGCCGCAAGGAGATTGAGGCAGAATTGCGGGCCGCCCTGCAGCGCGACGAATTGTCGATTTTCTTCCAGCCGATCGTCGATCTCGAAACGGGCCGGATCAAGACTTTCGAGGCACTGGTACGCTGGTTCCACCCCGAGAAGGGCGAATTGCGGCCGGACGAGTTCATTCCGGTGGCCGAAGAAACCGGCGTCATCATCACCTTGGGCAACTGGATCACCGCACAGGCGGCCAAGGCCTGCGCGCAGTGGCCCGAGGATGTGACCATCGCGGTCAATCTTTCGCCCGTGCAGATCAAGGCGCCCGGTTCGGCATTGGGCATTCTCAATGCGCTGAAGGAAGCCAAGCTCGACCCGTCGCGGCTCGAACTGGAAGTGACCGAGAGCCTGTTCCTGGAAGACAATCACCACACCGCCCGCTTCATCGAGAAGCTGGCGGCCGAAGGCGTCCGCTTCGCGCTCGACGATTTCGGCACCGGCTATTCCTCGCTGGGCTACATCAACAAATTCCCCTTCAAGAAGATCAAGGTGGATCGCAGCTTCGTTTCCGGCCCCAATGTCGGCCGCAAGAGCGACGCAATCATCCGCGCCGTGGCCGAGCTTGGCTCGCGGCTGGAGATGGACATCGTGGCCGAGGGCCTCGAAACCATCGAACAGGTCCGCGCAGTGCGCGATGCAGGCTGTACACTGGGCCAGGGCTATTATTTCAGCCGCGCTGTGCCCGATTATCTCGCCGCCACCCTGCTGGCACAGGAACGCGAGAAGGAACCGGCCTCCATCCGCCTGGTAGGCTGATACGCATGGCAATGCGGTCCGGCCCGGACCAAGTCACCTCCCCCCTCCTGACATTGTCTCTCAGACCGGTTCATCATCCGGACATTCACAACGCGCAATGATGCGTTCCCGACCGAACGCCTCGAGCCTACGCCCAAGCTGCCAGACAGAGGCATTTGCGGCGTCAGTTCCTTTCAATTTGATATTGCGAACTGTTATCACAAAATAAGCAGAATTGGCGGCTTTTGGCGGTTGCCAAAGCCATATGTCAGGCCTAGGGCCGACTCAAACTTGAGGCGCACGCCTCTCGCGGGATGCGGGGTGAGCGCCATTCAGAAGAGCAACGCTCCCGCTCTTTCGCGAAAGGCAAGCATCGCATCATGGCCCGCAAGAAGATCGCCCTCATCGGCGCCGGTATGATCGGCGGCACTCTGGCCCACCTCGCTGCGAAGAAGGAGATGGGTGACATCGTCCTCTTCGACATTGCCGAGGGCATGCCCCAGGGCAAGGCGCTGGACCTGTCGCAGTGCGGCCCTGTCGAAGGCTTCGATGCCAGCATCACCGGCACCAATGATTATGCCGACATCGCCGGCGCCGATGTTATCATCGTCACCGCCGGTGTGCCGCGCAAGCCGGGCATGAGCCGTGACGACCTGCTGGGCATCAACCTGTCCGTGATGAAGGCTGTGGGCGAAGGCATCAAGGCCCATGCGCCCGACGCTTTCGTGATCTGCATCACCAACCCGCTCGACGCGATGGTCTGGGCACTGCGCGAATTCTCTGGCCTACCGCACAACAAGGTCGTCGGCATGGCCGGCGTGCTGGACAGCGCGCGTTTCGCCACTTTCCTCGCCTGGGAATTCGGCGTCTCGGTGAAGGATGTGAACGCCTTCGTGCTGGGCGGCCATGGCGACACCATGGTGCCGGTCACCAGCTACACCACCATTTCGGGCATCCCGGTGGATGACCTCGTCAAGATGGGCAAGTCCAGCAAGGAAGCGATTGACGCCATCGTGGCCCGCACCCGTTCGGGCGGCGGCGAAATCGTCGGCCTGCTGAAGACCGGCTCGGCCTATTACGCGCCCGCCACTTCGGCGATTGCCATGGCGGAAGCCTATCTGGGCGACCAGAAGCGCATCCTGCCCTGCGCCGTCTATGTCGATGGCAAATACGGGCTGGACGGCCTCTATGTCGGCGTGCCCGCCGTGATCGGTGCCGACGGCGTTGAAGAAGTGATCGAAATCGCACTGGACGACACCGCCAAGGCCAATTTCCAGACCTCGGTAGACGCGGTCAAGGAACTGCTGGTCGCCTGCAAGGGCATCGACCCGAGCCTGGGCTGACATCACCTTGATCCTGGCCGCCATCTTGCTTCCCCTTGCCGCGACATCGGCAAGTGAAGACCTCGCGGAGCCGGAACCTTATCCGGCGCGCGAGGTGCTGGCGGCCTTTGCCACGGCCTGCTCCGGCATCGAGGACCTGCCCGTTGCCGAAGCATCCGTGCAGGCGGCTGGGTGGGAACGGTTCGAGCCGGCGGCGGACAGCGCTATCGGCCGCATCCGCAATTCCGGTGTGGAACTCATGGCCCGGCAGGAACCGACCGTCGAGATGATCGATGGCGGGGTCTGGCGCAGGGCCGTTGCGGGACGCGATCTGATCGCGGTGCTTTCCGGCGTGAAGATGGATCGCATCGTCTCGCATGGTTGCCGGATCTATGATCTCGCCGCCCCCGCTGCCCTTCCCGCCAAGATGCTGAGCGACTGGGCCGTGCGCGATCCCGTGCAGCGGCCCAGCGGCATTGTCGGCGGCTCCAAGTTCGTCTGGAATCCGGGGCTCAAGCCCGGACATATGGAAATGGAAATCAGCTTCGTGCCCAAAGGCACCAAGCTCCCCGAACCGCTGGCCGGCATTCCGCTGTCCGGCCTCATATTCACTGCCTCCGCCGTGGAGTTTTCCGATTTATGAGCATTCTCATCAACAAGAACACCAAGGTCATCACTCAGGGGATGACCGGTGCGACCGGCACGTTCCACACGGAACAGGCCGTGGCCTATGGCACGCAGATGGTCGCGGGTGTCACTCCCGGCAAGGGCGGCACGACCCATATCGGCATCCCGGTCTATGACACGGTGGCCGAAGCGAAGCACGCCACCGGCGCGACTGCATCGGTGATCTATGTTCCGCCGCCGTTTGCCGCGGATTCGATCCTGGAAGCCATCGACGCCGAGATCGAACTGATCGTGGCGATCACCGAAGGCATCCCCGTGCTCGACATGGTCAAGGTGAAGCGCGCCCTGTCCGGCAGCAAGAGCCGCCTGATCGGCCCGAACTGCCCCGGCGTTCTGACCCCCAACGAATGCAAGATCGGCATCATGCCGGGTTCCATCTTCAAGAAGGGTTCGGTCGGCGTCGTCAGCCGTTCGGGCACACTCACCTATGAAGCCGTGCATCAGACCACCATGGCGGGCCTCGGCCAGACCACGGCAGTCGGCATCGGCGGCGACCCGGTGAACGGCACCAATTTCATCGACGTGCTGGAACTGTTCCTGGCCGATGACGAAACTCAGTCGATCATCATGATCGGCGAAATCGGCGGCAGCGCCGAGGAAGAAGCCGCTCAGTTCCTGAAGGACGAGGCGAAGAAGGGCCGCAAGAAGCCGATGGTCGGCTTCATCGCGGGCCGCACCGCCCCTCCGGGCCGCCGTATGGGCCATGCCGGCGCCATCGTTTCGGGGGGCCAGGGCGGCGCGGAAGACAAGATTGCTGCGATGGAAGAGGCCGGCATCCGCGTCTCCCCCTCGCCCAGCGAGCTCGGCACCACGCTGGCCGAACTGCTGAAGGAACTCGCGTAATCCCCCACCCCCGCTTCGGCGGGGGTATAGTACGGTGAACCTCATCATGGGTAACGAACTGCACGATTTCCCGCTCGATTCCAGTTCCGAAGGGCCGCAACCCGGCCCAAGCTGGAAGAACCCACGCTGGCCGCTGACCGATGTCGCGAGCGAGAGCGACCTCACGCAGGCGCTCGATCCTTTTGCGATGAAGGCGGTGGTGAAGCAGTCCGCCGAAAAGGCCGGGCTGAAGCTGGACGAGCGGGCAATTGAGCAAGCGGCGGCGGATTCGATCCGCGCCATGATGCTGGTGCGTACCTATCGTGTGCGCGGGCATCTGGCCGCCGATCTGGACCCATTGAATCTCCATCAGCGCGAACTCCCTGCAGACCTTACGCCCGAATATCACGGCTTTGCGGGCGATGCGCTGGATCGCCCCGTCTATATGGGCGGCAATCTCGGCCTCGAATGGGCGACCGTTCGCCAGGTCGTGGACATCCTGCACGCCAATTACTGCGGCAAGGTCGGCTTGGAATACATGCACATCACCGATCTGGAGGAGCGCCGTTTTCTCCAGTCGCGCATGGAAGGCGCCGACAAGGAAATCGAGTTCACGGAAAACGGCAAGAAGGCCATCCTGGCGGCCGTGATCCGTGGCGAGGAATATGAAAAGTTCCTCGGCAAGAAATATGTCGGCACCAAGCGCTTCGGCCTCGATGGTGGCGAAAGCATGATCCCGGCGCTGGAAGCCGTTATCAAATATGGCGGCGCGCTGGGCGTGCGCGAGATTGTTTACGGCATGGCCCATCGCGGCCGCCTCAACGTGCTCGCCAATGTTATGGCCAAGCCCTATCGCGTGATTTTCCACGAATTCTCTGGCGGATCGGCCAACCCCGACGATGTCGGCGGTTCCGGCGATGTGAAGTATCACCTGGGCACCAGCACCGACCGCGAGTTCGACGGGATCAAGGTTCATATGAGCCTGGTGCCCAACCCCAGCCATCTCGAAACAGTGGACCCGGTGGTACTCGGCAAGGTCCGCGCGCAGCAGGCCTTCCGCGAGGATCTGGACAAGCACGAGCAGGTGCTGCCGGTGCTGATCCATGGCGATGCGGCTTTCGCCGGCCAGGGCATCGTGTGGGAGTGCTTCGGCCTTTCGGGTGTGCGCGGTTACAGCACCGGCGGCTGCATCCACTTCATCATCAACAATCAGATCGGTTTCACGACCAGTCCGCAGTTTGCACGGTCGAGCCCCTATCCTTCGGATGTGGCCAAGGGCATCCAGGCGCCGATCCTGCATGTCAATGGCGACGATCCCGAGGCCGTAACCTTTGCCTGCAAGCTGGCAATCGAATACCGCCAGACCTTCAAGCGCGACATTGTGATCGACATGTGGTGCTACCGTCGCTTCGGACATAATGAAGGCGATGAACCGAGCTTCACTCAGCCGCTGATGTACGCCAAGATCCGTCAGCATCCCCGCGTGAGCGAGGTTTATGCCAGGCGCCTGATCGACGAAGGCGTGATTGATGGAAATTGGGCGGGCGAGACCGCATCGCATTTCGTGGCCGTGCTCGACCAGGAATTCGAAGCGGGCAAGAACTACAAGGCCAATGAGGCAGACTGGTTCGGTGGGCGCTGGAGTGGGCTGAACAAGCCAGCCGACCCGGAAACCGCGCGTCGCAACATCAACACCGCGATCGAGCCCAAGCTGTTCGAAAGCCTTGGCCGCACGCTCAGCACCGTCCCTGCGGATCTTGAGATCCACAAGACACTGGCCCGCGTGATTGATGCCAAACGCGAGATGTTCGAAAGCGGCAAGGGCTTCGACTGGTCCACGGCCGAAGCCCTCGCGTTCGGTAGTTTGACGATGGAGGGCTTCGGCGTGCGCCTGTCCGGCCAGGATTCCGGCCGTGGCACATTCAGCCAGCGCCATGCGATCTGGCTCGATCAGCGCGATGAGCGCAAATACATCCCACTTTGCGAGCTGCCGCACGGCAAATTCGAAGTCTATGACAGCCCGCTTTCCGAATATGGCGTGCTGGGCTTCGAATATGGTTTCGCCAGCGCCGATCCGAAGACGCTGGTTCTGTGGGAGGCGCAGTTCGGCGACTTCGCCAATGGTGCTCAAATCATCATCGACCAGTATATTGCCGCGTCGGAGGCCAAGTGGCTACGCGCCAATGGGCTGGTGTTGCTTTTGCCGCACGGCTTTGAAGGCCAGGGGCCAGAACACAGCTCGGCCCGGCTCGAGCGCTTCCTGCAACTTTGTGCTGGCGACAATATCCAGGTGTGCAACATCACCGTGCCCGCCAATTACTTCCACGTATTGCGCCGTCAGATGCTGCGCCCGTTCCGCAAGCCCCTGATCATCATGTCGCCGAAATCGCTGCTTCGCCACCCGATGGCCAAGTCGCAAGCCAGCGAGTTCACCGGCGAAGGGCACTTCATGCGCATCGTCTCGGACACGAAGCCGGTCGAAGACAAGAAGGTTCGCCGCCTCGTGCTCTGTTCGGGCAAGGTCGCATACGATCTGATAGAAACGCGCGACAAGGAAGGGCTCGACGATGTCTCGATCGTGCGGATCGAGCAACTCTATCCCTTCCCCGGAGAGCCACTGGCGAGCCGCCTCGCGCGAATGACCAACCTCCAGGAAGTGGTATGGTGTCAGGAAGAGCCGCGTAACAACGGTGCGTGGTTCTTCGTGGAAAGCCAGATCGAAACCGCGCTGAACGCCTCCGGCAAACAGGGCATGCGCGCCTGCTACGCAGGCCGCGATCCCGCAGCCTCGCCTGCTACCGGGCTCGCCTCCAAGCATAAGGAACAGCAGGAGGCGCTGGTCGCCGCTGCGCTGGGCCTCGACCATTCCGCCCCGGCCGCCAAGGCGCAGGGCAAGTAAGCCTGACCCTCACAGGGAAGAACGACCATGACCATCGAAGTCAAAGTCCCCGCTCTCGGCGAATCCGTCACAGAAGCCACCGTTGGCGAATGGCTCAAGAAGCCGGGCGAAGCCGTGAAGGCAGACGAACCCATTGCCAGCCTTGAAACCGACAAAGTTGCCGTAGAAGTGCCCAGCCCCGTTGCAGGCGTGATGGGCGAATATAAGGTCGGTCTGGGCGATACCGTGGAAGTAGGAGCTGTGCTCGCGCTGATCGAGGAAGGCGCTACGGCAGCTACTCCTGCCCCGACCGCCTCTGCGCCGCCGCCGGCAATTCCCGCTGCGGCTCCTTCCGATCCGGCTGAGGCGGATGCCCTCACCCTCTCTCCGGCAGTGCGCCGGGCTGTGCTGGAGCACGGGATCGATCCTTCCACTGTCAAGGGCTCCGGTAAGGATGGCCGCCTGACCAAGGAAGACGTGCTCGCCGCCGCCAAGGCTAAGGAAGCGGCTCCCGCACCTGTCACCGCCAGCTCCGCAGCTGTGCCGGCCCCTGCCACTAATGGCGAGCGTCGCGTGGAACGCGTGAAGATGACGCGCCTGCGCCAGACCATCGCCAAGCGCCTGAAGAGCGCGCAGGATAATGCCGCCCTGCTCACCACCTTCAACGATGTCGATATGTCGGCGGTGATCGAAGCGCGGGCCAAGTATAAGGACGTGTTCGAGAAGAAGCATGGCGTGCGCCTCGGCTTCATGAGCTTCTTCGCCAAGGCCGCTGTGCTGGCGCTGAAGGACGTTCCCGCCGTCAACGCCCAGATTGAGGGCGACGAGATTCTCTATCACGATTTCGTCGATATCTCGGTAGCGGTTTCCGCTCCGGGCGGCCTCGTCGTGCCTGTGGTGCGCGATTGCGACAAACTCAGCTTCGCGCAGATCGAGCAGGCCATCGCCGATTACGGCAAGAAGGCCAAGGACGGCACGCTGACCATGGCCGACATGCAGGGCGGCACTTTCACTATTTCCAATGGCGGCGTGTTCGGCAGCCTGATGTCCACCCCGATCATCAATCCGCCGCAGAGCGCCGTGCTCGGCCTGCACCGGATCGATGAACGCCCGGTGGTGGTGAATGGCGAGATCGTGATCCGTCCGATGATGTATATCGCCCTTTCCTATGACCATCGCCTGATCGATGGCCGCGAGGCGGTGACCGCGCTGAAGATCATCAAGGAAGCGATCGAAGACCCGACCCGTCTGCTGATCGATCTGTAATGGCGAATGTTACGCCCACTCTGCGACAAGCTCAGAGTGGGCGGACATTGAATTGAGTGAAGAGTTCCGTTCGTCCTGAGCCTGTCTAAGGACGCGCACCACGGAGGCCCAAATGGCTGACCAGTCTTACGATTACGATGTCCTCATCATCGGTGCCGGTCCCGGCGGCTATGTCGCGGCGATCCGTGCGGCGCAGCTGGGCCTGAAGACGGCCTGCGTCGAAAGCCGTGAGACTTTGGGCGGCACCTGCCTCAATGTCGGCTGCATTCCTTCCAAGGCGCTGCTGCATGGTTCGGAATTGTTCGAAGAAGCGGCCCACGGCATGCTCGCCAAGTTCGGCGTGAAGATCGACAAGGTCGAACTCGATCTGGCCACCCTGCTGGGCGAGAAGGACGCCGCGGTTAAGGGCCTGACCGGCGGGATCGAATATCTGTTCAAGAAGAACAAGGTCGACTGGCTGAAGGGCTTTGCCAGCTTCAAGGACGCGCACACCGTCGAAGTCGCCGGGCAGAGCGTGACCGCAAAGAACATCGTGATCGCCACCGGTTCTTCCGTCACGCCCTTGCCCAATGTCGAAGTGGACAATGACAAGGGTGTCATCGTCGATTCCACTGGCGCGCTGGCCCTGCCCAAGGTGCCGGAACATCTGGTGGTGATTGGCGGCGGCGTGATCGGGCTGGAACTCGGCTCGGTCTGGCGCCGCCTGGGGGCCAAGGTCACCGTCGTGGAATTCCTCGACCAGATTCTGCCCGGCATGGACGGCGAAGTGCGCAAGGAAGCGCAGAAGCTGTTCACCAAACAGGGTATCGAATTCAAGCTGGGCACCAAGGTGACCGGCGCCACCGTCAAGGGCAAGAAGGCCACGCTGACGCTGGAGCCCGCCGCAGGTGGTACGGCGGAAACGCTGGAAGCCGATTGCGTGCTGGTGGCCATCGGCCGCAAGCCCAATACGGATGGGTTGAACCTCGAAGCCATCGGTCTGGAGCTGAACAAGCGCGGCCAGATCGAAACCGATCATAGCTTCCGCACCGCGGTGGATGGCGTGTGGGCCGTTGGCGATGTGATCCCTGGCCCCATGCTGGCGCACAAGGCGGAGGATGAAGGCATCGCCGTGGCCGAATTCATCGCCGGGCAGATCGGCATTGTGAACCACGATGTGATCCCCAGCGTGGTCTACACCATGCCGGAAATCGCGGGTGTGGGCCTGACCGAGGAAGCCGCCAAGGAACGCGGCGAAGTGAAGGTCGGCAAGTTCCCGATGGTGGCCAACAGCCGCGCCAAGACCAACCGTGACACAGACGGCTTCGTGAAGGTCATCGCCGATGCGAAGACGGATCGCGTGCTAGGCGTGTGGATCATCGCCAGCGTGGCGGGCACGATGATCGCCGAAGCCGCCCTCGCGATGGAATTCGGGGCGCTGAGCGAGGACATCGCCTATACATGCCATACGCATCCGACCCATTCGGAAGCGCTGAAGGAAGCGGCCATGGCGGTGATGGGCAAGCCTATCCATATCTAGGCCGCCCGGCTATCCTGCCCCGATGAAGAAACTTGCCGCCTGGCCGCTCGGCGTTTCGCTTGCCTGCGCCCTGTCCACCCCAGCCTGGGCGGGCAGCGCAGACCTTCCCGCCGCGCGGCCTCAGCTCGAAGCCATTCTGGACAAGAACTATCCCGCGCTGGAGGCGCTCTATCGGGATGTGCATCAGCATCCCGAACTGAGCATGCAGGAAACGCGCACCGCCGCCCTGCTGGCGGGCAAGCTGCGCTCCGCAGGCTTCACGGTCACGGAAAAGGTCGGCGGGACCGGCGTGGTCGGCATCCTCCGCAATGGCGACGGGCCGACGATCCTCGTCCGCACCGAGATGGACGCCCTCCCTATGGAGGAGAAAACCGGCCTGCCCTTCGCAAGCCGCGCCCGCCAGCAGCGCGAAGGCGTGGAAAGCTTCGTTGCCCATAGCTGTGGCCATGACATCCATATGGCCTGGTGGAGCGGCGCGGCGCTGGCGCTCAGCCAGATGAAGGACAAGTGGCAGGGCACGCTGATGTTCATCGCCCAACCCGCCGAGGAGAGCCTCAGCGGCGCGCGCGCCATGCTGGATGACGATCTGTTCGCCCGCTTCGGCAAGCCCGATTTCGGCTTCGCGGCCCATGTCAGCAATCTGCCCGCAGGCACGGTCAATATCCGGCCCGGCGCGGCGGGTGCCGCTTCCGACAGTTACGAGATCACGTTCCACGGGCGCGGCGGCCACGGCTCCATGCCCAGCGCCACGATCGACCCCATTACCATGGCGGCCCATTTCGTGACCGATGCGCAGACCGTGATCAGCCGCGAGAAAGACGCGGCAGCCTTCGGTGTACTGACGGTCGGCGCGTTCCAGGCGGGCACGGTGGCCAATATCATCCCCGACAGCGCGCTGCTGAAGGTCAATCTGCGCTCCAACAGCGCGGATGTGCGCGCCATCCTGCGGGATGGCGTAGTGCGCACGGCCAAGGCCAGCGCAATGATGGCCCGTGCGCCGGAGCCGACCATCAATTATGTCGGCGGCACGGCGGCGCTCATCAACGATGCCAGCATGGCCGAACAGGCGCAAAAGCTGCTCCAGCCCCTCTATGGGGACGCGATCCACTTCGTCCCCCGCGACGCTCCGCCCGTTTCGGCGAGCGAGGATTATTCGGAATTCGTGTCGGCGGGCGTTCCTTCGCTCTTCTTCGCCATTGGCGGCTATTCACCGGAAGCCATTGCCGAAGCGAAGGCGAAGGGGGAGCCCCTGCCCGTCAATCATTCGCCCTTCTTCGCCCCCACGCCCGATCCCACGATCAAGGCCGGCGTGCGCGCGCTGGTGATGTCGATCATCGGCGGCGTCCATCCTGACAGCGGACCTTCCCCCAAATGAGCCTGCGCCCCTTCCACCTGGCCTTTCCCGTGCATGACCTTGCGGAAGCGCGCGCCTTCTGGGGCGGCGTGATGGGCTGCCCGGAAGGGCGCAGCAGCGATCAATGGATCGACTTCGACTTTTACGGGCACCAGATCGTCACCCATCTGGTGCCCGGCACGCGGGAAGCCAATGCGACCAATCCGGTGGACGGCCATAATGTGCCGGTCCCCCATTTCGGCATCGTGCTGACACTGGAAGACTGGCAGGAACTGGCTGACCGGCTGAAAGCGGCGGGCACGCAATTCGCCGTGGAGCCGCATATCCGCTTCAAGGGCCAGCCCGGTGAGCAGGCAACGATGTTCTTCCGCGACCCCTCCGGCAATGCCATCGAAATGAAGGCCTTTGCCGATCTGAAGCAATTGTTCGCCACGCAGTAAAGCTGCGCTAAGGCTGCTTCGGTCGCCGGAAGCGGCGAGGAGAAGCAAATGGCACGAAAATCCTCCATGCAGCGTTTCGCCCGCTGGCATATCTGGCTGGGCTGGCTGGCTGGATTTCCGATCCTGATGTGGACCGTCACCGGCCTGTTCATGGCCGCGCGCCCGATCGAGGAAGTGCGCGGGGAAGATCTCCGCAAGCCCGTGCCCCCGGTGGAAACAGCCGGGCTGGTCGTGCCGCAGGGGCTCGGGCCGGTGAAGGACATGGCGCTGGCCGGGCAGACGGATGGACCCGTGTGGATCGTCACGCTGAAAGATGGCGGGCGCTATCGCTATTCCACGCGCGACGGCAGCGTGATCGCCCCCGTGACGAAGGACGAAGCCCGGACAATTGCGCTCGCCACCTACGCGGGCAAGGCCGGCCTGGAGCGGGTTACCTACTTCCCGGCGGACAGCGTGCCCAGGGATCTGCGCCGCCCTGTGGATAGCTGGCAGGCGCATTTTTCGGACGGCACCAATCTCTACATCGCCGACACCACCGGCGAAGTGCTGGCGATGCGCACCAGCTTCTGGCGTGCCTATGATTTCATGTGGGGCCTGCACATCATGGACCTGAAGACGCGGGAGAATGCCCATCATGCGATCCTGCTGATCTTCGCCACCATCTCGGTGTTCGGCGCCCTGCTGGGCTGTGTGCTAATGTTTCGTCGTCGCAAGGCGCGGGTGAAGAAGGTATGACTGATCCCGCAAGCGGCGTCTTCGCACTGCCTCCAGTGTTCGATCTGGCGGGTGTGGCCGTCTTCGCGCTGAGCGGCGCGCTACAGGCCGCGCGCATGCGGCAGACCATCGTGACCATGGGCTTCTTCGCGCTGGTAACTGGCGTAGGTGGCGGATCGGTCCGCGATGTCTTGCTGGGCGTGCCAGCCTTCTGGCTGCACGATCCCTGGATCGCCCCGGTTATCCTGGCGATGGCCTTACTGGCATGGTTTACACCTCATCGCTGGTGGGATGGGCAATTGCTCGAATGGCTGGATGCCGCCGGCCTTGCGATGTTCTCTGTGCTTGGCACGGCCAAGGCGCTCTCACTGGGGGCTGCGCCGGTTCCTGCTGCAATCCTGGGCATAGTGACAGGCTGTGTCGGCGGGATCATTCGCGATGTGCTAGCTGGCGTGCCGTCCATCGTCATGCGGCCGGAAATCTATGTGACTGCAGCCGCGCTCGCCGCCGCGCTCTGCGCGGCGGGAACGGTGCTTGAGCTCAATCCGCCGTTAGTATGGGGCATTGCCGCGCTCGCAGGTTTTTCCTTACGCGGCGCGGCTCTTCGCTGGGGGCTGAATCTACCGGCCTACTCACGCGACGGTAATCAGCCACCAGCGGCGTCGTAGTCCTCAGGCGCACCGGAATATTCGCTTGGATAACCGGCCTGTGCACGGGCACGGGCGTAGGCATCGTCATTCCATTGATTGTCTAGGCCAGGATAGGCGCCGTCATTCAGAGAAACTCCACCCAGGTCGACATCGCGAATCCGGCCATCATTATCAATCCAGCAATTGAAGTCGCCTCCCGAAGCGAGCTGACCCGAAATCCGCCAGCCATCCGCGACGCGCGCGGCATTATCGACGCTGGCAACACGCGCATCGCCACGTTCCACCTGATCGGTGCAGAGGCCCACAGCATTGTCGATACCACCGCTGGAATAGCCGGAATCTCGATAATTATTCGAGGCCCGATAATCGGGGCGGTCATCCGGATCGGGATAGGACGGTTCGCGATAGCGGTAATCTTCAGATGGTTCGCTAGTGCGGTCAGACTTGCTTGCCGCGCTGGCGATGGCTGCAATACCGCCTATGATCAGCACCCCGGCCAGCACATCGCCTGCATCAATCCCGCCACGATCGTGATGGTGACGGCGCCCGCCCCATCCAGCCATGGTCTCGTTCCCGCCAATGGCGAGCGAACTGCTTCGCACGCTTTGCAGGACAGGTGATTGCATAGACAGGTCCGCGGCGGATGCAGGCATGATAGCCATGGAAATGGCGGCAGCGATTGCCGCGGTGCCGTAGAGCTTACGAACGAACGAGCGGGCCATTGAACGGCTCCTTGACCAGATTCCGGAGCACAGGGTGGCCCCGCGCCGGACAATGCGAAAAGCTAGGCGACCCAGGCTTTCCTGGGCCTGAACCGCCTTCACTTCAAGAGATGGCTGTTTTCGACAACGCCTTACAGGCCGCGAATGCCACGGTAATCGACATCGACCACCCGGCCATACTTTACCCGACAAGTGAACGTGCCGGAATCATAACCCGACAAGCGGTTGTTCCATCCGCGATAGTCACCGCCCCAACCATTGCCGTAGCGGTTGTCGCCACGGCGCCATTCATGGCCACGTGTATTTACCGCGATACGGCCCTTGATACGATAACCGTTCCGCGTACGGTCGATATCGCGAACATCGGTCACGTCGGCCCGGCCGCCATAGGAATACCGGCTCGCACGGCGTTCGGCAGCATTGACGCATTGTTCCACAGCTCTGCGAGCGCTCCCCCCTCGGCGATCACCGTAATACCGGTCATCATAGCCGCGGCGGTCGTCGTAACCGCGGCGGTCATCGTAGCGGTCGCGATCATTATTGGACGCTGCTGCGGCGATCGCTGCGATGCCGCCAACGATCAACGCACCGGCGATCACGTCACCTGCATCAATGCGATCGTCATGGCCGTCTCGGGCATAAGCGGGCGATACCGAAGCCATTGCCACGGCGCCTGCCGCAACGGTTCCGATCAGGCCCTTGGTCATGGTCCTCATGATAGCTGTCCTCTTCACTCTATGGGCGGGAATGCCCTGCCATGTGAAAGGGTCTAGCGATTCGGTGGTGATGCGATGCTGAATCGCCTCGACAGGAGATATTCATAATAACAGGCGATTTTATGAACAGCCTGCGCATTTGCAATGCTCGACACCGGGCAACAAAAAACCCGCCAGGATCTCTCCCGGCGGGCTTTTGAATTTCAGCGCGATGGCTGCGGACTCAGGCTTCCGCCATATCCAGCTCTTCGCTCATCACCGGGCCACTGTCCTGACCCTTGGCATCCACGTCGCGGTCCACCAGTTCGATGATCGCGACCGGAGCAGCATCCGAAGCGCGAATGCCGGCCTTGATGATACGGGTATAGCCGCCTTCGCGACCAGCAAAACGCGTGGCCAGCACTTCAAACAGCTTCTTTTCCTGCGCTTCGTCCAGCAGGCGCGAATGCGCCAGACGGCGGTTCGAAAGGCCGCCACGCTTGGCCAGCGTGATCAGCTTCTCGACATAAGGGCGCAGTTCCTTAGCCTTCGGCGTGGTGGTCTGGATCTGCTCGTGCTTGATCAGCGCAGCAGCCATGTTGCGCATCAGAGCGGCGCGGTGGCCGGACTTGCGCTGCAGTTTGCGGCCGGAAAGTTTATGACGCATATCTCTATCCTTCGTTCGTAAGGGGCCCGTATGAGGTAACCCGGTACTGGCGGCAGTTGGGGGTCGCCGCCGTCACCCTATTCATCGGCCCGGGCAAAGCTCGGGGCGATGCGATTGCTTAACCCAGCAATTCCTGCTCGAGCTTCTTGGCCATTTCCTCGATATTCTCGGGCGGCCAGCCAGGGATGTCCATGCCCAGGCGGAGGCCCATGGAGCTGAGGACTTCCTTGATCTCGTTGAGCGACTTGCGGCCGAAATTCGGTGTGCGCAACATCTCGGCTTCGGTCTTTTGAACCAGGTCGCCAATGTAGATGATGTTGTCATTCTTGAGACAGTTGGCCGAACGCACCGAAAGCTCAAGTTCGTCCACCTTCTTGAGAAGATAGCGGTTGAGCTGGTTGGCGTCCGATTCTTCCGGCTGTGCGGCGATACCGATCATCGGGCTGGAAGGCTGGGGAATGCCATCTTCGAAGTGGACGAACAGGGTCAACTGGTCCTGCAGAATGCGCGCGGCAAAGGCCACTGCATCTTCCGGAGTGACTGTGCCGTCGGTTTCAACGATCAGGCTCAGCTTGTCGTAGTCCAGTTCCTGGCCAACGCGGGCGTTCTCGACCTTGTAGCTGACCTGCTTGATCGGCGAATAGAGCGAGTCCACCGGAATCAGACCGATCGGGGCATCCGCTGGACGGTTGGAAACCGCCGGAACATAGCCCTTGCCCGTATCCGCGGTGAGTTCCATGTTCAACGTGGCGCCTTCGTCGAGATGGCAGATCACGAGATCCTTGTTCATCACCTCGATATCGCCGGTTACGGCGATGTCGCCCGCCTTCACGTCAGCTGGCCCAGTTGCCGAAAGCTGCAGCCGCTTGGGGCCTTCGCCCTCCATCCGGAGCGCGATCTGCTTCACGTTCAGGACAATGTCAGTCACATCTTCGCGTACGCCAGCGAGCGACGAGAATTCATGCAGCACGTTCTCGATCTTGATCGAGGTGATCGCAGCGCCCTGCAGCGAGGAGAGCAGCACGCGGCGCAGGGCGTTGCCCAGCGTCAGGCCGAACCCGCGTTCGAGCGGTTCGGCAATGAAGGTCGCCTTGCGGCGACCATCGCCGCCGGCCTTCACTTCGAGGCTGTTGGGCTTCTTGAGTTCCTGCCAGTTCTTCATGTTGACGGACATGGACTTCCCCTAGAGGTTTTATTTGCGAGATCGGCCGTCGGCACAGGATGCACCGCGGCCGATCCGAATTACTGTGCGGATCCGAAGACCCGCGGGCAGGTTCAAATCAGACGCGGCGGCGCTTGGATGGCCGCACACCATTGTGCGGGATTGGCGTCACGTCGCGGATCGAGGTGATGGTGAAACCCACCGCCTGCAGGGCGCGCAGGGCGCTCTCGCGGCCCGAACCCGGACCCTTCACTTCAACTTCCAAGGTCCGCACACCGTGTTCGGCGGCCTTCTTGCCGGCATCGTCTGCGGCAACCTGTGCCGCGTAAGGCGTCGACTTGCGACTTCCCTTGAAGCCCATCATCCCTGCCGAGGACCAGCTGATCGCGTTGCCCTGGGCATCCGTGATGGTGATCATGGTGTTGTTGAAGCTGGCGTTCACATGCGCGACGCCGCTGCTGATGTTCTTACGCTCGCGGCGCTTAATGCGCTGGGGTTCGCGTGCCATGGTTCGTATCCTGTCCTGAAAATGAGAAGGAGGCCTTGCCGGACGGGCTAAGGCTTACTTCTTCTTACCTGCGATCGGCTTGGCCTTGCCCTTGCGGGTGCGCGCATTTGTATGCGTGCGCTGCCCACGAACGGGCAGGCCTTTGCGATGACGAAGGCCGCGATAGCAGGCCAGGTCCATCAGGCGCTTGATGTTCATCGCGGTGTTGCGGCGAAGATCGCCTTCCACGGTGTAACCTGCGTCGATCGCTTCACGGATCTGCAGGACTTCCGCATCGGAAAGATCCTGAACGCGGCGGCTGCGGTCAATGCCCAGCTTATCCGCGATTTCCTGGGCCGACTTGGGGCCGATACCGTGAATGTAGGTAAGCGCGATGATTACGCGCTTGTTGGTGGGGATATTTACCCCGGCAATACGAGCCACTTAATTCTCCTGCTCCACAGGGGTTACCGAATTTCGCATGAAATCATACAAAAGGGTAAAACCCCTATCTCAACGCTTTGCACACCCCCGAAAAGACGGCTTTTTCGCCACGGCAAAAAGCCCGGATGGCGCGCACTGTCTGCCGCCTGCCGGACTTTCCGTCTCATTCGGAGGGACAGGCGCGTACGCCGATTCGTGCCCGCCGTCAACCGTAAGCTGTGCGCAAACTACCCGTCTCGCGGGATCGCAGGAGCGTTGCTCGATGATTAAGTATATACCCCAGTCCGCTTAGCGGGTCGAAGCCAGGCGCCTCAGAGTTACAGGCAATGCCTCTCGCTCTAATAGAACGAAAATGCCGCACCCTCACCTATGTGATCTAGCTCCCGTGAGTCACGAGCCGAGAATCTTCTCGATTTCGGCAGTAACCACATCGATATCGGCCATGCCATCAACCCGACTGACGATCCCGCGCTCCTCATAGATAGGCAAAATCGGCGCGGTCTTCGCGCGATATTCCGCCAGACGCGTGCGCACGGTTTCCTCATTGTCGTCCGGGCGGCGCTTGAACTCGGTGCTGGCGCATTTATCGCAGACACCGTCCACCTTTGGACGCTCGAACTTGTCATGATACCCTTGGCCGCATTTGGCGCAGGTAAAACGCCCGGTGATACGTTCCACCAGCGCTTCCTCATTCACTTCCAGCTCGATCACATGGTCGAGCTTACGCCCATGGTCGGCAAGGATCTTATCCAGCGCATGGGCCTGCTCAGCCGTGCGCGGATAGCCGTCGAAGATCGCGCCGGTGCCCTTGCCCATGGCTTCAAGCTCGTCGGAAATCAGCGCAGAGACGATCTCGTCAGAGACAAGCGCGCCCGCTTCCATCACTGCCTTCACACGAAGGCCCGTGGGCGTTTCTGCTTTGACGGCAGCGCGAAGCATGTCCCCGGTCGAAAGCTGGCGCATACCGTGACGTTCGACCAGGCGCTTTGCCTGGGTGCCCTTGCCTGCTCCCGGCGGCCCCAGAAGGATGATGTTCATTAGCCCTCCCCGTTAATCCAATGCGGTGCGCCGATAACGGACCTTACGACCCGCTGCCCGATCAGCGCATCCGCCCTTTCAGCTTCGCCTTCTTGATAAGGTCACCATATTGGTGCGCCAGAAGGTGCGACTGGATTTGGGTGATTGTATCCACAGTCACGTTCACGACAATCAACAAGCTCGTACCGCCGAGGAACAGCGGAACACCGGTCTGTGCGATCATATACTCCGGAAGACAGCACACTACGGTGAGGTAGATGGCACCAACCACGGTGATGCGCGTGAGTACATAATCCAGATAGGTAGCGGTGTTTTTGCCCGGACGGATGCCAGGGATGAAGCCGCCGTTCTTCTTCAGATTGTCGGCGGTCTCTTCCGGATTGAACACCACAGCGGTGTAGAAGAAACAGAAGAACACGATGCCTGCCGCATAGAGCGCCATGTAGAGCGGCTGACCGTGTTGCAGATATTGGTTCAGCGTCACGATAACCCCGCCCAGCGTGCTGTCGGTGCTCACCGAATTACCGGCGAACTGGCTGATCGTAAGAGGCAGCAGCAGCAGAGAGCTGGCGAAGATCGGTGGGATAACGCCAGCGGTATTGAGCTTGAGCGGCAGATGGCTGCGGTCAGCCTGCATCATGCCATGCTGGCTAGCTCGCTTCGGATACTGAATCAGCAAGCGGCGCTGGGCGCGCTCCATAAAGCAGATCAGCAGAACCAGCAGCACAACCATGGCAATGAAGCCCACGATCACGAAGGGGCTGATCGAACCCGACCGGCCACCTTCGAACATGTTGGTAGTGAAGGTCGGGAACTGCG
>DATJDU010000052.1:0-42820 GCA_035497315.1 Sphingomonadaceae bacterium
CCATATCTTTCTGCAGGCGATCTATGAGGGGCTGCGACACTGGCCGAAGGTGGAATATACCATCCGCGAGATGGAGCTAGTCGACGCGAAGCAGACAGCAATCGTGAAGCAGTGGGCGAGCGAACATCGACCGGGCATCGCGCATCGCTGTAACGACGGTGGTTGGGAACTGATCCCGCCGCGGGCAGAGGTGTAAGTTAGGACACGCTGCAGACACCCTTCCGCAGGGAAGGGTGTCACCTTCGCATTCACTGTCTGGTCAGCGGCGACAAAAGTGGAGCGGTGATCGCTGACTGATGCTGTCACGATTGTCAGCGTCGCCTCGACGACCGCAACGCGCCCTGATCTCAGTCATCCAACCTCCCCGACGCCGACCCCGATAGCTGACCTTTGTTCACCTAAGCGCTGTTCAACAAAAATGGGTGAAAGCGGCCTGTCCGCCTTAGAGCGGAGGCGATGCCTTACCGGCCGTTCGTTCACCCATGATCGGATGGCAGCTACCCAATTACAGCGAATCGTCGTTTGCCACGATTCAAGTTTTTTGTTACGCATTGGGAAACAGCTTTAGGGAGCCGTGTGGATATCACTTTCTCGAAAGCTGAGATCCGAGACCTCTGCTGCTGCCGCAGCAGGCTAATCAAGCAATTTGGAACGGATCTCGGCAAAAAGATCTGCAGCCGGCTGTCGCTGCTGGCCGCCGTCTCGAACCTGTCGGACATCCCTTCGGCGCCACCGATAAGCCTGACGGCGGTCGATGGCGTCGACATGTATTCGGTCGCGCTCGGCGTCGAGCTGCGCCTTCTGTTCAAGGTGGTCGTGCCGCATCGCGCGAGTGCGAAGCCGAATCCCGTCGTTCAGCAGATCGAGATCATCGGGCCGGAGCCCGTTCCCGCGGCCAAGGGAAGAAGGACATGAGCATCAACCAGCAGTTAGGCTACACGCCAGATCACGCATCACCACCAGGCGACCTCATACAGGAGTATCTCGACCACCTCGGCATTTCCGCGCGCGAGCTGGCGCGCAGATGCGGACGCTCCGGCAAGCTGATGGCGGAGATCGCCGCGGGCAAGGCGCCGATCGAGCCGGAGACCGCGCTCCAGCTGGAGCGCGTTCTGGACCTTCCCGCGTCGGTTTGGATCGCGATGGAAGCCGCCTACCAGCTTCACAAGGCGCGCGAGGCAGAGACGGAAGCGCTAGAGAACTCCTACGAGTGGGCGACCAGGTTCCCGCTCAAGGAACTCGCAGAGCGCAAGCTGCTGACTCGACAGAGCGGTAAATCGGAGCAGGTCCGGGAGCTGCTGCGGTTCTTCGGCGTCGGCAGCGTCAAGGCTTGCGACGAACGGTTGGGCGACCTGCTCGCCGTCGACTTCCGCACATCGACCACGTTCAAGAACGACAACCTGGCGCTGTCCGCGTGGATCCGCATCGGTGAGCTGCGGGCTGCAAGTATCGAGACGGCCGACTACGATCGGGACGCGTTCTTGGCCGCGTTGCGCGAGATCCGAGAGCTGACGCTGATTCCCATCAACGACGCGCTGCCGGAGTTGGAGCGGAAGTGCGCCGCCGCGGGCGTCGCCTTCGTGCTCGAGAAGCCCCTTCCGAAGATCCGGGTCAGCGGGATCTCGCGCTGGCTGTCGCCGCGCAAGGCGCTCATACAACAGAGCCTCCGCCACAAGTCAGACGACCACTTCTGGTTCACGTTCTTCCACGAATGCGCGCACATCCTGCTGCACAGCAGGAAGGAGATCTTCATCGACATGGCCAAGGGGCCCGGCAGCGCCGATCCCAAGCAGGAGGCTGAGGCGAACGTTTGGGCCGCCGACTTCCTCGTCCCGACGGCGGCGATGCGTTCGTTCGTGCTGACCTTCGCTGGCGGGGAAGATGAGGTCAGGCGGTTCGCCAAGAAGCAGAAGATCGCCCCGGGCATCGTGGTCGGCCAGCTGCAGCACAACGAGGTGATCGGATTCGCCGCGCTGAACAACCTAAAGGTCTACTACCAGTGGACGGACGAATGACTGTGTAACGCGTTGAGCGGCGTATCCTCGGAAAAAAATGTAACGCAATACGTAACACCATCTTGACCGGGTTAAGGTCGGGCCTGTATTTCCGTATCCAACGGCAGCGACTCCGCGCCGGGCAAGGAGACATGGTGATGACGGACCTTCGAGTTGATGATGACGCCGACGACCCTGGCGAGCGCTCGCCCCACGGTTTCGAGGTGGCGATTTCCGACGATACCTTCTCGTTCAAGAACCATCGGTTCGAGGACGCGCTGGTCACTGCGGCGCAGGTCGCTGAGGCGGTCGGCGCGCACCCGGTGACGCAGTTCAAGATCATGCAGCAGTTGAAGTCGGGCGAGATCGAGACGAAGCGGCCGACCGAGACCACCGACCTGCGCGAGGCGGGGATTGAGCGCATGTTCGTCATCCGCGGCGACCGCACCTTCGGCTTCACGGTCGACGGGCTGTCGCTCGAATGGCCCAAGCCGATCACCGGCGCGCACCTGCGCATCCTCGCGCGCGCCGGTGATCACCAGAATCTCGTGCGGGTCACCGCCGACGGGTTCAAGGTGGTAGGCGATAACGACCTGGTGTCGTTCAAGGACCCGGAGACCGAGGAGTTCCGACTGGTCGACCGCAAGACCACGGTAACGATCTTCTACCGCGAAGAGCCGTTCGAGGTGGAGCGCCGCCGGTGGACGACCGAGCAGCTCATCGACCTGTTCAAGGTGAAGGCGGGCTACAAGCTCGACATCATCAAGCCCGACGGCGAGTTCAAGGAGATGAAGCCCGGCGAGTCGATTGAGGTTCGCGAGGGCATGGAGTTCACGTCGCACGTCCCGTCGGGGCAGTCCTCGTGACCGACCAGGCCGCTGAGGTCGCTCGGCTTCGGGCGCTCTGCCCCGGGGCCGAGCTGCTTCAGGACGGCAATTCGCCCGTTGTCTTCCTGCCATCCCTCAAGGTCTGGTCGGGCGGCGTGCAGCACACCGTCGATGCGCTGCTGAGCCCGCGCGGCCACCACACCTATGAGACCCGGCTCTTCTTCTCGGTGCGGCTGCCGCCCGGCCTCAACTGGCAGATGTATACGCTGCTGGCTCGCACTTGGCATGCAGTGTCGTGGCGCGGCATCAGCGCTGCGCAGCCGTGGCTCGACATTCTGGCCAGTCATCTGGAGGTGGTGAAATGAGGATCGCCGTCCGCATCCCCTCGTCGACGTTGGCGACCATGCGCGCCGATCTCGCTCGGCCGCACCCTTATGCATGGGAGCGCGTGGGGTTCATGGCTGCTGCCGCGACGTCTTCCCCCGGCGAACTGCTGTTGCTGGTGCGCGGGTATCTTCCCGTCGCTGACGACGATTATGTCGCCGCGCCCGGCGTCGGTGCCGAGATCGGGTCCGAGGCGTTCCGCAAGGCGCTGCAGTGGGCTTATCGGCCCAAGTCAGCTCTGCTGCACGTCCACACCCACCATGGCGCAGGCAAGCCCGGCTTCAGCGGTGTCGATCTGCGCAGCGGTGGCAAGTTCGTGCCCAGCTTCTTCACCACCGTGCCGAGGATGCCGCAGGGCATGATCGTGCTGAGCGATGACTCGGCGACGGGCCTCGTCTGGCTCGCCGAGGACGGCAAGCCTGCGCCCATCGCGGCGTTTACCCAGATTGGCAGCCGTTATAGACGCGATTGGAGTGCGTCATGAGCTGGCTGAGCAGACAGAGCTTCCTTGGCGCCGACAGTGATGAGCGACTCGCCGGCCTCATGGTCGCCATCGGTGGGCTGGGCGGCGGCGGCTCGCACGTGGCCCAGCAGCTCGCGCACGTCGGTGTGGGCGGGTTCGTCCTCATCGACGACGACCGCATCGACGAGACGAACCTAAACCGTTTGGTGGGCGGCACCCGGCAGGATGTGATCGACGGCACGCTCAAGGTGGACATCGCGGCGAGGGTGATCCGCGCGATCAACCCCGAAGCGCGCGTCACCGTTGTGCCAAGGAAGTGGCAAGACGCGCTCGATGATATTCGGGGCGTGGACGCAGTCTTCGGCTGCGTCGACAGCGTGCGAGCTAAGGATGAGCTTGAGACTTTTTCTCGGCGACTTCTCATCCCCTACGTCGATCAGGGCATGGACGTTCATGAGATCGAAGGCGGGTTCCTGATCGCCGGCCAGGTGGTGCTGTCGATGCCTGGCGGCCCCTGCCTACGTTGCCTCGGTGTCGTCACCGACGAGGCATTGGACGAGGAGGCGCGTAACTATGGTGCCGCCGGGGGCAAGCCTCAGGTGGTCTGGCCGAACGGCGTGCTGGCCTCGACCGCCGTCGGCCTATTCCTTCAGACGATGACGCCGTGGCACGTGTCGCAGCACATCGGTGAATGCCTCGAATACGACGGCAACCTGCATACCATGCAGCCGTCGGACCGGATGCGCCGCCGCCGCGATCGCCCATGCGCCCATAAAGCGCTGGCTGATTTGGGCGACCCTATGTTCGATGTCCGCCAAATTGTCACCGCCGCGAAGGCATCAGTCACGGTGCAACCTTCCGAGGCCTTGGTTCCCGAGCGTCGATGGTGGACGCGTTTTTTCCGCATGAGATCGCAATAGCGTCATGGCGGCATTTCTTTCGGCTGCGACCACTTTGCATGGCATCGATCCGTGTAGCGGTCAGTCCGCAATCGGCCAAGATCAGCCTACGGAGCGCAGCTGTGAGCTCCTCATTTGCGTATACCCTCGCGAGACAATCGTATGAGACATCATCGAACACCATAACCGTCTCTTTAGGGTTGTAAAACATTTCTGAGACACTACGTCGTCAACCTCTAGAACCTAATGAGACAGGATGTAAAAGTGCTAGTAGGTTACGCGCGCGTCAGCTCCGTTGGCCAGTCCCTTGATGTGCAACTCGACGCGCTGTCAGCGGCGGGGTGCGAAAAGATATTCTCGGAGAAGCAGAGCGGCACGAGCATTGCGAAGAGGAGCGAACTCGCCGAGGCCATCAGCTATGTCAGGGACGGCGACACCCTGGTCGTGACCCGCCTCGATCGGCTGGCTCGTTCAGCGGTAGACCTTCACTCGATCGTAAAGCAGCTGTCCGACAAGGGGGTTGGGTTTCAATGCATCCAGCAGTCACAGATGGATACCACTACCAGCACCGGGAAGCTGCTCCTGGGCGTCCTCGCATCCATCGCAGAGTTCGAAGCAGACATCCGGCGTGAACGCCAGCGCGAGGGCATAGAGCGTGCGAAGGAAGCGGGCGTTTACAAGGGGCGCAAGCCATCCGTGGACGTGGTCGCCGTGCGCAAGCTTCACGCACAGGGGCTCGGTGGGACTGCGATAGCAAAGCGGCTTGGGATTGGCCGGGCGAGTGTCTATCGGGCGATCAGTAGGGAGTAAATGTCGGGTGCTCGTCAAGGACGAAGTCCTACCCCGGCCCTTTGATACCCATCTGGGTGCCGCCTCTTTGCGCCCCCCTAAATCTCTTGCGCCTTGCAGAATTCACTGACTCTCAAATCGCGAAGACGCACAGCCAAAAACGCCAAATTAAATTTGGACTTGCAGATTTTCGGACCCGTCCACCACTTGAGCCAACCTGGCGGTCTTGCTCGGCTTTTTGCCGATTTCCCTTTAGAAAAACGGCCCAAATCCAGACTGGCAATTGGTTGTTTAGACAACCAATTGCCAGTAACGGAACTTAGGTATCATACGCCTACCTGCGGTGGCCTCGCCGAACGGCAATGGTTGAGCTGCAAGTCGCTCGGCCCACTTGAAGTTAGAACCCGAAGCTCACGCCGACTGTGACGATAGATCCGGTTCCGCCGCCGAACTCACCCTGATACCCGGCAAACAGGCGTGCCGAGGGCGACAGGTCGAAATCGAAGCCCGCGCCGGCTGTAATCACTGTATCCTTTCGGGTAGCGCCAGGAACGAGAAAACCTGACGCTGTTCCTGCAAAGCCGGCACTGGCCCACGAGACATCGCCTTCGAGCTGCTCACGCACGCCCAGTTGCGCCCATGGATGGAATGTCGCCTCATCCCGCTGCCCGCCCAGCAGCCTGATGCCGCCATCGATGAAGGTCGCCTTGTGCCTTGCCGCATCGACATCCAGCGAGAAAGCATCGCTGCCGCTTTCCTGCGCGTCGCCGCGCTTCGTCGAAATGTGGGTCAAGCCGACCTCGGGCCGCAATGCCCAATCGCTCGAAAGCGAAAAATCGTAGCCGGCCGACGCATCGAGAACGAGACTGCGAAGGCGATAGTCGGAGGACACAGTCGCGTTGCCCGGCACGGCCCGCAGGGTGTCCGCCTTGCCCCAGTCGTATGCGACAAGCGCCGAAAGCTGGAAGCCGCCGGCCGAAACGTGGCCGGTGATGCCCGCGGAAAGCCCGTCGGCGTCAGTCCGGGCGCCGAGCGAAGCGATCTTCTGCTCGCTATCGAGATAGCCGACGAAGCCCGCCACCGAAGCGCGCTCGTTCCCGAAACCGATACCGCCAAGGACGCCGTAGGTTTCGTTCCTGGCACGCGAGACGCCGGTGGATCCATCGGCCTTGAGAGTTCTCCAATCGCCAAACCCGTTTGCGAAGGTAAATGGCCGCGCGTCGGCCCCATGCGGAGCGCCAGCGCCGGCGCGGAAGGATTTTCCGAGGCTCAGGCCACGTTCGGTTCCGAGTTGTCCGGCAGATGCATAAGCTTCCGGCCCGATCAACGCGAAGGCGGAGGCACTGGCATACCCATCGCCATCGAGCAGGTCGGGAACTGCGTCGAGTAGCGCTGCCGAGGCGTCGCCCGCGATCAGGACCTCGTTGACGTAATCGATGGCCGCGCCTGCCTGCGGAGAGACGGTGCCGTTAGCAACGAAGGTGCCCAACAGTTGCAGCCTGTCCCCATCGACCCCGTCCCGATAGGCCAGAAAACCCTGGATCGCCGATTTGTCCCAGGTCCCGATAGTGAAGGTTCCGGTGATCTCGTCCGCGACGATCAGATCGTAGGCGACGCCCGGAGTGAGGGGGCGTTCACCCACAAGATTGAGCACAGCACCCGAGCTTATCGCCAAGTCGCCATCGATGAGTAGCTGGTCGCTTTGCCCCGGCGCCGGAACGAACTCAAAGGTGGTGATCGATCCTGAAGCAAGGGAGACATCGCCAACCACATTCATGATCGCCGGAGAAGCGCCGGGCGAAAGTGTGCCGCCGCTGGCGACGACAATGTCCCCCGCGACCGTGCCAGCGCTACCAAAGGTGCCCCCGCTGTGGACTGTTACATCGCCCGTGATCATGGACTCCGCGGCTCCGATCAGCCGGCCGGAGAGAATGTCGATCGCGCCGAAGTTCGCCGTGCCGTCGATCTTCCCGGTTCCCCCTGCGATTTCGAGCTGTTCGAAATCCTCGAACCCGGCGAGATCCAGGACCTGCGGGGCTTCGCCCGAACTGCCTTCGGCGAAGGTCAGGCCAAGCAGATCGCTGCCCTCGCCCCCGGTAGCGGTTCCGCCGATCGACCAATTGCCGCTGAGCAGCAACTCGTCGTCGCCCTCTCCCAGATCGATATCGCCGGTCACGGTCCCGGTGTTCTCGAGCGTGTCATTGCCGCCTGCGGCGAAGATCGAGCCATCGATCGTTCCGTCATTCGACATCTCGTCGTCGCCGCCAGTCGGATTTACCGCCGCAGTGGTGCGCAGCGCGAACAGGTCCGCAGGCTGCTGCTGGTTACCGTCAAGATAGATGTCGCCGTTGATCGTCCCTTGATTGTCGACCTGGTCGTCGCCGGTTCCAGAGGCGACATCGCCGTTTATTGTCGCAGTGGGCGTATTGGCGAACTGGTTGTTGCCGTCTCCGAGATCGACGTTGCCGTTGACGGTGCCCTGGTTGTCGATTTGATCATCGCCCGTCGACGCCTGCACGTTGCCGTTGATCGTGGCGGAAGGCGCGTTGACGAATGCGTTGTTGCCGGTTCCCAGGTCGACAGTTCCGTTGACCGTCCCGGTGTTGTTGATCGCGTCGTCGCCTTCACCGAGATCGACATCGCCATTGACGGTGCCTGTCTGGTTGAAATTGTCGTCGCCGCCGCCAAGCCCGATGTTGCCCTCGAACGTGCCCTGGTTGTTGAACTCGTCCCCGCCGTCTGTCCCCTCGACGATAACGGAGCCAGTGCCCGTGGTGGTCAGCACTTCGAAGTTCACCAGCTGATCGTAGATGTTGGTGGTCAGCGGGCCGCCGCCATTGCCCAGGTCGAGCACGAAGGTGTCGTTGCCCGCCCCGCCGTCTGCCGTGCCGGTGAAAACGGCATCCACGCCTTCGATGAAGGTGTCATTGCCGTCGCCCAGCTCGAGATTGCCGTTGAGCGTCCCGTAATTCGCGAAAGTATCATCCATCGCGCCGAGCGCGATGCTGCCGTTGACCGTGCCCTCGTTGGTGAGGTTCTGGGCCAGCGGAGCATCGCCCAGGAAGGCGTAATCGCCGGACGCATTGAAAGTGCTGCCTCCTGCGAGGGTGATCGTGCCGGTCGCGAGCTGGACCGCGTCGTGCGCGGTGCCGTCGCTGGTGATGGTCCCGGTGCCGCCGAGCGCGATATATTCGAAGCCGCTGACCGAAACCGCGAAGGCTTCCTCGAGCGAACCGCCGTCGTTCACCGCGAAGATAAGATTGTCGCCAGCGCCGGCGCCGCCGTCGACCGTGCCGCCAAAGCGCGTTCCCGCACCCGCCAGCGGGGTCACCAGAATATCGACATTGCCGCCGCCCATGGTGATGTCGCCATCGACATGGCCGGTGACCTGCAACCAGTCCTTGCCGTCACCCATGTCGATATTTCCGGTGACCGTGCCGCTCTGGATGAAAGTGTCCGCGCCGGTTCCGGTCCAGATATTGCCGGTGATCGCGCCGTTGTTGGTCAGGCTGTCGTCGCCCTGGCGCAGCGCGATGCCGCCCTCGATCACCCCGGTGGCACCGTTGGTGACCTGGTCGACGCTGTTGAACGTGTCGATCCCGCCTCCGAACACGCCTTCGAAGTCGGCGCCCTCCGCTCCAAGCGGAATAACCGTCGTTCCCTCGGGAGTGACCAAAGTGTTGCCCGGAGCTCCCCGGATCGTGCCATCGTTCACGATTGTCGCGCTGTCCGCGACCACTACGATCGCCACCCCGCCGGCATTAGGCGCCGGGTTCGCAACCGGCTGAGGCCCGCCGGGCGTGCCGATATGGGGCGCTCCGCGTGCATCAATCAGTGCGCCCGCTTCATTGGTGATCGAGACGGCGCCGGATCCTTCCGCGTCTACATTCACGATCAGTCCGGTGCTGAACGCCAGCCCGATCTGGTTCGGCTGGAGGCCCAAATTGGGGGGCGTGGTAATGTAGCTGCCACCGGACGAGATGATCGAACCGCTGTTTACAATCGAGACGCTGGCGTCCGCGCTGTCGGCACCTGCCACGCCGCTGTCGATGTTGCCGGCCTCAATGTCGAACGTCACTGCGCCGCCGGCGTAATCGGCGTTGCTGATTGTCCCGCTGTTTTCGAAAGTGAGCGTGGAATCGAGGATCGTCTCCTGTGACAGGAAGAAGGCGTCCTCAGCCTCGCTGATCACCGTATAACCCGGACGGGCTTCGGCTTCGATTGTATCGCTATTTACCACCGAGACGAGACTGGCCTCGGCGTCCACCGCGACCGTCCCCGATATCATTCCGCTGTTGTTGAAGCTGAACGTATCGCCGTTGTGGGTATCCGTCCCGCCCGGCGTATCCGCCCAGTCATAGGCTGCCAATTCTACCGCTGCTGCATAGGGGTCGTTCGGATCGCGCGAAATTTCGCCAGTATTGGTGAAGGTGAAGGCGCGGGTCTGGCTCTCTACCTCGATGCCGCCCTCGATGATGCCGCTGTTGCCGATGCTCACGCTATCGGACACCACGTCCTCGCGCATTGCCGGATCGATCGCCGCCGCGAAGCCGCCGAGCTCGACCGTGACTGCGCGGTCCAGCTCGAACGGATTTTCGCCGATCGCGATCGTCCCGGCATTGTCGAAGGTGAAGTCGGACGCCACGCCGGTGAAGGCGATCCCGCCCGCGATCAGCGCGCCGTCGGAGTTCTCGACCGTGACCTTGGCCGGCTGAGACGTGTCGATCGCGCTCTGCAGGCGCACCGCAGCATCGAGCCCGTCGAAGAATTCTCCGGTCATCGCCGCGTTGGCCGGCCGCGCGCCAGCGTCGCCCATCGTGATCGAGCCGGTGTTGCGGAACAGGAAATCCTCGTCAGCGGAGGTGAAGATCGCGGTCCCGGCGCTGTTGCTGGCGAGGTAGATTTGGCCGTTGTTGACGAAGCTCGCGGCGGCGAGGGTGACGTCGCCGTTGATCGTCCCTTCATTGGTGAAGCTGTGCAGCGCGCTCCCGTAAGTCTGCGCATAGAAGCTGTTCGGCTGGCCGAGCGGAATCTGGTTGCGCCGGTAGAGCTGGAGCTGGGGCGAGACATAGAACACCGCCGCCGGATTGACCGTGACCCCCGGCGGATAGAGGCCGGTAGTGTCGAGCGGATCGATCGTGCCTTCATTGACGACATTGCCGTCACCCATCAGCGCGATGGTGCTGCCGCTGCCGGTAAGGATGACGGTGGTGTCGTCGCCGAGGACCTCGTAGCCCTCGACCTCGAAGCTCGCGGGGAGGACATAGTCGCCAAGCTCGACCGTCTGGTCGCTCGCATAGCTCTTCGCATAGACGTCGATCCCGGCGCCGGCGCTGATCGTCCCGGTCACGCCGTCATCGGCGCCGCGCTGGACGAACACCGCGGTGGTATAGCCGTTGGCCGAACCGAGCTGGAGATTGCCGTTAAGCGTGCCGCCGTCAGAGATGTAACGGACCAGGTTGCCGCTGAATATCGACGGCTGCGCCGGCCCGTCGGTGAAGATCACGTCGCCGTCGATTGTCCCGGCATTGCTGACGATGAAGCCGAGCTGCTGGCTGCCCTGGATGGCGGTCCCGCCATCGCCGTCGATGAGCCCGCCGGTCTGGTTGGTAACGCTGAGCAGGGTCGACCCGCCCTGCGATATCGCGGGCGTGCCGGTGATCGTGCCGCTGTTGGTGACGATGGTGGCGGTTCCTGTGGTGCCGGCGATCGGGCCGGAAGTGCCGCTATTGACGATCGGACAAACCGGTTCAGGCGATCCGTTTCCGCACAGCGATTGTGCGAGCGCCGTATCCGATGCCCCCAATGCCAGGATACTAGCACCCAGCGCCAGCGTGCGGCGCATGCGGCGGTTCGGATTAACTTTCGACATAAGTCCCCCATTCCAAATCTATCTGGCTCTAGTCGCCGGGAAGCGGCGCCAGGGGGATAGCCATTTGTAGGGTATAGGTTTTAGCGCCGCTTGCAGCGCGCCGCGGCCTTTACCTAAGGTGAGCGGAGCGGCGAGAGGGGGGAGCTGAAATTGAATCGCAGAGACCGATTTTCTCCCATCTTCCAGCGCATGCTCGACGAGCCGGACAAATCGCTCGACACAATTCGGGCGAATCCCGAAGCCTACGAACGGCACGTGCTTGAACGGGAAGGCGACTGGCATCAGGCGAACGCACTTGTGCCGAACCGCGAAGTCCTTGGATTTCTCTTGTTCGACGCCAAGGGCGAGCCCGTATCTGTGGACACGCAGGACTGGGTTCCCCGCTTTCCTCACTTCGACGCGCTCAAAGCGCATGCCGACCCTCGAAGCAGCGATGGTCGGTTGCTTCAAGTTCCCGCACCGAGCGGCGGTTCGTTGTTCGGACTTTGGGCTCCGCACGCAGAGACGATCAACTGGAATTTGCCCGCAAGCCTGCGCGTGATAGCGGGCCAGACCGCAGGCTGTCGTATCGTCCTGTTCGCCGAGGGCGGCGGCCGCCCGATCGAGCATGCGGTGGCCTGCTTCGGCCTGACACCCCTCCAGCAACGAGTGATCGCTGCCGTCGTCAGATTCGGCAGCCTGCGCGCTGCGGCCACGAACTTGAAGCTCTCTTACGCAACGGTCCGCGAGACGATGGCCAGCGCCACCAAGAGAATGAATCTCCCGAACACTCCAGCCGTCGTTCGCAGTATCGTCCAGGCGGGCTTTGGGATCATGCCTGGAGACCTGGAGGCACCCGCCCTGCTTGCCGACATGCTCGGCATATCCGAACGCCAGGCGCGCGTCGCATTGCTTGTATCAAGTGGTGCCTCGCGGGAGGCGTCCGCCAGCGCGGTCGGCACTACCAACGCGGTAATCAAGAAAGAACTTGAGACACTTTACGCCAACTTCGGGATCAAGAGCGCGGTGGAGCTGTCGCGGCTGATAACAGAAGCTCAGGCGCTACGCCTTTTTGCCCGATCGATCGACAACGCGCCGGGGTTCCTCGACCCGGCAATCGAGCCGTCGCGCTTCGCAGTGCGCCCCAACGGCCGCGGGACGATCGCCTGGAGCGATTACGGTCCAGCATCTGGAAAACCCGTGCTGATCGTCCATTCAAATTGGTGCTGCCGGTTCGTCCCCCGCGTGCTCGCACAGCAGTTGCAGCAGCGAGGCTGGCGGCCCATCGCAATCGATCGGCCGGGTTTTGGTGGCACGAGCCTAGGTTCAGCGAGCAAGGACGACCCATTCGGCCAGGCGATCGAAGATGTCCTGCAGGTGCTCGACGCCGCGAAGATCGAGCAGATCCCGATCATCGCCCGCTGCGGAGCGCAGTTCACTCTTGCTTTCAAGGCAGCGGCTCCCGAGCGCGTGGGGCCTGTCATACTCGTTTCGCCGACGCCGGCGGCCAGCAGCCGGGGCAAGCGGGCCGGTCCAGTGGGGGCGTTCAAGGAAGCCTTCTTCCGTAGCCCCCGCCTGATCGAATTCTTCTTCGGTGCGATCAGTGCGCAATTCACCTTCGGGCGCGTCGAGCATTTGATGCAAATGATCTCCAAGGGCTCGCGAACCGACGAAGCCCTGTGCGAGGACCAGCAATTCATCCGCGACCGCTTCCGCGCTCTTCGCCCCTTTACCACGGGCAATTTCCAGGGCGGCGTGCTCGAAGAGTTGGTGATCTCTCACGGTCTTTGGAACTTCCCGCCGCTCGAAGTCGACGACTGGCTGATCCTCCAAGGCGGCGAAGACCCTTTGAACAGCACCGAGGAAGTCAATGAATACTGGCGCGAGGTTTTACCGCACACCCCCATCGAGCTTGTCCGGGACGCGGGACGCTTCATGACCTCAAGCCATGCAGCGCTGGTGATCGATCGCCTCGAAGGTCTTAAGTGACCTGACGAGTTTACAGCACAGACTTAAGTCGTTGAAAACAAATGGCCCATTCGGTCGAAAGTTTACAACGAAAGGCGCAGAAAAGCGGGAAAAAGTGCAGCTTGGGAAGCTGCTGCTCTACCATTGAGCTACACCCGCACACGGCGGAAATTCTCGATTTCCGGGCCGTCTGGACGATGCGTTCCGCAGCATATGCCGCACTGCCCGCCTCGTCAGCGCGGCCAGTGCCACAACATGCTTGCGCCGGTCAACGCACAGATGTGCAAATTCGCAGGCCCGCTCCGTTCGTCAGCCACGCAGTACGACCGAGCTGCCCTGCCGCTCCAGCGCGAAGCGGGTCAGTACACTGGTGCGATAATCGGGCCGGAGGATCGTATCCACCGCCACGAAGCTCGCCTCGCCGCCACCGCGCGTCAGTTCCAGCCGGACATAGCCCTGATGCATATTGTCGGTCCACAGCACTTCCGGATTGTGATCGGTAAAGACCTTGTCGAGCTTCACCGAAAGCTCCGGCCCGAAGCCGCTGGAGATGAAATCGCCGGGCGAGGTGATGCCCGCCGTGCCCAGTTCCACGCCCGCCGGGCGGCCCGACGCATCGGCCAGCTGGTTAGCCCAGAAGCTATGGCTGTCACCGGTCAGGAACACCAGATCCCCTGCCCCGGCCTTGCGGCTGAGATCGTAAAGCCGCTCGCGCGCCCATTCGTAACCGTCCCAGGTATCGGGATAGAAGGGCAGGTTCCACTTGCCCTTCCAGGCCAGTGCCCGCGCCTCCAGCGAAGCATCCGCCGCCGGGGCTTCCATCAGGCCAAGGCCCACCACATCGGGCACATTGGTACGCGCGATGGGCATGGGATTGCCGATCAACCTCCACGGCTGCCCGCCCGCAACCGATTGTTCGAGCGCGGCGGAAAGATCTGCCTCCAGTTCCGGTGCCAGCATGGTGCGGCCCGGCGCGCCGATCACATCCTCCACCAGATGGCGGGCATCCTCGGCAGTGGCGAGGCTGGTCGCATAATCGAAATAGTCGATCTGCTCGGCCCGCGCGGTGTGACGGGTTTCCAGCGTGAACAGGGTGGCAAGATCACCGAAGCTGTAGCTGCGCCAGAACTGCATCCGGCTGCGGCCCTTCTGTGTCAGCCATTCAGGCTCACGCACGGGCATCCATTCGAAATAGGCCTGGATCGAGGCTGCGCGGCGGGCCTGCCAGTCGCCTTCCTTATCCGGCTGGTGATTCTGGGCCCCACCGGTCCAGGGATTGTTGGCGCTTTCGTGATCGTCCCAGCAGGCCAGCAAAGTATGGGCTGCCAGCATCGCCTGCGATCCGGCGTCGGTCTTGTACTGGGCGTGGCGGGTCCGGTAGTCGGTGAGGCTGACGATCTCATGCGCGGGATCGTGCTGGCGGCCTATCGTGCGGCCGACATCCTCGCCCCAGCCATCCTGCCCCCCATATTCGTAGATGTAATCGCCCGTGTGCAGCACGAAATCGACATCCGCATCGCGCGCGATCGCATCATAGGCGTTGAAGAAGCCAAAGGGGTAGTTGGAACACGAAGCAAGCGCGATGCCCAGCCGGTCGAGCCGCCCCGCAGCCAGCGTGCGCGCACGGCCCACGGGGGAAAGTGCATCGCCCAACTGGAAGCGATAATAATAGGTCCGGCCCTGCTCCAGCCCGTCGGCCAGCAGTTTCACCGTATAGTCCCGCTCCGGTTCGGTGGAAGCGGTGCCCTGCTTGACGATCCGATCGAACGCCATGTCATCTGCCACTTGCCAGCGCACCTCCTGCGCGCCCTCTGCCGTCACGCGGGTCCATAGCACCACGCTGGCATGATCGGGATCGCCGCTCGCCACGCCATGACGGAACACCGGATTGCTGGCCGGGACATGCGCGCTCGCGCGCCAGGGGAGCGTGGCGAGGAAAGTGGTTCCGGCAAGGCCGGCAAGCGTGGTGCGGCGAGTGACGGGTGCGGCAAATGCCATGGTGCGAGCTCCGTATTCAGGCAGGGTCTGCGATTGGCAGAGGAATGATGCTTGTATGTTTCAGCCAGATGGAAAGGGCGCTCCCACAAAGAGAGCGCCCCCAACATTCCGGTCCGAAAGGTGCTGGGCAGGCGCAGCGGTGAGGGCCGCCGCGCCTGCCCGGATCAGAAGCCTGCCTTGATGGTGGCGAAGACCTGACGGGGGGCGCCGACCAGCAAGGTCTGACGATCACCCGAATTGCCATATCCGCCCGAACCGACAGTGGCGATGTACTGTTTGTCGAACAGATTGGTGGCGTTCAGCTGCAGCTCGATCTTGTCCGTGAAACGATAGCCGATGCTGGCATCGGCCAGCAGGCGCGCATCGACCGACTGGTCGTTCAGATAGGTGAAGTAGCGCTCCGACATCCAGTTGAGGCCAACGCGGCCGAAGATCGTGCCATCGTCATAGGCCAGCTCGCCGCGAGCCATGTGCTTGGGGCTGTCGGTCAGCGTCTTGCCCTTGATCGCGGCCAGCACCTTGCCGTCACCATCCACCACATCGTCACGATAGGTCGCATCGGTGTAGCTGTAGGAAGCAAAGAGCGAGAAATTGCTCCCCAGCTTGAGATCGCCTGCCGCTTCGAAGCCCAGCGAGCGGACCGAACCGACGTTCTGCAACGCGCTCGGATTGCCTTGAATCGACGAGCCGACCGCGACCGACTGCAGGCGGTTCTGGAAGTTCACCAGATAAACGCCGACCACGCCGTTGAAGCTGGAGGTGTTGTAGCGCAACCCCGCCTCATAGGTGTCCGAGCTTTCCGGCTTCAGCGTATTCTTGATCGCGTCGAAGCCGGCCTGGTTGGTCGAGAACGGGCCGGTGGTGGTGGCCGAAGCATAAGCGCGGGTGGACTGGGAGAAGCCAGCGAAGACTTCCGCATTGTCGTTCAGTTCATAGACCAGCCCGACATGCGGCTGGAACCAGTCTTCCGCGTTGATCTTGCCTTCGGGATAGCTCGCCTGAACCACCGCATCGGCTTCGTTGGTCACCTTGAAGCCCTTCCAGCCCAGATTCACCTTCAGCGCACCGAGATCGATCTTGTCGGCCACGAAATATTGCAGCGTATCGGTGGTGAAATCGAATTCCCACTGGGTGTAGAACGGGTCCTTCGGATAGGTCCGGAACGAGAAGCCCGGATCGGTGCGGCTGCCCAGCGCATAGAAACGGCGGGCCTGGTTGAACTCATTATGTTCGTACCAGCCGCCCACGCTCACCTGATTGCTGCCCAGATCGATGTCGAGCGAGCCGAAGACGCCGCCACGGTCGATCTCATATTCGGTCGTGCGGACCGAGATCGGGGTGCCGTTGGGGCTCGGCACGTAGGGCGTGGCCCACAGGCCCATGCCGCGGTTGTTGTGGTAGTAGCCCTTGAGCGACAGGTTCACCTTGTCACCCAGCGGCGCCTTCACGCCCAGCGAGGCGACGAAGTCCTTACGCAGGCCGGCCGCATCGTAATAGGCATCGTCGACCGACTTGTAGTTGCCGGGAAATACCGTGCCGGCCGACGGGTTGCTCGGCGCAAGGCCGGTAATGTCCGAAAGGCCATCCGCCCCCGGCAGGCCCGTGGTGTTGTTCAGATTATCGATATTGTTGGCAATGTCTGCCAGCTGGATAGCCAGCGCCCAATTGCCATAGAGGTTGTCGGAATCGTAGCCCAGGCGCCCCAGCATATCGAGCGACATGTCCTGATAGTCCTGCTCGCGGCGGTCCGAATAGCTTACCCAGCCATCCACTTCGGCCGCGCCAATCGGAACCACGAGCTTGGCATTGACCATGTGCTGGTCCTGCATGCCCTTGCCCTTGTACTTGTCGGTCGATCCATAGGCATAGCTGACATAGCCGCGCGCGCCGTTAGCGCTGCCGGCATTGAGGCGCACGAAGCCGCGCATCGTCTCGTTGCTGCCATAAGTGGCGGCGGCATCGGCGGCGAAATGATCTTCCGGATCGCGCGAGAAGGTTTCCACCGTGCCACCCAGATTGTTGGTGGACTGGGTGCCCAGCGAACCTGCGCCCTGCGACACTTCCACGCGGCCCACGTTCTCGGGGCTGATCACGCGGCTGATGTGCACGCCGTTATGGTTGCCATAGCTCATGTCGCCGAGCGGGATACCGTCAAAGGTAAAACCCAGCTGGTTCTGGTTGAAGCTGCGGATGGTGACGCGGGCCGACCATTCATAATTGCCGAAGGGGTCGGCAGCCTGGAAGTTCACGCTGGGCAGCTTTTCGATCGCCTTCAGCGGGCTGGTGCCCGGCAGCAGGGTGACGATGTCCTCGGCGGAGATTTCCTGCACCTGGCGGGTCTCACCCTTGCCGTAAACGATGATCTCGTTCTCGACCGTCGCGCTCTCGGCGGCAGTGGCGGCTTCTTCGGCATGGGCGGCATTGGCCAGCGCAAGGCAGGTCAGGCTGGCGCCGATGAAAACGCCCGCGCGGAGCTGATGGAATCGCATTTTTGGTCCCTCATGGTTCTTGTTGCAGCGCGGCATTGGCGAGGGATTTTGAAATGCGCGGGTCAGTTCAGAGACGGATTCGTGACATTCTTGACGGATTGGTTTCAAATCTAAGCTTATGCCGCAGTGCGGAACGAATCCTCCATACAGCGGTATTTTTGCATCACGTGACGCGGCCTTTCCGCCGCTCCCAGGCGGACCAGGCCAACACCGGAACAAAGGATGCTGCCACCAGCGGGAACAGCACTGCCAGCACCGCGATCAGCGCCTTCAGCCCCACGGGAAAGCGCTGCCCATCCGGCACTATGGGCACGCCCCACGAACCTTTCGGGCGGCGGCGCCACCACAGGATCAGCCCGGCGACGACCGAACCGACCAGCACCAGACACACCGCAAGGTTCGCCAGCTGGTTCGCAAAGCCATATTGCAGCCCCATGTGGAGCATGGTGCCCCATTCCACCCACTGCGCGACCGGGCTGTAATCGGCCCAGCCAATATTCGCGATAACGCGGCCCGTGCCCGGATCGACGTGAATGGTGCGCTGCCCCTCCGCCTTGTCGGGCACATAGGAGATCGTGAAGACGCTGCGCGATCCATAGGGATAGAAGATGCGCACCCCTTCCCGGAAGGTCCTGCGGTCAAGCAGCGGCAGCAGCTTCTCCATATCGGCAATGCCCGCGGCGCCGCTTCCGCTGCCCTGCGGGGCCGGGCTGTTACGGATCGTCCAGGGCAGCTTCCCTTCTTCCGGGTCAGGGCGGTGCTGATGCTGTGCATGCATCGCATGGGGATCGACAGGCTTTGCCGGATCGACCTGCGGCGCGCCGTGAAAATTGGGCGATGGCGCGATCAGCGGCACATATTCGCCCAGCTTCGCGAATTGCACACCCCAGAAGGCAGACCACGGCAGGCCCGTAAGCACAAGCAGGATCACCAGCGCGGCATTGAGCACCGAAGGAATGGCATGGAAATCCCGCCACATACGCCGCCCGCCTGCCGCCACGCGCGGCACGAACACGCCTTTCAGTCTCCAGCGGCGCGGCCACCACAGCCAGATGCCGGTGGCCATCATCACCAGCGTCCAGCAGGCGACCAGTTCCACCACCAGGCTGCCGGTTTCCCCGCCCAGCAAGGTGCCGTGAATCTTGCGCACCACCACCATGGGTTGCAGATCGGGGTCCGCCGTGCCCGTCACTTTCCCGCGATAGGGATCGAGATAGACATCCAGAGCGCGCCCATCCGGCAGGGCCACGTTCCACACGCTCGCCTCATCCGCGTCGTGCGGTAAACGCACCCGCACCGCCTGCGCCCCCGGATAGACATCGCGCACCAGCGCCTCCTGCCGGGCGAGCGGCAGGCGTTGTCCTTCGGCGGCAACTTCCAGTCGGTCCCGGTTCCACCAGCCATCGATCTGCCGGTCGAAAATGTAGATCGCGCCGCTGACCGTCAGGATCAGCAGAAGCGGCGCGGTCCACAGGGCGGCGATGAAATGCCAGCGCCACACCGCGCGATAACCGCGCGGCTGGCTCCCCTCGCTGGCGCGTTCCATCGCCGAACCGTCCTTCGCGGGAATTGCCGCCGAAGCCATGGCCCCCTCCCTAGAAGTTGATGCCGAGGCGCAGGCTCACCGTGCGCGGATCGCCCGGCATCACCGCGAAGCTGTTACCCGATGCAGTGAAGTAGCGCTCGTCCAGCAGGTTGCGCAGGACAACATCAGCCCGGAATAGGCCGAAATCATAACCCGCGCCCAGATCGACCAGCGTATAAGCGGGCAGCTCCACATCGCTGCCATTCACCAGAACCCGGTCACTCACATGATTGAGCCCAGCGCGCAGGGTCAGCTGCGTGCCCGGCACGGTTATGTCGGTGTGCAGGGTGATGCTGTGTTCGGGCACATCGCTGATACGCTTGCCCTGATCGCCATCGTTGCTCTTCACGATCTCGCCATCGAGATAGGCGTAACCTGCATTAATGGTCCACCACGGCAGCGGCTGCCATTCGCCCTCCACTTCGATGCCGCGCACGCGCTGCTTGCCCACATTGATGCTGAAATCCGGGTTGAGCGGATCGGTGGTGAGCGCATTGACCCGCTGGATCTGGAAGGCAGACACGCTGCCGCGGAAAGTGCCGCTGCGCAGGCGCAGGCCCACTTCCGCCTGGTTCGATTGCTCCGGTTTCAGCGGCTTGCCGTCGGCCGCGCGAGCACCGGCGCTCGATTCCACGTCGAAGCCGGTATTGTATCCGGCATAGACCGACAGGGCGTCGCTCAGCTTGTAGGTAGTGCCTACCTGCCAGATGGTGGTGCTGGTGGAGGCCTGGGAGGAAGGCGCGCTGCCGATGTCACCGCTGCTCGCATCGATCCAGCTATGGCGCACGGCCCCGATCAGGTTCCACTTCGAGGTGAGGTCGATCTGGTCCTGCAGATAGAGCGCCTGCCCGTCGATATTGTAGAAATTGTCGAAGGCAAAGGTGCTGGTAGGCACAGCCGTGTCGTAATTATAGACCGGGCTGAGCACATCGATCGGCGTCACGTTGGTCAGGTTGCTCTGGGTAAAGCGGCCGCGTTCCCAGCCATATTCGAAACCGGCCAGCAGCTTGTGCGTGACAGGTCCGGTCTTCAGCGAGCCTGTAAGGTCGAGTTGCGCGATATAATATTCGTCATTCTCGTGCCCGATGCGGCCATTGCGATTGATGGTGGTGAGATCGGCCTGCGGCGCGCGCAGGCGGATCTGGGTAAAGCGGGTGTTGAATTCCTGATACTGGAAGCGCGGAGTGACGGTCCACCCGCCGCCCAGCCCCAGATCGACCCAGAACTGCACCAGCGGCGCATGGGCCTTCTGCCTATCGACAGCGGGCTCGCCCAAATTGAGACCGAGGCCGAGGTCCTTAACCCCGTTGCTCTGCACCGTTCCCGGGATCGGCAGGCCGGGATGCCGCTTGGTATCGCGTTCCACATATTCGGTTACGAGATGGGCCGAGACATTGTCCGCCGGGTTCCAGGCAAGGCTCAGCCCTGCATTGAGCCGATCGAGATCCTGATAGTCCACGAAGGTGCCGGACTGTTCCATCTCGCCGGTCACGCGGATGGCAAGACCCGGGGCAATGCCGGTGGTGGCATCCAGCGTCAGCACCTTCTGGTCATAGCTGCCCACAGTCACCGCCATGCTGGCGGCGCCTTCCTCCATCGGCTGCTTGGTGATGATGCTGACGATGCCGCCCACGGCAGACTGGCCATAAAGCACGCCTGAGGGGCCCTTGAGCACTTCCACCCGCTCGATATTGGACAGGGCAGAGGCGTCCACATCCTCGTAATAACGCTGGCGGATGCCGTTGCGCATCTGGTCTGCCAGAAAGCCGCGCACCTTCAGGCTGAAGGACTGATAGGCCCCAACGCGCGAATAGCCCGCATTGGCGCTGGGCACGTTGCGCAGCAGATCGCCGATGGACTGCGCGCCCTGCTCGATGATCTCCTCTGCGGTCACGATCTGCACGCTTTGCGGCACACGCTCGATGGGAATGCCGGACTTGGCGCCGAAATCGCCGCTCAGCTTGTTGCCGGTTACGATGATGTCGTCGTCAGCGGTTTCCTCGGCATGGGCGGCGCTGGCGAATGCGGAGAGCGCGATGGCGGAGGCCGTTGCGGTAAGGCGAAGAGTACGGATGTTCATTATGTCCCTCATTTCCCCATTGCGGGTTTGTACTGTTGTTCTGGAAAATCAGCTCACCAGCCGGCGCAGCTTGGCCAGCGCCGATGCCTCGGCTTCATGGTGGTCGATGATCGACTGGAGCTTGCCCGCCCGGTCCATCAGGAAGACCGATGCGGTATGATCGATAGTGTAGTCGCCGCCCGGCTGAGGCACCTTCTGGTAGAAGACATGCCAGGCCTTCACGACCTGGGCGATCTGCCGGTCCGATCCGGTCAGGCCCACGATGGGCGTGCCGAACAGGTCCACATAGGCGCCGATATCGGCGGGTGTGTCGCGCTCGGGATCGACCGAGACGAAGACGATGCGGAACTTGTCCCCATCCGCGCCCAATTGCTGGCGCAGCCGCGCCATGCGAGCGAGCGTGGTGGGGCACACGTCCGGACAACGAGTGAAGCCGAAGAAGATCGCATAGGGTTTGCCTGCAAAATCCTTCTCGGTCACGGTCGAGCCGTCGGGCGCCACGAGCTGGAAGGGGCCGCCCAGGGCATTACCGTAGGCGGACGTCTCCTGCCCCTTGTGGCCCGTGCCGAACCACGCGGCCACGCCTAGGCATGCCACCAGCGCGACCGCCAGCCACAGGATCATGCGGAACGTCCGCGCGGCCTCCGCGGGATCGCCTTCCTGCGGACCGTCAGCCTGCATCGCCGGTCATCCCGCCGTGATCCATCACGCCCATCGGCCCCGTAGCGGTCACCGGAAGGACATCCAGTTCCACCTCGATGTCGCCGGCCTTCTCGAAATGGAGCACCAGCGGCACCTTGCCGCCCGCCTTCAGCGGCTGCGCAAGGTCGATCAGCATGATGTGGAAGCTGCCGGGCTTCAGTTCCACCTTGCCGCCCGCCGGGATCTCCAGCCCGTCCTCCAGCTGACGCATGCGCATCACGCCGCCGTCCATGGAGACGGTGTGGATCTGCACTTCGCCCGCTGCCGGGCTGGTGCCGGAAACCAGCCGGTCGGGCGCGCTGCCCGGATTGGCGATGGCCATAAAGCCGCCCCCGGCCGACTGGCCCTGCGCAGTCTCGCGCGTCCAGGGGCCGGTGATGGAAATAGCCGCGGCAGGTGCTTCGGAAGCGGCCCCGGTCGCATCACTCTCAGGCGCGGAATTGCAGCCTTGCAGCAAGGCGATGGCGAGCACGAATGCGCCGATGGCGCCGCTCTTGCGAATGGTCATAATCTGTCCTCCGAATGAGATATGCAACCGCAGCTTGCGGTATTGTGCGGCGCGGCTTCGCTTGCGGAAGCGCGAGGAAAAAGAGCGATCTCCGCAGCCAGCAGCACAGTGAAGACCCCTGCTCCCGCCCAGCTCAGGCGGCGGAGCAACGCTAGCCGGCGCAAGGCCACCGGACTGAAACCACGCGCGATCATGGCCGTTCTCCCCGCGCCAGGCGGAGCCGTTCGGCAAGCAGGATGGCGAGCGAGCGCTTTTCCTCCGCGCTGAGGCAGCGGGCGATTTCCACGTCCCGCCAGCCGGAGCGCAGGAACAGGCGCAGGCCGCCGGCCTCGCTTCCTTCGCCTGCCAGCCGGGTGGTCGCCAGCGGCAGCACCACTGCCTCGCCCCCGCTCACGCAGTGGCGCACCCGCGCGGCATCGAGTTCCAGCGTCTCCGAAGCTGGCCGGCGGCTCTTGTGGTATTCGATTCCCGCGACCAGCGCGGCCATCGCACCGATCGAGAACAGCGGCACCAGGTGCACGCCCTTCAGCAGCGGGAGGATGGATGTGGCCATGAACAGCACCACCATCACCGCCAGGGCAGCGCGTGCCTCCTGGCTCAGGTGGGAACGGTTTTCCCGCATATGCAGGACGATTGCGCCACTATCGGCGCGGGGTGCGGACTCCTTGCGGATATCCGGCCCCTTCTGCCCCTCGGGGCAGGCAAGGACCTTGTACATGAAATTGCTCCGGCAAGCCGGCGGGCCACGACAGGGCGCACGCCGGGACTGGCTGACGTTTCAGTTCGGAAATGTCAGGCCGTTGCCGGGGGGCCGCGCAGGGGCGGCTGGAGATAATGCGCCCGCGCCAGGGGCAGGCGTGCGGCCGGACGCAGGCCCAGCAACAGGATGAAAGCCAGCGCCAGCGCCAGCAGCGGAGCATCCGCCCCGCCCATTGCCGCCATGGAGAGCGAGGAGAAGGCACATTGGCCATCCCCCTTGCCGTGCGCATCCTTGCCGCCCAGCGGCGAGCCCTTGGCGGGAATTTCGATTGTCGCCGGGGTGGCCGCACCATCGCCGCCGTTACAGATGGTAACGGCAATGCTCTTCGATCCGCCCGAAACCATATAGCCGGCCGGGATCAGCGCCTTCATGCACAGCGCCAGCAGCACCACCAGAATGGCGGCGCGGCTATTCCCGAGGATCAGGGCGCGCAAGGATTGCATCGCCGCAGCCCTTAGGCCTGCCAGAAGGGCTTGTCAGCCCTGTTTGTCAGCTGCCGGACGAGGTGCGATCGCCCGTTTCCCTGCCCGTTCTGGCACCATCGGCCTGGGTCGAGGAAATCTGCGCGACCGGCTTCGTCTCGCCGGCGGCAGGCGCGGCATCGTCTTCCGCCATGCCCTTGCGGAAACTGCGCAGGCCCTTGCCGAAATCGCCCATGGTTTCGGAAATCTTGCCCCTGCCGAACAGGATCAGGATCACCACGGCCACGACCAGCCAGTGCACCATGGAAAAGGAACCCATATCGAATCGCTCCAACGCAAGATCGGTAATTCTGGGCCGCCTATAACCGAACCATGCAAGGAAAGTGACAGAATTCGAGTTCGCCATTCCCCGCCTGCCCGCATCGCGCTAGTGCTCGCAGCCATGGATTTAGGCCCGCTCAATCACGTCGGCGTCGCAACGCCATCCATTGCCCGCTCCGTCGCGTTCTGGCGCGACACGATGGGCGCCACCCGCATTCACGATCCCTTCCCCATGCCCGAACAGGGTGTGACCGTATGTTTCGTGGACACGCCCAACACCCAGATCGAACTGCTCGAACCGCTGGGAGAAAATTCACCCATCGCCAAGTTCCTCGAGCGTAACCCTGAGGGCGGCCAGCACCATCTGGCCTTCGAAGTGCCCGATATCGCCGCCGCCCGCGCCGAGTTCGAAGCGCAGGGCAAGCGCATCCTGGGCCCCACCCGCATCGGCGCGCATGGCACACCGGTGTTCTTCCTCCACCCCAAGGATATGGGCGGCGTGCTGACCGAGATCATGGAAACACCCGCACATGGCTGACAAGTCCGACTGGCAGGCCCGCGCGGAGAAGGAAGCGAAGGGCGCGGACCTCACCTGGCGCACGCCGGAAGGGATCGCCGTCCAGCCGCTCTACACTGCCGAAGACGCGCCAACCGATCCGGGCGTCCCCGGCTTCGCGCCCTTCACGCGCGGCCCCTATGCCAGCATGTACACGGTGCGGCCCTGGACGATCCGGCAATATGCGGGCTTCTCCACGGCGGAGGAATCGAACGCCTTCTATCGCCGCAACCTCGCCGCCGGGCAAAAGGGCCTGTCGGTAGCCTTCGACCTTGCCACCCATCGCGGCTACGATTCCGATCACCCCCGCGTGGTGGGCGATGTCGGCAAGGCGGGCGTGGCCATCGACACGGTCGAGGATATGAAGCTGCTGTTTGACGGCATCCCGCTTGGCGAGATGTCCGTTTCCATGACGATGAACGGCGCGGTGATCCCGATCATGGCCTTCTTCATCGTCGCGGGCGAGGAACAGGGCGTGCCGCGCGCCCAGCTATCGGGCACCATCCAGAACGACATCCTCAAGGAGTTCATGGTCCGCAACACCTACATCTACCCGCCCGAACCATCGATGCGGATCGTGAGCGACATCATCGCTTTCTGTTCGGCCGAGATGCCGAAGTTCAATTCGATCTCGATCAGCGGCTATCACATGCACGAGGCCGGGGCGACGGCGGTGCAGGAACTGGGCTTCACCATTGCCGACGGCAAGGAATATGCGAAGCGCGCCATGGCCGCCGGGCTGGACATAGATTCCTTCGCCCCGCGCCTGAGCTTCTTCTTCGGCATCGGCATGAACCTCTTCATGGAAGTCGCCAAGCTGCGCGCCGCGCGCGTGCTGTGGTGCAAGGTGATGGAGGAGCTCGGCGCGAAGAGCGAGAAGTCCAAGGCGCTGCGCACCCATTGCCAGACGAGCGGCGTAAGCTTGCAGGAGCAGGACCCCTATAACAACGTCATCCGCACCACTATCGAGGCGCTGGCCGCCACACTGGGCGGGACGCAGAGCCTGCACACCAATGCGCTGGACGAAGCGCTGGCCCTGCCGACCGACTTTTCCGCCCGCATCGCCCGCAACACCCAACTGATCCTGCAGGAGGAAAGCGGCATTACCCATGTAGCCGATCCGCTGGGCGGTTCTTACTATGTCGAGGCGCTGACCTCCGCTCTGGTGGAAGAAGCGGGCAGACTGATCGAGGAAGTGGACGCTATGGGCGGCATGACCCAGGCCGTCGCCAGCGGCATGCCCAAGCGCAGTATCGAACAGGCCGCCGCAGCGCGTCAGGCCCGCGTGGACCGGGGCGAGGACGTGATTGTGGGCGTCAACAAATACCGCCTGGCCGAGGAACAGCGGATCGAGACGCTGGAAGTGGACAATCACGCCGTGCGCGAAAGCCAGATCGCGCGGATTACAGCAGTGAAGGTCGCGCGGGACGAGGCGAAGGTGCAAGCTGCGCTGGCGGCACTGACAGCGGCTGCCAAAAATCCTCCCCGAAACGGGGAGGGGGACCACCCGCAGGGTGGTGGAGGGGGCGTGCCCAACCATACGAACCCCGCTCATGCTGAGCCTGTCGAAGCACGCGCGCAAGCAGTCGAGCCAGACGGAACCCACGGCGCGCGCCCTTCGACAAGCTCAGGGCGAACGGATACTTCTCAAAACCTCCTCACCCTCGCCATCGAGGCCGCCCGCGCCCGCGCCACTCTCGGCGAAATCTCAGCCGCGCTGGAAGAGGCTTTCGGCCGCTATGGCACCCAGCCCGAACCCGTCGGCGGAATCTACGGCCCGGCCCATGGCAGCGATCCGCGCTACCAACAGGTGCTGGACGGCGTGGAAGCCGTCGCCCGCCGCCTTGGCCGCAAACCCCGGCTCCTCGTAGCCAAGATGGGGCAGGACGGGCACGATCGCGGAGCCAATGTCATCGCCAGCGCCTTCACCGACATGGGCTTTGATGTGATCAGCGGCCCCCTGTTCCAGACCCCGGCAGAAACCGCCGCCCTCGCCCTTGCCGAGGGTGTGGACGCCGTGGGCGCCAGCAGCCTTGCCGCCGGGCACAAGACCCTGATCCCCGAACTGATCCGCCATCTGCGCGAGGCAGGCCGCGCCGACATCAAGGTGGTGGCCGGCGGCGTGATCCCGCCGCAGGATTATGAATTCCTGCGCGAGGCAGGGGTGCAGGGGATCTACGGACCGGGCAGCAATGTGGTCGAATGCGCGGCGGATATGCTGCGGCTGTTGGGGCATAATATGCCGCCGTTGGGGGAAAGCGAATGAATAGATTGATCCGGTGGGCTTCGCTGGGCTTTGCCACCTTCTCCGCGTTCTTTTGGGCAGCCGTGGGTATTGTCGACCAGACCGTCGGCCAAAGCCTTGGCGGAGCAGCGCAAAGCTGGTTGACGACCACATTGCCAGCGATTGTCTTCGGTGTGATCTGCGTGCTGTTCTGTCACTGGTTTGCGCGCAGAATCCTCAGGCAATTTGCTTTGGACACCCTTTCATGACCCTTACCTCGTCATTCCAGCGAAAGCTGGAATCGCAGGCCCCGATGTCCAGCCCAGCCGCCAGAGACCCCAGCTTTCGCTGGGGTGACGGCTTGTAGGAGCCGTCATGTTCACCAAAATCCTCATCGCCAATCGCGGCGAAATCGCCTGCCGGATCATCCGCACCGCGCGCCGCATGGGGATCGCCACGGTGGCGGTCTATTCCGATGCCGATGCGCGCAGCCCGCATGTGAAGCTGGCGGATGAGGCCGTGCATATCGGCCTCTCCCCCGCGGCGCAGAGCTATCTCCTGCCCCAGAAGATCATCGCCGCCTGCAAGCAGACCGGGGCCGAGGCCGTCCATCCCGGCTATGGCTTCCTGTCCGAACGGGCGAGCTTCGTCGAGGCGCTGGAGGCGGCGGGGATCGCCTTTATCGGCCCGCCAGCCGGCGCCATCGCGGCCATGGGCGACAAGATCGAGAGCAAGAAGCTGGCGCTCAAGGCAGGCGTGAATGTCGTGCCCGGCTTCGTGGGGGAGATCGAGGATACGGACCACGCCGTCCGCATCGCGGGCGAGATTACCTATCCGGTGATGATGAAGGCCAGCGCGGGCGGCGGAGGCAAGGGGATGCGGCTTGCGTGGTCCGAAAAGGATGTGCGCGAAGGCTTCGAGGCGGTGAAGCGCGAGGGGCTGGCGAGCTTCGGGGACGACCGCGTTTTCATCGAGAAATTCATCGAAAGCCCGCGCCATATCGAGATCCAGCTGCTGGGCGACAGGCACGGCAATATCGTCCATCTGAACGAGCGCGAATGCTCCATCCAGCGGCGCCACCAGAAGGTGGTGGAGGAAGCTCCATCGCCCTTCGTGACGCCCGAAATGCGGGCCCGCATGGGCGAGCAGGCCATCGCGCTGGCGCGGGCGGTGGGCTATCATTCGGCGGGCACGGTGGAACTGATCGTCAGCGGTGCGGACCCGACAGGGGAGAGCTTCTACTTCCTCGAAATGAACACCCGCCTGCAGGTGGAGCATCCCGTCACCGAGGCCATCACCGGGATCGACCTGGTCGAGCAGATGATCCGCGTGGCGGCGGGCGAGGCCCTGCCCTTCACGCAGGCCGATATCGGGATCGACGGCCGGGCCATCGAGAACCGGGTCTATGCCGAGGACCCCTATCGCGGCTTCCTGCCCAGCACCGGGCGACTGGTGCGGTATCAGCCTCCCCGGGCTGCCTCACACCAACAGCCGTTCGCCCTAAGCCTGTCGAAGGGTGCGGGTGAGGCTGGAACGAAGCCGGGCTATGTCAGAATCGACGATGGCGTTGCCGAAGGCGGCGAGGTCTCGATCTTTTACGACCCCATGATCGCCAAGCTGATCACCTGGGCACCCACACGCAGCGAAGCGGCGGACCTTCAGGTGCAGGCGCTCGACGCCTTCCGGATCGAGGGGCCGGGCAACAATCTCCATTTCCTCTCTGCCCTGATGCAGCATCCCCGCTTCCGCGCGGGCGACCTCTCCACCGGCTTCATCGCCGAGGAATATCCCGAGGGCTTCACCGGCGCCCCGGCCTCGCCTGAGCTTCTGCGCGCGCTGGCCGCCATCGCCGGCACCGTCGCCACCATCAATGCCGACCGCGCGCGCCGGATCGCCGGCCAGCTCAACGGCCCGCCTGCCCCTCCGGGTGACTGGCAGGTGACGATCGACGAGCAGGATTATCTGGTGAGCATCGAGGAGGATGCGATCACCGTTGATGGCGAACCGGTGGACATCGCCTTCGAATATACGCCGGGCGACCGGATCGTCTTTGCCGAACTGGACGGCGTTCCGCTGACTGTTCAGGTCGAGCCGAAGCGGCTGGGTTATACGCTCGCTACGCGCGGGTTCAGCAAGCCGATGCGCGTTTTGAACGCCCGTTATGCCCCTTTGAGCACACATATGATCGAGAAGGAGCCGCCCGATCTTTCGCGCCTGCTGATCTGCCCGATGCCCGGACTTCTCGTGGCTTTACATGTGGTTATGGGCGACATGGTCGAGCCTGGCCAGCCCCTAGCCACAGTGGAAGCGATGAAGATGGAGAATATTCTTCGAGCCGGGAAATCGGGTAAAATCAAACAGATAAACGCTGTCGTCGGTGCCAGCCTGGCAGTCGATGATGTAATTCTGGAACTCGACTGAATATCAGCGCCCACTCTCCCTTGCACCGATAATATCTACTGTTTTTGGTGTGGTGGAAAATAGGTCCGCAAAGGGATCGTCACCCGTTTCCATAGTATGCGGCTCGGTCCCTTCGCGCACCGTAGTGCGACGCATATCGCGCTTTTCATGCTCATAATCGAACTCACCGCCGCGGTGCATGGTGCATAGATTATCCCAGATCACCAGATCGCCGACATGCCAATTCAGGCTGAAGATATATTGCGGCTGGGTGCAATGTTCGATCAATTGGCGAATAAGCGTACGCCCCTCCTCCCGATCCATCCCCTCGATATCCATCGTGTGAGCCGCAATGAACAACGCCTTGCGGCCCGAACCCTTGTGGGTGTGGACCAGCGGGTGACGCGCCTTGGGGCGAGCGTCGATTTCCTCTTCCGGAATGTGGGCCCCGGCCTGCTTGCGGCTCCACCACAGTGAATTGATGCCCACCTTGCCTTCGAGGAATTCCTTCATATCCTCGGGCAAATCATCATAAGCGGTACGGGTATCGGCGAACCAGGTTTCCCCACCTTCACTGGGCACCTGATGGGCCAGCAGCAGCGAATAGGACGTGCGCTTTTCCATGAAGGCACTGTCCGTGTGCCACAGCCGATCGCCCTTACGGTACTGGATCGCGGCCTGATCCCGCGTGATCGCCCCTTCCAGATTGAGATTCGAGGCGTCGAACAGTTCACGAAAAGGCAGGCGCATCTTCATGCCCTCACGGGCCGGAACGCGTTCCAGGTAACCGAAATTGCGGCTGAACTCGACGTGTTGCTCGTCACTAAGGCCGGTATCGCGGAAGACGCAGACACCATATTTATCCATGGCGTCCGTTACTTCCTTCAGCTCATCGGCCGAGAGCGGACGGGTAATGTCGAGGTCCGAACATTCAGCGCCGAACTTCGGCAGGATCGGCTTCACTTGGAGGCCCATCTGGCCTTCTCCTGTAACTTGCGTGTCCCCGCAGGGAAAAACGAGCGAGCGCGATTCCCCAATCCTTTGACGGAGTCAACTTTTGCCGCCTGCCCTGCCCAGCCCGTCGCAGCTCTGGCGCGATGCGGCCCGATCGGCGATAGTTGGCAAAACATCACCGGAGAGGAACCCCGCCATGACCACTCGCCAGCGAATCGCACCACGCTCGAAATTCGAGGAGGACGTCGGCTTCACTCGCGCCCTGCGAGTGGGTGACCGGATCATAGTGGCCGGCACGGTCGACGACCGCATGCCCCCGCCCGAAAGCGCAGGCGACCAGGCAGACCGCATCTACACATTGATCGGCGAGTATATAGAAGAACTGGGCGGCACGATGGCCGATGTGGTGCGGGTGCGCATGTTCGTTACGGACATCGCCGATGCGGACGCCGTGAGCGCGGCCTTTTCCAAGCATCTCAAGGCCACCTGCCCCACCGGTACTCTGGTGGCGATCAGCGCGCTCTACCGGCCGGAAATCAAGGTCGAGATCGAGGCCGAAGCGGTAGTTCAGGATGGCTGACTGAGCCTGACGACGGAAAGTGTCGATACATCGGGCGTTGATATGAAATAGATACTTCTTTTCAAGAACAGCTGGGAGAATGCCATGAAGCTCCGCCTTGCCGCCGCCCTTGCGGCTCTTTCGCTGGCTGCCTGCAGCAGTTCCGACGAAACGAACGAGGCCACTGCGCCGGGAAGCGAGGCACCAACTGCCACGCCTGCACCCTCGGCCAGCACCGAAACCGCAAGTCTTCCCGAAGCGATCCCGGCCGCGATCCAGGGCCGCTGGGGCCTGGTCCCGGCAGACTGCACCTCCACCCGCGGCGATGCCAAGGGCCTGCTGGTGATCGGGCCGGGCAAGCTCACCTTCTACGAATCCGTCGGCACGCTCGGCACTGTGAAGGACGCAGGCGGCAACCGCCTTCTCGCCAGCTTCGCCTATACGGGCGAAGGCATGAGCTGGTCGCGCGAAGAGGAGCTTGTCGTCAGTGACCATGGCCGGGAACTGGTGCGTACCGAATATGGCGATGACGCGATGCAGCAACCGCTGCATTATATTCGCTGCGAATAAGAGGAGTATCGTGATGAAACGACTTGCAGCCGTCCCCGCTTTTGCCGGAATCATCGTGCTCTCCGCCTGCACCACGACCGGCGCGGAAGAGCCCTCTCCCCAACCGCGCATAGAAGGCGAATGCAGGGTCGAGGCTGGCCAGGCCTTCGTCGGACGCAAGGCGACCGCCGAAGTGGGTATGGCGCTGATCGCAGCCACGGGCGCGCGCACGCTCCGCTGGGTTCCACCGCGCACTGCCGTGACGATGGACTTCCGGCCGGACCGGCTGACCGTAAGCTATGATGACGATATGGTGATCGAGCGGGTTTCCTGCACCTGACCGCGGCGCTATCGCCCCGGTGATGAACGAGAACATCCACTACCAGATCCATGGCGGCGCAGGGCACCTGTCTCTCGCCCGTCCCCGCGCAATCAATGCCCTGACGCTCGAAATGATCGAGACGATGCAGCATGTGCTCCTCGAATGGCGCGGCGAAGCTGCGGTGCAGGCAGTGATGATCGATCATGCGGAAGGACGGGGTTTCTGCGCAGGCGGGGATGTGGCGGCCGTGCGCCGCTCGGTTCTGGAGGATGGCGGCGCCAAGGGCCGCGCCTTCTTCCGCGAGGAATACCGCCTCAACCATCTGCTGTTCAACTATCCCAAGCCCGTGGCCGCCTTCATGGACGGGATCACCATGGGCGGCGGCGTGGGCATTGCCATGCCGGCGAAATTCCGCATCGCGACCGAGAACACTTTGTTCGCCATGCCCGAAGGAGCGATAGGCCTGTTTCCCGATGTCGGCGCGGGCTGGTATCTTTCGCGCCTTGCCGGGCGGATCGGGCCGTTCCTGGCGCTGACCGGCGCGCGGCTGGACGGGGCCGAATGCCTTTGGGCGGGCCTTGCGACGCATTATCTGCCCGCGGAGGCACTGGCCGAAGCCAAGGCGCGGATCGCCACCGATCCTTTCACCATGGCTGCGATCCTCGACGAACTTTCCGTCGAGCCTCCCGAAGCGCGCCTTGCCCGCAACGTGGAAAAGATCGACCGTCTGTTCGCCTCCGACCGGCTGGAGGACATTCTCGCCGCGCTGGAAGCCGACGATTCGAAATGGGCGAGCAAGGAACTGGCCACCTTGCGCTCCAAAAGCCCCCTGACCATGAAAGTCGCCCTGCGGCAGATCGTACAGGCAAAGGCGATCGGCGATTTCGCACAGGAAATGCGGGTGGAATATCGCCTCGCCGCGCGGATGATCGCGGAACCGGACTTTGCCGAGGGCGTGCGCGCCGTGCTGGTGGACAAGGACAATGCACCGCGCTGGAATCCCGCTGCGCCAGAAGGCATAAGCGAGGCAAAGCTGGATGCGATCTTCGCCCCTCTCCCGGACGGGGAGGAGTGGGAGCCGCTTTCCTGATTGCCAATTTGGCCTGATCGCCACTCCCGGAGAGACCCATGACCTACGAAACGATCCTCGTCGAAACCCAGAGCGCGGTAACGCTCGTCACGCTGAACCGGCCGCAGGCGCTGAATGCTCTCAACAGCCAGGTGCTGGCCGATCTGATGGCCGCCTTCACTGCCTATGCGGCGGACGGAACGCAGCGCTGCCTCGTGCTGACCGGCAATGAGAAAGCCTTTGCCGCCGGCGCCGACATCAAGGAAATGGCCGGAAAGAGCTTCGCCGAAACCTATGGCGACGATCAGTTCGCGGGATACGGCCTGCTTGCAGCCACCCGCAAGCCGTGGATCGCGGCGGTTGCCGGCTATGCGCTGGGCGGCGGGTGCGAGTTGGCGATGATGGCGGATTTCGTGCTGGCGGCGGACAGCGCGAAATTCGGCCAGCCGGAAATTACCCTGGGCATCACACCCGGCATGGGCGGATCGCAGCGCCTTACCCGCGCGGTGGGCAAGGCCAAGGCAATGGAAATGTGCCTCACCGGCCGGATGATCGGCGCAGCGGAGGCGGAAAGTGCAGGGCTGGTTGCCCGCGTCGTCCCGGCGGACGAGTTGCTGACCGAAGCATTGAAGACCGCCGCGAAGGTCGCCGCCATGCCTCCCCTGGCAGCGATGGCCTGCAAGGAAATGGTCAATGCAGCCTTCGAAACCCCGCTCACCCAGGGCATTGTGTTCGAACAGCGCCTGTTTGCCGGGCTGTTCGGCACGGAAGACCAGAAGGAAGGCATGGCCGCCTTTGCCGAAAAGCGCCCTCCGCAATTCAAGGGGCGCTAAGCCGCAGACCATGGATGCGCCACGCTGCACGGACGGTTTCGATCCGGGCAGCGTTTGCCGCGATCCACGCTTCCCGTCTGGAAACCGTCCGTCGCTCCATGGCCCAAAATCGGCAGGATGCCCTGTCACCTTTGCGAGCAGGAAAATACCCTGTTTCGTGCACCACATGTCACTCTCGTATGGCACGGTTTCAAGCCGTTTTTTGCTGTTTTTGCTGCCCCGGAGTGTCACCGTCCGTTTCGGGTTTTCGTGCAGGCCGCGCAAGGTCCGCAAAGCGGGGGTGACGCGGGCAGCAAAGGCGCGAGGCCAGGCAGCGGAAGGAAGGCTGTTCATCGCGCAGGATAAACGCCATTCGAGGGTTTGTAGGAAAGGGTTTTCTGGCGGATACAGGGAAGGGTCCATGGCCATCTTCCCGCGCCGGAGAAGATCGCAATGGCCGTACCGCCTAGGCTGGTTAGCCCCCCGCAAAGAATTTCTGCCCCGCCGCGCTCTTGCCCCCGCGCGCAGCACAAGCCATGTGCCCCTGCGATTATGCAACAATTGACGCATCTTGATCGGCTTGAGGCCGAAAGCATCCACATCATGCGCGAGGTCGTGGCCGAAGCGCAGAACCCGGTGATGCTCTATTCGATCGGCAAGGACAGCGCAGTGATGCTGCACCTTGCCCGCAAGGCGTTCTATCCCTCGCCGCCACCCTTCCCGCTGCTGCATGTCGATACGACGTGGAAGTTCCGCGACATGTACGCCCTGCGTGACAAGATGGCGCGGGAATCGGGCATGGAACTGCTGGTCTATCAGAACCCCGAGGCGCTGGAGCGTGGCATCAACCCGTTCGACCACGGCCCGCTCCACACCGACATGTGGAAGACCGAAGGTCTCAAGCAGGCGCTCGACAAATTCGGTTTCGACGCGGCCTTCGGCGGCGCGCGGCGCGACGAGGAAAAGAGCCGCGCGAAAGAACGTATCTTCTCCTTCCGCACCGCCAGTCATGGCTGGGACCCGAAGAACCAGCGGCCCGAGCTGTGGAACCTCTACAACGCCCGCAAGAACAAGGGCGAGAGCATCCGCGTCTTCCCGATCAGCAACTGGACCGAGCTGGATATCTGGCAATATATCATGAAGGAGCAGATCGAGATCGTGCCCCTTTACATGTCCGCCCCCCGCCCCACGGTGGAGCGTGACGGATTGTTGCTGATGGTGGATGACGAACGCTTCCCCCTGCTGCCCGGCGAAGAACCGGTGATGCGTTCGATCCGGTTCCGCACGCTCGGCTGCTACCCGCTGACAGGTGCGGTGGAGAGTTCCGCCAGCACCCTGCCCGAAGTGGTGCAGGAAATGCTGCTGACCACCACCAGCGAGCGGCAAGGTCGCGTGATCGACAAGGATGGCGGAGACGCCTCCATGGAAAAGAAGAAGCAGGAGGGGTATTTCTGATGACCGATCCCGCCACTCTCGATCCCATCTACAAGACCGACGCCCTGATCGCCGAGAATATCGAGGCCTATCTCGATCTCCATCAGAACAAGACCCTGCTGCGCTTCATTACCTGCGGGTCGGTGGACGATGGCAAGAGCACCCTGATCGGCCGGCTGCTGTATGATTCGAAGATGATCTTCGAAGACCAGCTCGCCGCGCTGGAGGCCGACAGCAAGCGCGTAGGCACGCAAGGGCAGGAAATCGACTTCGCCCTGCTGGTGGACGGCCTGGCTGCCGAGCGCGAACAGGGCATCACGATCGACGTCGCCTATCGCTTCTTCGCGACAGAGAAGCGCAAGTTCATCGTGGCCGATACGCCTGGGCACGAACAATATACGCGCAACATGGTGACGGGCGCCTCCACCGCCGACCTCGCCGTGATCCTGATCGATGCGCGCAAGGGCGTGCTGACCCAGACCCGGCGCCATTCCTATCTCGCCCATCTGATCGGCATCCGCCATCTGGTGCTGGCCGTGAACAAGATGGATCTGGTGGGTTACGACCGGGACGTGTTCGACAGCATCGTCGAGGAATATGGCGAATTCGCCCGCGAGATCGGGATCGCGGAATTCACCCCCATTCCCATTTCGGGCTTCAGGGGCGACAACATCACTATCGCCCCTTCGACCAATACGCCGTGGTATGAAGGGCCCAGCCTGATCCACCATCTCGAAACGGTGGAGATCGCCGACACGGCGGCGCAGACGCGCAGCTTCCGCATGCCGGTCCAGTGGGTGAATCGCCCCAATCTGGACTTCCGCGGATTTTCCGGCCTCATTTCCTCAGGCGAGATTTCGCCCGGAAAGGAAGTGCGTGTCATTCCCTCGGGCAAGACCAGCCGCGTAAAGTCCATCGTCACGCTCAATGGGGAACTGGACGTGGCCGTCGCCGGCCAGTCGATTACCCTCACCCTTGAGGACGAGGTCGATTGCAGCCGGGGCGACGTGATCGCCATTTCCGATGATCCGCCGCAGGTTGCCGACCAGTTCGAGGCCACTGTCGTGTGGATGAGCGACGAGGCGATGATTCCCGGCCGCGGCTATTGGCTGAAGCTGGCAACACAGACCGTCACGGCCACGGTGGCGGAGCCGAAATACGAGATCAACGTCAACACGATGGAGCATCTGGCAGCCAAGACGCTGCAGCTCAATTCCATCGGCGTGGCCGAAGTGACCACCGACCGGCCCCTGACGTTCGAGCCTTATTCGGATTCCCGCACACTGGGCGGCTTCATCCTGATCGACAAGATCACCAATGCCACGGTGGCCGCCGGTATGATCCATTTCAGCCTGCGCCGGGCACAGAACGTCCATTGGCAGGCGCTGGAAATCGGGCGCGAGCAGCGCGCCGCGCTGAAGGGCCAGAAGCCCGCCGTATTGTGGTTCACCGGGCTTTCGGGATCGGGCAAGTCGACCATCGCCAATCTGGTGGAGAAGAAGCTCCACGCGCTGGGCAAGCACAGTTTCCTGCTGGATGGCGACAATATCCGCCATGGCCTCAACAAGGACCTGGGCTTCACCGAAGCGGACCGGATCGAGAATATCCGCCGGGTGGGCGAAGTAGCCCGGCTGATGTCCGATGCCGGCCTGATCGTGATCACCGCCTTTATCAGCCCCTTCCGGGCCGAGCGCGAAATGGTACGCGCCATGCTGCCGGAAGGCGAATTCGTGGAGATCTTCGTCGATACGCCGCTCAGCGTGGCCGAAGAACGCGACGTGAAGGGCCTTTACAGGAAGGCCCGCAGCGGCGAACTGAAGAACTTCACGGGCATCGACAGCCCCTATGAAGCGCCGGAGGACCCCGAGATTCGTATCGATACGACCCGGACGAGCCCCGAAGATGCTGCCGACCTGATTGTCGAACGCATCCTCGGTGTGTGGACGCCCGACCTGTGACGTGCGGCTGAGGGGAGGGACGGGGCAATGTTCCTCTTCCAAGGACGTGAGGCACACAGCCGTTCGCTGGTAAAGGCGATCAGCTGGCGCGTGCTGGGCAGTATCGACACCTTCCTGCTTTCGTGGCTGTTCACCGGCAACCCGAAGGCGGCGGGTGCGATCGCCTCGACCGAAGTGATCACCAAGATGGTGCTCTATTATTTCCACGAACGCGCCTGGAGTTCGGTAAAATGGGGCTTCAAGGAAGCGCCCGAAGATCCGGCCACCAAGATCTGAGACATTCGCGATGACCGACGCCGAACTTGCCGCGCATCTGGCCGCCACTGCCGGTCGCATCCTTCTGGAGGTCCGCGCGAGCGGAATGTTCGAGGGAAAGGCGCTGGGCAAGGCTGGCGATCAGGTGGCAAACCAGTTCCTGGTCCGCGCCTTGCGCGAACAGCGCCCGGATGATGGGCTGCTCTCCGAAGAGGAGAAGGACAATCCCGAACGCCAGGGCAAGTCGCGCGTGTGGATCGTGGATCCGGTGGACGGTACCCGCGAATATGGCGAGGAACGCAGCGACTGGGCCGTGCATGTCGGCATGGCGATCGACGGTGCTGCTGCCTTGGGCGCCGTCGCGCTTCCCGGGTTGGGCGCAGGCACCGTGTTCCGCAGCGATGCGCCCATGGCGCTTCCTCAACATCGCGGCCCGCCGCGCCTGCTGGTCAGCCGCACCCGCCCCGCCGCCGAAGCGCTGGCGGTCGCGGAAATGCTGGGCGGTGTTCTCGTGCCGATGGGCTCTGCCGGTGCCAAGGCGATGGCGGTGATCCGCGGTGAGGCGGACATCTATCTCCATTCCGGCGGGCAGTATGAATGGGACAGCTGCGCTCCCGTCGCCGTGGCGCTGGCGCATGGCCTGCATTGTTCGCGCATCGATGGCAGCCCACTGCTCTACAATCAGGCCGACACCTACATGCCCGACCTGCTGATCTGCCGCCCCGAATGGGCCGAGCCTGTGCTGCGGGCAGTCGCTACTGTTCTTTTCCAAGGTTGAAATTGCGATATGTCAGTGTTCAAACGCTCCCTGCGGGCGTAGCACTGCGCGCCAGAAACGCATCGAGTCCAATGGGAGAGCCACCTTGGCCAAGAACAACACGATCACCTTCTATGACCTCGCCCTTTCCACCGGCGCGACGATCAGCCCCTTCGTCTGGGCGACCAAATATGCGCTCAGGCACAAGGGCTTCGAACTCGACGTAGTGCCCGGCGGCTTTACCGGCATTCCCGAGCGCACCGGAGGCCATTCGGAACGGCTTCCCGCCATTGTGGACGATGGCAAGTGGGTGCTCGATAGCTGGGGCATCGTCGAATATCTCGACGCCGAATATCCCGCGCGGCCCACGCTGATCCCGCATGAGAGCGTCGCCACTGTCACCCGCGCGCTCGACGCGTGGTTCTGGAAAGTCGCCACCGGCCCGTGGATGCGCTGTTTCTGCGCGAATTATCGCAATCTGGCGAACCCGGAAGACCACGAATATATCACCCACTCGCGCGAGATCATGCTGGGCATGAAGCTGGAAGATATGCAGGCCGGCTATGAAGACCGCCTGCCGAAGATTTCAGCGGAACTCGAACCGCTGCGTATCGCCCTGCGCGAAAGCAAGTGGCTGGGCGGGTCTCAGCCCAATTATGCCGACTACCGCATTCTCGGCTCGATCCTGTTCACGGCCTCCGTCTGCCAAACGAGCCCGGTCTTCGCCGATGACGATCCGCTGCGCGACTGGATCGAGCGCTGCCTCGATCTTTATGACGGCCTTGGCCGCCATCCGGGCCTGTTCCCGCTGTTCGGCCTCAAGCAGCGCGATGGCGATCCCGAACTCTTCGCCCCCCAGGGCGCCGGCGGCATCCACAAGCGCAATACCGGCCCGGCATCGACTGCTACCGAAACCCAGCGCATCACCGAGGGCATGAAAGCCGGCTGATCGGCGCCGGATATCCCGGAAAGGCCTTGCCTTGCAGCCTCTGACCGAGCCAGGAGCCGTGCTGCCACAGGATAATGAATGGCCCTCCGAAGGTGTTTCCGCCGAGGAAGCGGCCAAGCAGTGGCGCGATCATTTTGCGGGCAGGACCGAGTCCCCGGTCGATATCACGCTTCACGGCACGGAGCGTTTCGCGGCGCGGCTCATCAGCCGCGGCGTGGGGCAGCTGCGCCTGCTGCACCTCGTCGCGCCTGCCCAGAAGGTTGTCCATCGCGAGATCGTGCAGGAACTCGCGGCGGCCGACCATCTCATCCATCTCATCTATTCGATCCGGGGCCCGTTCCATGCCCGGGCGGAAGGACATGATTTCCACGTTGAGCCGGGCCAGTTCGCGCTGATCGACAACAGCAACCGTTTCGAGCTGGACATGTACACCGAGCATGAAGCGCTGGACCTGATCATGCCGCTGCCATGGCTGGAACAGTTCCTGCCCGATCCGATGTCCCACATCGGCAAGCCCTTGCGGATGGACAAGGGCTGGGCCCCTCCCCTGGCTGCGATGCTTCTCACCATTGCACGAGAAGGCGACAATTGTCCCACACCCCGCACCTTGGTGGCCGAGCAGCTAGGCAATCTGGTGGCTCTGGCTCTGGGAGTGAGTGAACCGGTTTCCGTCCGCCCCAGCACCAGGCTTGCCCAGCAAATCATGCGGCGTATCGAAAGCGATTATGCCGATCCTGAGCTGTCGCTGGAACGCGTGGCCAGCGACCTGCGGATTTCCAAGCGCTATCTCCAGGCACTGCTTGCCAATTCGGGGACCAGCTTCGTGCGCGAGTTGAACGCTGTGCGGCTCGACAAGGCCAGCACATTGCTCACTGATCCCCGCACGCGCTCTCTCCCGGTGGCGGAGGTTGCCTATCGTTGCGGCTTTCTCGACCCTGGCTATTTCACCCGCCAGTTTCGCAAACGCTTCAACGCTACGCCCCGTACCTGGCGCGAAATGGCCTGAGGCTCGGCAAAACGGACAAAGGCGCATGCGCTTTTGTCCTAAATCTCATGCGCTCACGTCCTTTCGAATGCGAATGCAACTGCACTATCTTCCGTGTCGAAAGTTGCCTGACAAGGGCCTTTCGGGATCGCAGCAGTTACCGTTCAAAAAACAATGCCGTGCGTGCGGCAGACTTGCGAAATGACAGGCAGGCCAGGCGCGTAACGGTGGGAGGGGATGACCGGTACGGACCGGAGGGCAGCCCCTTGCCCTCCGGTCCCTGCTACCCGTGCTTTGCGGCACCGATAAAAGGTCACTACGCCTTGGCAGTGACCACGCCGCCCGATCCGTGCCATAAGGGCAGTGTGATCGGACGCGACAAACAGGCTTATGACGACCGCGAATGGAGTTCCTCCGGCTTGGCCAAGCTGGACGCCATTGACCAGTGGCGCAGTTGGGCGGCCAGCACGATCGCGCCGATCGAAGTCACCGTCTTCGATCCTGACAGTTTCGCCGCCCGCTGGGTCAGCCACGGTATCGGCCAATTGCGCTTGCTCCAGCTCCATGCCCCTGCCCAGCGTGTGACCCATACCGGGGCGGAGGGCGCGGCGATGCGTGCCACGCCTTCGATCCAGCTCGTCTATGCTCAGCGCGGCGCGATGAAGACCTCCATGGGCGGCAAGCGCTTCACACTGGAGGCCGGACAATTCGTGTTGCTCGACAATACCCGTTTCTATCAGATGGAAATGGAAACCGAACACCACGCGCTCGACCTTATGATGCCCCAGAACTGGCTGGAGAAATATCTGCCGGATGTGGGCCGATATCTCGCCACGCCCATGGACGGCAGGCAGGGTTGGGGCGCGCCGCTGGGCGCCTTGCTGGATTGCCTGGCGAACCAGTTGAGAACCTCCACCTTGCCCCGTTCGCTTATCGCCGAACAGATCGGCACGCTGCTGGCACTGGCCACCGGCGTCCATGAAGCGGGCGAAAGCAGCAGCCCCAAACATCGCCACCGCGGGCAGCTTGCCCGGCTGATCCTGCGGCGGATCGAGAATGAATATGCCGACCCGGATCTCACGCCTGACCGCGTGGCCGGCGATTGCGGAATATCGAAAAGCTATCTGCAGGCGCTTCTGGCCGGCAGCGGCACCAGCTTCGTGCAGGAACTGAACGCCACCCGTTTGGAGCGTTCAAGCGACATGCTCTCCGATCCGCGATCCCACAGCCTCTCCATCGCGGAGATCGCCTATCGCAGCGGATTTCTCGATCCCGGCTATTTTGCGCGGCTGTTTCGCAAGCGGTTCGGCATCACCCCGCGCGAATGGCGCGCCGGCCACGCCCCTCAATCCTAGGGCCAAATCTCCATCCAGCCCAAATAAGACAATAGCCCTCTTGTTTTGTCCTATTTTTGATGTGGGTGAATCCTACCGCGACGGGAACGCAACCGGTATCAGGGGGTCAATAATACATAGACCCCGCGGGCTCCGATCACGCGGGAATGGGACATGACTGGAAGGATGCTGAAATATGGCTGATGAAGCAAAGGGGTTTCCCTTGCCGAGTTCCCTGAAGGTGGTGCCGGGCACGGAAGATGCCCAGGCAGCCTACCCCTATTACACCCAGTTCACACCTGAAGACGATCAGCGCTTCTGGTTCTACAATTCCATGCATTTCCCTGAGCCGATGCATCATTTCGACATGATCACGGCCGAGGCCGCCTATGTCGCGCTGGGCGCATTCAACACCCGCGTTCATGTGCTGCCCACCGCCAAGGGGATCGACCACCGGGTGATCAACGGGCGCGTCTATATCGGCGGCGTGGCCGTTACCGACCCGGCCGAAATCGAGGAACGCGTGGGCGAATTCCAGCAGCGCGCCTTCTATTATTACGAGAATTGGGAAACCCTCTACGACCAGTGGAAGGGCAAGATGAAGGCGCTGATCACGGATGCACAAGCGCTGCCCAAACCTTCGCTGCCCGATTACGAACCGCTGGAAACAACCCATACCGGCAAGGGCGTAGCCGCCAATCACGCACTGCTCGACATCTACCAGAAGCAGATCGAGGGCTACCACCGGATGTGGCACCACCATTTCGAGTTCCTGCTGCTCGGATATGGCGCCTACATGACCTTCTTCGACTTCTGCAAGAAGGCCTTCCCCGAGATTTCGGACCAGACCATCAGCCGCATGGTGGCCGGGATGGAAGCCGAAATCTTCCGCCCGGACGAGGAAGTGAAGCGCCTCGCCCGCCGCGCGGTGGAACTGGGCGTGGACGAGAAGTTCCATGACGGCATGTATATCGACGACGTGCTGGAAGCGCTCGACCAGCTGGGCGAGAGCGGCAAGGCCTGGCTCGAAGAGCTGGAAGTGAGCCGCAACCCCTGGTTCAACGTCAGCTCGGGCGACGGCTTCTACCATTATCACCGCAGCTGGAACGACGATCTCTCGCTGCCCTTCGCGGCACTGCCCGGCTATATCCAGAAGGTGAAAGCCGGCGTGAATCTGGAGCGGCCGACGGCACAGCTCATTGCCGAACGCGAGCAACTGGTGATCGATTACCGCGAGTTGCTGGACACGGATGAAGACAAGGCCACTTACGACCAGCTGATCCACCTCGCCCACCGCGTGTTCCCCTATGTGGAAGGGCACAAGTTCTATTGCGAGCATTGGTACACCAACCTCTTCTTCAACAAGATCCGTGAGTTCGGCGCACTGCTGCGCGATCACGGCTTCTTCGAGAAAGAGGATGACGTGTTCCACCTCACCCAGTTCGAGCTGGAAAGCGCGATCATCGACCTGATGCTATCCTGGGGCATCGGCTCCGAACCGCGCGGACCCAAGCACTGGCCGGCAATCGTCAAGCAGCGTGCCGCCGCCATCGCCGAATGGGCCGAGCACCCCACCCCGCCCGCACTGGGTAATGTGCCGGATTCGATCGACGATCCGGCCATCGTCATGCTGTGGGGTATCACCCGCGAGAATCTCGACGCC
>DATJDU010000053.1:0-4386 GCA_035497315.1 Sphingomonadaceae bacterium
AGCGCGGGAGCGGCGCTTCCCAGCGTCTTTTCGCGAATTTCGTCCCACAGACGGGCGAGATAATCGAAGTCCCGCTTGATTTCCGGCTTGGTGCGCTGGAGCCCGGCAGTGCGAACGATGCAGCCCATCGTCTTGGGCAGGCTCATTTCGGCCACGATCTGCTTCAGGCGCTTGCGATCAGACGCGTTGGAAATCTTGCGCGAAATGCCGCCGCCATGGGTGGAATTGGGCATCAGCACGCAATAGCGGCCTGCGAGACTGAGATAGGAGGTGAGGGCAGCGCCCTTGTTGCCGCGCTCTTCCTTCACGACCTGCACCAGCAGCACCTGGCGGCGGTGAATCACGTCCTGAATCTTGTAGCGGCGGCGCAGCGCCATGCGCTTGGCGCGGACCTCGTCCACTTCCTTGGCGCGAGCGCGGTTACCGCCACGCCCCTGGCGGCGGCCACGGCCACGGCGATTGCGGTCGCCGCCTTCGGCGTTTTCTTCGCCCGAGCCTTCGCCATCTTCTTCGTCGGTCGAGGAATCGCGATCGTCGCCGTCATTATCGTCATCGGCGATCTCGCCGCCTTCGATAGTGGCAACATCGTCCTTCTCGGAGGTGTCGATTTCCTCGACCCCGTCCTCGCCGGCCATTTCGTCAGCGAAAGTATCGCCCTCGTTCTCGTCGGCGAAGGCGTCGTCCTCTTCTTCCTCGGCGGCGCGCAGCGCGGCTTCCTCGGCGGCGGCTTCTGCCTCCTCGGCGAGCAGCGCCTCGCGATCCTCGCGAGGGATCTGATAATAGTCGGGATGGATTTCGCTAAAAGCGAGGAACCCGTGACGATTGCCGCCGAAATCGACGAATGCCGCCTGCAGCGAAGGTTCTACGCGAGTTACTTTTGCGAGGTAGATATTGCCCTTGATCTGCTTGTGTTCAGCAGATTCAAAGTCGAACTCCTCAATACGGTTGCCCTTGAGCACCGCCACCCGCGTTTCTTCCGGGTGGCGCGCATCGATCAGCATGCGCGTGGCCATTATGAATTCTCCGTGCGCGCTCAGCTCCAGCGACCTTTTCGTCTATGGTGGAGGAGGCGCGCATATGTGCGTTGAAACCGGCCGCTGGAGGGCGATGCCCGAAATGGTGGCCGGAAATGGAAATTTCGCCGGTCTGCAGGGTGCAGCCGGCGAAGCGGAACGTGTCTGCGGAAATCAGATTGCGCGGCCCCTTGCGGGTATTTTGCGCCGCCGCCCGCCGCGACATCGCAACACAGCCTACTGGCTGCGGCGATCGGACGGGGCAAAAGCTTCTCATTTCGGCATCAACCTGTATGCGGCCCGGATCATTTCCCGGGAAAAATACGTTTCCCAAGGAATTCACCGGTATATTGACCGGAGCGGCTACGAGGGGATCCTCCGCGGCGGTGTCTGCGCCTTGGGCTGCAGCAGCGCTGGTAGGGTTTCCCAAAGGCAGACCTGCCCGGTGACAGCTTGCTAGCACCCCCTTTTTGGGGGAGCAACCGCTTTGCGCACGAAAATTGCGCGGGCATCATGGAATTTTCGCTTGTCCCTTTGAGCATTGCGCACTTAATCGGGTCCTCAATGGCACTTCGTGTCCAGCTCTGGCTTTTGTTCCTTGCCCCGCTTGCCCTTCTTGCAGGCCTGTACGCGTTCGGGCTCAGCTTGCCGGTCCCGGCACTGGGGCGTTCCTATGTGATCCGGATCGAATTACCTGAGGCAGGCAGGCCGGTGGGCCTGCCGAAAGTGGAAGGCCCCCAGGACGCGACCCGCCCGCTGGTGGTGATCGATGCCGGCCACGGCGGGCACGATCCCGGCGCCTCGGGCGAAGGGCTGGAAGAAAAACGCCTGGTTCTGGGGCTCGCCCTCGCACTGCGTGACCGCTTGCTGCAGCAGGGCGGTGTCCGTGTAGCGTTGACCCGCGACGACGATCATTTCCTTGCCCTGCAGGAACGCGCGGAAATCGCCCGCAGGCTGGGTGCCAAACTGTTCGTTTCGATTCACGCCGATTCCGCGGGCGATGAAAGCGGCGTGCAGGGGGCAAGCGTCTACACCTTGTCGGAAAAGGCTTCCGACGAGGCGGCGGCCCGGTTTGCCGCGCGGGAAAACAACGCCGACAGGCTCAATGGCATTTCACTTTCCGGCCAGAGCGACACGATAAGCGCGATTCTGGTGGATCTCTCACAGCGTCGTGCGCAGGAAGAATCGGCCGAATTCGCGGGGCTGATCATTCGGGAGGGTGAGGGCAATATCGCCTTCCATCCCGAGCCGCGCCGATCCGCTGCTCTGGCCGTATTGCGCGCGCCCGACGTGCCTTCCGTCCTGTTCGAGGCGGGGTTCGTGACCAATCCGCAGGATGCCGAACGGTTGACGTCCGCTGCCGGCAAGGAGCGCTTCGCCGACACCATGGCTCGGGCGATCCGCATCTTCTTTGCGCGCAATTCCGCCAGCGCGGCACATTAGCTCGCTTCGTTCTGGCATCCTGCGAACACGCCGTGCTAAGGCGCCGCAACCATGAGCGAGACCGACCAATCCGCCCCGCAATCGATCCACTACCGGATCCGCCGCGAAGCGCAGAGCGCCGTCACCTGGTTCCGCGAGAACTGGCGCAATAGCCGCTGGTTCCGTTGGGCCTTCATTGCTGTGGGTGGCCTGATCGTGCTCTGGTTTGTCGTCTGGGTGTCGCTGGCGCGGACCTTGCCCGATGCCGAAATGCTGCTGGAATATGAGCCGCCGCTGCCCACCATGGTGCGTGGAATCGATGGCGAAATCGTCGATTCCTACGCGCGTGAGCGGCGCGTGCAGCTGCAGTTCCGCGATTTCCCGAGGCCTTTGATCAACGCCTATCTCGCGGCGGAAGACAAGACTTTCTGGACCCATGGCGGGGTGGACATCACCGGATTTGCCGGCGCGGTGCTCGATTATGTCAGCAAGATCGGCAGCGGGCAGCGCGCCAAGGGTGGCTCCACAATCACGCAGCAGGTGGCCAAGAACATTCTGGTGGGTGACGAATATTCGATTACCCGGAAATTGAAGGAAATGCTGCTCGCTCGCCGGATCGAGAGCGTGCTGACCAAGCAGCAGATTCTGGAACTTTACCTCAACGAAATCCCGCTCGGCCGCCGCAGTTTCGGCGTGCAGGCGGCATCGCGCGCCTATTTCGGCAAGGATGTGGGCGAGCTGCGGCTTCACGAAGCGGCGTTCCTGGCGATCCTGCCCAAGGCACCGGAACGCTATGGCCGCCCGCAATATGAGGCTACCGCGCTAACTCGCCGCAACTGGGTGCTCGACGAGATGGTCGAGAATGATTTCGTCACCCGCGCAGAGGCCGATGCCGCCAAGGCCCAACCCCTGGGGCTGGTGGCGCAGCGGCCGGAATATAATACGGTCGATGCCGGTTATTTCATGGAAGATGTCCGCCGCCAGTTGATCGACCAGTTCGGTGAGCAGGCGAAAGACGGCCCCAACAGCGTCTATGCCGGTGGGCTGTGGGTGCGCACTTCGCTCGACCCCGAACTGCAGAAGGCGGGCAGCGATGCGCTGCGTGCTGGCCTGCTCCGCTATCAGGGTGGCCAGGCCTGGAGCGGGCCGATCGCCACTATCGATATCGACAAGGGCGATTGGCACGGCCAGCTGCAAAGCTCGTTCCTGTCGATCAAATATCAGAACTGGCGCGTGGGCGTGGTCACCGGCCGGTCGGGCAGTTCTGCCCGGATAGGCTTCACCGATGGCAAGGAGGCGCCGCTGGTCGGTTTGCCCGACAAGCTCAAGGCGGGCGATGTGATTGCCGCTTCCCCGGAAGGCAATGGCTGGAAGGTACGCAGCGTTCCTGCCGTTTCCGGCGGCTTCCTGGCGGAAGATCCCAATACCGGCCGTGTACTGGCGATGCAGGGCGGCTTTGACCCCCGGCTCGACAGCTTCAACCGCGCCACTCAGGCGCTGCGTCAGCCCGGCTCGACCATCAAGCCTTTCGTTTATGCAACGGGGCTCGATCAGGGGATGACCCCGGCCACGATGGTCCTCGATGGGGAATATTGCTATTATCAGGGCGCCGCACTGGGCGAGAAATGCTTTCGCAACTTCGGCGGAGCGCGCGGCGGCGGCGAGCATACGATGCGCTGGGGCCTCGAACAGTCGCGTAACCTGATGACCATCCATATCGCGATGGATTCAGGGATGCCGAACGTGGTCAAGACGATCGATCACGTCGGGATCGGCAAATATGATCCCTATCCGTCTTTCGCTTTGGGGGCCGGGGAAACCACTGTGGGGCGGATGGTCAACGCCTATTCGGCGCTGGTCAATCACGGGATGCAGTTCAACCAGACGACCATAGACTTCGTGCAGGACAGGCGCGGAAAGGTGATCTGGCGTGCGGACAAGCGTGAATGCA
>DATJDU010000054.1:0-18791 GCA_035497315.1 Sphingomonadaceae bacterium
CTCGGCGCCAAGCCGGTCTTCGTCGAGAAAGTCGCAGGCATCGAGGGCGAAGGCGCGGGCGGCTATGCCACCGAGATGAGCGAGGAATATCAGAAGGCGCAGGCCGAACTGGTTTCCAGCCATATCGCCAAGCAGGATATCGTCATCACTACCGCGCTGATCCCGGGCCGCGCTGCGCCGCGCCTTGTTTCCGATGCGCAGATCGCCAGCATGAAGCCGGGCAGCGTGATCTTCGATCTCGCCGTGGCGCAGGGCGGCAATGTCGAAGGCTCCGTACCCGATCAGCTGGTCGAGCGGCACGGGGTGAAGATCATGGGCTTTTCGAATACGCCCGCCCATCTCCCGGCGGATACCTCGGCGCTCTATGCGCGCAATCTCTACAATTTCCTCTCTGCCTTCTGGGACAAGGAGCAGGGCAGGCCGGTGCTCGACGAAGAGATCGGCAATGCCGTGCGGCTGACGCAAGGCGGCAAAGTGGTGAATGAAAGGCTTTTGGGATGAAGGTGTTTTTCGCGTCTTGCGCCATGGCGGTCTGCGCCATGGCCGTTCCCGCCCATGCGGCGGAGAAGGCGCCGGAGCTGGGCCACTGGATGGTGGCGATTTCGGTTGCGGATATGGACGCGGAAACGGCCTTTTATGTCGACAAGCTGGGTTTCAGGGTGGAACTGGATACCACCTTCGGCCCCGGCATTCCGGTGCGCTGGCTGGTGAGCGGGAATGAGCGGATCGAGCTGCTGAAAATCAAGGATTCCCAACCCGGCCCGCAGAAGCCTGCCCCTCCGGGCCATGCGGCCGTGCAAGGCTTTTCCCAGATCACTCTTTCCACGACCGACATAGAGGCGACCAGAGCCGCGCTGGCCGCGAAGGGCCTCACGCCCGCGCTGGATATCACCGAAGTCGCGCCGTTGGGGGTGAAGGTGATGTATTACACCGACCCTGAAGGAAACGCGGTGGAGATCGCGCAGAAGCTCTGAAAACTGACGAAAGATCGAGAGGAGAAGGCAGGCAGTATGGACTTCATATCAATCCTTTCGATCTTCGTGCTGGCCTGTTTCGTGGGCTATTACGTGGTCTGGTCGGTCACTCCGGCGCTGCACACGCCGCTGATGGCGGTGACCAATGCGATCTCCTCCGTCATCATCGTCGGCGCGCTGATTGCGGCGGCGGCGGCGGGTAGTCCGGGGGCCAAATGGCTGGGGCTGCTGGCGGTGGTGCTGGCCAGCGTGAACATCTTCGGCGGCTTCGCGGTGACTGCGCGGATGCTGGCGATGTATAAGAAGAAGGGGCGCAAGTGATGGTCGCTCCCTTCGAAAGTCAGGTTGAGATTCCGCTCGAAGCCTTCCCGCCCGAAGCCGCCGTCCATGCAGTGAACCCCTGGGTGGCGCTGGCCTATCTCGTCTCGGGCATTCTGTTCATCCTCGCATTGCGCGGTCTCAGTTCGCCTGCCACCAGCCGGTTGGGCAATCGCTATGGCATGGCGGGTATGCTGATTGCGGTGGTGACGACGCTGGTCACGCATGAAATCGCCAGCCTGCCGGAAATTCTCGGCGCAATCGCCATCGGCGGAGCCACCGGCTTCGTGATCGCCCGGCGCATCGCCATGACGGCCATGCCGCAGCTCGTCGCCGCCTTCCACAGCCTCGTGGGCCTCGCGGCGGTGCTGGTGGCGGTCGCGGCATTCCTCAATCCCGATGCCTTCGGAATCCTCGGGGCGGACGGGAATATCCTGACCGTCAGCCGCATCGAAATGGCGCTGGGGGCGGCGATTGGCGCGATCACTTTTTCCGGCTCGGTCATCGCTTTCGCCAAATTGAACGGCAATATGTCGGGCGCGCCGATCATGTTGCCGGGGCGGCACCTGATCAATCTCGGCACGCTGGCGGCGATCCTGGCCATGACGGCGGGCTTTGCCATGTCGGCCCATGCCGGGCCGGGCGAGCATCCGATCTTCTGGGTGATGCTGGCGGCGAGCTTCGCCATCGGCTTCCTGCTGATCATCCCCATCGGCGGGGCGGATATGCCGGTGGTCGTCTCGATGCTGAATTCCTATTCGGGCTGGGCCGCCGCCGCGATGGGCTTCACCCTGCACAATACCGCAATGATCGTCACCGGCGCGCTGGTGGGCTCCTCCGGTGCGATCCTCAGCTACATCATGTGCCGGGCGATGAACCGCAGCTTCATCAGCGTGATCGCGGGCGGCTTCGGCGCGGAGAGCGGCGGGGGCGATGCGGGCGCGGCCAAGACGGACCGCCCGTGGAAGCGCGGCAGCGCGGAGGATGCGGCCTTCCTGCTGAAGGAAGCGAACCAGGTCATCATCATCCCCGGCTATGGCATGGCCGTGGCGCAGGCCCAGCATGTGCTGCGCGAAATGGGCGATCTGCTGAAGGAACATGGGGTGAAGGTGAAATATGCCATCCACCCGGTGGCGGGCCGTATGCCGGGCCATATGAATGTGCTGCTTGCCGAAGCGAACGTCCCCTATGACGAAGTGTTCGAGCTGGAGGACATCAACAGCGAATTCGCGCAGACCGACGTGGCCTTCATCATCGGCGCCAACGATGTGGTGAACCCTGCCGCCAAGACCGACAAGGGCAGCCCGATCTACGGCATGCCTGTGTTCGATGTGGAGAAGGCCAAGACGATCTTCTTTATCAAGCGCAGCATGGGCGGCGTGGGCTATGCCGGCGTGGATAATGACGTGTTCTATATGGACCAGACCATGATGCTGCTGGGCGATGCCAAGAAGATGGTCGAGGAAATCGTCAAGGCGCTCTGACCGGCGGGCGCATATCGGGGGCGCGCGGCCCGCCGCATAAAGAGCGCGCTAACCAATCCCCATATCTCTATGCCAACCCTGTTGCCGCCTTTGCTGCGTGCATTTATTCGGAAATTTCGCAGCCAAGGGATTCGTTAGTGCGCAAACTCGGCCTTATCGGCAGGATGAGCTGGGTTTCGACCCGCACCTATTATGATCGTATCAATCGCTATGTGCAGGCGCGGGTACCGTTCCCGGCCAGCGCACCCCTGTTATTGGAAAGCGTGGATTTCTCGCTCGTCTATCGAGTGACGGAGGATGAAGGCTGGGAAGAGGCGACCAGGGTTCTGATAGCTTCTGCCCAGCGGCTGGAGCAGGCGGGCGCAGGTGCGCTGGCGATCTGCGCCAATTCGATGCACAAGGTTTATGACGAAATTGCCGCTTCGGTGGACATTCCCATCCTGCATATCGCCGAATGCGCGGGCGAGAAGATGAAGGCCGATGGCGTGCCCACGGCGGCCCTGTTCGGCACGCGCAATGTGATGACCGAAAGTTTCTATCGCAAGCGGCTGGTTGCCCATGGGGTGGACCTGCTGCCCCCCGACATGGAAAGCATCGAGCAGCTCGACCGGATCATTTATGACGAGCTGATGCATGGCAAGGTCACGCGCGATGCACAGCGCAAGCTCAAGACCATGATCACGGTGAGGGAACAGGCAGGCGCCCGGGCCATTGTGCTGGCCTGCACGGAACTGGACATGGTGGTGGATATCCACGCCAATGTCCTGCCGATCTACGACAGCCTGCGCATTCACGCGGAAAAAGCGGCGAAATGGATTCTGGGCGAGGGGTGAGGCCCCTGGAAAGCGCCTCGCCGCTTGCCATTGCGTCGCCGCTTTCCTAACCCGCCCGCACATGACCGGCACCTGTACCCCCCGCGCGCCCTATGCCTGCGATCCCGCACGTTCGCGCGGGCGCGAATTCGCGGAGGAGCGGGCCGGTGCACGCGGGCCGCGCAACGAGTTCCAGCGCGATCGCGACCGGATCATCCATTCCATTTCCTTCCGCCGTCTGCGCCACAAGACGCAGGTGTTCATCGCGCCCGACGGCGATCATTACCGGGTGCGGCTGACGCACAGCCTTGAAGTCGCGCAGGTCGGCCGCGTGCTGGCGCGCGCACTGGGGCTGGACGAAGATCTGACCGAGGCCTTGTGCCTTGCCCACGATATTGGTCATCCGCCCTTCGGCCATGCGGGCGAAGATGCGCTGGATGCCGCGATGGGGCGGCATGGCGGGTTCGACCACAATGCCCAGTCGCTGCGCACGCTGATGCGGCTGGAAAGCCCCTATTGCGGGCATGACGGGCTGAACCTCACCTGGGAAACGCTGGAAGGACTGGCCAAGCATAATGGCCCCATTCTGGTCCCCGGCTGGGCGATGGCGGAAATCGATGCGGCCTATCCGCTCGATCTCCACAGCTGGCCCTCGCTGGAGGCGCAGGTGGCCGCGCTGGCGGACGATATCGCCTATGACAATCACGATATCGACGATGGATTGCGTGCCGGTTTCCTGACGCTGGACGATCTGCTGACGCTGGATTTCCTGGCCGATCAGTGGCGGGAGGTAGAGCGCCGCTTCCCCGGCGCCCCGCGCGATCGGCAATTGCGCGAATTGGTGCGCACGCAGATCGGCCTGATGGTGAACGATCTGCTGGAACAGACCCGCGCCAATCTGGAGGGGATCGAAACGGTGGACGATGTCCGCGCGGCTGGCAGGGCACTGGTGGCCTTTTCTCACGGCCTTGCGGCAGAGGAGCGGCGGCTGAAGAAATTCATGTATCAGCGGCTCTATTACCATCCCGATCAGCTCGCCACGGCGGAGCGCTCGCGCGAGGTGATTGCCCGGTTGTTCGCCGCCTATTCGCAGGACGCCGCTCTGCTTCCCGAAGGCTGGCGCGAGGCTCTGCCAGAGCATGAGCCGCAGCGCAGCCGCCATATCTCCGATTTCATCGCCGGGATGACGGATCGCTACGCCATCGATCAATATGCCAGAATCTTCGGCAAGGTGCCGGAAGGGCTTTCCAATGTCTGACCCGGTGAAGATCACTCTGGTCGGCGCAACCGGCCTTGTCGGCCGCGCGGTGATGGAAGAGCTGGTCGGGCGCCCGGATTTCCGCCTCACCGCCATGGGCCGGCGCGAAGTGCCGCTGCCCAAGGGCGCGCGGATGGAAATGCGGCTGGCCCCGGTCGAGCAGTGGGGCGAAGTGCTGGAGGAGATCCAGCAGCAAGTGGTGGTCTGCGCCTTGGGCACCACCTGGCATAAGGCCGGGCGGGACGAGGAAAGCTTCCGCGAGGTCGATTATACGCTGGTGCTCGACGTCGCGCGGGCGGCCAAGGCGGCGGGTGCGTGGCACTTCATCTATATCTCCTCCGTGGGCGCCAGTTCGGCATCGAAGAACCTCTACCTGCGGGTCAAGGGAGAAACCGAGACGGCGCTGGCGAAGCTGCATTTCAAGCGGCTGGACATTTTGCGCCCGGGCCTGCTGCGCGGTGTGCGGCGCGGGGATATGCGCCTGCTGGAAGGGCTGGGCCGTCTGGCCAGCCCGATCACCGACATGGTGCTGCAGGGCGGCTGGCGCAGATACCGCTCCATCTCCGCGCATCGCTTGTCGCAGGCGATCCTCTCGCTGGCGCGGGAGAAGGCGGGCGGGCGCTTCGTGCATGAGTATGACAGCCTGATGCGCGCGATCCATCGTTTCGAACTGGCCGAACAGCGCGAGCGGGGCTGAAGGAACACGCCATGAAACAGACCGCACCTGCTGCCGCGCGCAATCGCGAACCCATCGCCGAAGTGCTGCGCGAGGAATTGCCCGATAGCGGCATAGTGCTGGAGATCGCGGCGGGGGCCGGGGAACATGCGGTGCATTTCGCGGGGGCTTTCCCGGCGCTGGAATGGCAGCCGAGCGATCCCGATGCCGGTGCGCGGGCCTCTATCGCGGCATGGCGGGAGGAGGCAGGTCTTGCAAACCTTCGCGCGCCGCTCGCCCTCGATGCCGCTTTGCCTGACTGGCCGCTGAGCGCGGCCGACGCGATCGTGTGCATCAACATGATCCACATCAGCCCATGGGCCTCCGCCGAAGGGCTGTTCGCGGGGGCGGAGGCGCTGCTGGGGCAGGGCACTCCGCTGGTGCTCTATGGCCCCTATCTGGAGGATGGCGTGCAGACCGCACCCAGCAATCTGGCCTTCGATCAGTGGCTGAAGGAGAAAGACCCGCGTTTCGGTATCCGCCGGATCGAGGATGTGGACGCCCTTGCCGCGCGGCACGGCTTTGCGCGAACCAGGCGGGTGGAAATGCCGGCCAACAACCTCGCGCTTACCTATCGCAAGCGCTGAGGCCCTGCGGATTACTTGTTGATCGCATCTTCGCCCGCCTGACCGACGGATTCGATATCGTTGCCAAGGCCCTTGACGGTGTTGCAGGCGCTGGCAGCCAGCGCGATGGCGGCAAGGCCGGTGGCGATAACCAGTTTGCGAAGCATGAGCTGATTCCTTCTTGTCTTCGGCCGGACTCTATCGTCCGGGCATGATTGATGAAAGATGACTAAGCCGCCGCACCCTCTTCCGCCAGCCGTGCGGCTTCCAGCCTCTGGCGGTGGAGATGGTGCTCGCGCCAGGCAATCACCAGCCCCGCCGCGATAATCATCGGCGCACCGAGCCAGGTTGCCGTTGGGGGGAGCTGTTCCCAGATCAGCCAGCCATAGAGTGTCGCCCAGATGAGCGAGGAATAATCCATCACGATCACGCTGGAGACAGTGCCATAGCGCAGGGCCGCCGTGAGCAGGAACTGCCCCGCCGTGCCGATCACGCCGATCCCCGCCAGCAGTGCCCAGGTGGTCGCATCGTGAGCCTTGCCTACGAAGGGCAGGAACAGCGCGGCAAAGGGCGTGCTGACCGCCGCGAACCAGAATACGATGGTCAGCGGCTTTTCGGTGCGGTTGAGGTCTGCCACCTGAATCGAGATCAGCGCGATCATGAAGGCCGCGCCCAATGCCACCGCCGCGCCCAGCGGCTGGATATGTCCGCCGCCCGGCTGGGCGATGATCACCACGCCCGCAAAGCCCAGTGCCACGGCAGTGGAGCGGTAGATGCCGACCTTTTCCTTCAGCAGGATCACCGAAAGGATCACCGCGAAGATCGGTGCGGTGAAGCCGAAGGTGGTCGCCTCCGCCAGCGGCAGCATGATGAAGGCGCTGAAATTCAGGATCATGCCCGTCACGCCGTAGATCCCGCGCACGGCGTGAGTGCCGGGGCGGTGGGTCTTGAGCTGGGCGAGCCCGCCGGATGCCATGGCCCATGCCAGCGCGATCGGGATCGTGATTCCCTGCCGCCAGAACAGGATTTCCATCAGATGCACGTCATGCGCCGAAGCGAGCTTGATCAGCGCCGCCATGGTGGAAATCGCGGCAACAGCCCCCAGCCGGATGCCCAGCGCCATGAGCGGGCGGTGCTGCGGATAATCCGGCGAGCTTGGGGGAGAGGAGGGCATGTGGCGTCTGCCTTAGCCGCACTGCGGCCCCGATCAAGCCCGGCCGATGCGTCTTGCCGCTGGGGCGGGGTGCCCCCATATGGCCCGGCACCATGTTGCAAGAGCCCGACGCCCTTCGTTTCGCCAGCGATGCCACTCTCTTTGCGCTGTGGGGCGGCGGGCTGTTGCTGCTGGCGGGAATCTCCATGTGGGCCGAAATCCGCCGCACAAGGCGCAAGCATATCGACAAGGTAGGCTGGATGCCGTGGACCAAGCTGTTCTTCGTCTGCGCCTTGCTGGGGGTGACGCTGATCGGGCTGGCGCTGAAGGGCGGGTAGAGCCAGCCCCCTTGCCAATCCTGCCCGCGCGATGTAACCGGCGCCCGTCATCTGGGGAGTAGCCAGCCGCCCACAAGGCGGGCCTGCATGTCAACATACTTGGCCGAGAGGTCATGGTGTGCAGGGAACGGGAACCACCGTTCGGGCGAGACCAATGGCACCGTTCCTCCGCTCGGCCGGGCGGGGGGAATTGGTGCTGTTGCAGTCTTGCTTACGCCCGGCCCGGAGTTCTGCCTTGGAAGCCCTGCTTACATCCACTGCCGTGGTCGCCCTTGCCGAGATCGGCGACAAGACCCAGCTGCTCGCCATCGTGCTCGCCACCCGCTTCCGGCGGCCGGTGCCGATCGTCATGGGCATTCTGGTGGCCACTCTGGCCAACCATTTCCTTGCCGCGCTGGTCGGCGGACAGGTCGCCTCGCTGCTCGACGGGCAGTGGTTCCGCTATGTCGTCGCCGCGTCCTTCATCGCCATGGCCGCCTGGACTCTGGTGCCCGACAAATTGGACGAAGCGGAACAGAAGCCGCCGCGTTTCGGTGCCTTCCTCTCCACCGCCATCGCCTTCTTCCTGGTGGAAATGGGCGACAAGACGCAGGTGGCCACTATCGCGCTGGGTGCGCAATATCAGAACGCCATCCTCGTCACGCTGGGCACCACGCTTGGCATGATGATCGCCAATGTCCCGGCGGTGTTCCTTGGCAATGAGCTGATCAAGCGCATTCCGCTGGCCACTGTGCGAATGGTCGCGGCGCTGCTGTTCCTGGTGATCGGCCTGTGGCTGCTGCTGCAGACGGCGGGCGTGCTGTGATGGGCAGCGCTTCATCGGGCGGACAGTCGGGGGGCTTTATGCCCCCCGCAGAAACGAGAAAGGCCATTCCCATGAAATCACTCGCCCTTGCCAGCCTTTCGGCACTTGCCGCCCCCTTCGGCGTTGCCGCGGCCGAACCCGCCGGGGAGCGTGCGGCGTGGCGCTGCAAGGTGGAGACGATGCGCAATGTCAGCACGGCGGAAAATCCGCCGATCACCGATCCCTTTCGCGTCTTTTCGGCCGAAAGCCTTGAGGCGCAAGAGGGTCGGCTGGTGCTGGAGGAAGTGCTGGCCGACGAGCATAGCGAGAGTTTCGTCACGCACTCCATCGATCCTGCCACGGGCCGCTATGAGGCGGTTTCCATGCGGACCGACCATGCGATGGGCGAGCAATATCAGATCGAATCCACCGGATCGTGCGAGCGACTGGCGAGCGAAGGGAAGGGCGCGGAATGAAGGCATTGCCCTTTGCGCCGATTGCCGCGGCCTTTGTCCTGGGCGGGATGGCGCCGGCCGATGCTCCCCCGCTGGAGGAAGGGCGCCAGCTGTTCCGGGAGACCGGCTGTGCCCAGTGCCATGCGCTGGTAGATGCCGGTTCGGCGGCCAGCTACGCCCCTTCGCTCGATCCCGCTCATCACCTGACGCGCGAACTGGTGCTGGACCGGCTGACCAATGGGCGCGGCGACATGCCCAGCTTCACCGGTATCCTCTCGGATGAGCAAATCTCCACATTGGCGGATTATATCGGCCGGGGAGGGGAGCCAGCCGGGGGCAGTGGAGCGGATAAGGCTGGCGCGACGGCCAGCTGATCGGGCATGATCGGCGCGCCTGATCGAAGGAGCGCCCCATGCCGATGATGACCGCCATGCAGATCGATGCGCCGGGCCATCCGCCACACCGGGTGGAGCGCCCGGTGCCAAGCCCCGGTGCGGGCGAATTGCTGGTGGAAGTCTCTGCCTGCGGTGTCTGCCGAACGGACCTCCATGTGCTGGATGGCGAAGTGGAGGCGCATTATCCTATCATACCGGGGCATGAGATCGTGGGCCGCGTGGCGCAATTGGGGGAAGGGGTGACGGGGTTCACCCTTGGCCAGCGGGTGGGCATTCCCTGGCTGGGCCATGCCTGCGGAACCTGCCCCTATTGCCGCGCGGGCAAGGAAAATCTGTGCGATAATCCGCTGTTCACCGGCGCCACCCGCGATGGCGGCTATGCCAGCCATGTGGTGGCCGATGCGCATTTCTGCTTTGCCCTGCCGGATCGTTTCTCCGATGTTGAGGCCGCACCGCTGCTTTGTGCGGGGCTGATCGGCTGGCGCGCGCTGCGCATGGCGGGCGATGCGCCGGTGATCGGGCTCTACGGTTTCGGCGCGGCGGCGCATCTTCTGGCCCAGATCGCCGTGTGGCAGGGGCGGACGGTCTATGCCTTTACCCGGCCCGAGGATCAGGAAAGCCGCGCCTTCGCCCGCACGCTGGGTTGCGCATGGGCGGGATCGACTGCCGAGCGCCCGCCGCAGGAAATGGACGCGGCGCTGATCTTTGCCCCAGCCGGGGAACTGGTACCGCTGGCGCTCAAATCGGTGCGCAAGGGGGGGCGCGTGGTCTGCGCGGGCATCTATATGAGCGACATTCCCTCATTCCCCTATGCCGATCTGTGGGGCGAGCGCGAAATCCTCTCGGTGGCGAACCTCACGCGAGAGGATGGGACAAGCTTCTTCGAAGTGGCGGAAAAGGCGGGCCTGCGCGTATCTACCGAGACTTTCCCTCTGGGCGACGCGGCGGCCGCGCTGGAGAAATTGCGTGCCGGGGCCTTGCAGGGCGCGGCGGTGCTGGTGCCCTGAATTCCCTCTTTCTCCAAACCCGTTCAGGATGAGCGGGTGTCAGGGGCGGTTGCAGAACGCCTTTCCTACATGGCCGAAATCTGCCCTAAGCTTGTGGATGGAAGCGCGCCGGAATCACCCTTTCGCATCCGCCCCGAGGCAGTGCGGCGAAAAGTCACGCTTTGCACAAGGCAGATTGCCTTCTCTGACCGGCGAAGGGCAAAATAATCCGTTCGATTACAGCGAATTACCTCCCGCCTTGGCAGAGATGCCAAGACCGAAGGTCACAAGTTTCGCGGGCCGTTCTGCGTCACTTTCGCCCCATCCAGGGGGCGCGGAAAAGTCAGAGGCAGGCTTCCAGATAGGCCTGGTCGAAGCCGAACTGGCGGGCCTTTTCCAGCGTGTAGGGGCGCAGGCCCGAACTGCGGAATTCGCCCATGATCTTCCCGTCCTCACCCTCGTCGAGATATTCGAACTTGAACAGTTCCTGGGTCACGATCACATCGCCTTCCATCCCGATCACTTCGGTGATGTTGGTGGTGCGGCGCGAACCGTCGCGCAGGCGTTTCACCTGCACGATGAGGTCGACCGATTCCGCGATCTGGCGGCTGATGGCTTCCTTCGGGATCTTGATGTCGCCCATCAGGATCATGTTTTCCATACGGCCAAGGCATTCGCGCGGGCTGTTGGCGTGAAGCGTACACATCGAACCGTCGTGGCCGGTGTTCATCGCGGCGAGGAGGTCGAAACATTCCGCGCCGCGAATTTCGCCCAGGATGATCCGGTCCGGGCGCATACGCAGGGCGTTCTTCACCAGATCGCCGATGGTAATGGCGCCCTGGCCTTCCAGGTTCGGCGGGCGGGTTTCCAGCGGCAGCCAGTGCGGCTGCTGCAGGCGAAGTTCGGCCGCGTCTTCGATGGTCAGCACACGTTCGCCCGGGTCGATCATTTTCGACAGGGCGTTGAGCATGGTGGTTTTACCGGAACCCGTACCGCCGGAGATGACCACATTCATGCGGCAGGCGCCCGCGATCTTCAGCGCGGTTGCCATCTTGTCGCTCATCGATCCGAAATCGCGCAGCATGTCGATGGTGATCGGCTTTTCGGAGAACTTACGAATCGAGATCGCGGTGCCGCGCAGCGACAGCGGCGGCACGATCACGTTGACGCGGCTGCCGTCCTTCAGGCGGGCGTCGGCCAGCGGCGTGGTCTGGTCGACGCGGCGGCCGACCTGGTTCACGATGCGCTGCGCGATCTGGAACAGGTGCTGTTCGTCGCGGAACTGGATCGGGGCGAGCATCAGCTTGCCCTTCTTTTCGATGTAGGTCTGGTTGGGGCCGTTCACCATGATGTCGGACACATCCGGGTCGCCCAGCAGCTCCTCCAGCGGGCCGAAGCCCAGCAATTCGTCGATCAGCACCTTTTCCAGCGCGAATTGCTCGCGCCGGTTGAGGGTTACTTTCAGTTCCGCCAGCACTTCCATGATGATCGGGCGGAATTCCTCGGAGAGTTCCTCCTTGGAAAGTGTAGCGGCGGCTTCGGGATCGACGCGTTCCAGAAGGCGGGGAAGCACCTGCTCCTTGATCTTGTGGACGCTGGCCTCAAAGCCTTCGATCAGAGGCGAATTGTCGGTCACATGGTTTGCGCGGTCCGCCAGGCGGGCCATCGCATCGGAGGCCTTGCTGCCCATGGCATGGGGCGGAAGGTCCGCCAGCGGGCTTTCACCCGGAAGCGGCGGAAACTGGTCACCCCCGCCGGGCGCGGAGGAAGGCACAGGCTTGCGATAGTCGCCGCCCTTCATCGGTTTGGCAACGCCGAAGCTCGGCCGGGCTCCCGGAGCCATGCCGCCTACGCCGTTCTTCCGTCCGAATGCACTCATTCCCCGCTCCTTGCGGCTTTATCTCACTAGCCCCGTGAGCACAGCCATCGATGGACTGTGCCAAACGCGGCCTGTCGAAACTTGGTGAATAGTTTGCGAACCTTGAAATTATCTAAATGCCCGGACGGGACTTTTCCTTGGATGGCCGGCAGCCAGCGGGATTGCAGCGCACGGCCAAACTCGGTGCAGCAGGCGCACGGCGGGCTTTAACGCTCGCCAATACTGGGCACCGTGACTAGAGCGTCGGCAAAAATAGCAGGAGGAGCGCCGGGCATGTCGGGACATGAGGAGAGAAATGGCCTGCTATGGGCGCTGGCGGGGTTCTGTACGCTTTCCATCGGGGATGCGATCGTCAAGGGCATGGCTGGCCAATGGTCGCCTGTGGCCATGGCTGCCACGCGCTATATTGTGGGCACTATCGGCCTGGCATTTCTGCTCGGGCGGAACGAGGGCTGGCGCGCGGTACGTCTGCCTTCCGCGAAGCTGCAATGGCTGCGCGGTGTTGCGATCAGCTTTTCCGCCATTGGCATGTTCCTGGCGGTGTGGATCATGCCGCTGGCCGAAGCGACCACCATTGCCTTCACCCAGCCGGTGCTGACCGCGATTCTGGCCATGATCTTCCTGCGCGAACCGGCGCGCCCGGCGGCCTGGATCGCCACAGCAGCCGCGTTTGTGGGCGTGATCATCGTGCTCAGGCCCAATTTCGAGGCACTGGGATGGGGCGCGCTGTTCCCGCTGATCGGCGCCACCGGCATGGCGGTGACGATCATCGCCAATCGCGCGGTGGCAGGCACGGCCAGTGTGCTGGCGATGCAATATTACATGTCGGTCACGGCGATGGTGTTCCTGATTTTCGCCTCTGCGGCCGGGCATTTCAGCGGGATCGAGCGTTTCGCGGTCGAACTGCCGCATTGGAGTGTGGTGGCCCGCTGCGCCTTTATCGGGATCAGCGCCACTTTCGCGCAGTGGTTCATCTACATGGGCACGGTGCGCGCCGGGGCGGGCACAATTGCGCCCATGACCTATGGCCAATTGCTGATGGCTACGGCGCTGGGCTGGATTTTCTATGGCGACAAACCTGATCCGATCGCGATGCTGGGCGCCGCGATCATCATCGGTGCCGGGCTGTTCCTGTGGTGGGACAGCCGGCGTCGCGCAATCAAGGGGGCAATGGGGGCCAGGTGAGGGATAGCGAACGATCGGGCCTGCTGATCGCATTGGCCGGCTTTGCCTTGTTCACCTGTGGAGACGCAGTGACCAAGAGCGTGGCCGGAGCATGGTCTCCGCTGGCCATGGCGGCGCTGCGCTTCACGATCGGCGCGGTGGCGACGGGGGCGGCGCTTTACTGGCAGGAAGGCCGGCGTGCCTTCATTCCCCACAACCCCTGGCTGCAGGCCGCGCGCGGAGTCAGCCTGGGAATGGGGACGCTGGGCTTTTTCTGCGCGATTTTCCTCATGCCGCTGACAGTGGCCGTATCGATCACTTTCGTCGCTCCTGCGATCGCCGCACTGCTCAGCCGACCGCTGCTGGGCGAAAGGGTGCGCCCGGTCACCTGGGTGGCAGTGGTGCTTGCCTTTGCCGGGGTGCTGGTGGTGCTGCGGCCCAATGTCCTTGCATTGGGCTGGCCCGCTTTCCTGCCGCTGCTGACCGCATTGGGGATGAGCCTGCTGATCATTTCCAACCGCGCCTCCGCCGGGCAGGGCAGTGCGCTTTCGATGCAGTTTTTCGTCGCCCTGGGGGCTGCCGTCCTGCTGATCGTGGCGGCGATTGCCGGGCATTTGAGCGGTATTGCCATGCTACATATCGGCTGGCCCGACTGGACAGTGGTTGCGCGCGCCTTCGTGGTGGCGGGTACGGGCACGATCGGACACTGGATGGTCTATGTCGGCACCACGCGCGCGGGTGCATCCACCATTGCGCCGGCCACCTATGTCCAGCTTATCGCTTCTACAATCCTGGGTTGGCTGTTTTTCAGCAACCGCCCCGATGCTGTGACGCTGGCCGGTGCGGCGGTGATTATTTCCGCCGGGCTGCTGATGTGGTGGGATACGCGGCGCAGGATGCTCGCGGCGACGAAGCCGGGGTGAGGGCCTTGGGGTGACGGAGGAAGCCGGGTCGATCTGCTGGCTCTGTTCCCGCCCGCTGGGGCATGTGGTGCAGTGGCATCATCCGGTGCCCAAGGCCAAGGGCGGGCGTTCGACCGTGCCGGTCCACCCGATCTGCCACCGCACGATCCACGCCAATTTCACCAATGCCGAACTGGCCCGGCTTGGCGGGGAGCGCGAGGCGTTGCTGGACAATCATGTGGTGGCAAGGTTCGTCCGATGGATCGCTACCAAGCCGCCGGACTTCCACGCCCCGACCCGGACGACACGCTGAACGGCAGGCTATTCCGGGGTTACATAGAGTTGGGCGATGATCGTCTGCTGCGCGTCCCCGGTGTGGGCAAGCTGGATATGCAGCACCTGCCCCTCCTGAATGGCGCCCTTGAAGGCCTCGACCTGCTCGCTGGAATGGGCTGCGTCGGGCTGCATGGGGATACCCAGGAAGGCCATGTTCGATTTCAGCCGGGCGAGCACCGCATCGCCATCTGCGCCGGTGATGGTAACATTGCAGACCTGCCCTGAAACCCCGCCAAATGCTGCAGTGCCGTCGGGTTTTACGGCCTTTACCTGCTCGACCTCGCCGAACCGCACGTCAGGACTGCGGGTCACTTCCTCGCCAAAACCGCGCTCGGCCAGCATGGGATTACCGGTCAGGGGGAACTGGCTGCCGAGATAGAGCGGGCAAAAGCCATAGGCGAGGTCCGCTGCTATCTCTTGGATCGAGAATGTCCGCTCACCCCATTGCGCTGAAGCAGGCGATGCAGCCAGCATCAGGCCTCCGGCGGCGCAGGCCCATGGCGAAAGCGGTCGGCGCATCTCAAGTCCCTTTCCAAACGAAAAGGGCGGCCCCGCGAGGCCGCCCTTTCAAATGCGTGTCAGCGCAAGGCCGGATCAGCCTTCCACATGCTCCGCCAGCACCGTCAGGCCATTAGCGCCCACTTCGGCAAAGCCGCCGCGGACCCTGATTTCCTCAGGCTGGCCACCCGCGGTGCGATAGACCTGCACGGCCCCGTCGCGGATGGTGGACATGAAGGGCGCGTGGCCCTCCAGCACGCCGAATTCGCCTTCCTCGCCGGGGACGATCACCATGTGGACATCCTCGGAAAGGACCAGCTTGGCCGGCGTGACGAGTTCGAAGTGCAGGGCCATTGTCAGGCGTCCTCAGCCAGCTTCTTGGCCTTGGCGACCGCTTCCTCGATGCCGCCGACCATGTAGAAGGCGGATTCGGGCAGGTGGTCGTATTCGCCGTCCACCACAGCCTTGAACGACTTGATGGTGTCTTCCAGCTGCACGAACTTGCCGGGGATGCCGGTGAACACTTCGGCCACGTGGAACGGCTGCGAGAGGAAACGCTGGATCTTGCGGGCGCGAGCCACGATCAGCTTATCTTCTTCCGACAGTTCGTCCATGCCGAGAATGGCGATGATGTCCTGCAGCGACTTGTACTTCTGCAGGGTTTCCTGAACGCGGCGAGCGGTTTCGTAATGCTCCTGGCCGACAACGCGCGGTTCGAGAACGCGGCTGGTCGAGTCCAGCGGGTCCACGGCCGGGTAGATACCCAGTTCCGAGATCGCGCGGTTCAGCGTGGTAGTCGCGTCCAAGTGGGCGAAGGAAGTGGCCGGGGCAGGGTCGGTAAGGTCGTCCGCCGGCACGTAGATCGCCTGCACCGAGGTGATCGAACCCTTGGTGGTGGAGGTGATGCGTTCCTGCAGCTGGCCCATGTCGGTCGACAGGGTCGGCTGATAACCCACGGCCGAAGGAATACGGCCGAGAAGGGCCGACACTTCGGCACCCGCCTGAGTGAAGCGGAAGATGTTGTCCACGAAGAACAGCACGTCCTGGCCTTCTTCGTCGCGGAAATATTCCGCCATGGTCAGGCCCGAGAGAGCCACGCGAGCGCGGGCGCCCGGGGGTTCGTTCATCTGGCCGAACACGAGGGCAACCTTGGAACCTTCCGAGGTCGCATTGCCTTCGGCATCCTTGGCAATAACGCCGGCATCGAGGAATTCGTGGTAGAGGTCGTTACCTTCGCGGGTACGTTCACCCACGCCCGCGAACACCGACACGCCGCCGTGGCCCTTGGCGATGTTGTTGATCAGTTCCTGGATCAGCACGGTCTTGCCCACGCCGGCGCCGCCGAACAGACCGATCTTGCCGCCCTTGGCGTAGGGGGCGAGAAGGTCGATGACCTTGATGCCGGTGACCAGAATGGCCGCTTCAGTCGACTGGTCGACGAAGGCCGGAGCTTCGGCGTGGATCGGGGCGAACTTGTCGGCGCCAACCGGGCCCATGTCATCGATCGGCTCGCCAACGACGTTGAGGATGCGGCCGAGCGTCTTGGGGCCGACCGGCACCGAGATCTGCTTGCCGGTGCTGGTCACGGGCTGGCCGCGCGTGAGGCCTTCGGTCGCGTCCATCGCGATGGTGCGAACGGTGTTTTCGCCGAGGTGCTGGGCGACTTCGAGCACCAGCGTGGTGTCGCCGTTCTTCGTTTCCAGCGCGGTAAGGATCGCCGGCAGTTCGCCTGTGAAGGTCACGTCGACGACGGCGCCGATCACCTGGCTGATCGTGCCGCCCGCGGTGATATTGGGCTTGCTCTTGGTCTTGGCTGCGGTGGCCATGTTCGTTTCCTTGCCTTTGATCTTTTAGAGCGCTTCCGCGCCAGCAATGATTTCGACGAGTTCAGTGGTGATCGCGGCCTGGCGGCTGCGGTTGTACTGGATGGTGAGCTTCTGGATCAGATCGCCAGCATTGCGCGTGGCGTTGTCCATCGCGGTCATCGATGCGCCCTGTTCGGAAGCGGAGATTTCCAGCAGCGCGCCGAAGAGCTGGGTCTTCAGATAGCGCGGCAGCAGCTCGGCGAGGATCGCTTCCTCATCGGGTTCATATTCCACCACCGCACCGCCGCTGGCGGAAGGAGCCGCCTCGGGAGTGGGGACCGGAATGATCTGCTGCTCCGTCGGATCCTGCACGAGTGCGGATTTGAACTTTGCATAGACCAAATGCGCGACGTCGAATTTGCCGGCTTCGTACATGGCGACCAGTTCGTCGGCGATCTTCTCTGCTTCCGTGTAACCCGGCTGACGGACTTCGGAAGTGTCGAAATTTCCGGCGATCGCATCGGGGAAATTGCGGCGAATGGGCGCGCGGCCCTTCTTGCCGACGAGGAAGAATTCGACCTTCTTCCCTTCCGCGATAAGCGTCTTCGCCTTGGCGACGGCCGCCTTGACGACGTTGGAGTTGAGGCCGCCGCAAAGGCCCTTGTCAGTGTTCACCACCACCAGCAGGTGGCGCTGATCCGAGCCGGTGCCGGCGAGCAGCTTGGGGCTGCTCTCGCTCACGGTAATGCGCGAGGCGAGCGAGCCCATTACCGAGGCGAGACGCTCCGCATAGGGGCGTGCAGCTTCGGCAGCCGCCTGCGCCTTGCGCAGCTTGGCCGCCGCGACCATCTGCTTGGCCTTGGTGATCTTCTGGGTCGACTTGACCGAGTTGATACGGCCCTTGAGTTCCTTAAGGCTGGCCATGACGGCTCCCTATTAGTCCCGTGGGGCTCAGGCAAACTGCTTTGCGAAAGCGTCGAGTGCGGCGACCGTCTTTGCCTTGGCCTCGTCACCAAATTCCTTGGTATCGCGGATCAGACCCAGAACGTCGGCATGGCTCTGGCGCATGAAGCTGAGCATTTCGCTTTCATAGCGGGTAACGTCACCCACCTGGATCGCGTCCAGATAGCCATTGGTGCCGGCGAAGATCGACACGGTCTGCTCTTCGAAGGACAGCGGGCTGAACTGGGCCTGCTTGAGCAGTTCCGTCAGGCGTGCACCGCGGTTGAGCAGCTTCTGCGTCGAGGCGTCGAGGTCCGAACCGAACTGCGCAAAGGCAGCCATTTCGCGATACTGCGCCAGCTCCAGCTTGATCGAGCCGGCGACCTTTTTCATCGCCTTGGTCTGCGCGGCACCGCCGACGCGGCTGACCGAGAGGCCGACGTTGATGGCCGGACGCACGCCCTGATAGAACAGACCGGTTTCAAGGAAGATCTGGCCGTCAGTGATCGAGATCACATTGGTCGGAATATAGGCCGACACGTCGCCCGCCTGAGTTTCAATGATCGGCAGCGCGGTGAGCGAGCCTCCACCATTGTCGTCGTTCATCTTCGCCGCGCGCTCAAGCAGGCGGCTGTGGAGGTAGAACACGTCGCCCGGATAGGCTTCGCGGCCCGGCGGGCGACGCAGCAGCAGCGACATCTGGCGGTAGGCGACGGCCTGCTTGGAAAGGTCGTCATAGACGATCACGGCGTGCATGCCGTTGTCGCGGAAGAACTCACCCATGGCGGCGCCAGTGTAAGGCGCGAGATACTGCAGCGGAGCGGGTTCCGAAGCGGTGGCGGCGACGACGATGGAGTATTCCATCGCGCCGTTTTCCTCGAGCTGGCGCACGATCTGCGCCACGGTGGAGCGCTTCTGGCCCACCGCGACGTAAATGCAGTAGAGCTTCTTGCTCTCGTCGGTGCCCTGATTGGCTTCCTTCTGATTGATGAAGGTATCGATGGCGACGGCGGTCTTGCCGGTCTGG
>DATJDU010000055.1:0-45713 GCA_035497315.1 Sphingomonadaceae bacterium
GAACACTCTGATCCTTCTTCTTTCAGGGGTTTCTATCACTTGCGCTCATTATTATATGATGCTAAAAGAAGTTTCGCTAGCTCATCAACAGGGAAGCGGCTGCTGCGGCGCCGCGCCAAAGCGTCTTCATGATCACATCACTCATGCAATAGGGGGAAGGTCACTGGAATCGGCCCAGAAGCCATGCACCTGGCCGACACATTTGAACGGCATCTTTACGCGCGCCACAGGCCCTGCGGCAATATCCTTGGTGTCGAACAGGATCAGATCGCTGCGGCCGGCCTCCTTCTGGCTGCTGCCAAGGCCGATCAGATAGCCGTCGCCTTCCGGCGCGTCTTTGCGGCGCGGCACGAAAGTCATTTCCGACAGCGAATAGTCCGGAACCGTCGCCACCTGCGACTGCCCCGTGCGGTGATCCACGATCGCCCAGCCGCCGCCACCGCCGCCGCGCGCGCCGGTGGTGTTCAGATAGCCATAGCGATAGGGCAGGGTGTGGAACCGGTCATCCTGGCGCGAAAGCACGCCGGTGATCTCGGGAAACAGCGTTTCCACCTGATAGCGATCGTTCGTCCTGCTCGACAGATCCACGGTGAAGCGCCGGATGCGGCCGGTGCCCTTCACCGGATCGAACGGCTCATGCAGGCTGGGGAAGAAGGGGAACTGGTTCCCTTCGCCCCCATCCATGTCCACCGTAACCTTGTCGCCATCGCTCCACGCGCCCATCACATGGGTGCAGAACAGATTGGCGCCGGTGAACCACTTGATGTCCTTCCCGTCGCCGCCGCGCCGCATGATGCCCATGTAGCAGGGCGTCTTGCTGTCATAGGAGAAGTGAACCCCGCCCGCCTTGATCCGGTCCATGTCGGAGATCATGTTGGTAAGGTAGAGGATGACGTGTTTCTGCGTTACCGCGAAATCGTGCATCATCCCGGCATAGGGCGCCTGCACGGTGGTGGACCAGTTCACGCTGCCGTTGCGGTCCGCCGAAAAGACGAAGATGTCCTTCGAACACAGGCCCGTCGCCTCATAGCCGAAGCTGACATATTCGCCGGTTTCGGAATCGATCTTGGGATGGGCGGTGTGGGTCTGGCTGTTCAGCTTGCCGCCGAAAGTGTAATAATCGTCCAGCGTTTCCAGCGTGTTCGGGTCCATATAGACCGGCGGGCTGTCTTCCTTGAATACCAGCAGCTTCTTGTGATGCACGAACAGCTGGGTGTTGGCCGTGCCCCGGCTCAGACCCTTGACGCTGGGATCGTCGGTAAAGGGATTGCGATACATGCCGAACAGCGAACGGCGCGCCTCGTGCTGCGCCTTCCAGCGCTGCGTTTTGGCATAGCGCGTGCGGTAATCGACATGGCCGTCCTTGATGCGGAACATCGAGACATGGCCTTCGCCGTCGAACATGATGTCGCCTTCATGCTCCTTGGGCTTGGGGTATTGCGGATCGGGGCCGACGCGATAGAAGGTGCCGTCGAGGCCGGAAGGAAGCTCCCCCTCCACTTCGCAATCGTAGAGATCCATCTCGGCGCGGATATTGGTGCCCGGAGGGCCGCCGGCAAAGGCGCGCGGATCGCTGGGGAAATCCACCTGCGGGGCCGGGCCGGAAGGCGCCGTCGCGCTGGCCGGCACAGCTGCCGCGCCCATTCCTGCAAGCGCCGCGCCGGTGCCCAGCGCGGCCACGCCCAGGAAATCGCGCCGGGCAGGATTTGCAGGCGCCTGCGACTCGTCCGGATTTTTCGACATGCTCTCTCCCCACACTTTTATGCGATCTCATTATCCCTCACCGCAGGTTTGACAACCGCAACTTGGCCGAAATTTTCGAGGCAGAGCCCGCCTGTCGCCGCAACGGTCCTGCCGCAGCACCTCCGTTTTGGAGGTAGATAGAACGAAACAGGTTCCATCCCTGCTTGAGTGCCTGCCGTCGGGCTCCATAGGCTCGCCCGACAAACAGGGGGATTTGGCATGGGCGCGGATCGGGCGCTGGGCTTGCTGTATGAAGCATTGTGGACCGGGCTGGTGATTGCCGGGCCGGTGCTGCTCGCCACGCTGGCGGTGGGGCTGCTGATCTCGATTTTTCAGGTCGCCACGCAGATTCAGGAAATCACCCTCAGCTATGTGCCCAAGACATTGGTGGCCGGGGTCACTTTGGTCGCGCTGGGGCCATGGATGCTCACGCGGCTGACCGATTTCGCGCGCGGGCTCTACATGCTCATTCCCAGCCTCGGGCAATAGGCGGGGCGGGGGTGGAGGAACTGGCCTTCCGGATCGAGGCGGTGCTGCTGGTCAGCCTGCGTATCGTGCCCACGCTCGCCTTCGCGCCGCCTTTCACCCTGCTGCGCCTGCCGGTGCCGATCCGCCTGCTGCTGGCGCTGGCGCTGGCCATGGCGCTGGTGGCGGGGAACCCGGAGGCGGCACTGGGGGCGCTGCGGCAGGGGCAGTCGCTGCTCTCGCTCGCAAGCGGCGAACTGCTGGTGGGGGTGGCCATATCGCTGGCGTTGCAGATCGCCTTTTCCGCGATCCAATGGGCCGGCGGGGCGGCGGATATTCAGGCGGGCTTCGGCCTTGCGACCATCGCCGATCCGACCACCCAGGCGCAGATGCCGCTGGCCGGAACGGTGTTCTCCTATGCCGCAGCGCTGATCTTCTTCACCTCTGGCGGGCCATACGATCTCTTGGCCCTGTGGTCCGCCTCGCTGGAGGCGCTGCCGGTGGGGCATGGGGTGCGCAGCGGCGATATGGCCGCGCTGGGCGCGCTGCTGGGCAGTGCCTTTGCGATTGCCATGGGGCTGTTCGCGCTGGTGATGCTGGTGCTGTTCCTGCTCGATCTGGCCATCGCCTTCATGTCGCGCACCCTACCGCAGATGAACATGCTGCTGCTGGGCTTCCAGGTGAAGTCGCTGGCGATGCTGGTGGCACTGCCGGTCGCCCTGGCGCTCTCCACCAGCCTCTCCCTGCGCCTGCTGCGCCTCGCGCTGGAAAGCGCGCCGCGCCTGTTGTGGGCCGGGGGCTGAGATGGCGGAAGGGCAGGAACAGAACCGCAGCGAGGAAGCGACCCCCTTCAAGCTGCGCAAGGCGCGGGAGAAGGGCCAGGTCGCGCGCGGGATGGACCTCGGCTTTGCCGGCAGCCTCGCCGCGCTGGCCGCCGTGGGCCTCTTCGCGGGGGAGGGCTTCGTCGCCCGCATGGCCGATCTGATGCGCCTCAGCTTCACATCCGGCATCGATCACACGCGTGAAGCTAATGAAGTTCTCGCCACCGTCGCCGCTCTTTATTGGCCGGCTTTCGAACCGCTGCTGGTGCTGGGTCTTGCGGCGATGGCGCTGCTCGTCTTCCTCGAACTGCTGCAATTGCGCGGCTTCATGTTCACCGCCGCCCCGCTCAAACCCGATTTCAGCCGCCTCAATCCGGCCAAGGGGCTGAAGCGCCTGTTTTCGATGCGGATGCTGAAGGAGACGGGCAAGAACCTCCTCAAGCTGGCGGTCTATACTGCCGTGTCGTGGCTGCTGATCGACTGGGCGATCCGGACCTTCGCCGCCAGCATGGCCGATGCCGCCATGCTCAGCCGCGCGATGGAAAGCGCCGCCACCCGGCTGGTGCTGGCCTTCCTGGGCGCGGCCTTCGCTTTCATGGTGCTGGACCAGATCATCAGCCGCAGCGAGTTCCGCAAGCAGATGAAGATGAGCCGCCGCGAGGTGACGCGCGAGGCGAAGGAACGGGAAGGGGAGCCGCGCCGCGCCTAAAGCAGAAGCGCCGCCAGCTGCACGACGAAATGCGTAAGCAGGCAGAGGGGCTGGGCAAGCTCGACGGATCGGACTTCCTCGTCGTCAATCCCGAGCATTTCGCCGTCGCCCTGCAATATCGCCCCGGGGAGATGGAGGCGCCCGTCCTGCGCGCCAAGGGGCGCAACCATTTCGCGCAATTATTGAAGCGCAAGGCAAGGCTGCTGGGTCTGCCGGTGATCGCGGACCCGGCGCTCGCCCGCGCCCTGTTCCGCGAATGTGAAGCCGGGCAGGCTATCGGCGCGCAGCATTTTCATGCCGTCGCCCGCCATTACGCGCGGCTGAGGCGAGAGGCCGCCCAGCGGCAGGAGACCGCGACTAATGAGTAAGCTCTTCGGCAAGAACAAGGATCTGGTGCTGGTCATCGGCACTGTACTGATCCTGTTGATCCTCTTTTCGCCTATCCCCCCGGCACTGCTGGACCTGGCCATCATCGTCAATTTCGGCTTCGGGCTCACGATCATGCTCCTGACCTTTTACGTCAGGAAGCCGGTGGAATTCTCCACCTTCCCCTCCCTGCTGCTGGTGGCCACGCTCTATCGCCTCTCTCTCAATGTCGCGGCGACGCGCCTGATCCTCACCGGCGCCGATGCGGGCGACGTGATCGATGCAATCGGCAACTACGCCGTGCAGGGCAATTTCGTGATCGGGCTGGTGGTGTTCTTCATCCTGATCGTGGTGCAATATGTGGTGGTGACATCGGGCGCGCAGCGCGTTTCGGAAGTGGCGGCGCGCTTCACGCTGGATTCCATGCCCGGCCAGCAGATGAGCATCGATGCCGATCTCAATCTCGGCCTGATCGACCAGAAACAGGCGATCCAGCGGCGCGAGGAGCTGGAGAAGGAAGCCAGCTTCTATGGTGCGATGGATGGCGCTTCCAAATTCGTGAAGGGCGATGCGATTGCCGGGATCATCATCCTGCTGATCGACATTATTGCTGGCCTGATCGTGGGCGTGGCGCAGATGGGCATGGGCTGGGGCGAGGCGCTGGAGCGGTTCACGCTGCTCACCATTGGCGACGGGATCGCCACCCAGCTGCCCGCGCTGATCATCTCCATCGCCACCGGCATCATCGTCACCCGTTCCTCGGCGGACAAGGAACTGAGCGCCGAGATATTCCGCCAGTTCGCTTCCGAACCGCGCATTCCGCTGATCGTGATGGCGATCATGGGGTTGTTGATGCTGCTGCCCGGAATGCCCAAATGGCCGATCGCGATCCTTCTGGCCATCGCGCTGATCGCCTGGTTGCGGGTGCGCAAGCTGCGACGGGAAGAGGCGGAAGATATCGGCAAAGAGGGGGAGGAGGAACAGGCCCCCGCTGGCACCGCCATCCAGCCGCCGCTCGAAATCGCCTTCGGCGCCCGGTTGGCGGAAGCTTGGGCGCATCGCAAGGCGCTGTTGCTTGAACGGATATCCACCAGTCGCACCACGCATGAACGTGCCTTTGGGCTGGCCTTTCCGGCTGTGCGCTTCGTCGAGAACGAGGATCTGGGCGGCATCGATTATCGCGTGAATATCCATGGTACGACCTATGGTAGCGGCCAGCTCCATCCGGACCGGATGCTCGCCATCGCCCAGGGAGAGGATGCGCCGCGCCTTGCCGGGCTGGCGGGCCGCGATCCGGCCTATGGCATCGCCGCGACCTGGATCGAACCGGCCATGGCAAAGGAGGCAGCACGGGCGGGCTATAGCGTGATCGACCCGGAAACGGTGATGATCACCCATTTCGTTGAGATAGTACGTGCGGAGGCGCCCAATCTGCTGACCCGCGCCGTCACCGGCGAATTGCTCGACGCCCTGCGCGAACGCCAGCCGGGGCTGGTGGAGGAACTGATCCCCAACATCATGACCCTGTCCGATGTGCAGCGCATCCTGCAGAACCTGCTGCGCGAGCGTGTGTCCATCGCCAATCTGGACCTGATCGTGGAGACTCTGGTGGATGTCGGCCGCAGCGAGCGCGATCCGCTGGAACTGACCGAAAAGGTCCGCCAGGCGCTCAGCACCGCGATCTGCAACGGGCTGAAAGGCCAGAACGCGCAGCTTTCCGTCCTCAGCCTCGATCCACGGCTGGAAAACCGGATCATTTCCGGCGCGGGCACGGCGGAGGCGGCAGCCCTCGGCATGGAGCCGCGCCTTGCCGAACAATTGCTGCGCGGCCTCGCCCCGCTGGCCGAGGGGATGATGCGGCAGGGCAAGGCGCCGGTGCTGCTCTGCGCCGGGCCGATCCGGCGGCTGCTGGTGAAGCTCACCCAGCGTTCCATCCCGCAGCTTTCGGTCCTCTCGGTGGACGAAGTGCCGATGCGCATTGCGCTCCATTCATTCGATGTTGTTAAGGTAGAGGCGTGATGCAGGCAGAAACGCAAGACCGGCTGGAGCAATTGCTCTCCTACCTCGGGCACGATCCCGATAATCCCCATCTGTTGCGCGATTGCGCCGCCGCCGCGATGGAACTGGGCGATCTGGCCAAGGCGAAAGAATTGTTCGCCCGCCTGCGCGACCTTGGCGAGCTGACCGATGCCGACAGCAATCTGTGGGCCATCGCCGCCATGCGCAGTGGGGAGCCGGAACTGGCGGCGGAAACCTTCGCCGGCCTGCTGGAACGCAATCCCGGCAATCACGGCCTCGCCTTCAACCTTGCCTGGGCCAGGGCGCTGGCGGGGGACAATGAAGGGGCGCTGGCCCTGCTGGACGAGGAACTGACCGAGGCACTGCCGCAGGCCGCCCAGCTCGAAGTCCATCTGCTCCACGCGAGTGGCGAGTTCGAGAAGGCAGAGGAACGCGCCCGCGCGCACCTCGCCCTGCATGGCCACTATCCGCCCTTCGCCGCCGCCGTCTCCGTCCTCGCGCTGGATGTGGAGGATGAGGCACTGGCCCGCGCCATGGCGGAAAAGGGCGGGGGCCATCCCGATGCGCTCACCACGCTCGGCACGCTCACTCTGGGCGATCAGCAGCCGGAAGAGGCTCGGGCGATGTTCGAACAGGCCCTCGCGCTCAACCCCAATTCCCCCCGTGCCTGGGTGGGGCTGGGGCTGGCCGATCTGCTGCAAGGCAATGCGGCCACAGCGGGGGAGCGGCTGGACAAGGGCGCGGAGATTTTCGGCGACCACCTCGGCAGCTGGATCGCGGCGGGCTGGGCCTATCTGATCGCGGGAGACCTGCCCAATGCCCGCGCCCGCTTCGAACAGGCCGTGGCGCTGGACGGCACTTTCGCCGAAGCCCAGGGCTCGCTCGCCGTGGCGGAACTGCTGACGGGCCAGCGTGAAGAAGCCACCCGCCGCGCCGAAGTCGCCCTCCGGCTGGACCGCCACTGCTTCTCCGCCGCCTTCGTCCACATCCTGCTGAACGCGGCGGAGGGGAATGCCGACAAGGCCCAGCGCATCATGGAAATGGCGCTCAACCAGCCGCTGGGTGCGGATGGGCGGACGATTGCGGATGCGATTGCGCGGATGGCGCGGTGAGGGGGCGTTTCAAGTCGTTCGTTCGAGTGCCCCAACAGATTGCTGGAAAGCGAATGCCGGGTTTGCTCGGTGGCATTAGCAATCACGATCTGGATCAACAGCCAAACTATCGGCGGACCACACACCTGAAACCGATGTGTGTTGTGGCGCTATCGACCATCTGTGGGTGACGCGCGGCGGGGCGGTAGCGCTGGCAATAGTTGGAAGCGCAGAGGTGTGACCCGCCTTTGATCACCTTTCGGGCGATGCGCACGCCGGGTTGTGATCGGTCGAAGCTGTCTCGCATCGCACTCCCGCGCGGGTTGCTGATCGCGCAGCAGGGAGTTTTCTTTCCGTTCTTATGCGGTCTTTCGGACCACCAGTCGCGGGTCCATTCCCACGTATTGCCGATCATATCGTAAAGGCCGTAGCCGTTTGCCGGAAAGCTGCCCACGGGCGAAGTGCGCTCCCACCCGTCGAGGCACTGATTGGCGAACGGAAAAAGGCCCTGCCAATAATTCGCCATCATTCTGCCGTCGGGGGCGAGGTCATCGCCCCAGGCATATTCCCTGCCCTCCAGTCCGCCGCGCGCGGCAAACTCGAACTCCGCCTCGGTAGGCAATTCCTTGCCTGCCCATTTCGCGTAGGCCTCGGCGTCGGTGTAAGCGACGTGGACGACCGGATGGTCCTCGATCCCCTATATGCTGCTTTCCGGCCCCAGAGGATGCTTCCAGCAGGCGCCGAAAGTGAAGTGCCACCAATTGCTGGCATCGGCCATGTCGACAGGGCCACGTGTTTTGTGAAAGACGAGCGATCCGGCGCGATCCATGCCCGGCAGCATGCCGGGGTAGTCTTTTGGATCTGGCGCAATCTCAGCCACGGTCACATATCCGGTCGCCGCTACGAAGGTGGCGAACTGAGTGTTCGTCACCGGCGTCTCGTCGATCCAGAAGCTGTCGACCTTTATCCGGCGCAATGGCGCTTCCTCGGGGTAAAACGCCTCCGAGCCCATCGTGAACGTGCCGCCCTCGATCCGGCGCATGTCAGGGTGCTGATCAGTCATCGCTCTGGGAGCCAGGGAAAATTTCTCGTCGGCAAAGTCAAGGAGCGAAATCGATCCTGACCTGCTCAATGTTCCCTTCGAAGCGATCCGGCACAGTGCGGTCCTCGATCAGCGGGGCATCGCCCGCTCGCCCGACATAGCTTGGCGCGGCGGGCCGGGCAGCGCGGGCAAGCGGCTTGCGCCCCATCTCCTTGCCATCGACTTCGAGCCAAAGGGTGCGAACCTTGCCGTCCATCGACACGCCGAAGCGCAGTTCATGTGCCCCGGGTGAAAGCGCGGCTTGCCCCGCAAGGGAAACAAGATCCGTCTGCTGGTCCGTGGATCGATAGATGATCATAGGCACGCCGCCCCGCAGATAGAGGCTCCAGCCGGAGAACTTGTCTCCGCTCGCGATGATCGGGCCACCTGCCTGCGCGGTTCTGGTCGAGAAGCTGGCAGCGCCTTGCCATTCGCCGGACAGGTCCGGAAACTGGGAAGCCGCGATGCGCTGATCATCCGCGAAAAAGGTGACGGAGCGCCGCCCGTCCAGCAATCCTGGCCGCAGGGCGGGGGCAAAGCGCGGCAGGAACGTGTCGTCGATTGGCAGGACATGATAGCGCCGCGCCGCTTCGTCGAACCCTTCCTGCAGGCTCTTGAGCTTGCCCGGCTCAGTGCCTGAAAGGTCATGGGCCTGCGAGAAATCCTTGCCCAGATTGTACAATTCCCATTTGTAGGGCGTGTTTTCCTGACCTTTGGGGACGGCAGCTTCCCAAGGCATGCGCTTGGGGGTCGTGGAAGCGATCCAGCCATCCCGATAGAATGCGCGATTGCCGATCATCTCGAAATATTGAGCATTCCGGTGGGTCGGAACGGCCGGATCGTCGAAGCTGTAGGCCATGCTGACGCCTTCGATCGGCTGCTGCTCCACCCCGTCAATCTCGGCAGGCGGCTCGATTCCCGTGACCTGATAGATGGTCGGCGCAAGGTCGATCACATGATGGAACTGCGGGCGGATGCCGTGCGCCTTGATTCCCTGCGGCCATGAGACGGCCAGCGCATTGCGGGTGCCACCCAAATGGGATGCTGCCATCTTCGACCACTGGAACGGCGTATTCGTCGCCCAGGCCCAGCCTACAGGATAGGCCGGGAAGGAATTGGGGCCGCCTAGTTCGTCGAGATGCGCCAGCGTGTGCGCCTCTTCATTCACCCCGGCGAAGGCGGCATATTGGTTGAAAGCGCCCCACAGGTTTTCCGCCGCGGCGCCATTGTCGCCCTGCAGATAGAGGACCAGCGTATTGTCCAGCTTGCCGGACCGCTCGAGCTCCGCAAGGATACGCCCGATCTGATCGTCGCAGAAGGCCAGCGCGGCGGCATAGGCTTCCATCTGGCGCTCAGCGATCTGCTTCTGGGCTTGGGTCAGGCTCGACCATGCCGGGATCTGCGGGGGGCGCGGGGTCAGTTCCGCATGCGCCGGGATGACGCCGAGCGCCTTCTGCCGCTCAAACGTGCGCTGCCGCTCCACGTCCCATCCCTCGGCAAAGTGCCCCTTGAAGCGGGCGATCCATTCGGCTGGCGCCTGAACCGGCACATGCGCCGTGCCGGGCGCGTAATAGAGCAGGAAAGGCCGGTCAGGAGACGCGCTCTCCTGCCGCCTCAGCCAACTGATTGCATGATCGGCCAGATCGCGATCGAGGATATAGCCGTCCTCCCGGGGAGGATCGACGGGATTGCGGTTCTCGGTCAGTTCGGGAAAGAACTGGTTCGTCCTGTCCCCATTGAAACCATAGAAATAATCGAAGCCCATCGCATTGGGCCAGTGATCGAACGGGCCGGTGCTGGCCGTTTCCCAACCAGGCGTGTTGTGGTTCTTGCCAAGCCACGCCGTCGCATAGCCATTATCGCCCAACACGCGGCCGATCGTCCCGGCGCTCTGCGGAATGACAGATGTGTAGCCCGGCTCATCGGTGGACATATTGGCGATAACGCCGGAGCCGACCGAATGGTGGTTGCGCCCGGTGAGCAGCGCCGCCCGCGTGGGGGAGCACATGGCGGTCGTATGAAACTGGTTATAGAGCAGCCCTTGCTGCGCCACCCTGTCAAACGCTGGAGTGGGTATCGGCCCACCCACACCACTGACTGCCCCGAACCCGACATCGTCGGTCATGATGATCAGGATATTGGGTGCGCCAGCAGGCGCCTGCACTCGCTGCGGGTAATTTGCCCAATGGCCAGCCTTGGGTTCCTGCGCAGTGGCAGGTGAGGACAACGGTCCGATGTGCCCACCGGCAAAGCTGCCAACGATCAGCGCCAGTGCGGCGATACCGGACCATTTCGTTTTCATTTTTGGACAGTTCCCCACTTTTCACGTCATGCCCTATCTTGGCCGGGTTCGCGCTTCTTGAGAACGTGCGCCCTATCTATTGCCGGCGGGAGTCGACTTAGGCACGAGATATTTGGAATGGCGCCTAAACCGCGTTCCGTTCTTGGCCGTCTCCTTCCCAACCCCAAAAACCACTTTCCTACACGCCCCAAAATGGCGTTTATGCTGCCCGATGAACAGCCTCGTCCCCGCCTCGCCCAGTGCCTTTGCCGCCCGCTTCGACCCGGCTTGCCGGGCGGCGCGCAGGCTGGAGGAAACGGCGGAACCAAAAGTCACAGCGCGCCGCGCGCGCAGGGACCAAAAATGGCTCGAAACCGGGCTTTGCGGGGGGATTGGGCATCGCGTTTCGCGGGTTGTTTCGCGTAACCTTCGGGCGACACTTCACCCCCGGATCATTGGCCCCGGATTACCGGCCTTCGCATCTTTGGCCCCCTCATACCACCGGCCAGACCTGCTTGTCCGGCAGGCCGGTGCGGGCGATCACGGCTTTGCCGGCGCTGGTGGCTTCGGCGTAGAGCTTTTCCTCGTCGATGGTGGTGGAGCGGTGATTGTCGATCACGCGCTTGCCGTCGATCCATACGGAGTGGACGCCCCGGCCGTCGGCTGACCAGATCAGCTGGTTCACCACGTTGAACAGGGGCTGCCATTCGGGCCGTTGGGTGTCGTGGAGGACGAGGTCGGCCTTCTTGCCCACTTCGATCGATCCGATGCTGTCCGCCATGTTCAGCGCCTTTGCGCCGTTGAGGGTCAGCATGGTCAGCGCCTCATGCGCGGGGAAGGCGGCGGTGTCGCGCCGTGCATCCTTGAACAGGGCCGCAACGAGGTATGAGGCGCGCATCAGGTCGGAACTGTTGGAATTATTGTTGCCGTCCGTCCCCAGGATCAGGTTCACGCCCGCCGCCTGCATTTCGGGGAACTTGCCCGCCGGGGTAAGGCCATAGGCGCCTTTCAGCCCGGACATGGGGCAATGGGCGATAGTGGCGCCGGATTGGGCGAGGGCGGCCACTTCCGCATCGTCCAGATGGACGGCATGCGTGAGGCAGACTTCGGGGCCAAGCGCGCCGATTTCGGCCAGATGGATGATCGGGCGGCGGCCCATATTGGCCAGATACCATTCGGGATCGGCCTCCACCGGGCTCATATGCGCGGCCACGCGCCCGCCCTTGGATTTGGCCAGCGCGACGGCGGCCTGCCACATCTCGTCCGTCGCGGTGACGTGGCCGACCAGCAGGGGCCATACGTCGATCCGGCCATCGCTGCCAGTCAGGCTGGCCACGGCTTCCTCCATGGCGCGGATGGCGGCGTCGGTCTTGGCAGTCTGGCTTTCGGACGGGTCGAAGGCGCGGTCTTCCGTCCATTTGCCGATGCGGCCGCGAATGCCGCTGGCGTGCAGGGCCTCGGCCACCGGGCCCACATGGCGCACCGTGCCGCCTTCAAGGAAGGAGGTCGTGCCGGTGCGCATCATCTCCAGCGCGGCGAGCGTGGCGGAGGTCGCCTCGTCCTCCGGCTCCTGCGCCTGGTAGAGGGGGACGAGCCATTGCCACACATTCTCGTGCCAGCCCGTATCGTCAGGCACGAAGCCGCGCGTGATCGGCTCGCCCGTGATATGGATGTGGCCGTTGACGAAGCCCGGCGTCATGACGAAGCGGCTGCCGTCGATCACTTCCTTCGGGGTGACGAGGGGCAGAATATCGGCCGTCTTGCCGACATGGCTGATCCGGTCGCCCGTGATGGCAATGGCGGCATCACTGATGATCTGCCTTTCGGCATTCATCGTCACCACCATACAGTTGCGGATGAGGGTATCGACCGGGGTGGGGGCGGTGGTGGTGTCGGTCATCAGAACGGCTTGTCCCCTGCGATCTGCACCCGGAAGCCCGAGCGGGTTTGCGGGAAGTAATCCCAGATGGCGGAATGCTGGACGGAGCGGTTGTCCCACAGGGCCACCGAATGTGGCTGCCAGCGGAAGCGGCACTGGAACTGCGGCTGCTGCACATGCTGGTAGAGATAGGCCAGGATGGCGTCGCCCTCGGCACGCGGGAGATTGTCGATCTTCGTCGTGAAATCGTCATTCACGAAGATCGCCTTGCGGCCCGAAACGGGATGGGTGCGCACTACCGGGTGGGAGGATTTGGGCAGGACCGATCCGGGCGGGGCGATGTCGCCGAAATTGCGCTGCGCATCATGCGTGGCGGTCAGCCCCTCGAGATAGGCCTTCATCTTGTCGGACAGCGCATCATAGGCGGCGAACATATTGGAAAAGGCCGTGTCCCCGCCGGTGGGCGGCACGGTGTGGAGATAGAGGGCGGAGCCGAGCGGCGGTTCCTCGTCGCAGCTCATGTCGCTGTGCCACGCTTCGCCCGCGACATATTTGGAATCGGCATCGGCATGGATGGCGACGATTTCCGGATAGTCCTTCATCGCCCAGGCCGCGGCGGCTTTGCCGATATGGAGGGGGCCGAAGATCCGCGCGAAACCGCGATGCGCCTCATGGCTCAGCGGCTGGTCGCGGAAGAAGATCACCAGATAATCGGTCAGCGCCTGCCGCAGGGCTGCCGCCATTTCCTCGCTCACCGGGGCGGTGATGTCCGCACCGGTGATGATGGCGCCCATGTGGGGAGTGAGCAATTCGACTGCGAAAGGCCGGTCCATCGTCAAATCCTGCTCCGTTCTGATGCAGGGCCGAACTTGGCCGTGACGGTGGCCGGTTTCTTGATGGGCTGCGCTCAATTTCTTTCGCGCTGCATTTATCGCGGGGAAATGTGCCATTTCCCAATGGCCCGGTGTTTCACATGCAGGCTCTATGCCTGTCCTCTCACACCCTTCAGCGCATCGGCCAGCAGCTTCCCTGCCTGCGGATCGGCCGTGATGATGCGGTGCACTTCGGCCGCCATATGCTGAAAGGCGGGATCGTTGGCCGCCGCTTCACCGAATTCGTCCACCAGCAGCGCGGAGACAAGCGTGCGCGCGAGATCTTCGTCGGAAAGATCGTCGGTGCGCAGCACCGCTTCCACCCGGCCGGCTGCGGGTGGGCGGCGCTGGGTGCCGGCGGCGGAAGCGGCGGCACCCTTGCGGTTACGTGTGGATTTGTCGAGGCGCTGCAATTGCTGCCGCAGAAGCATCAGCACCTGATCGACATTGGAAATACGGGTCATCGCGCAGTAGCCCTCAGTGGCGGGTCGGGCGGCCAGGGAACTGGCCCAGCAGCAGGGACGTGGCCGAAAGGTCGGATTCCTCTCCGTCCGCAGATGCCGTGGCCCCTGCCTTCATCGCCCTCTCGCATTCGCCCATCAGCAGGCGGATATCGCCATTGAGCGGCTCGTTCTCGCGATTGAGGGCGATGCCTTCCCGCATCCGGGCAAGCGCCGGCTCGAACTCGTCGCGTACCAGATGGGTCAGCCCTTCCACGAATTTACGCAGATAGGCGTCTTCCGGCAGCCGCAGCAGCGGGCCCCAGCTGGAAAGTGCCTGATCCACTTCGCCTGAAGTCAGCTCGAAAAAGCCCAGTTGATAGCGGGCAATGGCGAAATCCGGCGCCAGCTCCACTGCGCGCGCCAGCGCCGCATGGGCCTCCTGTGGCTGCTTGCGCCCGGCGAGGATCGATCCGCGCATGAAGTACAGGCGGGGGTCCTGTGGAAAGCGTCTCAGCATTGCATCAACCGCTGCCAGATCTTCCGTATCGCTGGCCTGCATCTGCCCGACCAGCGCGGCCATGTCTTCGTCGCCGCACAATTCCATCATATTTCTCCTAACGCAGCTTTGCAGCCAGCTCCCGGAGCCTGTCCAGTGCTGCCTTGTGTATTTGCGACACGCGGCCCTTCGTCACGCCCAGCAGCAGGGCAATCTGCTGGAAGCTCACGCCATTGCGATAATGCTGGCGGATCACGAAACCTTCCCGCTCGGGCAGATTGTCCACCAGATCGCGCACCCGGCCCTGTAATTCGCGCCAGGCCAGGCTTTCATAAGGCGTGGGGGCGGGATCGGGGATGGCGTGGATTTCCTGCATCCTGTCCCCCTCCAGGATCAACCCCAGGGCGATAGTTGCGGAGAGGGCAGACAGCGCTGCGATCGGATCGGCAGCGGCATTCAGCCCTTGCTGAAGCGATTTCAGCCGTTCGCGTTCCACGCGCTGGCGATAGTGATAATTGGCCGCCGCCTCGCTTGCCTGGGCAAGGTGGTTGGCGATGTGGCCCTTGATGCGGATGCGGGCGAAGGCCTCGAACGGTACGCCGCGCCGCGTATCGAACCGCTCGATTGCCTGGATCAGGGCCTCATAGGCAAGTTGCTCCACATCGCCACGCTCGTAATTGCCCTGCGCGCGGCGGGAAAATTGCGCGCTGGCTAGCCGGGCGGCGAAATGGCGGTAATGATCGAACAGGCGGCGGCGGTTCTCGTGATTACGTTCCCCGGCAAAACCGCGCCACAGGGCCGCCTCCACCCGTTCGGGGCGCAGCAGCAGGTCCACCCCCCTGAAGGCAGCGCCTCGGCCGCCGCTCAGCCCCCGCACTCTCATGTGAAACTGCCGAGTAATCCTTCCAGCACAAGGCTCCAGCCATCGATCAGCACGAACATCAGTACCTTGATCGGCAGCGATATGGTCGCTGGCGGGACCATCATCATGCCCAGCGAGAGCAGGATGCTGGCCACCACCAGATCGATCAGCAGGAAGGGCAACAGGATCACGAAGCCGATAGTGAAAGCTATCCGCAGTTCATTGAGCATGAAGGCGGGCGTGAGCTTGAGCAGCTCCACATCTTGCGGCGTGGCCGGAAGCGGGCTGCCGGATGCGCGATAGACCATCTCAAGGTCGCTCTCACGTGTGTGGGCCAGCATGAAATCGCGCAAAGGGGCAGAGCCGCCCTCGATCGCCTGCGTCAGTTCCTGCGTGCCGTTCAGTAGTGGCTGGAGCCCCCTCTGGTTCACTTCGGTGAGCGTCGGCCCCATGACGAAAGCAGTCATGAACAAGGCAAGACTGGTAAGCACCGCGTTGGGCGGGGTCTGCGGCATGCCGAAAGCGTGGCGGACCATGGATAGTACCACCACGATGCGGATGAAGCTGGTGGTGCTGATGAGGATGGCCGGAACGATTGCCAATACGGCAAGGATCACTGCGATCCGCACCGCCTCGGTGGTCTGTGGGGGCGCCGCGGAGGCAGCGAATGTAGGCGTCGCCGCGAGCAATGCGAAGGTCGCAAAAGTCAAGGAAATCAGATTTCTGTGGCGCATCATTGCGGCCCTTTGAGAACCGTGGCGCCTGCCGGGGTCAGCGCGATCAGCCAGGTCTGCCCATCGCATTCAACCAGGCACAGGTCTGCCGTGGAGCTTGCCCGGCGGGTTTCGATCACGCTGATTCGCCGTTGACTGGCTACGCCGTGCCGCTGGAACAGGGCAGCAGGCAGCACCGGCCCGCCGCGGCGCTGATGGCGCCGCAACAGCAGCACTGCCCCGATGGCGATCGCGATGCAGAGCCCGAATGCCAGCACCAGCCGCAGCCACGGTATGGCGGGCGCGGAACCGCCGGTCAGCCCCTGTGCCAATGCGGGGGCTGATGTCATCAGCAACGGCATGGCAAGCAACAGCAGTAAGGCGGCGGCGCGGATCATTTCTATCCGCCGATTTCGGTGACGCGGACAGCGAATTTCTCGTCCACGCTCACGATTTCGCCTCGCGCGATGACGCGACCGTTCACGCGGATTTCTGCCGCTTCGCCAAGCGTGCGATCCACCTTCACGAGATCGCCTTTGGAAAGGGCCGCAAGCTCTGCCACGCAAAGGCGGGCCTCGCCAAGGATCACTTCCACGTCCACTTCGACATGGTCGATCAGGCGGGAGGGAAGCTCTGCCTCGGAAGGCGGGGGGAGGGGTTGAGTGTTGTCTTCTACCATTGGGTTGCGGGCCTTGTGAGCTGGAGCTGGAAGTCGCTTTCGCCGGGCACCAGGCCAAGCGCGCCGGTGGCGGCGGGCGCATCGTCGATCAGTGCGTCAAGCGCGGCGGTAAGCGGAGTGTGCAGGGTCAGCACATCACCCGGCCCCAGTGCCTCGATCTGCGCAAGCGCGAGGCGGCTTGCGCCGATTCGGGCGGAAAGCCTCAGGGGCTGGGCGGCGAGCGCGGCCTTGCGCCGGGCAAGCGCCGCACGTTTACGCGGGGATTCCGCCCAACCCAGCGCCAGAGTGGTCAACAGGGCAGGCCCAGCCTCGATCCGCAGCAGCAATTCGCCGGAGGGGGAATGGACGGGCAGTGCGAAGCTGGCGGTCTCCCCGCTGCTGTCGGTGGGCATGGCGTTCCCGAGCATCGTGCCGAGTGCCTGCAGCGCTTCCTCCACCAGATGGTCGATAACCACGCGGTCTTGGGCCGTGCGCAGGTCGCGCTCGCTCAATTCCCGGCCCAGCAATTGTGCTGCGAGGGCCACGCGCCCGTCTTCCCGCAATGCGATGCGGAAGCCCTGTGTCTCGAATGCAGGCGAGAAGCCCATCTCAAGAGTTTCCGGCTCCTGCCTTTCCCAGCGTGGAGGCAGGTCTGGACGGGTGGCGGCGAACCACTCTCCCGCCCAGGCCTGTATGCAGCGCGCGACCGGCTCGGCGGTGCGAGCATCGAGCAGCGCGCTTTCCGGCAGCCAGCGTATGGGCGCGCCGCTCATCCCTGGCCCCTGATGCCGAAGAGCTGCTGGATCATGTCATTAGACACGCTGATGATTTGCGAGGAGGCCTGGAAGCCGCGCTGGATCAGGATAAGCTCCGCGAATTGCGAGCCAAGATCGACATTGGATGCTTCCAGGCGGCGGCTCAGGATCGTGCCCACGCGGCCATCTTCGGCCGCCAGATATTGGACCTGCCCGAAGCCATTATGCGCGAACAGCCCGCTGCTGCGCTGTTCCAGTTTTTGCGGATCGCGGAAGTCCGCCAGCGCGATGGCGCCCAGCTCCTGCTTTTCCTCGTTGCTATAGGTGATTTCGAGCTGCCCCTTGGCGTTCACCGCCAGTTTCGTGACCGATCCCGTGCCATGACCGTCCACATCCGCCGCGCGCAGCGAGCTGACTGTGCCGGAGGAGTAGGAAGAGACGGCCGAAAAATCGAAAGAGACGGAAAGCCCGGTGGCAGCTTCGGCAAAGGTGAGCGTCCCGGTGGTCGGATCGACCGCGCCGCCGATGAACTTCAACGTCTCGGTACCGATTACATCGCCGTCACCATCGGTAACCGTCAGTGTCCACTCGTCAAAGACGGTTTCCTCACGCGTGAATTTTAAACTCCAGAGATGTTCTCCGCCGCGTTCGTCGAACACTTTGACATCCGCGATGGTGCATTCAGTAGCGGTGGAGGAAAGATTGTCCGCGAAGCTGATCTTCGTGGTTTCCTGCGGCGGGCTGGTGCGCGAGGCATCGATGTTCAGGCTCACCGGGCGGCCGCTCTGATCAAGCACTGCGAGGCGATGATCTGTGCCCGAAAGGACGATGTAACCATCATCGTCCACCGAGAAACTGCCCGTACGGGTATAGAGGGTCTGCTCTCCGTCCAGCAGTACGAAGAAGCCGCCGCCGTCGATTGCAAGGTCCAGGTCCCGGTCGGTCTGGCGCAACTCGCCCTGGCCGAAATTGAGCGCAATATCGTTGAGACTGACCCCGTGACCTGCCTGCCCGCCCGAGGAGGTGTAATCGAGCCCCCCCGAACTGCCTGAGCCATAGACATCGGAGAAACTCACGTCCGATGCCTTGAACCCCGTGGTGTTGAGGTTGCTGACATTGTTGCTGACGGTCTTGAGCCCTTCAGAATAGGCATTGAGCCCGCTCAGGCCGATATAGATTGATCCGAACATGTCAGTCTGGCTCCTTTATCTGCGAGACAGCACCAAGGTTGATGTTGTTGATAGTTTGATTGTCGGCGGTCTTGATTGTCAGGGTAGGCCCAGCTTCGGTGAAGGCGATTGCCGTCACGGTGCCAGTCAGAGTCACCGTCCCAGCTGGGACGTCAACTGTCTTGCCCAACAGGACCGTTGCCTGGGCTGATGACTGAGCTGTCACCAGGGTCCGCAGATTGTCAGCCATCTGCTGGGTCTGCTGGATCTGTGAGAACTGGGCGAGCTGAGAGACGAACTGAAAATTGTCCATCGGCTTCAGCGGATCCTGATACGTAAGCTGGGTAAGGACGATCTTGAGCAGGTCCTCGAACCCAAGGCCGAAAGCGTCGGTGGCGCTTTGCGTGGTTTGTGTGCTCGAGGTGCCGGTGGAGCTTCCACCAATGGCATCGACGGGATTGCTCGCCATGGTTTCTACCCTTCCGAAATTTCATGAATGACGATGGCCGTGTGGCGGTGGCCGTGGCTTTCCAGAAGACGCTCGAGTGCGGCCTCCAGCGCGGCACGTTCGCCTTCGGCCAGCTTCGGCAGGCGCAGTACGAGCCGCAACCCGCCTTCCGCCGAAATCAGCTGCGCTCCGAAAGGTGACGAACGACCCGGTTGCGTGCTGGGTGCTGGATCGGCGCTGGCGGGTCGCTGACGGGCTGCATCATTTATGCGGGCGGCGGGCAGTCGTTGCGGTGCCTCCGGCCGGGCTAGCGTGACCGGCTGATAGGCGGTCGTCCGCGAATCCGGCGCGAGTGGCGCGGATATCGCGGATGCAGGCGTATCGGGGGATAGCGTTGCCGGATTAGCGCGATCAGGCGCAGCGGGTGCCGCTATTTCCGGCGGCGCGAATTGCGGGCGTGCCGGCCCAAGGGAATGGGGGATGACGTCATGGATAGCAACGGAAGTTGCGGCTTCCGGCCTTTCGGCGATCTCGTCTTCACGTAGCCCTGCGGCTGTCTCCGCAATGAAGCGTCCTGCAGGGTCCAGCGCCATGCCTACCAGCAATTGCGCGGCACTGAACGCCTCGACTGGCGTGCCGAGCGGGGGCGCAAGCTCCGCTGCCTTGCGCGGGAGGTCCGGGTGCGCATTGGGGAGCCGCAATTCCGCTGCGGAAGCGAAATTGCCTGCCAGAAGCACCGCCAGCAATTGGGCGAAATCCGTGGCGGCGGGTGACGCTTCATTTTCGGCTGTGAAATGAGCGGGCGATGCCCTTTGCGGCAGCAGCGGAGCAAAGGTGGGTGGAGCAATCGTCATGCACGATCTCCGCCGGACTGCGAGCGAAGGCCTGCCGCCTCCAGCACCGCCGCATCGTCGCGCTTGTCGGCCAGCCGCCGGGCGAGTCTGCGGGTGAGAGTGGCGGCACGTTCTTGCCGCGCGTGATCCTGCCGCCACTGCTCGCGCCGTTCTTCTTCGCAGGCCTCACATTCGCCCAACACCTCGGCTGCGGCATCGCGCTGGGCGGAGAGGCCAGTCAACACGGCCAGCGCGATCCGCCAGCCGGCAAAGTCCAGCGCCTCTGCGCCCAGCATCGCCGTGACTTCCGTCTCCTTTGCGGAAACTTCGCATTCCTGCCGGTCCAGTCCGTCGCGCGATTGGGCGGTTTGCGCCTGCGCCTCGGCTAGTTCGCCGCGGCTCGCCATGGCCCTGAGCGTCTGAAGCGTTGCGATCTGGTCAAGCCGGCGGTGTAGGCTGCGGCTGCTACGCATGGCGGGGCTCCGCCAATATCCGGGCAAGTTTGCTTGTCGATTCAGCCAGATCGCAGCATTCTTTCATGCCCTGCGTGAGGAAGGCGGCAAGGGCTGGCTGGAGCGCAATGGCCCGGTCGATCCGCTCGCTCGCGCCGCTGCGATAGAGGCCGCTTTCGATCATCGGCCGCGCCTCCTCATGGGTGGCGATCAGCGTATGGGCCTCCCCGCATAGCGCGCCGTCGGTCTCGCCCAGCAGATCGCCCGCAAGGCGGCTGACGCTGCGCGACAGGTCGATGGCGGGGAAATAGCGTTTCTCGGCCAGCTGGCGGGACAAGACGATGTGCCCGTCCAGCACCGATTTCATCAGTTCCACCACCGGATCGTCCACATCGTCGGTTTCGCTCAGCACGGTGAACACCGCCGTGATCGCCCCGCCGCCGCGCGCCGCGCCGCAGCGTTCGGCAAGGCGGGGCAAAGCGGAAAAGACATTTGGCGTCAGGCCGCGCACGCTAGGCGGCATGCCTGCGGCAAGGCCAAGTTCGCGCAGGGCGTGGGCCACGCGGGTGACGGAATCGACCAGCAGCAGCACGTGTTCGCCCGCGTCGCGCCAATGCTCGGCGAGGCCCATGGCCTGTTCGATGGCGCGCAGGCGCAGGCTGGCACTTTCATCCGCTGTGGCGGCGATCAGTGTGGAACGAGCGGCATACGGGCTTTCGCGCAGCATTCGCCACAGCACATCCACCTCGCGTCCGCGTTCCCCCACCAGGCAGAGCACAACCCGGCCGCAATCTGTCTGGCGGGCAATTTGTTCCAGCAGGCTGGTCTTGCCCACGCCCGCCGCCGCAAAAATGCCCACGCGTTGGCCTTTGCCCAACGGCAGCAGGGTGTCGATGGAGCGGATGCCGGTCTCCATCCGCTCGGCCGGGGCGATACGGTCCAGTGGGGCAAGCGGGCGGCCGGCGCGCTTTTGGCGGCGTTCCGGCCAGATTGCACCTTTGCCGTCAAGCGGGCGAGCCAGCGCGTCGATCGCGCGGCCGCCAAAGCCTGTGCCGACGGGAATGTCCTCCACCTCATGCGCGCGGGCAACAGTCGCACCCAATGCCAGCCGGGGCATGTGGGCGATGGGGACCAGCCGCAGCCTGTCTGCCTCGACCGCGACCACTTCCGCCAGCAGCGGACCGGCTCCGGCGGCCTCCACCTCGCAATAATCGCCCACGCTGGCGATTGGTCCGTCCGCTTCCAGATACTCGCCGGTGATGCGCGTGAGATGGCCGGTGGCGCGGGCGAATTGCGCATGTTCGAGCCGGGCGACGAAGGGGTGAGCCTTCATGTTGCGCCTTTCTCAGCGGCCAGCCGGTTGAAGAACTCGGTCAGCCGCTGCCATTGCCCTGCAAGCCCAACATCGAGTGAGCCAAGCTTCAGATCCGCCACACATTCGCCTGAGGAGAGTGCCTCATCCGTGACAATTGCCAGGCCGGGGAAGCGTGCAGCGAACACAGCCAGTTCGTCTTCCGAACGGAAATCCCGCGAAGACACATGTATCTGCCGAACCAGATCCCGCTGAAGCGCTGTGAAATTATGGGTGAGCGTGGCGCTCACCAGATCGGAATGGAGGTTAACGTCGCCGAAGATCCGCCCCAGGGCTGTGCGGGCTAGTTGCAGGGCAAGCAGCTCGCATTCCGCCAGGAATTTTCCATTTTCCTTCTGCAGCTTGTCGAGCGAATTGCCGAGCAGTGTGAACCGCCGGGATTCTTCATCCGCCGCATGGTCATGCCCGTCCTGCCGCCCGCGTTCGAAGGCGGCATCCTCTCGTTCACACGCCTTGTCCTCCATCTGTGCGATGCGGTGGCGCAGATCGGCAATAACGGCCTCGAGTTCCATGCATCGCCGGTCTAGAGCCTCGTCTCGCGCGAGAGGTTCGGACACGGTGTGCGATGGCGTGATGTGCGCCTCTGGCTGCATTGTGATCGGGGAAATGGCGTCGAATACGCGAATCCCACGCAGCGCTGCGGGATCTCCGGCCTTGAGAAGCCCGCTCACAGCAGTTCCCTCCACTTGCGCCATTGGGAGCGTGCAAGTTCGATCAGCGTGGGCTTTAGCTGGGCGTTGCTCTTGGCATGTATCGCACTTTCATGCCCGGCGAGCAGCGCGCCGCGCACTTGCGGAGAAAGCCCGCTCGCCGCTGCTTCGCCTTTTTCGCAAGCATCCAGCAGGTCAGCCAACCAGGGGGAATAAGCGTGAAAACGGCGGCTGCGCGCCTCCGCTTCTGCCCGTTCGCGCTCTCCTGTGTTCAGCAGCCGTTCGAAAGCCATGCGTTGCGGCGCGGCAATGCGGCGCAGGATGCCTTTTCGATCCCCCGCTGGCAGCGCACGCCATTGATCGAGCAGCGTTGCCATTTCCCTCGCCTCACCGTCCACTGGGCATCTCCTCGGCGAGGGCGATTTTCTCGCCGAGAAGTTCGGCAAAGCTCTGCTGTTCGTCGGGCGAAAGGCGGCTGCGACGACGAAATGCGATCAGCAGCAGAACGGCGGGTATGGCCAGCAGCGCCCAGAACCAGACACTGCCGAAGAGGCTGCCGCTGACTGCAAAATGCTCCGGCGCGGCGATGGGTGCGAGCGGGGGCTGTTCCGGCGCGGCGGCGGGCAATATTGCAGACCCTTGCGTAGCGAAATCCTCCAGTGGCCCGGCCTCAAAGCGCAGAATGTCGCCGTTCTGCGGTTCCAGTCCTGTAGTGTTCGCGATGGCAGATTTCAGCAGCTCCCGGTCTTCCACGCCCAGTTCCATCTCGGTGCGTAGGGCAATGCGCAGACGGAAATTGCGGGGCGCGGGCGAAGGGGATGAGGAGGATGCGGGCAATGGAGAGGGCGAGGATGAAGCCCCGCCGTCATCCGCGGGCACCGCTAGGACGCGCACGGCAAACGGTACGCCGGGGATCAGCTTCTCGGCCACGCCGCGCACACGGGCACGATAATATTCTTCCAGCGCGGAACGCTCGTCCAGTTCGGCGGGAATGGCCGCGCCTTCCACCGGCAGGGCGTTCAGTAATCGGCCGCGATGGTCCAGCACTGCAACTTCGCGCGCGGGCAGGTCCGGCACGGCGGAGGCGACAAGTTGCTGGATGCCGCTAACCCGCGCGGGATCGAGTGCGGCATTGCCCTGCATCTGCAAAGTCACGGCGCCTTTCGGCCCGGTCTGGTTGGCTCGGAACAGGGTGCGTTCGGGCAGGGAGAGGTGGACCCGGGCGAAGGATATCCCCTCCATTCCCATGATGGTACGGGCGAGCTCCCCCTGCAGTGCGCGCTGGAAATTGACCTTCTGCGCGAATTCGGTGAGACCCATGTCGGCCTCGTTGAACAATTCGAAGCCCACCGTGCCGCCCATGGCGGCGCCTGAGCCAGCCACCAACACCCGCGCGCGGCCCACTTCTTCTTCGGGCACCAGCAGGCGGCGGCCTTCATCCTCCAGTCGATATTCGATCCCTTGCTTGTCGAGCACGGCGACAATCTCGGCCGCATCTGCTTCTCGCAGATCCTCATAGAGGATGCCGTAGCCAGGCCGCAGGAAGGCGAACCAGACGATCGCCAGGACGGCGATGACGCCCGCAAGAATGGCGCCGATGAGGAGGAATTGCCTGCGTTCCATCCGTCAGAGCTGCATGTTCATGAGTTCGCGGTAGGTCTCCACCAATCGGGTGCGGACCTGCATCGCCAGTTCGACCGAAAGGCGCGCTTCCTCCAGTGCGATGGTCACCTGATGGACCGGCACGGAATCATCCAGCGCGAACTGGCGCACCAGCTCGTCCGCATGGGCGATCTTGCCATTGACCGCATCCAGCCCGGCGGAAAGTACCGATTGGAAGCTCGCCCCCGATGCGCTCGGCCCGGCGATGCCGGGCAGCTCCAGCCGCATGATCTGCGGCGCACCGTCGGAAAGGCCAAGCGCGGCGATGGGGTCAAGCGCGATCATGCCTGCTTCCCGATCTGGAGTGCGCTGGAATAGATTTGCTGCGCTGCCGCCAGTGCCACGAGGTTCGCCTCATAGGCACGTGCGGTCTTCACCATCAGGGTCATTTCTTCCGCATGGCTGATATTGGGATAGGAGACGAAGCCATCGGCGTCGGCCTGCGGGTGGCTGGGTTCATAGACCCTGCGCATCCCAGCACCGTTCGGCTCCACGCCATAGACGCGCACACCGCCCGGCTGCTGTTGCCCGTCCAGTACCGCGCGGAAGCTCTCCGCAGGGCCGGAAACGAGCCGTAGCGGATGGTAGGAAGCGCCATCCGCCCCGCGCCCGGAATTGACGTTGGCGAGGTTGAGCGCGATGACTTCCATCCGTCGCCATTCGACGTCGAGCCCTGTGCGGCTGATTGTGATCGCGTCCATCACTGGCCTCCCGTCACGGCAAGGCGGGAAAGCTGCATCTGGCGGCTCAGCACATCGACCAGCGCGGCATAGCGCAGCGCGGTTTCGGAGGCGCTGGCGAGTTCGAGATCGAGCCGCATACCGCCCTGGCCCGCGCGGCTCATATCCTGCACGAATGCCGGCTGGAGCTGGCGCACTGCGTCTGGACCGGCCTTGGCCGCATCGCGCAGCTGGCCTTCGAAACTGACGCGCAGCGGCGTGTAATTGGGTGAATTGGCATTGGCGACGTTCTGCGAAATGGCCGAGGCGCGCAGGGCGAGCCCGTCCAGTGCCTTGACCACGAGCAGGGCGGAAAGCTGGTCCATCCCCATGTCTCCTCTATTGAACCACGATTTCGGCATGCAGCGCGCCTGCGGCCTTGATCGCCTGCAGGATGCTGATCATGCGCCTGGTATCGACCTTCGCCCGGGCGAGCCCTTCCACCAGCGAGCCGACGGTGGTGTTGGGAAAGCTCATCACCGCGTCATTGGCACCCTGTTCGACTTCCAGCTTGGTGTTGGTCACGATCAGGCTGGACACATCATTGGCGAAACCCGCTATAAAGCTGGGCTGGGAGGCGTAATTCTCGGTGACTATGGTCACCTTGATGTCGCCTTGGGAGATGACGACGCTGGATATCCGGACCCCCGTTCCGGCCACTACGGTGCCGGTCCGTTCGTTGATCACGATGCGGGGGGCGATGTCGGGCGTTACCGCGATATTTTCGATCCGGGAGAGGAAGGCGGCCAGTTCCGCCGGGCTGCGATCATAGGCAATTACCACTTCATCCGCATTGCGGACCGAGGCGATTGCCCGGCCGAAGCTGACGTTCACAGCCTCGCTAACCCTTTGAGCAGTAGTGAAATTCGGTTCAGCCAGCAGGAAGGAAACAGTGCCCTGTGAGGACAATAGGCTGGCGTCCACCGGTGCCTCCACCGTGGCCCCGCCGGGCAGGACGGCACTGGTGGGATAATTGCGCTGCTGCCGGTTGAGATTGGCCTCGAAATCATAGCCGCCCGCCGTCAGGGCACCCTGCGCCAGCGCATAGGGGCGCTGGTCCGGCCCCATCAGCGGGGTCATCAGCAGGGTGCCCCCGGCGAGCGAGCGGGCATCGCCGATCGAGGAGACGATTGCGTCGATCCGGTCCCCGGGATTGGCGGAAGCGGGCAGGGTTGCGGTGACTATCACCACTGCCACGTTGCGGCTGTTGATCTGTTCTTCGCTTACCGCTGTGCCTAGGCGCGAGAGGACATTGCGCAGGGCGAGGCGGGTCACCTCGTTGCGGCGAGTGTCTCCGGAGCCGGCGAGGCCGGTGACGAGGCCATATCCGATCAGCGCATTATCGCGCCAGCCATCGAATCTGCCGAGGCCTTTCAGAGCCACTTCCTGTGCGTACAAAGGGACAGAGAGTGTGCACAAACCCGCCAGAGCGAGCGGATAAAGGAACCGCCGCCAGCCCATCAGCCGATCCCCAGGAAGCTGAAGAGGCGATTGAGCAATCCGGGCTTCGCGCTGCGGCTGACGAAGCCCTTTCCGTCATAATCGATCCGCGCGTCGGCGATGCGGGAGGAGGGAATCTGATTGTCGGCACCGATGTCCTGCGGGCGGATGCGGCCGCGCACCGCGATGGTGGTTTCCTCGCCATTGATCAGCATTTGCTGGCGGCCTTCGATCACGAAATCCCCATTGGGGGCCAGCGCCACCACATTGGCGGAGATTTGCGCCACGAATTGTTCGGCGCGCACCACTTCGCCGCGTCCGGCGTAGGAGCCGCCGAAGGAGATGGAGGCGGCCTCGTCGATCCCACCCGCCTGCAGCGAGCCGCCGGTTTGCGATTTGCGCGAGGAATTGTTCTGCAGGCTGCTGCTGGCGCGGGTTGCTTCGACGATCAGGATCGTCACGGCATCGCCCAGGCCCATCGCCTTGCGGTCGCTCGCCACGGCGGGCCAGCCGGTGCCGCGATAGAGTTGTTCGGCCTGTGCGGCGGCGGGCAGGACGACCCAGGCGGCGGCGGTGAGGAAAAGGGCGGGGCGGATCATTGCGTTGCCCCTGCATCCACGAAGCGGGCTGCCAGCACCGTGCCATCTTCCGCGCGGACGAAACCGCGCTCCCCTGCGCGCATGGGATGGATCGGGCGAACCTGGCGTTCCACGATCACCGGACCTTCGCGCACCAGTAGTTGCAGCGCTTCGCCCGCCGGGGCAATTGGCCCGGGTTTCAGCATCATGGGGCCGAGATAGGTTCCGGCAGGCAGGGCTTCGGTGGCAAATGGGGCGGCGGCATCGCGGTCAAAACCGAGCGGCAGGCGGGGGCGCTCTTTCCGGCAGGGCGCGGGTTCGGCCAATTCGGCAGTCAGGAATGCGCTGGCGCCCACGCCTTGTACCAGCGCCAGGCATTTTCCCGGTTCAGCCGCGCCAACAGTTCCGCCACCAAAACAGGCAGCCATGGCGAGCAATATTATCGCGCCTCGCATCATCGCCTATCGCCTCAGCGTGTTGGTGATGGAAGCAAGCTGGTCGGCTGCCTGGAGGATCTGGGCATCGGCGGCGAAGGCGCGCTGCACCATCAGCATCTCGACCATTTCCGACGACAGCTCCACCGTGGACTGCTCCACACTGGCTTGCACGATACGGCCAGCGCCATCCTCGCCCGGCCGGGCATCGACCAGCCGCGCGCCTTCGCTGGCGCGGTAAAGCCCCTCGTCCAGCCGTTCGAAGGCGGATTCCAGTTCCGGGCGGACGAGCGATATCTGCCCGATCTCCAAGGTCTCATCCGTGGCGGTGCGCACGCTCACCACGCCATCCTGCGCGATGGCCAGTTCCTGCGCGTCGGCGGGCACCACGATCCCTGCATGCAGCGGAATGCCGCCGGCCGTGGCGAGCAGCCCATCTTCATTCACCCGCAGCCGTCCGCCGCGCCAGAACAGCGTCTCCCCGCCCGGGCCCGCCAGTTCCACAAAGCCGCGCCCGTCCACCGCAAGGTCCAGCGCATTGCCGCTGGGCCGCAGGGTTCCTTGCGCGAACAGCATTTCGCCCGGCACCACCCGCACGCCGCCGAAGCTGGCGAGGGATGAGGCAGGCGCATTGGCCCCATCCGTCCCGGCCATTCCTTCGGCATTGCGCGCCAGCACTTCGGCAAAGCGCGCCTCCGTCCGCTTGAAGGCGGGCGTGTTGACATTGGCGACATTGTTGGCGTGGATTTCCAGCGCGCGCTGCTGCGCCTTCAGCGCGGCGGCGCCTACTTCGAATGCCCCGTTCATCGCCCGCTCCTGCTGAAAGTGGTAATCGCCTGGCCGATCAGCTCGTCATAGAATTGCACCACGCGCCCGCCGCCTTCGGCCTGGCGCAGGGCGGCCATTGTCGCGACCATCTCGTCGCTCATCGTCACATTGGATTTTTCGAGGAAGCCCTGGCGGATCTGCGATCCTTCAGCTTCCATCATCGCCGCTTCCGGCGCGCTGAAACCGGTTCCGCCCAGTGCGGTAAGCACCGCAGGATCGCTGGCTTCGTAAAGCCCGATCCGAGCTGCCGGCAGCCGGTCTTCCAGCACCGTCCCATCGGCCAGCACTTCGACATCCGGGCTGCCCAGGGCCAGATCGCCGCCGCCAGCCTGCTGCACCACGCGGCCTGCCGCATCGGCCAGCACGCCATCCGCCCCCAGTGCGAAGGAGCCGCCGCGCGTATAGACGAAGCCATCTCCGTCCCGCAGGCGCAGCAGGCCGGGGCCGTGGACTGCAAGATCGAACGCGCTGCCCGTTTCGGCAAGGCGGCCCTGCGTGAAGTCGACAAAGCTCTTCTGGGCCGGCAGGCGGCTATCAGCGCCTTCGGCCGTTCCCAGCGCTTCGGCAAAGCTCGCCTGCCGCTTGAACCCCGGCGTGGAGGCATTGGCGACATTCTGTGCCGATGCTTCCAGCCTGCGTTCCGCCGATGCAAGTATCGCTGCCGCTGAGTCGACAAGACTCGGCATGTGTTTCCCCCCAGGGTCAATTCCCGTTGACGCAACACAAGCCGATCCGGCGGCCCTCTGGGAATGCGCGACAGCTCCACTCCGGAGGTTTAGGGGCCCGACCCTAGCTGCCATGGGCCGCACCGCACAGTCGGGAAGCTGGCGGCTGGACAAGGCCAATCCGATTTGCCCGGAATCCATCCGGAATGGATGAGCCCGCCTGGCCGGGGCAGTCATCCGGCTGGCCGGCCTGTCCCCAGATCGCCGGCAGTCACGGAAATTTCCAATTTGTCCCCGGCCGGAGCGGGCCCGCCTGGTGACTTGACCGGGCGGCGAAACATGCCATCCCGGCATGGAGAGGCAATTCGGGGCGGGTGTGATCCGGGAGATATTCGAACATAGGTCCAGCCGCGTTATCGCGGCTGGCCGCATTGCCATGGCGGTGCTGTTTGCCCTGTGGATGTGGCTAGATCCCTACCAGCCGGTTCGGGGCGGACCGATCGGTTATGTGCTGCTGACGGCCTATGTCGCCTATGCTGTGGCGCTGTTCCCGATCGCCTGGGCGGATTGGTGGCAGGATTACCGGTTCACCGTGCCATCTTTCCTGATCGACGCGGCGCTGTTCATGGCCGCGGTCTATTGCACGGAAGGGGGCTCCGCCGACTTCGTCAGTTCCTATTTCGCCTTCTTTTCCTTCATGACCATTTCGGCCGCGTTGCGCTGGAACTGGCGGACTACACTGGCCATCGCAGTGGGGTTGAGCCTAGTCTATCTGGCGATGGGCATCTTGCTTCATCTGGGCGAGGAGGGCGCCATTCCGGCCCGATATCTGCGCAGGGCCAGCTATATGCTGGTGCTGTCGCTGCTCGTCACATGGTTCACGCTGCAACGCGCGGGGCCATTGGTCGGCCGGTTTTCTCCGGGGCCTGTCGCACAGGCGATGTCGCCCTGCGATGCCGCACTGGCCTATGCCATCGAGGCTTCGGGCGCGACCGGTGCAGCGCTGGCCTGGGAAAGCTCCGAAGAGCCGGGCTGCGCGCTGCATGTCGCGGGTACGCTGACGGCTGGCGGCACGCGCCATGTGCCGCCCGGCCAACTGGACCTTGCGGCCGACGCGGCGCCTGCCCTGTTCGATCGTGAACGCAACCGGGCGCTTGTCCTGCGCCCCGATGGCCGCCTGTCAGTCGAACGGACGCGGAACGGGCCGGAACTGGCCCGGTTCCTGGGGGCGATGTCGGGCCTGTCTTTCCCCGTCGCCGGCACGACGGGCATCGGGCAGATGATTCTCACCGGCATTCCCGGCTTGTGCCGCGATCATCTGGGCCTGGGGCAGGCCCTTGCGCGTGAGATCGGGCATGGGATCGACGAGGAGGAGATCGTCTCGCTCGCCCGGGAAGCGGCAGCCATGCGCCTGCGCGGCACCATCGCGCGCGACCTGCATGACAGCGTGGCCCAGTCGCTCGCCGGGGCAGGCTATCGCCTTGCTGCGCTGCGGCGGCAGGCCGGAACGGGCAAGGACCTGTCGCCGGAGCTAGAGGCTATCTCGCTCAGCCTGCAGGGCGAACAGGCCCATATTCGCGACATCATCGAGCGGTTGCGCAGCGACGAGGTCAATCCCGGCACACGCAATCTGGGGGCGGAGCTTGAGCGGCTGACCAATGCGCTGGCGCGCCACTGGGACGTGCGCCTGCGTTTCGAAGATAGCGTGGAAGTGCTGGTGATCCCCGCGTGGCTGGCGTTCGAAATCCAGCAATTGGTGCGCGAAGGGGTAGCCAACGCCATGCGCCACAGCGGCGCGGGCAACATTCTGGTGCGGACGGGGCGCAAGGATAGCGGCACGATCGCCCTTCTCATCGCCGACGATGGAAAGGGCTTTCCAGATGGCGGGGAAAAGATCATGCCGCGTACACTTTCCGAACGCGTCGCGGCGCTGGGGGGAACAATAAGGGTCGCCACCACGAAGGGCGATACGCGTATCGATATCGAATTGCCCTCAGGGGGGAGAAAATGACCAGGATTGTGCTTGCGGACGATCATCCGTTCCTGCGTGCCGGCGTTGAGGAAGTGCTGGGCGGGCTGGGGATCGAGATCGCCGCTTCGGTCGACAATGGCGAGGCCGCGCTGGAAGCGGTGGCGCGCGAGAATCCCGATGTGGTGGTGCTGGATGTACGGATGCCGCAGATGTGCGGCATATCCGTTCTGGCGGCTTTGCGCGCACGGGGCGACGATCGGCCGGTGATCCTGCTCACGGCCGAGATCACGGATGCCGCGCTGCTTTCGGCCGTCAAGGCGAAGGTGAACGGGATCGTTTTGAAGGACGGGGCAGAGAACCGTCTGCATGAAGCTATCGAAGCGGTGCTGGCCGGCCAGCGCTTCATCGAACAGCCGCTGATGCAGCGCGCGCTGGACCTTGCAATCGAACATCCCCGCCCGTCGCCGCTGGCAAGGCTGACGCCGCGCGAATTGCAGATTGCCGAGGCAGTTTCGGTGGGCAAGCGCAACCGCGAGATCGCGGATGAGGTCGGGACAACGGAGGGATCGATCAAGGTCTATCTCCACCGCATCTACGAGAAACTGGCGATTGGTTCGCGCACTGAACTGGCGGTGCTGGTACTGCGGCTCAAGGGCGCCTGATCGGGGCTTATCGCATGCCGCCGCGCGTGATATCGCCCCGGGCATGACCGCAGCGCTTTCTCCGGCTGAAGCCGTCCGCCTTGTGGAACAGGAACCGGCCGAGGCCGCAAGGCGGCTGCGCGAGGTGCTGGCGGCCGATCCTCGCAATGCCGGGGCCTGGCGCCTGCTGGCTCGTGCGCTGCGGGCCTGCGGGCAGGAGGAGGACGCTGCCGAAGCGGAGCTGGCCGCCGTGCGCGCTACCGCCTATGAACCCGAAATGGTGGCCATCGCAGCCGCGATGCTGGAGAACGATCTGCCCCAGGCGGAAGTTCGGTTGCGCCAGCGGCTCAGGGCTCAGCCCACCGATGTCGCCGCCATCCGGCTGATGGCGGAGCTGGCTGCCCGGATCGGGCGGCTGGGCGATGCGGAAAAGCTGCTGCGCCGCGCACTGGAACTGGCCCCCGGCTTTATGGCGGCGCGGGCCAATCTTGCCGCCATTCTCAACAAGCAGCATCGTTATGCCGAGGCGATTGCCGAACTGGATATTCTGGCCGCCGCCGGTGACGATCTGGAAAGCCGCAATCTGCGCGCCGCCGTGCTTGGCCGGACCGGCGATTACGATGAGGCTGCCCGCCTCTATCGGGAACTGACAGAAACCTTCCCCGGCCATTCCCGCATCTGGATGAGCTATGGCCATGTGCTCAAGACCATCGGCCGGCAGGAGGATGCGATCGCGGCCTATCGCAGGGCGCTCGAATGTCAGGCCGATCTGGGCGAAGTCTGGTGGAGCCTCGCCAATCTCAAGACGGTGAGTTTCGACGAGGCCGATGTCGCGGCGATGGAGGCAGGGCTTGCCGCCGATCCGCCTCCCGCCGATGAGGATCGGCTGCATCTCCATTTCGCATTGGGCAAGGCCTATGGCGACCGGGGCGAGGTCGAACCGTCCTTCCACCATTATGCGCAAGGCAACGCCTTGCGTTCGGCCCAGATGGCCCATGATCCGGCCATGGTGGCCGCGCAGGTGGACAGTGTCGCGGCCAGGTTCACACCGGCGTTTCTGGAGGAGCGGGCAGGCTGGGGCCATCCGGCGCCCGATCCGGTATTCATCCTTGGCCTGCCGCGTGCCGGTTCCACTCTGATCGAGCAGATCCTGGCCAGCCACTCGCAGGTGGAAGGGACGATGGAACTGCCCGACATCCCCGCCATGGCCATGCGCGAAGCACGCGCCGCCGGACTTTCCGCGCGCGACTGGCCGGACGCAGTGGCTGCGATGGACGGGGCGAAGCTGGCGGAACTCGGCGCCGAATTCCTCGAACGCACCCGGGTACAGCGCAAGACCCGCAGGCCCTTCTATATCGACAAGCTGCCCAACAACTGGGCCTATGCCGGGTTCATCCATCTGATCCTGCCCAATGCGAAGATCATCGATGCCCGGCGCCATCCGCTGGATTGCTGCTTCTCCAACTTCCGCCAGCATTTCGCCAAGGGGCAGGGCTTCACTTACGATCTTGCCCATATCGGCCGCTATTACGCGGATTATATCCGGGCGATGCACCATTATGACCTTGTGCTGCCCGGCCGCGTCCACCGGGTGATCCACGAGGAATTGCTGGATGACCCGGAAGGCGTGGTGCGCGCCTTGCTGGATTATCTTGGCCTGCCTTTCGAGGAAGCCTGTCTCTCCTTCCATCTCAACCGCCGGGCCGTGCGCACCGCTTCGAGCGAGCAGGTCCGCCGTCCGATCAACCGCGATGGGGTTGGGCAATGGATTCCCTATGAAAAATGGCTCGGCCCGCTCAGGGAGGCGCTCGGCGACCTGCCGGAAACCTATGCCCGCCATGCCTGACAGCGAATTACAATGCGAAGACTCTCTGTGGCAGAAATGTCATAGTTTCTAAAAAATGGTTTCGCGTGCGACCACCCCGGTGATTGCGCTATTGTCACCAATGTAAAAAACTGGCGCATTCGCTCTTGCAGCATAGATGCAAGAGGGGCCCGACATGCGAGTAATTCCTTCCTCCAATCGCCACCATCTGGCCATTGCGCTTTTCGCGACCACTTCACTGGTGGCAGTAACCCCGGCTTCCGCGCAGGATGACGATGGCGTGATCATCGTCACTGCGCAAAAGCGAGAGCAGAATCTTCAGGACGTGCCGGTCGCGATTACTGCACTGGGCACTGAAAAGCTCGACGAGCTTCAGGTGAACGATCTGCAGGATCTGGTGAAGTTCTTGCCCTCGGTGATGGTGCAGAGCGCCGGGCCGGGCTTCTCGCAGGTCTATTTCCGCGGCGTCTCCTCCGGCGAGAATGCCAATCACTCGTCGTCGTTGCCCACAGTCGGCACCTATCTCGACGAAATGCCCGTCACCACCATTCAGGGCGCGCTCGATATCCATGCTTACGATCTTGCCCGTGTCGAGGCATTGGCCGGTCCGCAGGGCACGCTCTACGGCGCCAGTTCCATGGCCGGCACGATCAAGCTGGTCACCAACAAGCCCGACTATAACGGCACTTACGGTTCGGCCGACCTTGAGCTGAATACTGTGACGAGTGGCGGAATCGGCGGGATCGCGGAAGGTTTCGTCAATCTTCGCCTGGCTGACAACGCCGCCGCGCGCATCGTGGCGTGGTACCGCAAGGATGCCGGCTATATCGACAATGTCGCCGGTTCTCGCGTCTATCCTTCGATGGAGCAGGCCTATGACACCGCGACTGCGACCCAGACTAACGCAGCCTATGTGAAGGAAGATTATAACGACGCTGAAACCTATGGCGCCCGTCTGGCGCTGGGGATCGAGCTTAATGATAATTGGACCATCCGCCCCACCATCATGGGGCAGGTGCAGAAAACCAATGGCACCTTTGCCGAAGAGCGTAGCAGCGCGGTGTCCGGCAAATATCAGACGGTTCAGTACAATCCCGAATGGAGCGAGGACAAGTGGCTCCAGGCGGCACTGACCATCGAAGGCAAGATCGGCAGTTGGGATCTGGTTGCCACCGCAGGCCATCTGTGGCGCGATGACCAGGTCGTTTCGGACTACTCCGACTACTCCTATTTCTATGACTCGCTCTATTATGCACTGTACGGCTCGGGCTATATCGTGCCTGACAATAATGGCGATCAGGTAAGCCCCAACCAATATGTCGAGGGCGGGGACAAATACCGCCGCATGTTTGGCGAATTGCGCGTAAGTTCTCCGGCCGATGCGCCGCTGCGCTTCATCGGTGGCATTTTCGGCCAGCGCCAGGTTCACTACATCACCCAGCACTACATCATCGACAATATCGCCGATGACATCCAGGTGCCCGGTACTGTCGACAACATCTGGCTGACTGCCCAGAAGCGCGTCGATCGCGATCTCGCCGCTTTCGGCGAGCTGAGTTACGACCTGACCGACAAGTTGACGCTGACCGGCGGCATCCGTGTCTATTATTACAAGAACTCGCTGGAAGGCTTCTTCGGTTACAACAATCCGGGGTTCAGTTCGAACCCGCAATATCTCTGCGCGGCCGAGTCCACTGTGCCTGGCGCGCCCTGCAACAATCTCGACAAGTCGACTTCCGACACGGATTTCATTCACAAACTCAATCTGACCTACAAGGTCACCGACGATGTGATGGTCTATGCCACCTGGTCGCGCGGTTTCCGCCCCGGCGGCATCAACCGCCGTGGCTCGCTGCCGCCCTATGGCCCGGATACGCTCGACAATTATGAAATCGGCTGGAAAACCCGCTTCGGCCCGGTCACGTTCAATGGCGCGATCTATCAGGAAGACTGGAGCGACATTCAGCTCTCCTTCCTGGGCCAGAGCGGCCTCACCGAAATCCGCAATGCCGGCCTTGCGCGCATCCGCGGCATTGAAGGCGACTTCACCTATTCCCAGAACGGGCTGACCGTCTCGCTGAGCGGCAGCTATAACGATGCGACGATCATTCGCGATTTCTGTCTTATCGCCAATGAGAACTTCGACTGCACCGACCCGGCGGACAATGCATTGCTGGCGTCGGCGGGAACGCAGCTGCCGGTAACGCCCAAATTCAAGGGCAATGCCATAGTGCGCTACGAATTCCCGCTGGGCGATTGGGATGGGCATGTGCAGTTCGCAGCGAGCCATATCGGCAAGCGCCGCAACGATCTGCGTGATGTCGAGAACGCGCTTCTGGGCAATCTCGATGCCTATACCACGGCGGATGTCAGCATCGGCGTCAACACCGGCTCTTACCGGCTCGAACTGTTCGCCACCAATCTGTTCAATACCCATGGTAAGATCAGCACGGGCACGCAGTGCCTTGAAAGCGTCTGCGGTGACACACTCGGCGTTACGGCCGGCGGGGGCGTGTTTTACGATTACGTGATCAAGCCAAGGCTGGTAGGGATCAAGCTCGGCGCGGACTTCTGATCCAGCCGCGACGGGAGGGGGAAATGACGCAGGGTAGCCCGGTGCCGGGCCGTAAGCTCGGCCTGGTGGCGGCGATTGCGCTGGTCATGGGGAACATGATCGGTTCGGGCGTTTTCCTCCTCCCCTCCAGCCTCGCGCCCTATGGCTGGAACGCCGTGGGCGGATGGATATTCACCATCGGCGGCGCCTTGGTCCTCGCCTTCCTTCTTGCTCGCCTTACCCGTGCCGTGCCGCAGGCGGGCGGGGCGACCGGCTTTGTGGAGGAAGCCTTTGGAGAAGTCCCCGCCTTCCTGATCGGCTGGGTCTATCTCGTCTCGATCTGGACCACCGTGGTCGCCATCGCTGTGGCGGCGGTGAGCTATCTCTCCAGCATCGTGCCCGCTTTGTCCGCAGGCTCCTACCGCCCCGCCATTGCGGCGCTGGTGTTGCTGTGGGCGACGACCCTCATCAACCTGCGCGGCACCCGTGCGGCCGGCCGGTTCCAGGTGATTACGCTGGCGCTCAAAGTGGTGCCGCTGGTGGTGGTGATCGTGATCGCTGCCGGACTGCTGCTTTCGGGCGGGGGCGACATTGCGCCCTACCAGCCCGAGGCGATCAGTTTCGGAAAGGTGAGCGGCGCGGCGACGCTTACGCTCTGGGCGCTGCTCGGTTTCGAATGTGCCAGCCTCGCCGCCGCGCGGGTGGAGAACCCGGAAGTCAATGTGCCGCGCGCCACGCTATGGGGCACCGGGCTGACGGGCATCCTCTATCTGCTGGTCTGTTCGGCCATTGCGCTGATGCTGCCGGCGGATATAGCCTCCACGTCTCCCGCGCCGTTTTCCACTTTCGTCGAGCGCTATTGGGCGCCGGGCCCGGCGGCTGCGGTGGCGGTGTTTGCGGTGATCAGCTGCGTCGGCGCGCTCAATGGCTGGGTGCTGCTGCAGGGCGAGATGCCGCGCGATATGGCAGCGCGAGGCCTGCTGCCCCGCCGCTTCGCCGCGACCGACGCAAGGGGCACTCCGCGCCGGGCGCTGATTGTCTCTTCGGTACTTGCCAGCCTGTTCGTGCTGATGAACGCCAGCAAATCGATGCAGGGCCTGTTCGAATTCCTGCTGTTGCTGGCGACCTCGGCCACTTTGTGGCTCTATCTTGCCTGCTCGCTGGCGGCGCTGAAGCTGGGCGTGGTGCGGGTCTTCGCGGTGGTGGGCGTGGCCTATTCGCTCTGGACCCTGTGGGGCGCGGGGATCGAGGCGAGCGCGCTCAGCCTGGTGCTGATGCTGGCGGGGCTGCCGGTGTGGTGGTGGTCGCGGCGGGAGGGGAGGGCAGTATAGCCCTTTCAAACCTCCGCTCGTCCTTCGACAGGCTCAGGACGAGCGGGACTTGGCGCAATACTAACCCAGCAAACTATCCAGCCACTTCTCCGCCAGTTCCTCCGCCTCCGTCTGCGTAAACGGCGCATCGCCCAGCGAGAGTTCCAGCCATAGGCCGTCGATCAGCGCGGTGAGCGCCACGGAGGCCAGGCGCGTATCGGCAAGGGCAGGGCGGTATTCCCCGATCAGCCGCTCCAGCCCGGCGCGGTAATCGCCATAGACCTCGGCGCGGACGGTGGCGATGGCGGGATCGCTGCGGGTGAGGCTCCAGAAGGCGATATAGGTGGCCAGCAGTTCCGGGGTGGAGATCGGCGGGCGGAAGCTGGCGGTTAGGTAAGCCAGCAGCCTTGCGCGCGGATCATCGCCTGCCTGGGCCACGGCTGCTTCCAGCGCATCGCCGATCTGGCGGCCGGTCCAGCGATAGGTTTCCGCGATCGCATCCGACACTCCGCCGAAATAATGGCGCAGCAGCCCCGGCGAGACGCCCGCTTCGGCGCAGATCGTCCGCACGGAAATTCCGGCGGCGCCTTTTTCCGCCAGACAGCGGGCCGTTGCCTCGATCAGGCTCTGCCGCCTTTCATCGGGCGCGGCGCGGGTGAATGTGGCTTGCCGGGCACTCATGAGCTTGTTATACGATCGTATAGCAAGGATGGTGACATGGCAACTCTGCTTCAGGAACAGACCCGTAATTCCGATCCGCTGGAAGGCTGGAGCCTGCCGGCCTGGACCTATCACGATCCGGAATTCTTCGAGCTGGAGAAGGAACGGGTGTTTGCATCGTCATGGCAGGTGGTCTGCCACGTCAGCGACATTCCGAACACCGGCGATTGGCATGGGCTGGAATATATCGGCGAAAGCGTGATCGTGGTGCGCGGCAAGGATGGGGAGGTTCGCGCCTTCACCAATGTCTGCCGCCATCGCGGATCGCGGATCGTCGATGGCTCCAGCGGCTGCGCCAGGAAGCTGGTCTGCCCCTATCATGCCTGGGTCTATGAGCTGGACGGCAAGCTGACCGGCGTGCCCGACAGCCCATCCTATCCCGGCCTCGACAAGGCCAGCCACGGCCTTGCCCCCGTCAGCATGGAAATCTGGCGCGGCTTCATCTTCGTTCGCCTGAAAGACGAGGGCCCTTCGGTCGCACAAATGATGGCCCCTTACGAAGCGATGGTGGCCCCCTATCGCTTCGAGGAACTGAAGGCGCTGGGCCGCGTGACCATGCGTCCGCGCGATGTGAACTGGAAGAATATCGGCGATAATTACTCCGATGGCCTGCACATTCCGGTGGCCCATCCCGGCCTCACCCGCCTGTTCGGCAAGAGCTATGGCGTGGAGGCGACCACCCATGTCGATCGCATGTGGGGCGATATGGAGGATCGGCTTTCCGACAATTGGTCGGAGCGGGCCTATCAGCGGCTGCTGCCGCCCGTGCCGCATCTGCCCGAAGCGAACCAGCGCCACTGGCTCTATTTCAAGCTCTGGCCCAATGTGGCGTTCGATATCTATCCCGATCAGGTGGACTTCATGCAGTGGCTGCCGATCAGCCCCACCACCAGCATGATCCGCGAAATCAGCTATGTGCTGGACGATGACCGGCGCGAAATGCGTGCCGCGCGCTATCTCAACTGGCGGATCAACCGGCTGGTGAATGCCGAAGATACCGCCCTGATCACCCGCGTGCAGCAGGGCATGAGTTCGCGCAGCTTCTCGATGGGGCCGCTGTCCGACAAGGAAGTGTGCCTGCGTCATTTCTGCGCCCGGATGCGCGAGACGATTCCCGAAGCCCGCCAGGAACAGCAACCCGCTCGCGGATGGAGCCACGCATGACTGCCAAATATGACGCAATAATCATCGGCGCGGGCCACAATGGCCTGACCTGCGCCTTCTATCTCGCCCAGGCGGGGCTGAAGGTGCGCATTGTCGAGCGGCGCGATGTCGTGGGCGGCGCGGCTGTGACCGAGGAGTTCCATCCCGGCTTCCGCAATTCGGTGGCCAGCTATACCGTCAGCCTGCTGCAGCCCAAGGTGATCAGGGACATGCGGCTGGAAGATCATGGCTATCGCGTGATCGAACGGCCGATCTCCAACTTCCTGCCGCAGGAAGATGGGGGTTACCTCAAATTGGGCGGAGGTCTGGAACGGACTCAGGCAGAGTTCCGCAAATTCTCCGATCACGATGCCGATGTGCTGCCTGCCTATTACGATGCGCTGGAGACGGTGGCCGAAGTGCTGCGCGGCCTCGCGCTCAAGTCCCCGCCCAATGTGGGCGAGGGTTTCCGCACCCTGATCGACGGCGCGTTGCAGGGCCGGGGGCTGGCCAAGCTCTCGCTCAGCCAGAAGCGCGACGTGCTGGACCTGTTCACCAAGTCCGCCCGCAGCTTCCTGGATGGCTGGTTCGAGAGCGAGGCCGTGAAGGCCGCTTTCGGCTTCGATGCGGTGGTGGGCAATTACGCTTCGCCCGATACGCCGGGCAGTGCCTATGTGTTGCTGCATCACGTCTTCGGCGAAGTGAACGGCAAGAAGGGCGCATGGGGCCATTCGGTGGGCGGCATGGGCCAGATCACCCAGATCATGGCCCGGGTATGCGAAGCCTGCGGCGTGGAAATCAGCCTCGAAACCCCCGTGGCGCAGGTGCTGGTGGATGGCGGCAAGGCGGTGGGCGTGAAGCTGGAAAGCGGCGAGGAAATCGCCGCGTCCCGCGTGATCGCCAATGTCGGGCCCAAGCTGCTCTATGACCGGCTGATCGCCCCGTCCGACCTGTCGGAGGAATATCGCCGCCGGATGCGGGGCTTCAAGGCCGGATCGGGCACCTTCCGCATGAATGTGGCCCTGTCCGAACTGCCGAACTTCACCTGCCTGCCCGGAGTGGGCGAGCATCACCAGTCCGGCATCATTCTGGCGCCCACGCTGGATTACATGGACGAGGCCTTCCTCGATGCGAAGCGTTACGGCTGGTCGAAGAAGCCGATCGTGGAAATGCTGATCCCCTCCACCGTGGATTCCACGCTGGCGCCCGAAGGGCAGCATGTGGCCAGCCTGTTCTGCCAGCAATTCGCCCCCGAACTGCCCGACGGCCGCAGTTGGGACGACGAGCGCGAGGCGGCCGCCGATTGCATCATCGATACGGTGGAAGCCCAGGCGCCCGGCTTCAAGGCCAGCGTCATTGCCCGCCAGATCCATTCGCCGATGGACCTTGAACGCAAGTTCGGCCTGATCGGCGGGGACATCATGCATGGCAATATGAGCCTCGATCAGCTGTGGTCGGCCCGGCCGGTGCTGGGCCACGGTTCCTATCGCGGGCCGATCAAGGGCCTCTATATGTGCGGCGCGGGCACCCATCCGGGCGGCGGCGTGACCGGCGCACCGGGCCACAATTGTGCGCAGGTGGTGATCGGCGACAAGGGCGGATACGGGCGCTTCCTCTGAAGCGGCCCCTTGTCTGGACCGGGTCCGCCCAACCCGGGCAAACGAGGCCCGGGCAAACGAGGTCCGGGCAAAGGTGACGCAGAAACGCGGGTGAAACCCTGTGACCTTTCGCCTGCCTCAGGGGGCTGGCGAAAGGCCCGGTCGATCTGCGCCAGATGCCCGAGAAGCGCGGAATTGTCGGCCTTTCGCATCGTGCCGACATGTTCGCCGCGATAGATGAGGGGCTTGAGCAGACCATGGAGGGCGCGCTGCGCACGCTCCTCGATTGTGACCTTACGTTTATCGCCCTGCGATGCCTTTCCCAGTACCGCATCCCATGCCGCGGCAAAGCTGCCTGCGCCGGGTTTGGCGCGCAGGCGATAGGCGGTCTCCCGTGCCATTTTCACGCGGCGGGCGGCCTTGGTGACGCAGCCGGTTATGGCCAGGGAAGCCAGAAAGGCGGACTGCCGCGCGGGCGTCCAGCCATCGGCACGGGCGCGCAGGGGTACGGGGGAGAAAGCCGGAACCCGGGCATGGCGGGCGCGGCGGGGCGATGTGCGGGGATAGTGCTTCATCCGCAAGTTTAAGGCAGAATTTCGCGATGTAGGAAAATGGTTTGTGGGGGTGGCTCACCACCTCCGCTCGTCCTGAGCCTGTCGAAGGACGCGCACCCCGGCTTGCCCAATGAAAAGGAATATGGGGCGAGCCCCTTCCCGTGTCCTTCGACAAGCTCAGGATGAGCGGGTGTGGGTGTGTGGGGCGGGAATGACGAAACCCTCCTACTTATACCGCACGCCTTCCTTGATCACTCCGCTCACGCTTTCCAGCACCCGTACATCCTTCAGCGGATCGCCTGCCACGGCGATGATATCCGCCGACTTGCCCGGCGTAATAGTACCGAACTCACCCTGCTTCCCCATCAGGGTCGCCGCATCCAGCGTGGCGGAACGGATGGCCTGCAGCGGGCTCATGCCCCATTTGACCATATAGGCGAACTGGCGCGCATTCATGCCATGGGGATAGACGCCGCTATCGGTGCCATAGGCGATCTTCACCCCCATCTTCACCGCCTTGGCGAAGCGTTCGCGCTGGGCGAGAGTGGTGTCGCGGTTCTTCTGGAGATATTCCTCCGGCCAGCCCTCTTTAGTGCCGACCTCGTCGATATAATCGCCGTTGAACACATCCATCACCAGCCACACATCGTTATCCTTGGCCATCTGCAGGCCCTCATCGTCGATCAGGCTGGCATGTTCGATTGAATGGACCCCCGCGCGGATCGCGGATTTGAGACCTTCGGCGCCATGGGCATGAGCCGTCGCATAGGAACCGTGGGCCTTCGCCACTTCCACTGCGGCGCGCATCTGTTCCTCGCTCAGTTCCGTCGCATTGACGTCGGTTCCGATCGCCAGCACCGCGCCGGTGGCGATCAGCTTGATGAAATCCACTCCATTATCGAACAGGAATTCCGCTTTCTCGCGCGCTTCCTCGGGCGTGGAGGAAACTCCCAGCCGCATGTCGGGCGGCAGCTGGTCGTTCGGCACCACTCCGTTCAGCTCGCCCCCGCCGCCGGGCGTGGTGATATAGGCACCGGCCACGAACATGCGCGGGCCGGGCACGCGGCCCTTGGCAATCGCATCGCGCAGGGCGACATCGGTCAGCCCGCGATAAGTGCCCACATCGCGCACGGTGGTGAAGCCGGCGAGCAGGGTGGTGTGCGCATTCTGTGCGCCGATCAGCGCGGTCGCCTGGGGGGAGGTCTTGATCGGCTCGGCCAGATCGGCGCTCTGTCCGGCATCGGCCAGATGGGTGTGCAGATCGATCAGGCCGGGCAGCACGGTATAGGCGCTCCAGTCCACTTTTTCGGCCCCGGCAGGCGTCGCGCCGCAGGCTTCGATCCGCACGATCTTGCCGCTGTCGGTCAGGATGCACTGGCCGGTCAGCTCCTTGCCGCTCTCCACATCCAGCAGCTTGCCTGCGGCCACATAGAGCGGCTCGGCAGCGGCAGGCGAGGCGAGGAAGGGCAGGGCGGAGGCGGCAAGCGCCAGGAGGGTGTGCTTCATGGAAGGAAGCTAACCTTCCACCCCTCGCCGCGCCAGTGAAAAGCGCGGAATTTCGCGGGGTTGGGGCAGAATGAAACGGAATTTCGGGAATGCCGCCATGGGCGGTGCTGGACCTTGCGGAATTGGCTCCCTAGGTTCCGGCGCTTTCCAACCGGCAGCGAGTTTTTCCTTGGCCTCATTCACTTTCAAGCGGCCCCTTTACGGGCTGGCGATCCTGCTCGCGGCCCTGTTCGCATTCGCGCTGGCCGCCCCGGCCTCGGCTCATCCTGCGCCGTTCAGCTATCTGGACATCAAGCTGGAGAAGGACCGCATCCAGGGCGTGCTGACCGTCCATGCGCTGGACGTGGCGCATGAGCTGGGCTTTGCCGATCCCACGCCGCTGCTGGTCCACGATATCCTCCATGCGCGCGAAGGGGATATTGCCCGGATCATCCAGCCGCGCCTCGGCATCGACCTTGGCGAACCCCTGCGCCTGCAATGGACCGAACCCAGCGCCCTGCCGGACCAGAAGGCGCTGCGTTTCGGCTTCACGATCGATGGCCCGCCGCCCGGCACCTTCACTCTGGCGCCGAACCTGTTTCCCTACGATCCGCAGCACCAGACCTTCGTGAACGTCTATGAGGACGGCCAGCTGACCCAGCAGTGGATTTTCGGCAAGGACAGCAAGCCGCAGACCTATTTCACCGGCACGCGGCAGGGCGTGGTGGCCGTGATCAAGACCTTCGTGCCATCGGGCATGCACCATATCTGGATCGGGCCGGATCATCTGCTGTTCCTGCTGGGCCTGATGCTGATGGGCGGCAGTGTGTGGGGGCTGGTGCGAATCGTCACTGCTTTCACTATCGGCCATTCGATCACCCTGGCGCTGGCCGCGCTGGACATTGTCACCGTTCCGGCCTCCATAGTGGAACCGGCGATTGCGCTTACCATCGTGGTGGTGGGGGCCGATAATCTGCTGCGAGGACAAGGGCGGGACCTGCGTTTCTGGATGGCGCTGGCCTTCGGGCTGATCCACGGTTTCGGCTTCGCCAGCGTGCTCAGGGAATTCGGACTTCCTCAATCAGCCCTTGGCTGGTCGCTGTTTTCGTTTAATGTCGGAGTCGAACTGGGGCAGCTTGCCGTGGTCGTGCCCGTGGCCTTCGTGCTGTGGGCGATCCGGCGAAAGAGCGAGCTTTGGGGCAAACGGGTCGCGCAGGCAGGCTCGGTGATAGTGATAGGAGCGGGCAGCTGGTGGTTCATCCAGCGCGTGTTCCTTGCGGGAGCGATGTGATGAAAAGAGCGGTTATCCTCTCGGCCCTGGTCGTGGCCGGGCTTTCGGCGGTGGGCATTTCGGCCCAGCGTGGCGGAGGTCTGCCCCCGCCGCGCCCGATCGAGAAGATCAGCGACAATCTCTACAAGGTCTTCGGCGGCGGCGGTAACACCACCATCTTCCTGCAGAAGGATGGCGTGGTGCTGGTGGATACCAAGATGCCCGGCAATGGCCAGGCGATCCTGGACGAGCTGCGCAAGGTGACCGACCTGCCGGTGAAGATGATCATCAACACCCATGCCCATCCGGACCATCTGGGTTCCAACGATTTCTTCAAGGAATCCTCGCCCACGATCGACGTGGTGATGCAGGACAATGCCGCCAAGTCCGCCTCCACCGGGCCTTTCGCCAATCCGGCGACCAAGGCGACCATCACTTTCTCCGACAAGAAGACCCTGGGCTCCGGCAAGGATCAGATCGATCTTTATTATTTCGGCCCCGGCCACACCAATGGCGACACTTTCGTGGTGTTCCCGGCCGAGAAGGCCATGGCAGCGGGCGATATCATGGCCTGGAACATGTCGCCCCTGATCGATTCCGGCTCGGGTGGCTCGATGCTGGCGCTGCCCGACACGCTCGACAAGGCGATTTCCGGGATCAAGGGCGTGGACAAGGTGATCGAAGGTCACGGCCATGTGAACACATGGCAGGGCTTCAAGAATTACGCCGGCTTCATGCGCGCCATCGTGGACGGCGCCAGGGTGGCGGTCGAAAAGGGCGAGACGCCGGGTCATGTGGTCGCGAAGCTGGAGAAGGAGGGCAAATGGTCTGTCTTCCTCGGCACCGATCTGCTCGAAGGCATGGAATATGGCGGCACGCCGAAGTCGCGCGCGCTGATCGACACGAATGTCGCCATGGGCGAGATCAAGGGCGAGCCGGTGCCGGTCTTCGCCCCCGCGCCGCCCTCGCTGGAGGAGCAGGAGGCCCACAAGAGCCACTGACCGACACCTCCTCCAGCCGGCACCCTGACTAGAAAAAGCGGGAGAGTGGGTGATGATTGGCAGGACAATAGCCACGATAGCGGGGATCGCCGGTCTTGCGGCGGGCGTTCCCGCTCTGGCCCAGCAGAGCGAAGCGGAAGTAGGCGTTCCCCCCGCGAAACAGGCGGGCTGGAAGGCTCCGCGCACTTCGTGGGGAGATCCGGACCTTCGCGGCACCTGGCCGCTCGATCTCGGTAACACGCCGATGCAGCGTTCCGCGCGCTTTGGCACGCGCAAGCTGATGACCGAGGAGGAATTCCAGCAGGCCGCCGATGCTGCCGCTCAGCTGCGCGGACTGGCCGATGAGGAGGATCAGGCGAACAAGCTGGGCTCCGGCAATTGGTTCGAAAGAGGGCGCGCGCTCCGCCAGACCTCGCTGATCGTCGAACCGGCCGATGGCCGCATCCATATGAATGAGGAAGGCCAGCGCCGCGCGGCGGGGATGAAGAGCAGCTGGTCCGAAAAGACGTTCGACCGGCTCGACGATTTCAACTCGCTCGATCACTGCATCACGCGCGGCCTGCCTGCCAGCATGATCCCGTTTCCCTACAACAATGGCGTGCGCATCTTCCAGTCGCCAGGCTATGTGGTGATCAATCTGGAACTGGTGCATGAAACACGGATCATCCCGCTGGATGGGACGCCGCAATTGCCCGATGCGCTGCGCCCCTGGCTCGGCTCCTCGCGCGGGCATTGGGATGGCGATACGCTGGTGGTGGAAACCGCCAATTTCAACGGCAAGGTGCCGATGGTGATCGTCGGCCCCACCAACCAGCCGATCCCCACCAGCACCGCGATGACGATGGTGGAGCGCTTCACGCCCACTTCGCCCGACCAGATATATTACGAGGCGTGGATATCCGATCCCGAAGTGCTGGCCCAGCCGTTCAAGATGGGCTTCCCCTGGCGGCGCGACGACAGCTACCAGCCTTTCGAATATGCCTGCCATGAAGGAAATACGCTGGTGCGTGGCTATATATTGTCCACCAGCCCGCGCTTTGCGGACTATCGCAAGGCCAATGGCGGTGAATAGGGCAATGGTTCATGCACATGGGTGCAATGCCACTTCCTCATCCTTGTCTCGATGCAGCCGGGGG
>DATJDU010000056.1:0-4400 GCA_035497315.1 Sphingomonadaceae bacterium
GCCCTGTCGGCGTTGCAGCGTCTCGATGAAGGTCCCCGCTTCGATCAGGGTTTCGGGGGTGCCGGTGTCCAGCCATGCAAAGCCCCGGCCCATGACTTCGACACGTAGGTCGCTGCGCTCCAGATAGCGCAAGTTCACATCGGTGATTTCCAGTTCGCCGCGCGCTGACGGGCGGATCGACCTGGCGATGTCACACACCTGGTCGTCATAGAAATAGAGGCCGGTCACCGCATATCTGGATTTGGGGTGCTGGGGTTTTTCTTCGATGCTGATCGCCTTACCGCGTTCGTCGAACTCTACCACGCCATAAGCCTCTGGCGTCTGCACATGGTAGGCAAAGACGGTGGCCCCTTCGCGGTGGGCATTGGCCCTTTCGAGCTGGATCGCAAGATCGTGGCCGAAGAAAAGATTGTCGCCTAGCACCAGCGCGCTTGGCGAGGCGCCGATGAAGCGTTCCCCGATGAGGAAAGCCTGCGCCAGTCCATCTGGGCTCGGCTGCACGGCGTATTCGATATTCATGCCCCATTCGGTGCCGTCGCCCAGCAATTCCGCTAGCCGCGGCGTGTCGCGCGGGGTGGAGATGATGAGAATGTCCCGGATATCGGCCAGCATGAGCGTGGTGAGCGGATAATAGACCATCGGCTTGTCGTAGACGGGCACCAACTGCTTCGAGAGCACTTTTGTCAGCGGATAAAGCCGCGTGCCGGAGCCGCCGGCCAGAATGATGCCCTTGCGGGTCCTGGAATTCACCTCAGTCATGATCGGGCTAATGCCTCCACGGCCAAACGCACGCCATCCTGCCATGGCGGCAGATCAATGCCGAATATGCCCCGCAGCTTGGCCGTGTCGAGGCGCGAATTGGCCGGACGCGCTGCGGGCGTCGGGAAAGCACTGGCGGGAATCGGTCTGATCGCGTCCTTTGTCACGCGAACCGGTAGGCCGGCTGCCCGCGCTTCCTCGATCGCAAAAACGGCATAGCCGTGCCAACTTGTCTGGCCCGCCGCGGCAAGATGATAGGTGCCATAGGCTGCCGTCTGCCGCTTGCCCAGGATCGCTTGCACGATCTTGCCCGTGACCTGCGCCAGAAGGTCTGCGCTGGTGGGCGCGCCAACCTGATCGACGACGACGGCCAATTCCTCGCGCTCGGCCGCCAACCGGATCATCGTCTTGAGAAAGTTCGCGCCCGCTGGACTGAAGACCCAGGAGGTTCGCAGGATAACGTGTTCGCGCAGCGTCGCGCGCAGGGCGCGTTCGCCGTCGCGCTTGCTGGTGCCATAGACCGAAAGCGGATGTGTTTCGTCATCCTCGAGATAAGGGTCTGTCTTTCGCCCGTCGAATACGTAATCGGTCGAATAGTGGATCATCGCCGCGCCCACATCTTTTGCCGCCTCCGCCAAGATGGCTGGCGCCAGCGCATTGATTGCGAAAGCCCTGTCCCGGTCGCCCTCGGCCTTGTCGACGGCGGTATAGGCGGCGGGATTGACGATGATGTCGGGGCGGATATCGCGCACGGTGCGCGTGATGGCTGCTGGATCGGCAAGATCGCACTGGGCGCGCCCTAGCGCGAACACCGTGCCGAGCCTCGCGAGCACGGGCAAAAGCGCATGGCCGACCTGACCGGATTTTCCTGTGACGAGTATGGTCGGGCTGGGCATCAAACGCGCGTCATCGGATATCGGATGCGGGTGGGCAGGGGCCATACTGTTTGTCCACCCAGGCGCGATAGGCGCCGGACGCCACATTGGCCACCCAATCGGCATTGTCGAGATACCATTGCACCGTGCGGCGCAGCCCAGTTTCAAATGTTTCGGCCGGAGTCCAGCCGAGCTCGCGTTCGATTTTTGCTGAATCGATTGCATAGCGCCGGTCGTGCCCGGGGCGATCAGTTACGAATCCGATTTGTTCGCTATAGGACCGCGCATCGTTGCGGGGCCGCAATTCGTCGAGGATGGCGCAGATACTGCGGACGACTTCGATATTCGGCTTTTCGTTGCAGCCGCCGATATTATAGGTTGCGCCGATACGCCCTGCTTCGAGGACCCGGCAGATCGCCGCGCAGTGATCCTTGACATACAACCAGTCGCGAACCTGGCGCCCATCGCCATAGATGGGCAGTTTCTTTCCACCCAGCGCATTCAAGATCACCAGCGGGATAAGTTTTTCAGGAAACTGGTAAGGCCCATAATTGTTGCTGCAGTTGGTGGTCATCACTGGCAAGCCGTAGGTGTGCTGCCAGGCGCGCACAAGATGATCGGCCGAGGCCTTGCTGGCCGCATAGGGGCTATTAGGCAGATAGGGATTCGTTTCGCTAAAGGCCGGGTCTGTAGCATCGAGGGAACCGAACACCTCGTCGGTCGAAACATGCACGAAGCGGAACGCGGTGCGCCGCTCAGCGGGCAAGCCCGACCAATAGGCGCGAGTGGCTTCAAGCAGATGAAATGTGCCCACGACGTTGGTTTGAATGAAATCGCCGGGCCCGTGGATGGAGCGATCTACATGGGATTCCGCCGCGAAATTGACGATCGTGCTGGGCGCATGTTTTTCCAGCAGGGCGGACATCAGCCCGCGGTCGGCGATATCGCCGCGCACGAAGGTGTGCCTCTCCTCGCGCTCGATGGTCTTTAGCGTTTCGAGATTTCCGGCATAGGTGAGCTTGTCGATATTGACGATGGGCTCGCCGGAGTGGGTGAGCCACTCCAGAACGAAATTCGCGCCGATAAATCCGGCTCCTCCAGTGACGAAAATCATTGGCCTGCTGATACCTTCGGCTTTCGCGGCCAGCGATATCAATTTTCCCGGCGCTTCACAATTTGAGGTGAGGCCGGTTGATACACCCTTAATTTCTGTTCATCGTCGAGGCCATATCTTCCCGCGGCGGGTAATGGCCTTTTGCGCCCGCCTGGCGCCGTGGGAGCGATAATTGCTCCAGTCTGTTGATATCGTTTGGAGAACCGCCCTCAGTCTTGCGGGGCTACGGCAGTGTGTTAAGAAGCGGCCGCAGCTGGGAAGATGGTGTATGCATGGCAAGTCGGGCAAAAAAGCCGGATATCCGACCAGTACGCACGATCCGGCCCCTGTCGAGTATGCTTGCAGCAGTTGCGGTCGCCTTGGCTGTCGTCAGCCCTGCCGCTCATGCCCAGACCGCAGATGTTGGCGGGCAGGATGTTTCGGGGCTTTTGCAGCAGCTTCAACAGCAGCGGGGTAATGGCGGCGCGGGCCTTTCGCGCGCGCCCCAGCCGCAAGCGCAGACCATCCAAATTCCGGACAGCCCTCAGCCACTGAACCCTCCCTCTCGCATCGAATTGATCCTGTCCAAGCGCGCCAACCTTCCGCTGCAGCTGTTCGGTTACGATGTGTTTGCCGGGCTGAACCAGATCACGGTGCCGCAGGTCGGTTCGATTCAGGGCTATTATGTTCTCGGACCGGGCGACCAGCTTCGCATCAATCTGCGCGGCCAGGAAAACGCAAGCTACGATATTGTGGTTGGTAATGACGGCAACGTCACGCTGCCGAAGCTGGCGCCGATCCGCGCTGCGGGCCGCACCTTTGCCGATTTCCAAGCATCGCTCGATTCGGCAGTAAAGCAGTCCTATATCTCGACCAGTGCTTATGTTTCCGTTGGACAGTTTCGGCAGGTCCGCGTGACGGTGGCGGGGGAGGTGAATGCGCCGGGCGTCAAGTTGGCCACGGGCATGTCTTCGCCTCTGGATGCGCTTATTCTGGCCATGGGGGTTAAAAAGTCGGGCAGTTTGCGCAATATCCGCATTCTTCGTGGGGGGCGGACTATCCCTTACGATCTCTATCACGTGCTTTTGAACGACGGGTCTGCCCCTCAAGTCTTGTTGGCGGATGGTGATCGCATCGTTGTTCCGACCTTGGGTAAGGTTGCTGCGGTCAGCGGCTGGGTGCGCCGCCCGGCTATCTACGAGTTGGCTCCCGGGCAAAGCAGCATGCCGGTAAAGGAGTTGCTGCGGCTGGCGGGCGGGCTGCAGGTCCGCGGGAGTTTCCGTTACGCTTTGCAGACGACCGATGCTGACGGCCGGTTGTCCTTGGATGCGATGACAGCGCCCACCGGCCAGGCGCGGGACGGCGACATTCTGTTCGTCGAGCAGGCCGTTTCCGAACAAGTGGGTCGGTTTGAATTTTTTGGCCCCAGCAATCTTGCGGGTGGCTACTCGCTGAGCAGCTACCGCAACCTCTCGGCGCTTTTGCGTGCTCCCGGTGCAATGGGGGAGGCGCCCTACATGTTGCTGGGTGTGATTTCCCGGAAGGATCCGCGCACGCTGCAACGCCAGGTGATCGCGTTTTCGCCGGCTGAGATACGCGCCGGAAAGGCCGACATTCCCCTGCAGGGCGAAGATATCGTGCGGATATTCAACCGCCGCGAAGCGGCGTTGATG
>DATJDU010000057.1:0-58437 GCA_035497315.1 Sphingomonadaceae bacterium
TTCAACCGGAAGGGCAACCAGGCCGTCATTGCCGACATAGATACCCGTGGAGAAAGCGAAACCATCGGCATCGGCAACAACCGCAGACACATCGATCGTGCCGGTGTTGGTGATCGCCAGATCGTAATCGTCAGCTTCCACCGAGATACCGGCAGCAGCAGCCACCGAAGCACTGGTAGCGCCCGTGCCGCCAACGGCCGAAGCCATCACGGTGAGCGTATCGGAGTTCGCGATCGTGCCAACCAGCGCAACAGTGCTGGTTGCGGCATAGATACCCGTTGCGAAGGCATGGGCATCATTGTCAGCCTTGGCAACGGCCGTGACCGTCATCGCACCATCGTTGGTGACGTCGAGGTCAACGATACCGCCAGCAGCGGAGTAGCCGGCCGCCTGCGCAATTGCGAAGGAGTCCGTGCCCACTGCATTGGCATCAGCCTTGACGCTGAACGTGCCGCTGTTGGTGAAGGTAAGGTTGCCACCCGCGCCGGCAGCGCTCTGGGTAACGCCCAGGGCAGCCGCCCCAGCAGTCGACGAGACAGCGCCATCCATCAGAGCCTTGGCGCTGACGGTGAAGTCCCCGCTGTTGGAAGCGAAGACTTCCGCAGGAACCGTGCCAGTGCCGACGCCGAACTGGTCCACGCCGATCACGGCTGCGCTGGCAGCGCCACCGGTGAGGCCAGAGCTGGCAGCAGCAGCGTTGGCGACAGCAGCGAAGGTGCCGCCATTGGCGAAGGACACCGCAGCGTCATCACCGATGGAAGTCTGCGATACGCCCTTCAGATAGGCATCAGCGGAAGCGAAATCTTTGCCTTCAGCCGAAGCCGAAGCCGAGAAATCGAGAGTGCCGGTGTTCTGCACGGTAGCCGTCGAGCCAAGAGCGCGCTGGTAGATACCAGCAGCGACCGAGGCGTCTGCGAGACCAGTGGTGACACCCGAAGCAACGGCCTTGGCGCCGACCGAGATCGTGCCGTCGATGTTGTCAACGAGAACCGCCGCATCGCCGGACGAGATGGCAAGCTGACCAACGCCGGTGAACACCAGCGCGCCAGCCTGGGCATAATCGCCGTCAGCCTTTGCGTCAGCGACCACATTGAGCTCGGCGTCAGCATTGTCCTGGGTCAGGGTCACGCTCGCTTCGGTACCGGCATAAGCGGCCTGAACCACGCCAGCACCAACAACCGCATAGGCGATCGCGCTATCGGTACCAGCAGCGGCATCAGCCTTGGCGCCGAGCGAGATCACGCCGTCATTGGCAAGCACAGCCGAGCCGGTTTCAGCGGCGTAAACGCCCTGAACGATGCCAGCACCAACGAGAGCGACAGCCGTGGCGTCTTCACCACCATTAGCGGTCATGTTGGCGCCAATGTTCACCGCGCCTTCTGCGGCGTTGGTGAAGGTCACATCAGCTGCGGCAGTCGTACCGATGCCGACCTGCACCACGCCGGCCAGGAAGCCGCCGTAAGCATGGGCGTCATCAGCTTCGGCAACCGCCTTGCCAGTTGCACCGATGGTGAGCTGGCCGGAGTTGGTGATCGCGACCGAAGCCAGAGTATCGGCAACGCCGAGCTGGGCGACACCGACGCCGAAGCCTGCAAGGGCAGTGGCTTCATTGGCGGCAGATGCGCTTGCATCGGCACTAATGCTGAAGGTGTCCGTGTTGGTCAGATCAACCAGAGCGCTGGTGCTGCCCCAGGCGACCTGGCCCACGCCGACGAGGAAGCCGGCAGCGGCAACTGCGTTGTTCGAACCGCCACCAAGAGCGCCGGACACTGCATCGGCTTCAGCACTGATACCGAACGAACCGTCATTCGCCAGCTTGGCGCTGGCGTTATCGTCACCATAAGCGACCTGGCCGAAGCCGAGACCGAAGGCCGAGAGAGCCGTCGCGTCTTCACCGCCATTGGCCTTGGCGCTTGCGCCGAAGGTTACTTCGCCGGCCGTACCATTGGCGAAGTCCACACCGGCATCGCCAGTGGTGGCAACGGCAACCTGCAGGCCGCCAATGAGGAAGCCCGAATAGGCATGGGCATCGTCCGCCACCGCAGCGGCGTCGGCCGCGGCAGTGAAGGAAATGACACCGTTATTGTCGACCGTAGCGTCAGCCTTTGTGTCGGCAACGGCGAGCTGGCCGAGACCGATGCCGTAGCCTGCAACGGCAGTCGCTTCGTTGTCAGCAACCGCAGTTGCCTTGGCAGCACCGACGATCGAAGCCGGAGCGGTTGCATCGGCGGTGGCGACGTTGGTCAGCGAAGCGGCAGCTTCCGTGCTGCCCCAGGCAACCTGAGCGACACCGGCGAGGAAGCCGGCACCGGCAACGGCGTTGTTCGAACCAGCACCCTTGCTGCCCGATACAGCGGAAGCCGAAGCGGTGAGGTCCACCGAACCGGAATTGTCGATCTTGGCATAGCCCTTGTCGTCGCCAAGAGCGACCTGGCCGATGCCGATGCCGACGAAGCTGAGAGCGGTAGCATCTTCACCGCCATTCGCGGAGGCATTGCCACCGATGCCGATCGAACCGCTGTTCGAAATGGAGGCAGTCGCCGTTTCCGAAGCATTGGCGAACTGGAAGGCACCGATACCGACACCCGCCTGAGCGAAGGCATCATCCGTGCCGGCAACCGCAACGGCGCCCGACAGGACATTGGCATCGCCAGCATTGGTGATGGTTGCGTTGGCATCGCCGCCCGAGCTGACGATCTGGCCGAAGCCCGCACCGATATAGCCATTGGCGCCAGCTTCGACACTGCCAGTAGCATTAGCGTTCGAAGTGACGTTGAAGGCGCCATCCGCACCGTTGTTGAGCGTGGCGGACGCAGTGTCCGAAGCGTTGGCGATCTGGATGCCGCCAAAGATTACATCCGCTTCGGCGAAGGCGTTATCAGCCGACAGCGAAGTGGTGGTCGAGGTCGAAAGACCGGCATTGGCCAGAGCCGAAACGCCGAATTCGCCGTCATTCGCGATATCGGCAGTGGCGACATTGCCATTCGCCATCTGGCTGACGCCGGTACCGACTTCAGCCTGCGCATCCGCAGTCAGAGTAGCATTGGCAGCAGCAACCCCCGAAATGGTCAGGGTCGAATCAAGCTCGTTGGTCAGGTTGACATCGGCGGTAGCGCCGAAGGCCATCTGATTGACCGCAGCAGGACCGACGACGCCCGCATAGGCGTTTGCGCTGCCAGCCGGGTTAGCAGCCCCAGCGACAGCACCGATAGCGAGCGAGCTGCTGTTGGTGATCGAGATCGAAGCGAGATCGCTTGCATTGCCCATCTGAAGGACGGCACCGAACACGGTAGCATTAGCCGTAGCAACGCCGTTTGCATTCGCGACGATTGCGACATCGCCATCGGCGATCATCGACAACACGACATCGTTGGTCGCTCCGCCAGTCTGGACCACCCAGCCGGTGCCCACGCTGTTTACAACAGCCGCTGGCGAACCTGTAACGCCCGCATGGCCATCAGCAGCTGTGCCGATATTGGTAATATCGATCGAAGCATTCACGTTCGATCCGCCGTTGACCTGAAGCACGCCCGGGCCCGTTGCATGGGCCGGGACGGCACTCAGTGCCATCGCGGAGACGCTTACCGCCAAAAGGCGACGCGTGTTGCGATTCATCCGTATAACTCCCTCATATAGCCCCCAAGAATGGCAGCTTCTGCAGTCGAATCTTCAGCGGGCCTCTGCGGCCCTGAAAGCTTTGCGACCCGCCCTTTTTTGGGCGATGGTTTTATTATCGGAGACCGATTTGACAGGTTTCATACCGCCTTGGCCCCCATTCGTCCATGCCTAACAACCACTTTCGCGCCAATCATCCCCAAATGCCCTGATAACGAAAGTCAACAAAGCGTTTGCGGATAACCCTCACGAACGAAAGGCACTCACTTCAAGAATGTTAGATTATGTCCCGTTCAAGCAACTGTCTACGCGAAACAACAGCAATCCCCGAAATGGAGATCGGTCCGTCGCCCTTGGGCAACACTTTGTCGACGGGTAACGCGGGGACCTTACCGGAAGCTTACCGGGCGCCGATGAAATCGCTTACCAGGGCTCCGAATGAATCAACCGGGCTGCCAATCTGGCGTGCAGCGGAAATGTGATTGTGGCCCGCCTGTACATGAATCACCGGCAGCCGCCCTTTCGCGCCAAACCAGGCCCCGGCCAGAACATGGGCCTGATCGTGGCATTCGGCCATGTCCAGTTCGCCCAGGGCGAAGAGGCAGGGGACATCGCTCTCCAGCAGGCCAGGCAGGGCCGACATAGGCGACCAGTCGGCCAGCTCGGCGCCGTAATATTGGGGCTTGAAAGGATCGCGCACCGCGATGGAGAGATCATAGAAGCCCGAGCTCATGATCGCGCCCGCGAATTTGCCGGCCGCCTCCCCGGGGACGGCGACCGTATCGGCGACATGGGTAGCACCGGCCGAATGGCCCATGAGGAATATCCGTTCCGGATCAATCCCGTAATCGGAGGCATAGCCGGAGAGGTGAAGAATCATCGCGACCACATCCTCGCGCCCGGCAGGCCAGCGGACCTCGGGGGCAAGGCGGTAATTCATCGTCGCGCAGGCAAAACCCTGCCCCTGCGCCCAGGCGCCGATATTGTTGTAGAACGCAGCGCCCTGCGCGCCCTTGTCGCCCATCACGAAGCCGCCATCATGGACGAACAGCAGGCAGGCCGCCGGTTCGCTTCCCGCCGGTCGGAAGAGGTTGAAGCGGTGGCGTTCATGCGGGCCATAGGCGATATCGCGCGTAGTGCGCTCCTCGTCGGGCATGGGAGCCAGCGGAGTGAGCAGAGCGTTGGTACGCTCGATCTGCTCCATGGTGAACTCGCTGCCCATGGCGCGCAACTGGGTGTGGAAAATCCTGCGGTCCATCTCAGCTCTCCATTATCAGCACGGGCTTGATCGCCGCAGCCGTTTCGCAATCGTGCCAGGCGCGGGCGAAATCGGCGAAGGGATAGCGGCGGATCATCCGCTCCACCGGGAAGCGCCCCTGCCGCCAAAGCCCGATCAGCTTAGGGATGAACAGCCGCGGCGAGGCGCTGCCGCCAAGAATGCCCTTGAGCGTGCGGCCATGGGCAAGCATCGCCAGCATATCCGGCGTCCAGGGCTCGCGCGGGCGGGTTACGAAACCCGCCGTGCCCTGCATCGCCAAAACCTGCAGGCCCAGGGTGAATATCTCCGCCGATGTGGTAGTGTTGAAGCTGAAATCGGCGCCGAAGGGCAAGACCGCCCTCACCTGCCCCGCGACATCGCCCTGCGACGCGTCGACAGCATGGGTTGCGCCCAGTTCTTTCGCCAGTTCGAGCCGCGCGGCCACAGTATCGACCGCTACGATGGCGACGGCCCCCGCCACACGGGCCGCCATCACGGCGGAGAGACCCACACCGCCCACGCCGAACACCACGATGCTCTGCCCCGGCTTCACTTGCAGCGCCTCCATCACGGCACCCGCACCGGTGATGATTCCGCAGCCCATGGGGGCGACGATGTCCAGCGGAACATCCTGCGGAACGGGCACTGCTCCGCGCGCATTGGCGATGCAATGGGTGGCAAAGCTGGACTGGGCGAAGAAGTGGCTCGCGATACGCTCTGTCTGCTCGCTGTGTCCCTCTATGCGCGCGCTCAGTGCCGTTGTGCCATCGCTACGCGCGCCGCCGAAACTTCTGGGCATAGCCTCGCGGCAATAGGAGGGTCTGGCGGAAAGGCAGGAGGGGCAATTGCCGCAGGAACCGCCCGATATCACCACGCAATCCCCCGGTTTTACGTGGGAAACCGCGCTGCCGACCTGCTCCACTACGCCCGCGCCCTCATGGCCGAGCACGGCCGGCTTGGGCACAGGCATCCCGATTCCAGCATGGGAATGCAGGTCTGTATGGCAAATGCCGGCAGCCACGACGCGGACGAGAATTTCATCCTCCCGCGGCTCGCCAAGGTCCACCTCTTCCAGCACCGGCGCCGGAGCGCCGACACGCGAAACAGCGGCGGTAATCCTCATTCCGCGCCGCCCTCCGCATCGTCCAGGCTGTGGCGCGGCGGGGTCATTTTCGGGCGGCCTTTCATCAGCAGATCGCCCTTCCACGGCACGTCCTCAAGGCCGCGCCATGCATTCACCAGCAGCTTCTTGAACACCCAGACGCCGTCTTCCTTGATCAGAATATCGTCGCGCGTACCGATGCCGAAGACGAAGTTCGTGCCGTATTCCACGTTGAACTGCAGAATCTGGAACATCGACCGCACCCGCGCACCCCCTGCCGTGGGCGTCATCAGGAAGTGCTGGAACAGGTGCTGGCGGCCCAGCCACCAGTGCTGGCGGTGGTACCACAGCTCCTTGAGGTTCTCGAGAATGGCGGCATGGCCGCGCACTTCGCCCTGCCAGAGATGGTCGAAGCTGGCATCGCGCGCGAAGGCGGACAGGGCGAGATCCGCATCGGCAAGGTCGATACCCCACGCATAGCGAGCATAGGTTTCCATGATATCCCCGCGATCCTGCGCGGGCATGGTCTTGGGGACGCCATTGGGCCAGAGATTCTCGCTCATGCCACGGCCTCCATCCGATACTTCCCGGTCCTGAGCACCTCTTCCGGCACCCATACGCCGTGGAAGGTGGAACGCACGCGTACCGGCAGATGCAACCGCGCGATCGGCCCCCTGGCGAGGTTCAGTGCGTCGAACACGCCGATCTCGCTATGGCCCTGATCCAGCCTGCTGAGCAGCGAGAGAATCCAGCCATCTCCTTCCGGAGAATCCGGCGCGCGGGGCACGAATTGCGGCTCCTGCACTGAGATCTTCTGGCCGTGCTCCCACACGTCCAGATCGCTGGTCTTCACATTGACGTGGCCCAGCGTGCTGGTGCCGTCGTTCGAACGGTACACAATTACCCAACCATGGCTGTAATCGCGGCCCTGCCAGCGGTCATCCGTGCGCGGCATTTCGCAGGGAACCGGCATGATCGGCCGGGTCTCATACCCGCCATCGTTGCGGGCTAGGTCAAAGGTCATGCGCGTGAGGATCGGCGGCACCGCTGGCCACACTTTGCCATCGGGCGCGGGAAAGAAGGGGAAGCAATTGCCGTTATAGAGGCAAAGGTCGAGATGAACCTTCGTACCCTCGGTCACAGCATTGAGCATGTGCCCGGCGGTGGTGTTTGGCCCTTCGAACCAACGTATATCCTCTGCCTTGCCATACCGCGGGACAATGGCGACCATGGTGGGCTTGTCCGGGTGATATTCGTAGAAATGCCGCCCTTCCTTCAGCCCTTCGATGCTGGGGGTGATCAGCGGGAAGAACGGCACCACGATGTGGCTTTCGGTAATGGCGAAATCATGCACCACGCCCGGCCAGGGCGCGTTGAACCAGATTTCGTTCACTTTCGCGCCATCGGCATCGAAAATGTAGATCGCAAAGTCGGTCGTTGAATCGCCCCTGGCCTGATAGGAATAGGTCAGCAATTCACCCGTCACCCAGTCCACCTTGGGATGGGCGGTAAGGCTCACCGCACTCACCTGCCCACCAAGGTCCGTCTGAGGGCCGGTTTCCAGAGTGTCGGGATCGATCTCGTAAGGAAGATCGTCTTCCTTCTGCGCCAGCAACTTGCCCGCGTGGAACAGCAGGGAGGTATTGGCCGTGCCGGGGCTGGTACCTGCGGCCAGAGGATCGGCAGTATAGCGGTTGCGATAACGGCCGAACAGGCTGCGGCGATGCTCGTCCTGCAACTTGTAGCGCGGAGTATGCACCCAGCGGCTGCGATAGGTGACATGGCCGTCCTCGAAGCGAATCATGTGGGCCATGCCCTCGCCGTCGATGAAGATATCCTCGCCATTCATAGGCGGATATTGCCGGTCCGCCCCGCAGCGATACCAGGTTCCGCGTAGTTCGGCGGGCAAATGCCCTTCGACTATCTCCAGCCCCTCCACATGGGATTCGCTGCGCAGCGGCTTGCCCCAGCCCTGATAGAGCGGGATGTTCGGGAAGGTGATTTCCATGGTTTCCTCTCCTCAGCCGATTGCCTGATCGACAGCGCTCACGGCTTGCCGTGTAAGGCAGACCGGCTCTCCGGAATTGATGAGCAGCGCCTGCTTGCGCACATAGCGGGTCAGGTCCGGCCTCAGGCCCGGCAGACCCGAGAAGCCGAAGCTGTCATTCTTCGCTTCTGACCCGAAGAAGGTCAGGAACGTATCCTGAATGCTGACCTTGCCCGCGTCGATCCGCTCACCCACGGCCATGGCGCTTTCCTCGTCCGGGCCGATCACGGCGGCGGAAAGGCCATAATCCGTGTCATTGGCCAGGCGGATCGCCTCTTCGATATCGTCGAACGCCATCACCGGCATGCAGGGCCCGAAGGTTTCCTCCCGCATGATCTTCATCTCATGGGTCACGCCGGTGATGATCGTGGGGCGCATGTAGTCCCCTCCCTCGATCTGGAAGGGCATCCCGCCCTCCACGATGGCGGCACCCTTCGCCAGTGCATCTTCCAGATGGCCCCGGACGATCCCGGCCTGATGCGGCCCCGTGAACGGGCCGATATGGCCGCCCATCGGGTCGGGATAATTGAGCTCGACCTTCTGCGCCCGCTCGATCAGCCGGGCGACGAATTCCTCGTGAATGGCACGATCCACATAAATCCGCTCGATCGAGAAACACACCTGCCCGGTGGCGCTGATCGCCCCACGGATCGTAGCGGAAACCGCGCGGTCTATATCGGCGCCCTTCATCACGATCAGCGGGTCTTTCCCGCCCAGTTCCACGTCATAGGGGATCATCCGTGCACCGCAGGCAGCAGCCACCTTGCGCCCGTTGGGAACGCTGCCGGTGAAGGAGATGTAATCCGCCTCTTCGACCAACGCCTGCCCCGTTTCGCCATCGCCCAGCACGCAATCGAACACTTCGGCCAGTTCAGGAACTTCGCGCACGCTGTCGAACAGCGGACCGGCAAAGCGCGGCGTGACTTCGGAAGGCTTCAGCAGCACGGCGCAGCCAGCGAAAAGCGGCGGAATCGCATGGAGCATGGAAAGCATGGTCGGCGCGTTCCAGGGGCTGATGATGCCCACAAGGCCATAGGGCTTGACGATGCTGGTGAAGCGGATGTCCGGATTGGCCCGCGCCACCCCTTCGCGCAACGCCGCCTTCAACTGAGCCGGAGCGCTGGCGCACAGCCCGCCGATGACACCCAGCATCATGTCGGGCGCGATGCGGCTGATCTCGCAATAGCCGGTATCGTGCGAATCCGCATCGATGATGGCCCGGCGATATTTCGCGGCGATCACCTGAGCCCAGCGGCCCATGATCTTAACCCGCTCTTCCACAGGCATGACGGCCCATTTGCGTTGCCCTGCGCGCAGTCTTGCGGCCTTTGCGGCAACGGCGACACGGTCCGCCACTTCGATTTCCATGTCAGGCTTGCCGGTGCGCGGATTGCGCACGGGCAGGATGCGCGCAGCCATCCTTCGTCTCTCCCAATTATCTTCATTGTATCCGGCACCTTTGACGGCACCGTGTTTCATTGATTATTCAATGAATGTAGCAGATGAGTCAACCAGCTTATGGTCGGGCAAAAGTGGGGACGGGGAATGGCGAAGGCACAAGGCACGAAAACGCCGCAGGGCAGCGGAATCATGCCCCTGGGGGATGAGGATGTTCCTCCCTCCTATCGCCTGGGCGGCATCGCCTTCTTCGGCTATCGCCTGGCGGTGACGGCCAAGCTGTTCGACCGCAAATTCGTGGACGTGCTCAAGGCCCATTCCACGCTCACACTGCCGCAATGGCGCTGCCTCGCCCAGCTTGGCCTAGCCGAACCGGGCACTGTGCGCAGCCTTGCCGAAGGGGCCGTAGTGGACCGCGCGGAAGTGAGCCGTGCCCTCGCCCGGCTGACCGCGCAGGGCTTCGTCCAGCGGCACGACAATGAAGAGGATCAGCGTAGCCCGTATTTCAGCCTGACGCCGGCAGGTCGCGATCTTTATGACCGGCTTCGCAAGCCGGTTTCGCGGTTCATCGGATCGCTCGTCGCCCCCATTGAGGAAAGCGATATCGAGGCCGCCGACAGGGTGCTGTGGACTCTGTCCAAGGGCTGCCACGACTGACGGCTCCGGCGCTGCCGTCGAATTTGTTGGGATCGTCATAAACGAGTCACATGAACCCGGCAGTTCCCCCTCGTTTAATGAGGAATTGCGCGGCGATGGCACTGGTCAACATCTTCCTGACAGACCCCCGGGGGGACGCGATGGAGGATTTCATCCATGACGACATGACCTTCACTTTCAACGGCATGGACGGGGCCGGTCCCCGCCGGCTGGTTGAGGGGCCGATGTGGGCGTTCGTCGACTGGGTGATGGCCGATCTTTCGGGCCTCGAAATGTGTCGCCGGCTGCGCGCGGACCCGCGCACGCAGGACTGCCATATCACCATCGTGCTGGAGCAGGATGACCAAGAAGATCGCCGTCGGGCGCTGCGGGCGGGGGCGGACGATTATATCGTCGGGCCGCTTGACCGGCAGCGAATTCTCGACCGGGTGCTGGCGCTGCAATCGCGCCAGCAACAGCGCCACGCCACCCAGATGGTGGAACTGGGGTCGCTCAAGATCGATCTTGGCGCCCAGCAGGCCCGATGGTCCGAGCAGCCCATCGCGTTGAGGCCTAACGAGTTCAGATTACTGCGTTTTTTGGCTGAGAATCCCAATCGGGTGCTGTCCCGCCAGGAGATGATCGAAGGACTCGGCAAGCAGGAACCGCCGATCGATCCACGCACTGTGGACGTGTGGATCGGCCGCCTGCGCCGGGCATTCCGCTCTGCCGGCGCGGGCAATCCGCTGCGCACCGTCCACGCCATGGGCTACGTTCTCGACGCACCCTAGCGGGTACTCAAAAGAACACAGCGCGCACTCAACGGAACATGGAAACCCTCCAGACCGGCCCATAACCCACATAAGACCGATCATAAAATACCCGGCCGAAGCATGCTTCGGCCGGGCTCAGTGGGTGGCTGTGAATATCGTTTATCGTGTCAGAGGCTCACCGAGACGCCCAGCGACAGAACGGTGCCAACATCGTAGGTGTTATAGTCGACCCGGTAATCCGCGTTCGACTGATATTCCTCGTGCTTGCGGCCGAAGATGTTGCGGGCTTCGAACTTCCATTCGGTATCCAGACCGAACATGTTGATGCCCTGGCGCGCAACGAAATCCACAGTGATGCCTGGATATTCGTACACGTCCGGCTGTTCGGTGTTCGCCACGCCGCGGCTGGTCACGCGTTTGCTGGCATATTTGATCAGGATGGTCTGCTGCGAGAGCTTATCGACATCCTCCAGACCCAGCTGGAGGTTGGCGATATGGCGGGACTGGCCCGTCAAGGGCGCACCATCGTTGAAATAGGACAATGCGTTGCTGGCGAAGGCACCATAGACCTGCACCGTGTCGCCGGCCTTAACCTTCAGCTTGGAATCGGTGTAGGTATAGTTCCCGATCGCGACGAGGCGGCGGCTTTCGAACAGGCCACCCCAGCTTTCGAGATCGAAATATTTCTGGATCTCGAATTCGGCACCAAACAGATCGGCCTGCGGAGCATTGGCGAAGCTGGTAGAATAATCGCTGCCGATGAATGTTTCGACCGGCTTGTCGATCTTCTTGAAGAAGCCCGCCAGCGAAATCCGCTGATCGCGATCGAAGTACCATTCCCAACGAGCCTCCGCATTCAGCAGTTCGCTGTCTGTCAGCAGGGGGTTGCCGCGATATTCCCGGCCCGTGTCGGGATCGAAATAGAATTGATACAGCAATTCGCGGAACTGCGGCCGGGCGATCGTCTTCGACGCATTGACGCGGAACTGCATATCCGATGCGACGTTCCAGGTGACCGTTGCCGTCGGCAGCCAGTAATCATTGTCGAGATCGGTCGAAGCCGTGGAAGAACCGGGCGTATTGAACACTTCAATCGGCGACACGGTCTGCTTGGCGGTTTCGTAACGAACACCCGCATCGAACGACAAGGCATCCGAGAGCTGAACATCGAACTTCAGATAGGCCGCATGGTTCTGCATCGTCGCCAGGAAGGCGGGAGAGCCTTCGTTGGTTTCGATGAAAGCGATATTGAAATATTCGATCGTGGTCGGCTGCAACAGATAATCGGGCCGCAGCAAACCGATACCGGCGGGCGTATCGCTCGGCGCGGTGAACTGGAAGTCACGGCGTGAGCTGGTGCGCGACGTGTCCGTATAGGCATAACCCAATGTCGCACGGATATCGGGCGTAATCGAATAGGTGAGGTCGGTGCTGCCGAACCAGAGATCCTCGTTCAGGTCCGAATAGCTGATCCGCGCGTCGCCCGACTGCCCGTTATTGAGGTTATTGACCCACAGATCGCCGAGCGGATCGAGCGGGTTGTTGGAGCGGACATATTCGAACGAAAGCTCGCCAGGCGCCTTGCGCTTGGAATTGGCGTAAGCACCACGGACATCGAAGCTGAGATTCGGCGTAATCTTGAACTCGCCCACCGCCTGGGTGGTCATGAGCTGGCGTTCGTACCACGCCGTGTCCTGCTCCATGAACGTCTGCGTGCGGCTTTCCTTGCTGCCGAGACTGAGGCGCGAATCCTTGATCGTGTCGTGAATATAGAGGTTGGTAAGCCGGATTTCATTGTCGCCGAACCCGTAAGCCAGGCCCAGCAGGGCGTTGGCCACAAGACGGTTGTCGGTGACGACGCGGTAGAAGTCGGAATCGAGCGAGGCCAGATTGTCGGCGCCCGAACGCTGCGAGGTCTTGCCGTAGGACGTCCACTTGTTGCTGTAACCTGCGGCGGCGATCACGCCCAGCGTGTCCTCGCCGACATCGAACGATTTGCCGGCAGAGATATTGGCGTTGAAATTGGGCGGCAGACCGTCCCAGCGCTGCAAGGCGGCATTGCGGCTGGTGACAAGCTCCTTGGCGATCGCGGTCGTGTCGACAGTGCCCGCGCTGATACGCTCGCCGCTGGCAAAGAACGCGGCCAGGGCCGGTGGAATGTCGCGATTGCCATTATCGTAGCCGGTCCAGTCGGACGAGCTGCCATAATAGGTATAACCAAGCTGGCCGGTTGCTTCCGTGTCGGCCGACATGCTGGCGCCGATCGTGATGAAACCTTCGCTCGGCGCGGATTTGGTGGTCAGGTTGATAACGCCGCCGCCGAATTCGCCGGGATAGTTCGCGGAATAGCTCTTCTGCACCAGCGAGGATGCGATCACGCTCGACGGGAACAGATCGAGCGGCACCACGCGTTTCAGCGGCTCGGGGCTGGGCAGGGGCGAACCGTTAAGCAGGGCAAGCGAATAACGATCGCCAAGGCCGCGGACATAGACGAAGCCGTTACCAACCACGCTGAGGCCCGTCACACGGGCAAGCGCCCCCGCGATATTGCCTTCGCCGGTGCGGGCGATCTGCTCGGTCGAAAGAACCGAAACCACCTGGGGGGCTGCGCGCTCGACATTGCGATCGCGGCGGCCGGTTACGATGATCTCACCACCCGGAATGGAAATTTCCGGACCTTCTTCTTCGCTGGAAGTATCGTCTGCGTAACCATCATCCTGCGTCGCGGCGGCCTGATCGTCGGCAGCTTCATCTTGCGCACTGGCAAGCGACGGCACGGCAAGAACGGTTGAGAGCAGCAGCAGGGATGCGAGCCGCGGCGTTTTCATCGGTAGTTCCCCCAAGGGCAGAAGGTAAGCAACAAAAGGGGGCAGCCATGGTCGGCCGCCCCCCCGTTTCGATCGAGGCGACCGCTTAGTAGACCGGGATATCGGTGCAGTTGCCGGTCACGCTGTTGCCGAACGTCGCGGCCGCGCTGTTGCAGACCCAGCCCGAATACCAGACCGTATCCTTGACCGCGCCAATGTAGCTGACGGTGTCGAAGAAGGCGTCTGCCGGATCGCTCCACTGAACGCCGTTTTCGGCGGTTCCGTTCACGAACAGGGTCCGCGTCACAGCGGGCGTAAAGCTGGCGTTGTTATTGTTGGAGCCATCGCCGAAGGCAGTCTTCGCAGTGTCGTTGGCGAAGGCGTTGTTGGGAACGCCGTCCTTCTTGTAGGAATCTTCCTGAACGAAGGGCGAGGAGCACTTCATCACAACCGATTTGAAGGCAGCTGTCGCGCGATCGCCCACAGCCGACCCCTGATCCGCGAACATGCCGAAGCAGGGGTTGTCCGGGCTGACCAGCACGCCGTTCATCAGGCTCACGTCCGCATTGCCGCGCACGAAGAGCGAGGCAAGGTCGTCATTGCCCGTCTTGCCCTGGAAGAAGGTGAAGTTCGAAAGCTTCACATTGGTGCGCGGAGAATTGCTCTCGTTCTTGTTGGAGTCGATTTCCATCATCGTATCGCCAACGCCAGTACGCTGAGCGATAATCGCATGCTGGATCTTGACCCGTGCACCCGTATCGATGTCGAGGCTGTCGTCTTCAGCGCCCACCGCGACGTAGTGCTTCAGGTTCACCACGCCACCGAAGAACTCGATGCCATCGTCCGAGCTGTTGTAGCTCATGATGTGGCCCAGCTTCGTGCCGCTGCCGACGCCTTCAGGAGTGAGCGACTGCAGTTCCTTGTCGATGCCGATCACATAACCGGAATAGCGAATCTGGACATAGTCCATATGGCCGGCATTATAGGTATCGTCGAGACCGCCGAAGGTCGCCGGATCGGAAGCGCCTTCCGTATCGCGTTCGCAATCGACACCCGGCGTGCCGCCCGACTTACAGTCGGTGATGGTTGCGCGCCCCATGAGAACGACGCCGCCCCACTGGCCCGAGGACGCCTCGGTGGTCAGGCCGACAATGTTCTGGCGGCTGGTGAAGATGATCGGCTGGGCCGCGGTGCCGACTGCGTTGATCTTGTTGCCGCGGTTGACCGCAAGCCAGGAAACGCCAGTGCCGCCAAAGACGATCACGCCCGGATCGATAGTGAGTTCGACATTGGTATCGCCGGTGAGCGTACCGCAGCCGACAGTGGTGCTGGCATGGGGCGAACCGGCGCTGGGAGCAGCGAAGCCGCCATCGCAGCCGACGTCGACACGGCCGGCAAGCTGGTAAAGTACACCCGGGACGCGCGGCAGGGTGCTGGAGACGGCCAGTGTGCGCGGCAGGGTACAGGCGCGCCAGGTGCCGGAAGGCCCGGAAAGGACGCCGCCATCGGTCAGGCCCTGCGGGTCCGCGATGGTGGGGCAGTTGGCGGCGGCAGTCGAAAGGCCACCGGTCGGCGTCGGCGTCGGTGCGGTCGGCGCAGGCGTCGGTGCGGGATAGTTGATGGTGATGTTCCCGCCACCAGGCGAAGCAATGTCGTCAGGGCCGCAGGCGGAAAGAGCCAGCAGGCTGCAGCCGATAACGAGCGAGCGGTGGATATTTTTCACAGCGAGCGGTCCCCTCAAAAACCGAAGAATCAAAGTTGCGAACTGTTGATCGCGACTCGCCCGCTAGACGGGGGACATGACAGTTTCTTTGCAAAGTTGCGTTTGAGGGGAAGCGTAAATTTTATGAAGTTTTTGTGACACTTATTACAATTTGAGGACTCCGGCCCAAAGCCTTTGATCGAGTGGCCGAAACCTGGCCCGAATGCCCTCCCTGCGGCAAATGTTACAGTTCAATGACATTATTACATTTTTATTGCAGACAAGGCCGGACGGCCGCACTCTCCCCGCCATGAAAAGAACGCAAGCGGGAGATTATGTGATGCGCAAAGTCCTTGTCCTTGCCGTGCTGGCCGCCATGGCGAGCCCGGCCATTGCCGCAGACACCGGCGCACAAAGCACCGATGTTGCTTATGAAGCTCTTTCGGAAGGTCGCACTGCCGAAGCCGTCGCCAAGCTGGACGGGAGCGCCGCCGTGCGCACATCCGATCCTGCCGCGCTGATCAACCTTGGCACCGCCTATGCGCGCCAGGGCCGGATCGCCGATGCACGGGCAATGTTCTCGGCCGCCCTTGCCAGCGAGGATCATTATTTTCTCGAACTGGCAGACGGCAGCTGGGTCGATTCCCGCAAGGCCGCCAAAATGGCCCTAAAGAATCTGGAAAAGAGCACCGGCATCGCCATGCGCTAGACCTTGACTGCCCGGCAGCGATTACTGCCAGACAGCGATTATTGGGCAGCTTTGGCAAGGCTGCCGATCTTACAACCATGAAACCCGCGTGAGAGCCCCCTCGCGCGGGTTTTTCCGTGCCTGGCGCAGATGCCGCTCCGCGATGTCATGTCATTGTCATGTGTTGCAAGCATCAGGCCCCAATGATGAGGGACCTGATTCTCCTTGTGGGCCGCGGTGCAGTGCCCGCCTGCATGGCGTGTGCGTCCCTGATGAGCGCGCCTGCCCATGCCGACGTGCTCGAAGTGGGTGGCGAAGGGGCCTATTGGGTCGCCGGTCCGGCGCTCGGCCAGGCGGCCGGGGCTTCCGGGGCGACGCAGGCCCTATCCGCCTATTACGCCCCGCCCGCCGCGCTGGAGCAGGTGCCGGACGACATTGCCGTGCCGGAAATGGCCGTCGCCGATACGGAACGGCATGCTTCGGTCGTCCCCGATACCTATGATGCCAAGGTGCGCGAACTGGCACGCCGGTTCGACCTCAGCCCCGCGCTGATCGAGGCGCTGGTCTGGCAGGAGAGCCGCTGGCACGCAGGCGCCGTATCGCCCAAGGGCGCGCGCGGCCTGGCCCAGCTGATGCCCGGCACCGCCCGGCAACTGGGTGTGGATGCCGGCGATCCCTTCGCCAATCTCGAAGGCGGCGCGCGTTACCTGCGCGAACAGCTCGACCGTTTCGACGGCGATCTGGAGAAGGCGCTGGCCGCCTATAATGCCGGCCCCGGCCGGGTGGAGAGCGCCGGGGGCGTTCCCAACATCCGGGAAACCAAAGCCTATGTGGCGGCGATCATGGGCCGCCTTTCGAACCATTCGCGGAGTACCGACTAAATGCGTGCGCCTATTCGTCTTGCCATTCTTGCCTCCCTGCTCGCCCCGACTGCCGCCCATGCGCAGCAGGTTGGCGATCCGCAGGGGTCCGGCCCGATCGTTTCCGCACTGCTGTGGCTGCAGGGCACGATGCTGGGCAATGTCGCCACTGCCGTCGCGGTGATGGCCGTGGCCGCCGTGGGCTTCATGATGCTGACCGGCCGCCTCAACTGGCGTTTCGGCGCGACCGTGATCGTCGGCTGCTTCGTCTTGTTCGGCGCGGCCTCGATCGTGGCGGGCATTCAGGGCGCGGCGGGCTGACCGGTGAGCGAACTGATCCGCCACCCCGTGCACCGCGCGCTGACCCGTCCGCAGATGTTCGCCGGGGTGACATATAACTTCTTCATCCTGAACTTCGCGCTGACGACCGAGCTGTTCCTGATCACCGGCAGTTTCTGGGCCCTGCCCGCCGCGCTGGTGTTTCATGTGGTCGGCTATTTCGCCTGTCTGCGCGAACCGCGGATCTTCGATCTGTGGCTCACCAAGGTCAGCAAATGCCCGCGCGTCAAGAATTGGAAGCGCTGGGGCTGCAACAGCTACGCCGCCTGAAAGGGCGGTCTCAAGGGCCTCAGGAGGGCCTTTTCGAATGGTGAAATGGATCGGTGCCGCCGCCTGGAGCGACAAGGAAGCCCTCGCCGGCGACCGGCTGCCCTATGCCCGGCTGGTGGACGAGAACACCGTGCTGCTGCGCGACGGATCGCTGATGATGGCGCTGCAGGTGCCCGGCCTGCTGTTCGAGACCGAGGATAGCGAGGCGCTGAACGCCCATGCGGCCACGCGCGAAGTGATGCTGCGCGCCAATCTGGATGCGCGCTTCGTAATGTATCACCACGTCATCCGCCGCCGGGTGCAGGTGGAACTGGACGCCACATTCGAAGATGCGCTGTCCGCCCATATCGACCGCCGCTGGCGCGAGAAGCTGAGCCGGGGATCGCTGTTCATCAACGACCAGTTCGTCACGCTGGTGCGCCGTCCGGCGCGCGGCAAGGCGGGCCTGGCTGAACGCATGGCCAAGCTGTGGAGCAGGAAGGGACAGGAAGTCCTCGAGGCCGATCCCAAGGACCTGCGCAGCCTGCGCGCGGCAGCCGGGGCGCTGATCGCCACGCTGGGCCAGTATGGGGCCACGCTGCTGGGCGATTATCAGGCCAATGGCGGACAGACCAATTCCGAAGTGCTGGAACTGCTTTCCGCGCTCTACAATGGCGAGATGCGCCCCGTGCGCCGCCCGGTCGAGGATACCGACATCGGCCAGATGCTGCCCTATCGCCGGGTGAGCTTCGGGCTGGACGCGATGGAATTCAAGGATGGGCAGGGCACCGATTTCGGCTCGATCCTGAGCCTCAAGGACTATCCGGACGCTACTTCGCCCGGCCTGCTCGACCCGCTGCTGCGCCTGCCCTTCGAAATGGTGGTAAGCGAGAGCTTCGCCCCCTGCGAACGCCAGACCGCGCGCGAGAAGATGGACCTGGCGATGCGCCGCCTGCGCTCCGCCGACGAGGAAGCCCGCGCCGAACGCGCCGACATGCTGGCCGCGCGCGACGAACTGGGCGCCGGCTCGGTCGGCTTCGGGGACCATCACCTGAGCGTGCTGATCCGCGAGCGCGACCTGGCGCGGCTGGACGATGCCAGCGCCGCCTGCGCCGCCGCCCTTGCCGATACGGGCGCGATCGCGGTGCGCGAGGATACCAATCTGGAACCTGCATTCTGGGGCCAGTTCCCGGGCAATGAAGGCTATATCGTGCGCCGCGCGATGATCTCCACCGCCAATATGGCCGGCTTCGGCTCGCTCCACGGCTTCGCGCTGGGGCAGGCGAGCGGCAATCACTGGGGCGATGCGGTCACCCTGCTGGAAACTACCAGCGCCACGCCGTTCTTCTTCAATTTCCACCATGGCGATCTGGGCAATTTCAGCGTCATCGGGCCCTCGGGCTCGGGCAAGACGGTGGTAATGAACTTCCTCGCCGCACAGGCGCAGAAATTCGCCCCCCGCACGATCCTGTTCGACAAGGATCGCGGCGCGGAACTGTTCATTCGCGGGATCGGCGGCCGGTATGACCGGATCGCCGCCGGCAGCCCGGCGGGCTTCAACCCGCTGGCCCTGCCCGACAGCCCCATCAACCGCGCCTTCCTGCGCGACTGGCTGGGCGTGCTGCTGAAGGCCGAAGGGCCGGAAGAACTGGCCACCATCGCGGGCGCGGTGGATGCGGCCTATGCCAACGATCCCGCCCTGCGCCGGTTGCGCAATTTCCGCGAGCTGCTGGCGGGCACCCGGCGCCCCGCACCGGGCGATCTTTCCGACCGCCTCACTCCGTGGATCGAGGACGGCGAGCATGGCTGGCTGTTCGACAATGCGGAGGACAAGCTCGACCTTTCGAACCGCGTACTCGGCTTCGACATGACGGCGCTGCTCGATAGTCCGCGTCTGCGTACGCCGGTGATGATGTATCTGTTCCACCGGATCGACGAGCGGCTGGACGGCCAGCCGACCATGATTCTGATCGACGAGGGCTGGAAGGCGCTGGACGACGAAGTGTTCGCCGCCCGCATCCGCGACTGGCTCAAGACCCTGCGCAAGCGCAACGCGCTGGTGGGCTTTGCCACCCAGTCCGCCCGCGATGCGCTGGAAAGCCGCATCTCCACGGCACTGGTGGAACAGACCGCCACCATGATCTTCATGCCCAATGCCCGCGCCCGGGCCGAGGATTATTGCGAAGGCTTCGGCCTTACCAGCCACGAACTGGCGCTGATCCGCTCCCTCCCGGCGCATAGCCGCTGCTTCCTGGTACGCCAGCCGGACGCCAGCGTGGTGGTGCGGCTGAACCTGTCCAATGCACCCGAAGTACTGACGATCCTGTCCGGCCGCGAAAGCGCCGTGCGCCGGCTCGACAGCCTGCGCGAGGCGGTGGGCGACGATCCGGCCAAATGGTATCCTGCGCTCACCGGCCATGCCTGGCCAGGAAACCGTGAAGACGCCGCCGACGATCTCGACATCTGGGAAGCCGCGGAATGAGCCCGCAATGCCAATTGGCGGTTGCCGAGGTCGGCAATGGCATCGCTGCATCCCTGCGCGGGGTGGATTGCCTTGCCGCCGACATGACGCAGGCCGCCTTCGGGCGACTGTTCGGATCTGGCGGGGCACTGGTGCCCGCGCTGACCATCATCCTGACACTATATGTCGCCTTCTTCGCCTTCGCGCTGATCACCGGGCGCACCCGTATCGGCATTCGCGCTCTCACCCCGCGCATCGTCACGCTGGGCATGGTACTGACGCTGGCGACCAGTTGGCTGGCCTATCAGACGCTGGTGTGGAACGTCGCCACCGGCGCGCCCGATCAGATCGCCTCGATCCTCACCGGCACCGAGGGATCGGCTACCCAGGTCTTCGGCGACAAGATCGACATAGTCTTTTCCGCCATTCAGGAAGCCTCCGGCCAGGGCGTCCAGCAGGAAGCCGGCGGCCCGCAGAAGGATATTTCCACCTTCTCGCCGGAAGGCATGATGTGGATGGGCGCCACGCTGCTGCTGCTGGGCACGGTGGGTGTGCTGGTCACGGCGCGTATCGCGCTGGCGGTACTGATGGCCGTGGGTCCGATCTTCGTGGTGCTGGCCCTGTTCCCGGCCACGCGCGGGCTGTTTGCCGGATGGCTGCGTGCCTGGGTGATGATGGCCATCACGCCGCTTTTCGCGGTGGTGGGCGGCACGATCATCCTGGAACTGGCCATACCCGTAATCAATGCGATGATCCTGATGCCCGGCAAGATCGATCCGCGCGCCGCCATGGCCTTCTTCCTCGTCGGCGCGGTGCATGTCTCGCTGATGATCATGGTGCTGAAAGTCACCGCCACCATGGTGGGCAATTGGACCGTCTTCGGCCTTGCCGGTTCCAGCGGACGCGACGATGGCGACAGGGCACCCGCGCCCATGGCGCCTCCGGTGCATGTCCCGGTCGAGATGGCGCATTCGCAGTCCCACGGCCAGGGCCAGGGATCGTCCGCACCGCGCCGCATCGCCATTGCGCCGGCCACGGCAGGAATGGCGGCCAATGATTCCGGCCCATCGGGCGGTTCGTCTCACAGCCGCGAAACCCGGATCGTCGGAACCGAGGCGAGTGCATCGGGGCAGCTTTCCACCACCCCTTCGCGCGCGCGCGGCATTGGCAGCCGCTTCCGCGCCGCCCCCATACGTTCATCGGAGAAATTCAAATGAACCGCGCCCTGCTGTCCGCGCTCATGCTCGCGGCCGCGCCAGTCGCCTTTTCCGTACCCGCCCAGGCGGCGGGCGATCCGCGTCTTGTCGAGCGGCTCTATAACCCGTCAGAAGTGGTGGTGATCGAAGGCAAGCCCAATGTGCAGGCCACCATCACCTTCGGCGAAGACGAGCATATCGAGAATGTCGCCATCGGTGACAGCGCGACCTGGCAGGTCACGCCCAACAAGCGCGCGAACCTGCTGTTCGTGAAGCCGCTTTCGGCCCGCGCAGGCACGAATATGACGGTGGTGACCGACAAGCACACCTATCTGTTCGATCTCGTCGCCCGGCCCGACAGCAAGCCGCTCTACGTGTTGAACTTCATCTATCCGGAAGAGCCGGAAAAAGCCGAAGAAGAACAGCAGCTCGCACAGCCTCAGGGGCCCAGCGACCTGGAAATGGCGGCAATGAACGATCCCTATGCCGTGGCGGACCCTGCCAAGCTCAACTTCTCCTGGCAGCGCAAGGGTTCCGCCAAGCTGATGCCCGACCAGATCTATGACGATGGCGAGGCGACCTTCATCACCTGGCCTGCCGATGCCACGCTTCCGGCGATCCTGATCAAGGACCGCAACGGCACCGAAGGTCCGGTCAATTATGCCGTACGCGGCACCACCACTGTGGTGGACGGCGTACCGGGCGAAATCATCCTGCGCTGGGGCGACGATGTCGCAACCCTGATCCATGGCGGTCAGGCCGGTGCGGCCATGTCGGGCAAAGGCCCGGCTCTTGCCAGCAAGAAGGAGGCGAAGTGATGCGGCTTGCCATGCAACTGCCCGAGAAGAAGGGCACGTCTTCGGCCAATGATTCCGATCCGCGTGAAGCGATGCCGGCCGAGGTGATCGACCTAGCCAGCCGCAACGCCTTCCCGATCGTCACCCAGCGCAAGGGCCGTTCCGACATGGTCGGCCTCATGGCTGGCGTGGGTATTGTCACGGTGCTGGGCGTGGTGACCTTGTGGGGCATGAATGCCGCGCGGGTCGAAACCGGCCAGCAGGGCCAGCAGCAGGCCGTTCCGGCAGCCCCTCCTGCCCTGTCCGTCCCCTCGCCCGACGAGATGCCGGACCAGCAGCAGGCCCTGCCCGTGGCGCCGATCCCCGATCCGGCGCCCGCACCGGTGCTTTCCGCAATGCCGGCTGCGCAAGCGGGGCTTGCGCCCAATCCCTATAACAATCCCACCGTGGTGTTCGATGCCAGCTCCCTGCCGGTTCCCGCCGCTGCGGTCACTCCGGCAACACCCTCGGGAAGCACCGTCTCCGGCTCGGCGAGCGATTTCGCCAGCCGCGTGGGCGGAGTAGGCGGCGGCACCGCCAAGGCCGCCCGCCAGTTCGATCCGCAGACCACCGTTACCCAGGGCACGCTGATCCCGGCAGTGCTGGAAACCGCGATCAACACCGACGTACCCGGCTATGTCCGCGCGGTGGTGAGCCAGGATGTACGGTCCTATGACGGCACTCGCGTGCTGCTGCCGCGCAGTTCGCGCCTGATCGGGCAATATCAGTCGGGCCTGCAGGCAGGGCAGAAGCGCGCCTATGTGATCTGGACCCGGGCGATCCGGCCGGACGGCATCACAGTGGATCTCGCCTCTCCCGCCACGGATTTTTCGGGCATGACCGGCCTGCCCGGCGATGTGAACACGCATTTCTTCAAGCGCTTCGGTTCGGCCATGCTGCTTTCGGTTATCGGCGGGCTAAGCGCCTTTGCCGGCGGCGGCACGGCGGTGGTGCTGGGCGGCGGACAGACTGCCGCGTCGACAGCGCTGCAGCAGGATGGACAGATCGGCCCCACGGTGCGTGTGCGCCAGGGCGAACCGATCCGCGTCTTCACCGCCCGCGATCTCGATTTCTCGACCGCGCCGACGCTGTAAGGAACCCAAGTTGAGCGCATCGGTCCACATGCTGGCTCCCTCCGAAGAACCGCAGCCGCAGGCCCCGCTCGCCGGCCCGCGCAGCGTCTATCTCGACGCCTATCTCGCGCCCTTCGCCGAATGGCTGGCGCGCGATACGGTGACCGAGATCATGGTCAACGGCCCAGGCGAAGTCTGGGTGGAAGATGCAGCCCAGCCCGGAATGCAGCGCATCCCCGCGCCGGAAATCGACGACAAGCTGGTGCAGCGGCTGGCCGAACAGGTCGCCCGCGTCAGCCATCAGGGCATCAATCGCGAACATCCGCTGCTGGGCGCCACCCTGCCCGATGGCGCCCGTATCCAGTTCTGCGGCCCGCCTGCCACGCGCCGGCACTGGACCATGGCGATCCGCCGCCACCGCCGGCTTGACCTGCCGCTGGATGCCTATGACACGGGCCCGCTGGTCCCGCCCGCGCCTGCAGCACTGCCCGATCCGGCCGAACAGCCGATCGCTTTCCTGCGCGCGGCGATCCGCCAGCGCATGACCATCCTGATCTCCGGCGGCACCTCCACCGGCAAGACCACCTTCCTCAACGCCATGCTGGGTGAAATCCCGCCCGAAGAACGCGTGGTGCTGGTGGAAGACACGCCCGAACTCAAGCTGCCCGGCGCCAATGGCGTGGGCCTGGTAGCCGTGAAGGGCGAATTGGGCGAAGCCAAGGTCACTGCCAACGAACTGCTGCAGGCCGCCCTGCGCCTGAGGCCGGACCGGATCGTTCTGGGCGAATTGCGCGGCGCCGAAAGCGTCAGCTTCCTGCGCGCGATCAACACCGGTCACCCGGGCAGCTTCTCCACCATTCACGCCAATTCGCTGCGCGGCGCGCTGGACCAGCTGGCGCTGATGGTGATGCAAACCGGCATCGGCCTTACCCGCAATGACACCATCGCCTATGCCGCGTCGGTGATCGACGTGGTGGTCCAGCTGGGCCGCAATGGCGCGGGCAAGCGCGGCATCACGCAAATCGCGCTCAGCCACGAGCTGGTGTGACCTTTTGGGCGCGGTCCGGCCCGGATAAGATTCATGGCCGCAAGCTGCTTTCGATGGTTGGTGGTATTTTCACAAATCTGTAACATAGCTCACCCATCGAGCCAGTGACCGGCCGGACAACCACCGGCCAGCCAGGGGCCATTGCTGCCAAGCAGGATCATGAGTACCCAACTCGAAAGCAAAGCCGATGCGTCCATTCCAGTGGAGCGCTATTTCAACCGGGAGCTGAGCTGGCTGGCCTTCAACGCCCGCGTGCTGGCGGAGGCGCGCAACGCCCGCTATCCATTGCTGGAACGGCTGCGTTTCCTCTCGATCTCGGGCAGCAATCTCGACGAATTCATCATGATCCGCGTGGCTGGCCTTGCCGGGCAGGCCCAGCGCAACATCGCCACCACCTCGCTCGACGGACGCACTCCGTCGCAGCAGCTCGCCGCCGTGCGCAGCGCGATTGCGGATCTCGAATATCAGCAACAGAAGACCTGGCGCGAATTACGCCCGCTGCTGGCCGCCAAGGGCATCCATGTGGCCGATGAAGGCCGGATCGACGCGGCCGCCGCCAAATGGCTGCGCGAACATTTCATCGATAATATCGCCCCTGTCATCACTCCGCAGGCGATCGATCCTGCCCATCCCTTCCCCTTCGTGGCGAATGAGGGGATCGGCGTGCTGTTCAACCTCACCCGCCTGGCGGATGACGAGCAGGTGGTGGAAATGGTGCTGGTGCCCACCGCCCTGCCGCGCTTCGTGCGCGTGCCGGGGGAAGAAGCGCTTTATATCAGTATCGAAAACCTGATCTGCCGCCATGCGGACATCATTTTCCCCGGCTTCCGGGTGGAAGGCGACGGCGTATTCCGCGTGCTGCGCGACAGCGACATCGAGGTCGAGGAAGAGGCCGAGGATCTGGTCCGCTTCTTCCGCACGGCGATCCAGCGCCGCCGACGCGGCAAGGTGATCATGCTGGAACTGCAGGACGATTTCGATCCCGATGCGGAGCATCTGTTGCTCGCGCAGGTCGGGCTCGACGATGCGATCCTGATGCGCAATGACGGAACGATCGGCCTTTCAGGCCTCTCCGCCATTGTCGAGGAAGAGCGGCCGGACCTCAAATGGGAGCCTTATGCCCCCCGCTATCCCGAGCGCATCCTCGAACATGACGGGGATTGCTTCGCCGCTATCCGCGAAAAAGACATCATCATCCACCACCCCTATGAGAGTTTCGAGGCAGTGGTGGACTTCATCCGCCAGGCTGCAGCCGATCCGGATGTGGTGGCGATCAAGCAGACGCTCTATCGCGCGGGCAAGCAATCTGCCGTCATCGCCGCGCTGATCGCGGCAGCGGAAGCAGGCAAGTCCGTGACCGCGGTGGTGGAACTGAAGGCCCGGTTCGACGAGGAGCAGAACCTCCTGTGGGCCAATCAGCTGGAACGCGCGGGCGTACAGGTGATCTACGGCTTCGTGGACTGGAAGACGCACGCCAAGGTCAGCATGGTGGTGCGGCGCGAGGAAGGGCGATTGCGCACTTATTGCCACTTCGGCACAGGCAATTATCATCCGCTGACATCCAAGATCTATACGGATCTCAGCTTCTTCACTGCCGACCCCAAGCTGAGCCGCGATGCGGCCAAGCTATTCAATTTCATTACCGGCTATGTCGAGCCCCGCAATCTGGAGATGCTGGCCATCTCGCCCATCGGCCTGCGCGCCAAACTTGAGCTTCTGATCGAGCGAGAGATCGCCAATGCGCTGGCCGGTAAACCCGCCTTCATCTGGGCGAAGCTCAATTCGCTGACCGATGGCCAACTGATCGACCGTCTTTACGAGGCGAGCCAGGCTGGTGTGCGGGTTACGCTGGTCATACGCGGCATCTGTTGCCTGCGCCCCGGCATTCCGGGCCTGTCGGAGAATATCGCGGTGAAATCCGTGATCGGCCGCTTCCTGGAACATGCGCGCATCTGGGCCTTCGCCAATGGCTTTGCCATGCCCAGTCACCGGGCCAAGGTCTTCATCTCGTCGGCCGATGGGATGGAGCGCAATCTCGACCGGCGCGTAGAAACGCTGGTGCCGATCAAGACCTCTACAGTGCACGATCAGGTGCTCCAGCAAGTACTTCTGGCAAACCTGCTCGATACCGAACAAAGCTGGGAGCTGGCGCCTGACGGGACTTACCATCGACTGGAGGCGGGCGAACGCCCGTTCAACCTGCACCGTTATTTCATGACCAATCCTTCGCTCTCGGGGCGCGGCACTGCTCTGGACGAAGGCGCCAAGGTGCCCAAGCTGGCCTTGCGCAAGGGCGGAGTCTGACAGTGATTTTGAGGAAATATTCCACGTGATCGGCGATCGGGACACTGCATTCCCCAATTCCCTGCCCCATCGGGCGGTGATCGACATCGGATCGAACACCGTGCGACTGGTAGTCTATGGCGGGGCGCAGCGCGCGCCCACCGTGCTGCTGAACGAGCGAGTGATTGCCCGGCTGGGCCGCGACCTGATTCATGACGGGCGCATTCCCGAGGAAGCGACCCAAATCGCCCTTGCGGGGCTGAAGCGCTATCGCCGCATATTGACCGACCTGCATATCGAAGAAGTGGATGTGATCGCCACGGCAGCCGCCCGATTGGCGGAAAACGGCCCCAGCTTTCTGGATGGCGTGCGGGATTGCGGGCTTACCCCCACTTTGCTTTCGGGCGAAGAAGAGGCCCGTACCAGCGCCATGGGCGTGATCGGGGCCTTTCCAGGTGCTCGGGGAGTGGTTGCCGACCTCGGTGGTGGCAGCCTGGAACTGGTGGAAATCCGTGACGGGCGCTGCACACATGGCGCCAGCATGCCGCTGGGCACGCTGATGCTGGGCGATTTACGCGCCGAGGGCCCCGACGAATTCAAGCGCCAGGTGAACAAGGCCCTCAAGCACGAGGACTGGGCCCATTCCATGTCCGAGCCGCTGTATATGGTGGGCGGTACCTGGCGCGCCCTAGCGAACTTCGCCATGTCGGCGGCGAAACATCCGCTGACAGACCCGCATGGCTTCGAACTGACCGGCGAGGATGCCGTGAAGCTGGCCAAAAGAGTCCGCCTGATGAGCCCGGAAGAGCTTAACCAGGCAGGCGTTTCTTCCATGCGCGCAGCAATGCTGCCCGATGCGGCCGCGTTGCTGCATATCTTGCTGGGCAAGCTCGAACCGCCCAAGCTGGTCTTTTCTTCATGGGGCCTGCGCGAAGGGCGCCTTTATGACCGGCTTGATCTTGCCGCCCGGGCGCAGGACCCATTGCTGGCCGGTGTCGCAAGCTTTTCGGCCCCACGCGGCGGCCCGCCCACCCTGGCGACACGGATCGCGGGCTGGACGGTGGATGCCCTGCCACGCGATGGCGCAGGTTCGGAACGGGTGCGTCTGGCCGCCACCATGCTGGCCCTTGCGTCTATGCAGATCGAACCCAATTTGCGCGTAAAGCAGGCGATCAACTGGGCATTGTTCAAACGCTGGATCAACCTGACCGACGAAGGCCGCGCGATGATTGCCGCAGCCTTGTCCGCCAATTGTGGCACAACCAACCTGCCCCGCACGCTTTCACGCCTCGCCAGCCAGAAGCGGCTTGAGGAAGCGCTATGCTGGGGCCTGGCGATCCGCCTCGCACGGCGCATGGGCGGGGGATCGCGCAATTCGCTGCGCAATACGGCACTGGGCATTTCAGACGGCCGACTGATGCTGTTCCTGGGCGAAAGTCACGCCGATCTGGCGGCCGATCATGTCGGGCAAGATCTGGGCGCGCTCGCCGTCCGGCTGGGGCTCGAGCCGGCGATGGAAATCGTGCCGAATGACAGTCTGCTGGAAAGATCCAGCTTCGCAATCCCCGCGCCCGCGCCCGTTCTGGAAGCTTAGACGCCTGGGGCGCTGGGCTTGGGCACCGTGGGCGCCGCTCAGGCCGCCCAGGGTCCGGTGATCGCGAAGGTCGTCGTTGGGCTATAGGCGTTGACGAACAGCGTCTTCCCGTCGGGCGCGAAGCAGGCCCCCGCCAGTTCGGTCTGCAGGCGGAGCTTGCCCAGCGGATAGGCCGCACCATCCGGCGTGATTCCGCGCAGGTGGTTGTCCACCACATCGGTATATTGATCCTCGCACACCACCAGATGTCCGTTCGGGCCAACCGTGAGGTTGTCGCCGAAATTGAACTGGTCGGGCGAAGCGGATTCAAAGAAAAGCTGCAGCCGATCGCCGTCTGCACCGGGCTTCAGGCGGAATACCTGACCCAATCGCGCAGCGCCGCCCGATGTGCAGCAGAAATAGAGTTCGCCCTCGCCCATATGGATGCCCTCGCCACGCGCAAACAAGGTGCCGCCCTTGGCTGCACCCTGCTTGCGCAGATCGTCCTGAGGGCTGTCGGGCACGTCGATATCCACCCATCGGGCAGCATACCATTCACCCACCTGAGTGGGCGCACCATCCCAATTGCGGCTATCGGCCATCCCGTTTTCCAGCGCCAAGGCCTGAAGCGTGCCGCCTTCGGCAAGCTTACCCGGAACCTTGGGTATGAAACGATAGAGCAGGCCGTCTTCGCGATCTTCCGTCTCATAGACCACGCCGGTAGCAGGATCGACACAGGCAGCCTCGTGATTGAAGCGCCCCATGGCTCGCAGCGGTACAGGATCGATCGCCTCGGTCGCATCCGCGGGCACTTCGAACACATAGCCGTGATCCTGCCCCAGCCGGCCGCCGGCCTTGGCCACGAATTCCTCGCAGGTCAGCCAGCTGCCCCAGGGCGTAGTGCCGCCCGCGCAATTGCGGATCGTGCCGCCCAGCGAGCGGAACTGCTTTTCCACTTCCAGCGTCTTTGCGTCCAGCACGATCGTGGTGGTGCCCCCAGGCAATACCGGGCCAGTACCGTCCTGTCGGTCATAACCGCGCGCAATTGTGCCCCCGGCATCGCCATTGGGCATCAGCTCGTGATTGCGCACCAGCGCGATCTTGCCGCCGGGCAGAGCGATACAGCCCATGCCGTCACCCGCATCGGGTACCTTGCCACCATCGCTCATCGTGTCGCCCAGCCGCGAGACGATGCGATAGGAAAAGCCCTGCGGCAGATCGAGTACGCCCGCAGGATCAGGCACCAGCGCCCCATAGCCTTGCGCCACCTTCAGCGATGCGGCCATGCCCGGACGAACCATGCAGCTGGACGCAACCAGTGCTGCAAAGGCGCTCCCCGTCGCGCGCAGGAAGGCGCGACGGTCAGTTCCGGGCAGGGTGGCGAAGGTCAGGGCGTTACCGGCAATGCGGTCCATGTTTCGAGTGCCTTTTCGATCTCGGCCCACGAAACCAGCTTGAAGTTCTGGGCGCGGGTGCCGTTATGTCCGTCCTGGGCCACGAACAGCCCGATCGGGTATTTCACGCCGAAATCGCCCGCATGCAAGTCTATGCCGTCGGTTTCTTCAGTCGCACCGAAGGCGCCCGCCGCAATCCGGAAGCGTCCGGCAGGCTCCATGCCCGGCAGGCGGAAGACGGCATAGGCATTGTCGCCCTGGCTGGATGCCACCAGCCAGCCGCCATTCTCACCCTTGGGCAGGATGGCGAGGCCTTCGGTATCGGCCACAAGCTGGAGATTATCGACCTTGGCCACCAATTCGCCCTGCGTCGCCCCTGCAACGAAACGCCAGATGCCGACGTCTTCTTCCCCGACATAGAGCGCACCGTTACGCGGATCGGCAACGCAGCCCTCAGCCTGGGTCGATAGCTTCATCGTTCTGACCGGAACGGAAGCGGGCATCGTGCCCAGTTCGAGCCGGAATTCCTCGATCTTGCCGTCCTTCAGCACGGAGAAGGCATGGAGCCCATCCGGCCGTTCGAGCAGGCAAATGCCATAGGCTTCGCCCACGCCGCCCGGCACGGCACCCAGCGGCACCAGCTTTCCGGCAGCAGTATCCAGCCGGTAGAGGCGGATCTGCGCGGCCAGTACATCGTTGCGGTCGCTCGCCGCCACGATCACGCCGGCGGCGCCCATGTCCTTCAGGTCGACATTGTTCAGCCGCCCGTCGGGATGGAAATCGCGCACCTGCCCGTCGAGCCCATAGACATAGAGCCCGGCCTTCTTATCGGTGCCCACGATCAGGCTGCCTTCCGGATTGGCCGGATTGCGCCAGATCGCGGGATCGTCCGCCGCATCAGCATTGCCGGTGCCCACAGGCACCGTCTCGCCCTTGGCGAAAACCGGCGCCGCCGGCCACGAAGCGACCGGCGGCGTGGTGCTGCAGGCGCCCAGGGCGCCTGCAAGCGTGACGATCAGTGCAGCTTTTGTACCGACCTGCATCAGAAGTTCGCCTTCACACCGAACTTGAAGGTGGGGCCATACTTCTCGAACTGCAGCAGGCGCTGGGCCCCGCCGAAATCCTGATAGGCGAAGTACTTGGCGTTGTTGAGGTTGATCGCATCGAAGGTGAGACGCAGGTTTTCCATCACCTTGAACTTCGCGGAGAAGTCCAGCTGGAAGTGATTGTTTACCCAACGGTCACTCTTCGCAGCGCCTTCCCGGTCGCCGCTGACTTCATCGAGATATTTATCGCGATAGGTTCCCGCCAGGCGCAGGTCGATCGGACCCTTGTCATAACCCAGTACCACATTGAACGTATTACGCGCAGCCGCAGGCATGGAAATTTCGCGGCCATCGGCCAGCGTCGCCTTGCTGTCAGTGTATGTGTAGTTCAACTGGGTCAGCAGACCGTCGAACGGGGCCGGCAGCATGGTGTAGGCCTGGCTATAGCTCGCCTCGAAACCCATGACTCGCGCACTGTCACCGTTGATAGTGGTGGTGAACTGATCGTAAGTCTCACCTTCATAGGTGTAATCATCGAAGATCTGCTTGACGGCGTAGTTCTTGATGTCCTTGTAGAACCCTCCAAGCGAGATCGCCCCGTTGCCGGAGAAATAATAGGCGACACCCGCATCCGCATTCCATGCCTCGTAAGGCAACAGGTTAGGATTGCCGAATTCGGCCTTATTGTCTTCATTGACCGTCGAACGCGGCGCCATGGCGGAGAGCTTGGGACGCACCAGGGTCTTGTAGCCCGCCAGCCGGAAGACGAGATTGTCCTGCGGAGTGTAGCGCAAGGTCAGGCTGGGCAGCCAGTTGGTGTAATTCCGAGTATATTGGACTGCTTCGACCGTAGGCAGATCGAGATTATCCTCATCGTCGGTCACGACGTTGCCGTTCAGCTCGTTATGGGTGTGCTCCATGCGCACGCCGCCGATGGCGCGCAGCGTGGCACTGTCCCAGCGGCCGAGCAGATAGGCAGCGGTGATATCTTCCTTGACCGAGTAGTCATCGGTCGCGGAGTCGAGAGCCGACTTGTAGTCGTCGATCGACAGGTTTTCCTCATTGGCAAGGAACCAGTCAGCCGTAGCGGTCTTGCCCGCGACCGGCCCCATGTCGAGCAGGCGATAGGTCTGATCGCCCAGCACATCCGCCAGCGTATAATTCTTCGACTTCTTGTAGCGGCTCATCTCGAAGTCATAGGACTTCTCGCGCCAGCGCGCCTTGGCGCCCGCCTGGACGGTGAAGTCGCCGCCCGACATGGCGAAGGTGCGAGCCAGATTGGCCTTGAGGGCATATTCCTCGTCCGTGCTGTCCGAAAGCGTGGTCAGTTCGACCCGGTTGAGCGTGTAATTTTCCGGATTGTTGACTTCATCCGCGCCGCTGGTGATCGCATAGGTCGGGTAATAGCGCCCCGAATTGTCGAAATCGATCGCGACACCGGATTCATCGTCGAAGCTGGCGCTGAAACGAACCGGATCGAGCGACCAGGTTTCCTTCTCGGTGGACTTGGCATAGCTCGCCTGCCAGTCGAACTTCCAGGTGCCGGTATCCGTGTCGCTGCCGATGGAGACGGAGCGGATACGCTGACGCTCGAAGCGATCCTTCAGGTCGCGCTCGACAGTGATTTCCTGATCGGCCGTATCGAAGCTGACGCTCGAACCGTTTGCGGCCGACGGGCCATCATCCTCGAATTCGCTGAGATCGAAGGTCGTGCGGCGGCGATATTCGTGATCGTCGAACTGCGCCCAGTTGCCGCGAATATAGGCCTTGGTGGTATCCGAAGCGCGCCAGTCGAGCGAGAGTGAGGCGTTGATGCGCTTACGCTTCACATCGTAATCGCGATATTCGACCGTCGGGCTGAAATAGGCGCCATTGGCTTCGACCCAATTGTCGGCTTCGACATTGTCAGTCTCGAACTCGCGCTCGTAATAGCTGACCGCGCCGGCAATGCCGAAATTGTCGCCCAGCTTCTGGGTGAAGTCCAGACTGCCCTTGGGAGTCACCTTGCCGCTATAGTCATTATAGCTGCCTTCCGCGGTCACCGAATAACGGTTCTTGCGCGCGTCGAAAGCGCTGGCCGTCTTGATTTCAACCGAGGCACCGATGAAATCGCCATCCATGTCTGGGGTGAAGGACTTCTTCACTTCGATCGATTCAATCGTGTCCGACGAGATGACGTCCAGCGCCACCGAGCGGACATCGGATTCCGGGGCGGGCAGACGCACGCCATCTACCGAGGTGCCGTTGAGTTCCGGATCGAGGCCGCGCACCGAAACAAAGCGGCCTTCGCCCTGATCGTTCAGGATGTTCACGCCCGGCAGGCGGCGCAGCGATTCAGCCACGTTCTGGTCGGGGAATTCGCCCACGGCGTCACGCGTCAGAACGCTGCTCACACCGTCAGCCGCCTTTTCGCGAGAAAGCGCGCTTGCAACATTCGCGGCCTGGCCGATCACCAGGATCGTGCTGGAGTCGCTGCCCAGCGCTATGTCCTGACGAACCGTTCCGGTCGCGGGAACCTCGATCGTCTGCGTCACCTTGGGAGCGCCGACATAGCTGACTTCCAGTGTGTAAGTGCCGGCAGGAAGGTCGGCGATGGTATAGCTGCCATCGCGGCCGGTGCTGACGACGCGGTTGGCTTCGGCAACGCGCACTTCAGCCGATTGCAGGGCAGAGGTTTCAGACGCGTCATAGACGAAGCCGGTAACGTCGCCGGCAAAGGCCGGCGCAGCGGCGCCAAGGGCAATTGCCGCCGCGCAGGTTGAAGCGAGCAAACGGGTGGGTTTCATAAATTTCATGAGAGCGGGTCTCCGATCCTGTGTCCGGGCGGGCGGTAGGAACGGTTCGTGACTTGTCAGCTACGTGTCAGTGACAGTTCCGTGACACGGTTGTGCTGTTACCCAATGGCAACAGCCGTCCTTATCGTGGGGTGAATTTCGCCGAGCGGCAGTGTTCGGCAAATTTTGATCCCGCTCAACAACACGCCTCCCGGACTCGGCTATCGCCCCTGCAGTGAAGAGTATCGATCCGGGAGTAAGCACGATGAATGCTGGCCATGCCGAGAGCGGCAAGAGGCAGATTTTCGGCACAGATCCGTTTGACGGCGATCTGGCCATGCGTGGCTATGCGCTCAATGCCATGTGCTATTCCTTCAACACGAAGGACAATCGCGATGCCTTCGTGGCCGACGAAGAAGGGTACATGGCCCGTTTCGGCCTGACCGACGAACATAAGGCCGCCGTGCGTAACCGCGACGTGCTCGCCATGCTCGATGCAGGCGGCAATGTTTACTACCTCGCCAAGCTGGCAGGCATCCTTGGCCTCAACGTGCAGGATCTCGGCGCGTTGCAGACCGGCCAGACGCTCGACGCTTTCAAGGCAGCCCTGCTCGCCCATGGCGAGACTACGCGGAGGGCTGCGGCATGAGCCAGGTTGCAGGCGGCATTTTCACCAGCCACGTGCCGGGCATCGGTAACGCCATTGCGCGCGGGCTGCAGCAGGACCCTTACTGGAAGCCCTTCTTCGACGGGTTCAACCCGGTCCATGAATGGCTGGCCGAGGAAAAGCCCGATGTGGCCGTGGTATTTTACAACGATCACGGGCTGAATTTCTTCCTCGACAAAATGCCAACCTTCGCCATCGGCGCTGCCAGCGAATATCGCCATGAGGACGAAGGCTGGGGCATCGCGTTTCAGCGGCCCTTTGCCGGGCATCCGGAGCTTTCCTGGCACATCATCGAACAGGTCGTGGCCAGCGAATTCGACCCTGTGACCTGTCAGTCCATGCTGGTCGATCACGCGGTGGCCGTCCCTTACGAACTATGCTGGCCGGGTACGGAAGCCTTTCCGGTGAAGCTGGTGCCGATCGCGATCAACACAGTGCAGCACCCGCTGCCCAGCCCCAAGCGCTGCTTCGACCTGGGCCGCGCCGTAGGCCGTGCGCTCAAGAGCTGGAAGGGCCCCGAGAAGATCGTGGTGTTCGGCACGGGCGGACTTTCCCACCAGTTGGAAGGCAAGCGCGCGGGTTTCATCAACAAGGAATACGATCACTTCTGCCTTGATAATATCGGGCCGAATCCGGAGGCGCTGCTGCGCCACGATTCCCTCGAAATCGTCGAGCTGGCCGGCAGCCAGGGCGTGGAAATCCTCAACTGGCTGGCCGCACGCGGCGCCCTGACGGGCGATGTGGTGGAACTCGCTTCGAATTATCACGTGCCGATCTCGAACACTGCCGCCGCAACGGTCCTGTTCGAGAACCGCGAATTCCTGCCGGCGTGAGCGTGATTTGATGAAGGTCAAGGTTCTCCCCTCTGCAACCGTTATTCTAACGGTCGTTATAAAGGAGAGGTGAAGACATGGTCCATTTTCCGCCCGAACCGCTCTATCAGGATGTGCTGCGCCTCATCCGGATCGAAGGCGACATCAACGACCTCGAGGTCGAGGGGGAAATTCCCTCCGATCTCGATGGGGCATTCTACCGTGTCCATCCTGACCCGCAGTTCGCACCGAAATATCCGCATGATCAGTTCTTCAACGGCGATGGCATGGTTGCCATGTTTCGCTTCAAGGATGGCAAGGTCAGCTTCAGGCAGCGTTATGCCCAGACCGACAAGTGGAAACTCGAACGGGCGGCGGGCAAGTCGCTCTTCGGCATGTACCGCAATCATCTGACCGACGATCCCAGCGTCAGGGGCGAGATTCGCGGCACCGCCAATACCAATGTGCTGGTCCACGCCGGCAAGCTGTTCGCCATGAAGGAAGACAGCCCCTGCCTGATCATGGACCAGGATTCGCTGGCCACTCATGGCTATTCCGATTTCGGCGGCATTCTGGGCGATAAGCCCTTCACCGCTCACCCGAAGATCGATCATGAAACCGGTAATTTCTGCGGTTTCGGCTATGCCATCGACGGGCCGCTGACCGAGGCGTGCCATTATTTCGAGATCGACCAACAGGGCAATGTAGTGCGCAAGGCGAACTTCACGGTCCCCTATTACACCATGCTCCACGATTTCAGCATCGCGGGCGATTATGCCGTATTCAATGTCAGCCCCTATCACTCCGACTGGAGCGTATTGGAGGAAGGCCGCCCGCATTTCTATTATGACCGGGACCTGCCCTTTTATCTTGGCGTGATGCGCCGCGATGGGGACGGCAGCGATATGCGCTGGTTCAAGATGGCCCCCAGCGTGTGCGGCTGCCATGTGATGAACGCCTTCCAGGACGAGACGAAGATTCACTTCGACCTGCCCACCAGCAAGACGGGCAGCTTGCCCTTCTTCCCGGAAAAGGACGGACGCCCATTCAACCCGCAGGAAGCCGTTACCAATCTGATGCGCTTCACCGTGGATCTGGCTTCCAACAGCGACGACATTCAATCCATGGAGCCGATTGGCAAGATGCCGGGCGAATTTCCGCGGATCGACGATCGCTTCGCTGGCAAGCCCTATCGCCATGGATGGATGATCACGTACGACTTCAGCAAGCCCTATAACGGCCCTCCGGGACCATTCGCGGGCGTGATCAACTCACTCACCCATTATGATCATGCCACGGGCGAGGAACAGAGCTGGTGGTGCGGGCCTGATGGTGCCTTGCAGGAACCGTGCTTCATTCCGCGCAGCAAAGATGCGCCGGAAGGCGACGGCTACCTCGTCGCCCTCGTAGACAATCACGTCACAAACTATTCCGACTTGTGCATCTTCGATGCACTCGATGTCGCCCGAGGTCCGATTGCTCGTGCCAAGCTTCCCCTGAGACTGCGTCAGGGACTTCACGGTAATTGGGCAGACGGGGATAAGCTCGCGGCCTGACCGCCAAGAGCCCCCTGTCGCTTCTCCCGACTTGGCGGTCTGCCCCCCTAGCCCAGGGCAGGCCGCCTTCTTTTTTGTTCTTGGGGAATGTCTGACGAATTTTGGCCGCCTTTGCAAGACGCGATGATGCGCCCCGCAGCAGCGGGCGCGCAGGCAAGCTCTTCCTCGCTTAAACAGCCGAACTGAAGCGGCGCGGCGAATCCTGCCGATAAGGATCGAAACACGCCGCAATGCTACGCGCATAAGGCAGTGATTCGCTTGCGAGCAGCAGCAGTCCATCCTCGAATGAGCAAAGGCTGCGTTCCAGAAAGGGCTGCAACTTCGGCAGCACTTCGACCATCAGGGCTGGCGCGACCTTCGCATGCCCCTGACAGAGCAGCGCCTCGATCACATCGCCGCGCATCTGATCATCCGCGTCGCGGGCAATGCCACCGCAATGAGGCAGGATATCCTGCGACAGCAGCATCCGGTAGCGGCCGGCGTTCTTCTCATTCTGGACGAGCAATTCGGGGAAACTGCTGATCGCCGAAGCGCCCAGCCCCAGCAGGACCGGCGCAGTATCATCTGTGAAACCCTGGAAATTGCGGTGCAGCCGGCCCGAAAGAGCGGCCTGTGCCAATGGATCACCGGGCAAAGCGAAATGGTCGAAGCCCACCGGTTCATAGCCAAGGCCAGTCAGTTCGCGATAGCCGAACCGGGCCATGGCAAAACGTTCATCCTGCCCTGGCAGGTTGGAAGCGTCGATCTGCTTCTGGCGCGGGATCAGGTGTGGCACATGGGCATAGCCGAACAGGGCAACGCGATTTGCGCCTAGCAACGCGGTCCGCTCCAGCGAATCTTCAAGATCATCCTGTGTCTGGCCGGGCAGGCCGTACATCAGGTCGAAGTTGAGCGAACCGACCCCGGCAGCGCGTAGCATGGCCGTGGCACGCTCGATCATTTCGAGCGGCTGTACCCGGCCGATCTTTTCCTGCAGATGCGGCGCAAAGGTCTGCACCCCAAGGCTGGCATGAGTGATACCAACCCCCGCCAGCACGTCGCCCCAATGATCTTCCAGCGTACGCGGATCGAGCTCGATCGAGATATCCGGGGAGGCGAGCGGAAAATGCACCACCAGTGCATCCATCAGGCGGACGAAGTCGGTGGGCGCGATCGCATTGGGGCTGCCGCCGCCAAAGGCGATCCGGCGCACCTTGGCGCCGCGCGGCAGGCGCGAGCCGACCAGTGCGATCTCGCGATGCAGGGCCTCCAGATAACTGGCAAGCCGATGCTTCTTGTTGGCGGCACCGGTGTTACAGCCGCAATACCAACAAATCTTCTCACAATAGGGAATGTGCAGATAAAGCGAGATGTCGCCTGTGGCAGCTTCAAGCGCAGCGCCATATTCCTTCACTCCGGCACCGGGCTTGAACTCGGCAGCGGTCGGGAAGCTCGTGTAACGCGGCACGGGGCGCGAGAGCAAATCTGGATAATAGGGCCACATGATTAGCGATAAAGCAGCGACGGAAGTTTGCCGCATTGCGGTGGGTCAAAAGAGAGGCCGCTAATCGTCCGCGCCGCTATTCCCCGGCGGGCTCCCCGGGCAAGGCTGCGCCCATCCGCCCGCGCTTGCGCTTGTCGTCCGCGTGGCAACCCTTGGCACAACAGGCTGCACCCGGCGTACCGGGAAGCGGGGTTTCCAGTGGCACGGAGATCGCGCCGCCGCCGCAAAGGCTCATCAACAAGGCCTCTCCGCGCAGCATGAGCGAGGGGTTGGCCGCCGCCGGGATCAGGGCGAGCATCGCAAAGGCCTGCGTCAAGGGGCCCATCAGCTCTCCTCCTCTTCCTCGTCGATCAAGATGCGGTTGGCGGCCCCGTCGAGGTCCTCGAACTGACCGCTCTTAAGCGACCAGAAGAAGGCCACCAACCCGCCGAGGCCAAGCAGCAGAGCAACCGGAATGAGATAGACGATCACATTCATCGCGCTCGCCTTTTCATCGGGCCGCTCGGGCGAGGCGCAGCGAATTGGCGACTACCACCAGCGAACTGGCCGACATGGCGAGCGCCGCAATCATCGGCGTCACGAAGCCCGCGATCGCCAGCGGCACGGCCAGCATATTGTAACCGATCGCCAGAACAAAATTCTGCTTCACCACCCGCATCGTGGCCCGCGCCACCTGCACCGAGCGCGGCAGAGCAAGGAGCGATTCCTGCACGAAAACCAGATCGGATGCCTGCAAGCCCACATCGCTGGCCGAGCCCGGTGCAATCGAGCTGTCCGCCTTGGCGAGAGCCGGGCCGTCATTCAGGCCATCACCCACCATCAACACATTGCGACCAGCAGCCTGAAGGCGACGAATAAGGTCTTGCTTGTCCTGCGGGCTGGCCTCGGCCTGCGCGAACAACCCCGTCTCGCGGGCGACCTGCGCCACCGATTCCGTGTGGTCTCCTGAAATGATCGAAGTGTCGACGCCCATCTTCCCCAGCCGGGCAATCGCCTCTGCCGTGTCGGGCCGCAGGCGGTCGGCAAAAGGGATCAACCAGGCCGGTCGGCCTTCGATATCCAGCGTCACCGCGATCCCGCTCGCACCTTCGGGGCGGCGCAGAGCGACCTGCTTGCCATCATACCGGGCAAATACGCCCTCGCCCGGATGCTCCGATACGTCCTCCAGAGCGAGTGCACGCACCCCACGCGCGGTGAGCGATCCAGCCAACGCTCTGGAGATCGGATGGCGACTGTGAGAGGCGAGCGAAAGGGCTATCGCCGCAGCGTCAGGCGGGAAGTTTGCCAACACCGCCGGATCGGGCACCGGCCTGCCAAGCGTGAGCGTGCCAGTCTTGTCCACCAGGGCCCGGTTGACTTTCGAAAGGCGTTCGAGCGCCGAGCCATCCTTGACCATGATACCCGCGCGCATCAGCGCACCGCTTGCCACCACCTGCGCCACCGGGACGGCAAGGCCCAGTGCGCAGGGACAGGTGATGATCAGCACCGAAATCGCGATCACCAGCGCCTGATACCAGCCCGCGCCTGCGAGCATCCAGCCGAGGAAAGTGAGTGCCGCCAATGTATGGACCGCCGGGGCATAGAGCCGCGCGGCACGATCGGCGATGCGAACATATTTGGAGCGATCCTGTGCGGCCGCTTCCATCAACCGGGCGATTTCCGCCAGCGTCGTATCCTGCCCGATGGCCAGCACGCGCACGTCCACCGGCGCATCAAGATTGAGCGTCCCGGCCAGCACCCGGTCACCGACTACGCCTGGCACAGGAGCACTCTCGCCCGTAAGCAAAGACAGGTCGAAGCGGCTACCGCCCGAGGCAATCTCGCCATCGGCTGCCAGCCTTTCACCCGCTGCCACGCGCATCACCATACCCGGACCGAGCTCTTCGGCCTTCTTCCATTCGAGCGCGCCATCCACACCGACAACCATCGCGCCCTGTGCCGCATGGCTAAGCAGCGCATCCACGCCGGTCCGCGCCCGGTCCCGCATCATTGCATCCAGCACGCGCCCGGCTAGCAGGAAGGCCAGCAGCATCAGCGCACCGTCGAACCAGGCATCGTGCCCGCCGGTGACTGTCTCGTAGAAGCTGAGCGCGGTGGCAATGATCACCCCGATGGAGATCGGCACGTCCATATTGGTCCGGCCGCGGCGCAGCACTCCCCAAGCGGATCTGAAGAACGGCATCCCGCCATAGGCAATGGCGGGCATTGCGATCCCGGCCGAGATCCAATGGAACATCGAACGGGTCGCACCGTCCGCGCCCGACCAGATGCTGACCGAAAGCAGCATCACATTCATGCAGGCAAAGGCCGAAACGGCCAACGGCAGGAGCAGCGGCTTCACGGCCGACTGGCTGCGGGCCAGTGCGCCTTTGCGGGGTTCTGCCTCGAAGCCGATCCGGTCAAGCTCTTCCACCAGATCGCGCGGCTTGACCGACGCATCATGGGCGATGGTCACTTGCCGGGCGGAAAGATTCACCCGCGCCGAGACGATACCGGGGCGGCCTTCGAGCCCGCGCTCGACCTTGGACATGCAGCCCGCGCAATGCATGCCCGGAACGGCAAGCACAGTCTGGGCCACATCGTCGTCATCCTGGCGGGCAAGTGCCGTCACTAGAGGGCTTCCTCCGTGCGCCAGCTCTCGGTCCCTTCCCCAGAGCCCGCCGTTGCCTCTAGACGCAAGGTCCAGCGGCCCGAGGGGATCGCCGGGCTCGAGACGTAAGTGCCATCGGCTTGCCGGGTGAATGCCAGCGGCACGTCCTTCATCCGCCCGAGCGGGTGACGTGCCTCGCCGGTGAGCACCGCCGTTTCAGGTGCGCCTGCCAGAGTTACCGCGACACGCCCATCCGGCATACGGCGGGCATCTGCCTGCCAGCCCAACTGCGTCGACTTCTCCGCCTTATCGAGCCAGCCATTGAATTCCTGGCTTGCGACATAGGAATTCTCGACCACGATGCCACCGAATGTGGAAGTGGCATATCGAGCCATCACCACATTAACCGTGCCGACCGTGCCGAAGAAGGCGACCAGGATCGCCGCAGCATGCCATCCGGTGAAGCGGCCACCGCCAGAGCTGGATTCGCTGCTGCTCATTCCTCTTCTCCCGGTGCTTCGAACGTGGTCTGGCCGCTGTCGCTTTCACCCTTCTCGTCGAGCGAGCGCAGCGTGAAGGTGAACTTCTGGCTGCCCGTTCCTTCCGGCGCGACAACATAGGCACGCATAGTGTCGATCTCGTCCGCCGCCACTTCGCGCACGATCTTGCGGGCGGCGGCATCGCGGGCCGTGTCCTCGCTCCACATCACGGCGCCGGGCAGACCTTCGATAGAGACTTCCATCCGGCGCGGACGGCTTTCCATGTTGCGCAGCTTCAGCGTGTAGGCATTGCGCACCGATCCGTCGCTCATCAGCATGAAGGGCGGATTGCGGTCCTGCGCGATGGTGATGTCGGTATGGTTGCGCGTGCCCAGCGCAAAGAGCAGCGCCAGGCCGAGGCCACCCCATACGCCGAGATAAATGAGCGTGCGCAAGTGGAGGATCGTCTTCCACACGGGCCGGGGCGTCTCGCCGGCGACCTCGCGCTTGTTGTCCTCCAGCGTGGCATAGTCGATCAGCCCGCGTGGGCGACCGACCTCCTTCATCACGCGATCGCAGGCATCGATGCACAAGCCGCATGTGATGCAGGCGATATCCGGGCCGTTTCTGATGTCATAACCGGTGGGGCAGACGGCAACGCATTGGTTGCAATCGATGCAGTCGCCATACTCGCCGGGGTTCTTCTCCGCCTTCTTCACGCTGCCACGCTTTTCGCCGCGCCAGTCCTTATAGGTGACGATCAGCGATTTCTCGTCGAGCATGGCGGTCTGGATGCGCGGCCAGGGGCACATGTAAATGCAGACCTGTTCGCGCGCGAAGCCGCCCAGCAGGAAGGTGGTGGCGGTCAGCACTGCCACGGTGCCATAGGCAACCGGCGCTGCCTGCCCGGCCCAGAAATCGTGCGTCAGCGTGGGCGCATCGGCGAAATACATGATCCACGCGCCGCCGGTCCAGAAGCTGATGATCAGGTAGATCGAGTACTTGAGCGTCCGCTTGAATATCTTCTGCGGGCCCCATGGTGCATTTTCCAGCCGCATCTGGGCGTTGCGATCGCCGTCGATGAAGCGATCGATATGCTGGAACAGATCGGTCCACACCGTCTGCGGGCAGCTATAGCCGCACCATGCGCGGCCTACGGCACTGGTCACCAGGAACAGGCCGATCCCCGCCATGATCAACAGGCCTGCTACAAAATAGAATTCATGCGGCCAAATCTCGATGCCGAACATATAGAAACGGCGATGGGCGAGATCGACCAACACGGCCTGATCCGGAGCATAGGGGCCGCGGTCCCAGCGCAACCAGGGGGTTCCGTAGTAGATCCCCAGAGTGACGAACATCACGAACCATTTGAAGCGGCGGAAAGGACCGTCGATCTTCTGGGGATGGACGGCCTTCCGCTTCTCGTAGAGCTTTTCCGGTCCCGGAACGTGTGATCCCGGGACCTTCATCCTGTCAGGGTTGTTCATTTGTCGGTTCCGCTGGGACAACTGGCGTGGCGTTTTCCTTGAAGTCTTCGCCCCCTCCCAGCGAATGGACATAGGCAGCCAGCATCTTGATCGTCACGGGGTCCAGACGCCCCCCCCAGGCCGGCATGACGCCTGCGTGCGCGTTAGTGACACTGGCGATCACATCCTTGCGGCTGCCGCCGTAGAGCCAGATCGCGTCGGTCAGGTTCGGCGCGCCGAATTCGCGCATCCCCTTGCCGTCGGGCCCGTGGCACACGGCGCAGTTCTCAGCAAAAAGCTGCGCTCCCGCGGGGCTGTCCTTGGCCTTGCCCGACAGCGCCAGCACATGATTGGCCACCGTGCCGATCTGGCCTGCGGTCAGGATACCGTCACGTCCGAAGGACGGCATCTGGCTGAAGCGGGTCTGGTCATCGCCGGGCTGGCGGACGCCGTGGATCAAGGTGGTCTCGATCGCCTTCAGATCACCGCCCCACAGCCAGTCGTCATCATTGAGGTTTGGATAGCCAACGGTCCCAGCCGCACCCGAGCCGTGGCACTGGACGCAATTGACCTTGAAGGCGGCGCGCCCGCCGGCCACGGCGGCACGCATCAGCTCCGGATTGCTCTGGAGTTGTTCGATCGGAAGATCGGCCAGCGCAGCCACGCTGGCGGCGCGCTCCTGATCCTGAGCCTTCATTTCGCTGGCGAGCTGGCCTCGGCTGGTCCAGCCGAGCATCCCTTCGGTAGCGCTGGAGACCATCGGCCAGGCCGGATAGGCTACGCTATAGGCAAATGCCCAGAAAATGCAGGCATAGAAGGTCAGAATCCACCAGCGCGGCAGCGGATTATTGAGTTCCTCGATGCCATCCCATTCATGCCCGACGGTTTCGACGCCGGTCGCCTCGTCGATTCTCTTGTCAGTCATCGCTATCGTCCTTGAAGATCGCTTCGGCGGCGTCCTGATTGTGCTTTCTGGCACCTGGCCGGAATGGCCACAGGCACAGCACCACGAACACCACCAGCATGGCCATCAGGCCCCAGCTATCTGCGATATGACGCAGATTGTCGTAGAGCGAATGCCCGCTCATCGGCCCTTCTCCGTCGCCAGGTCTTCCTGAGCTGCCGCGCTGTTCACATCCACCAGAGTGCCGAGCATCTGGAGATAGGCGACCAGCGCATCCATTTCGGTCAACCGCTGGGGATTGCCGTCATAATCGCGGATCTGCGCCTTGGGATAGCGCGTGGTTAGATCCCCGGCATCGGCGTCGGGATTGGCCTGGGCCTGCAGGTCAGCCTTCGCGCGTTCGATATCGGCCTTGCTGTAGGGCACGCCGACATCCTTGAGTGCCACGAGCCGTGCCGCCGGATCACCGATCTCAAGATCCTTTTCCGCCAGGAAGGAATAGGGCGGCATCACGCTTTCAGGCACCACTGCGCGCGGGTCCTTGAGGTGTTGCACGTGCCATTCGTCCGAATAGCGACCGCCCACCCGGGCAAGGTCCGGCCCGGTGCGCTTGGAGCCCCACTGGAACGGATGATCGTACATGCTCTCGGCAGCGAGGCTGTAATGGCCGTAGCGCTCCACCTCGTCACGGAAGGGGCGGATCATCTGGCTGTGGCAGACGTAGCAGCCTTCGCGCACATAGATGTCGCGCCCCGCCTGTTCGAGCGGCGTGTAGGGACGCATCCCCTTCACCTTCTCGATCGTGTTATCGATCCAGAAGAGCGGGGCGATCTCCACGATGCCGCCGATGATCACCGCGAGGAAGGCGAACACGCCCAGCAGGGTGACGTTGCGTTCCAGCTTCTTGTGGTGCTGAGTCAGGCTTACCATTGCTTTTCCCTCCTCATTCGGCCGGAACTGGCGCGACCGGACGGTCGGCCTCTTCATTGTAGGCGGCGACATGCATCGGAGCCTCCTGACGTAGATGCCCCAGGATCGTGCGCCACACATTGATCACCAGCAAAACGGCACCGGCGAGGTAGAGTGCGCCTCCGAAGGCTCGGGCGACATATTCCCAGTGAAGCGCGGCCACCGTGTCGGCAAAGCTGTTCACCAGATAGCCATCGGCGCCATATTCGCGCCACATCAGGCCCTGGGTGATGCCCGCCACCCACATGCTGGAGGCATAGAAGACGATCCCCAGCGTCGCGAGCCAGAAGTGCCAGTTGACCATGCGGATCGAATAGAGCCGCTCACGCTTCCAGAGGCGCGGGACCAGGAAATAGACCGCCGAGAAGGTGATCATTCCGTTCCAGCCCAGCGCACCCGAATGGACGTGGCCGATAGTCCAGTCCGTATAATGGCTGAGCGAGTTCACGCTCTTGATCGACATCATCGGGCCTTCGAAGGTGCTCATGCCGTAGAAGGCGATCGACATCACCATCATGCGGATGATCGGATCGGTGCGAACCTTGTCCCATGCCCCGTTCAGCGTCATCAGGCCGTTGATCATGCCGCCCCAGCTGGGCATCCACAGCATGATCGAGAAGACCATGCCCAGCGTCTGCGCCCAGTCGGGCAGCGCCGTATAGTGCAGATGGTGCGGACCGGCCCAGATGTAGAGGAAGATCAGCGCCCAGAAGTGGATGATCGACAGGCGATAGCTGTAAATCGGGCGTTCGGCCTGTTTGGGCACGAAATAATACATCATGGCCAGGAAGCCGGCGGTCAGGAAGAAGCCCACCGCATTGTGGCCATACCACCACTGGACCAGCGCACCCTGTACGCCGCCAAAGAACGGATAGCTCTTGGAACCCAGAAAGCTGACCGGAATGTCAACGTTGTTGACCAGATGCAGCATCGCCACGGTGATGATGAACGAAAGGTAGAACCAGTTCGCCACGTAGATATGCGGCTCTTTGCGCTTCAGGATCGTGCCGACGAAAACGGCCAGATAGGCGACCCAGACGATAGTCAACCACCAGTCCACATACCATTCCGGCTCGGCATATTCCTTCGACTGACTGATACCCAGCAGATAGCCTGTGGCCGCCAGAACGATGAACAGCTGATAGCCCCAGAAGACAAAACGGGCGAGCTGCGGAAACGCCAACCGCGCGCGACAGGTGCGCTGCACGACATAGAAGGAGGTAGCGATCAGCGCGTTGCCGCCAAAGGCGAAGATAACGGCCGAAGTGTGCAGCGGCCGCAAGCGCCCGAAATTGAGGAACGGCTCCAGATTGAGCAGCGGATAGGCAAGCTGGAGAGCGATGAAAAGCCCCGCCAGGAAGCCAGCCATCCCCCAGAATACCGTGGCTATAATGCCCCAACGGATGGGATCGTCATCATAGCGTCCCTCATCCGGCGTTCTTAGAATCCCCTTGGCGATCGCGGCATAATCCGCCTTGTTCACGCTCACCACCAGCCCGATCAGGGCGGCGATTGCGACGATCGTCATGTGGATGGCGAAGCCGCTGTCCTGTGCGCCGGCAACGGCGATCACGGCCAGCAAAAGGATCGCGAGCCAGATACCCGCGCCTGATACCACCTTTACCATGAGATATTACCTCCTGTCCGGAGCGGCCTTTGCGCTACGCGGGTTAGTGCCACATTGATCGCCGTCAAATCGCCGTGGCTCAAGGGCCTTTTGACGATTTCCTCTGTTTTGCGCGGGATCAATGTTTTGCCCGCGCACCGGTGGGAAGGGAGCATCGCGTTGCAACAATCCTTGGCCGCACGGGGTGGCCACTGCGACGCAAGGGATATGACACGATGCGTATGATGACCGCCGCCGTGGCCCTGGCAACGGCTTTCGCCCTGTCGGTTCCGGCTCACGCCGAGGACGGCGCCAGCGGCGACAAGGGCAAGTGGCAGATCAAGCTGCTTGGTACTGCCGTGCTCGCCGATGGCAAGCTCACCGAAGTGAACAAGGACCTTGTCGGCCTTCCCGCCACGCTCGAAACCAAGGCCAATGACAATTACGTGCCCACGGTCGCGATCGAGTATTTCTTCACCAACAATATCTCGGTGGAAACGATCTGCTGCGTTACCCAGCACGATGTCGATGGCACCGCTGGCCTCCCGGGAGCGGAACTGGTCAGCGACGCGAAGATCATTCCCGCGACCCTCACGCTCAAGTACCATGTCGATGCCGGGGCGATTAAGCCCTATATCGGCGTGGGCCCGACCTACTTCATCTTCATCGACGAGAAGCCCGGCGCAGCTGCGGTCGGCCTTGGTGCCGACGGCTTCAAGCTGAACGACAAGTTCGGCGTGGCGCTGCAGGCCGGTGTGGACGTTCCGCTGGGCGATAACGGCATGTCGCTTGCCCTCGATGCGAAGAAGTATTTCCTGAACACCTCGGCCCATTGGTTTGTCGGCGACACCGAAGTGATCGCCACCCGCCATGCGCTGGACCCGTGGGTGCTTAGCGCCGGCTTGGGTTTCCGCTTCTGACGGACGCCTGAAACGCGGCCTCCCTCTTTTTGTCGAAGCGGGAGGCCCGGGCATTGGAGATCAACCCGCCCTTGCCTCTAGTGCCGCGCGGTTAAGAATTGCGACCGCGCGGCGCGATGGCAGATCGACGATGCCGTCTTTTTTGAGCCGCGTGAATTGCCGGCTGACGGTTTCGATTGTCAGGCCCAGCAAATCCGCAACCTGCTGGCGCGAGAAAGGCAGCTCGAATTCGTTGAGCATGTCGTCCGGATTTTCGCAACTCGGATCGGATAACCGTTCCGACATGTCGAGCAGGAACGTCGCCAGCTTCTCTTCCGCATTCTTGCGGCCCAGCAACAGCATCCACCGCCGCGTGCGGTCAAGCTCGGCAAGGGTGCGCTTGAGCAACTTGTGCTCCAGCGCGGGATGATTGTGCGCGAAACTGTCGAAATCCGTGCGAGAAAAGACGCAGACATTGGCTTCGGTCAGCGCGGTCACTGAATGGCGCGTGGTCGCGCCGAAGGGGCGGCCGATGAAATCGGATGGATAGACCACCCCCACGATCTGCTCGCGCCCGTCTTCCGTGCCGGTGGAGAGCTTGAGTACGCCTTCGATCACATTGGCGACCAGCAGCGAATCGTCGCCTTCCCAGATCAGGGATTCCCCCGGTTCCAGTTTGCGGCGGCGGCCGATTGCGTTCAGCGTGGCAATTTCAGTCGCATCGAGTGCGGCGCAAATTGCCCGATTGCGCACCAAACATGTATCGCAGAAGCCCATACAGCCGCTTACCAACGGCGGAGCTTCGCCACAACAATTCTATTACAACTTGTTGATTTGTATATTGAAATCAATCTAGTTTGGGCGAATTTCGGCATATCAGATGCATATTTTTGCGACTCTGCCCCCTCGGATCGGGGCGTTTCGCCCCGCCGAGCGGCATGCCGAAGCCATCGCCGCCCGGTTTCGCATAGACCCGCCGTCAGGCTTTGGAGCGTGCTGGCGGAACCTGCCGGTCGACGATGATCGAAGCCGCCGAAATCAGGATCGCGGCCACCGACAGCACAGTGAAGAAGGGCACCACGCTGCCCTCCCCCAGATCGAGCAGCCAGCCGCCCAGCCCACTGGCCGAGATCGCCCCGATGCGGCCGACGAAAATACCAAAGCCGATCCCTGCCGAGCGGCAGGAGGGCGGATAGCCATAAGTCATCATCGCATAGAAGCTGGCGATAGCGGCACTGAACAATGCCGCAGCAAGGCCGATCAGCGCCACGATCACCGTGCGTTCACCTTCCACCGGCACGCCGGAGAGCTGCTCAAGATGGAAACCCAGCACCAGCAAGGTCAGCAGCAGGCTGACGCTGAGCAGCGCCATGACGATGCGCGATCCGAAACGCTGCACCAGCAGGCCCGCCGCGATGGACGAGGCGATCGACGTGAGCCCCGCGACAGAGACCGCATAGCTTGCTTCTTCGAAGCTGAAGCCCTTGGCAGTCAGCATGGTCGTGGTCCAGTTGAGGATACCATAGGCGCAGGTCGTTGCTGCCGCGAAGGCAATGCCGATACCCAGATTGAGCCGAAGATTGCTGCGGTCGAACACGCCGACGGAGGCTCCGTCACGGTCGGTATGGTGGCGTTCCGGCGCGAGATCGATATCGCCGGTAATGACCTTGCGAGCCGCGGCACGCGCGTCATCCGCCTTGCCCTTGGCCAGCAGGAATGAAGGGCTGTCGCGCAACACGCCGACGATCAGCACCACCACCAACAGGGTTGCAAGGCCGATCACGATGAAGGATCCACGCCAGCCGTACAGGTCAACCAGGGTGGGCGCCAGCGCCGCGACCACGAGGCCGCCGGCGGGCGTACCCACCGAAAGCGTGGTTACCCCGACCGAACGCCAGCGTTCGGGCAGCCATTCGCCGGCCAGAGCGATCGCATTGGCATAGGCCGAGCCGAAGCCAAGCCCGCCGACGACGCGCCAGGCGGCGAGTTCCCACACCCCCTCAGGGGCCTTCAAGGCAATCGAAAACCAGGAGAAGGCATCAATCGAAAACCCGTAAGGCTCTTCGCCTGCCGACCAACTCGCACCGATCGTCGCGAGCGAGAACACCAACGCGGCGAGTGCCAGCGACCAGCGCCGTCCGATCCGGTCGCCCAGCCAGCCGCCGCCCCACGAGCCGAGCCCGAAGCCGACCAGCGCCGCGCTCATCGCGATGCCAAACGTGCCGCCCTTGACGCCGAATTCCTCGATCACCTTGGGCGCGACGATGCCGAGAAGCTGAGCGTCCATCCCGTCGCACACCAACACAAGCATGCAGATGACGAAACTCGCCACCGAGAAAGCCCTGAGCGGCGCGCGCGACAAGGCCTCGCTGAAGGTCGTTTGCATTTCCGGTACTCTCCCCTTTCGCCTCAACGGGCGCGCGCCGGCGCAATATGCCGGTCTATGATCCATACAGACGAGCTGACCGCCAGGGCGCACACGGTCATCACGCCAAAGAAGGGCAGCACCGAAGCGCCGCCCAGATTCATCAGATAGCCTCCCGCCCACGACATGGCGATACCGCCCACGCGGCCCATCATCATTCCCAGGCCGATGCCGCTGGACCGGCACGAAACCGGATAACCCAGCGTCATCATGGCATAGATTGCGGATATCCCAAGGCTCGCGACACCGCCGACGATACAGCCAATCACATAGACGGCCACCACCATGCCTGCGGAGGGCGGACCCGAAAGGCTCTCGACCATCAGCCCAAGCGAGCCAACCGACAGGAAGGCCAGCAGCGAACAGGCGCCCATCACCCTGCGCGAGCCGAAAGCCCGCACGAAATAACCCGCCGCCAGCGCACCCGCGACCGACATCAGCCCGACCCAGAAGAGCATGCCGATGGCCTGATTCGGAGTGAACCCGCGCGAGGTGAACAGCTCCGTCCCCCAGCTGGTCAGGCCATAGACAATGGCAGTGGAGGCAGAAAAGGCGATGCCCACGCCCAGAGTGAGGCGGGTATTGCCGGAATGGAACAGGCCGATAGCCCCATTATTGGCGGCATCGCCCTCGCCCCTACGTTCCGGCGCCAGATCGATATCCGCCCCCAGCACCTTGCGGGCGATGCGGTGGGCCTTGTCCCCCTGCCCCCTGGCGAGGAGAAAGGACGGGGATTCGCGCACCAGCAGCAAGGCGAGGAAGCCCACCAATATCGAAGCCCCTCCGAAAATGACGAACAGCCCGCGCCAGCCGAAATCGTCGAGCAGCAAGGGCGCGACGCCCGCCGCGATAGTGCCGCCCGCAGGCGTGCCTACCGAAAGCAGCGCGATTACATAGGTACGAAAACGCAGCGGCATCCATTCGCTCGCCAGCGCAAGGCCGTTGGGGCCCGCCGCGCCGAAGCCCAGCCCGCCCGCGAAACGCAGCAGTACAAGCGCACCTACGCCATGCACCTGGCTGGCAGCCACCGTGGCGAGGCCGAAAATCAGCGCCGACCCGAACAGGCAATTGAGCCGCCCCAGCCGATCCCCCAGCCAGCCACCCAACAGCGCACCTATGCCCATGCCGAACAGCGAAGCCGAAAGCGCGGTACCGAATGTAGCCCGATCCACTCCCCATTCGGCAATGATCGCCGGGACGACGAGGCCGAGCGCCTGCGCGTCCATCCCGTCGAATACGAGGACGAGCAGCACCATCAGCACTACGGCAATCTGGAACGGCCGAACCGCGCCTGCACTTACGGCCTGCGAAAAAGTGATCTGCACCCAGTCATCCCCTTCTCCCGGCCGTCCGCTCTGTGGCGGCGGATCAGCCCAACAGGTCTTTGCTTACCTCGCTCAAGTCTCTTGCGCCCAAAAGGCCCATTGTCCTTGCGGTTTCTGCCTTGAGCAGTTCCAGCGCGCGCAGCGCGCCGTCTTCGCCGCCCGCCGCCAGCCCGTAAAGCGCAGCCCGCCCGGCGAGCACGCCCTTCGCGCCCAGCGCTACGGCCTTCACCACATCGCTGCCGCGCCTGACCCCGCTATCCAGCAGAACTTCGAGCTTGCCTCCCACCGCATCGACAATGGCGGGCAACGCTTCCATCGAGGAAATCGAGCTGTCCAGCCCACGCGCCCCATGATTGGAAACCACGATCCCATCGGCCCCGGCCTTCACGGCCAGTTCGGCATCGTCGGGCCGCAGCAGTCCCTTGAGGACGAGTTTGCCCTTCCAGCGGTCCCGCAGGCGGGCGATCTCGTCCCAATCGATATTGTCCTGCTTGAACAGAGCCCCGGGATGGGCGCTTTGCGTCACTCGGCTACGCAAGCGGTCCGGCAAATTGGCCTGCGAAGGGATTCCGCCGGTCAGCGCATAACGGCCCATCACGCCCAGAAGCCAGCGCGGATGCATCATGATGTCGGCTGTATTCCGGGCATTGAGCCTGAACGGCGTGCCGAAACCATTGTGATAGAGATATTCGCGATTGGGCGGCACGGGCAGGTCGAGCGTGACGAGCAATGCCTCGCAGCCCAGTTCCTGTGCCCGGTCCACCACCGCATAGGAAAGCGAACGATCCGCCCAGGTGTAGAGCTGGAACCACAGCCGCCCGCCAGCCGCTGCGATCTGGTCCAGATCCATCGTGCTGGCGCTGCAGATGGTGAAAGGCACTCCGGCGCGCGCGGCGGCCTTGGCCAGCGCCAGATCGCCCTGATACCACAGCAGCCCGGCCGCCCCGGTGGGCGCTACTGCCAGCGGAATGGCGGAGGGCGTGCCCAGCAGCGCGGTGGATGGGTTCACCTGCTCCACATTGCGCGCCACATGCGGGCGAAAGGTGACAGCATCGAAACCGGCGCGATTGCGCGCCAGGCCCAGTTCGTCTTCCGTGCCGCGCTCGACATATTCCCACACGCCCAGCGGCAGGCGGGCCCTGGCCCGCTCGCGCAGGTCGGCAATGTTGAAGCAGCCGAAACCGGGCGCCCCCGCCATGGCGGCGCCCTCAGCCGCGGCCGAGGAAGGGCAGCTTGTTCTGGACGATCATCGCCTCGTAGAAATTGAGGTGGTCGGGCAGCGCGGTCATATGGATGATCGCATCGGCGATATCCCCGGGCATGGCCGCGAAATCCTTGTCCAGCTTGACCGCCCCGGGGGCGATCTCGGTCGCCACGATGCCGGGGTTGAACATCGATGCGGCAATATTGAATTCCCGCCCGTCGATGGCCAGTGAGCGGGTAAGCCCGTCGAGGCCCCACTTGCTGGCGGCATAGGCCGGGCTGTCCGCACGCGGGACGCGGGCCGAGATCGAACCGATATTGATGATGCGGCCGTGGCCCTTGTCCTTCATGATGCGGAACGCCTCGCGGCTGCACAGGAAGGCGGAAGTGAGGTTGGTGTCGATCACCTTGCGCCACATTTCCAGCGACAGTTCGTACACTGCAGTGCTGTCGGCAATGCCGGCATTGTTAATCAGGATGTCCACCGTGCCGAAACGATCGACGGCCTGCTTGAACAAATTGGCCACCGCTTCCTCGCTGGTGACATCGGTCGCCACGGCCAGCGCCTCGCCGCCGGCAGCCTCGATCTTCTTTACCAGGCCTTCCAGCCGATCCACCCGGCGCGCGGCCAGCACCACTTTGGCCCCGGCGGCGGCATAGCCCAGCGCGCATGCCTCCCCAATGCCCGAGCTCGCACCCGTGACTACCGCAACACGCCCTTTGAGGATTTCAAGATTCACCGGCTTCCTCCAAAAAATTCTTGTGTGTTCGTTCCCTTGCCCTTTCCCAACCGAAAAACCGCGCCGAGTGCAAGCCGATAGTGCGCTCATGATGCCTCTACCTGCCCCCCAATCCGCCCGCCCCGCACGCGCCATTCCCTGGCACCGTGCCTGCCACGCGATTGGTTCGTGTTCTTATGCCGGCGTAACGTCCGGTCTCACCGCCGGGTGGCACCTTCTGGGTGGGTCTCGTGTGAGACATAAAACCCACGAGGGTGCGCTCATCCGGCAAGCCCTGCGCAAGGTGTGGCGGGACGTGGCGCTTACGCCAGTTTCTGCCTGATTCCCCTGCCTGGAAGCCGTGCACGGTCATGCGGCTTCGCCAGATCCACTTTCGGCCCGATAGGGACGATCCGGCTGGGGTTCACATTGGCGAGGCCATAATAATCGGCCTTGATCCGGTCGAGCCGCACCGTATCCGCAATGCCCGGCCACTGATAAAGCTCGCGCAGATAGTTGGAGAGCTGCGGATAATCCTCGATCCGCCGAAGATTGCATTTGAATGCGCCATAATAACCGATATCGAAGCGAACCAGCGTACAGAACAGCCGCCAGTCGGCCTCGGTACAACTGTCGCCCACGAGATAGCGATTGGCGGCCAGATGCTCGTCCAGCACATCGAGCGCTGCGAACAATTCAGTCACTGCCTCGTCATAGGCTTCCTGCGAGGTTGCAAAGCCCGAACGGTAGACGCCGTTATTGACGCGCGGATAGATGTAATCGTTCCAACGATCGATCTCGGGGCGAAGCACCTCCGGATAGAGATCCAGCCGGCTACCGGTGAGGCCATCGAACGCATTGTTGAACATGCGGATGATCTCGGAACTCTCATTATTCACTATCCGTCCGGTCTTCGAATCCCACAAGGTCGGGACCGTCACCTTGCCGGTATAATCGGGCACTGCCCGGCTGTAGATCCGGTGTAGCGGATAGGTTTCCGGCACCTTGCCTTCCGGCCCCTCGTCATAAGTCCACCCCTCCCCGTCGAAAGCAGAAAGAGCGAAATAGGCCGGGATCAGGTCGGTCAGCCCCTTCAGCGCCCGCACCGCCAGTGCGCGTGCCGCCCACGGACAACCCCAGGCGACCCACAGATGATAGCGCCCTGCCTCGGCCGGGAATTCCGTATCGGAGTCGGCGGAGATAGCGTGGCGGAACAGGCTGTCCATTCGCACGAAGCGCCCGCCCTCGATCTCCTCGGCCGCGGGCATGCTCGTCACCCAGCGGCCGTTCACCATCCCCGACATATGGACTCCGACATTCCAACCAGTCCTTTCATCAGTCGCGGGCAACGCAGCGGTAATTCTTCGGATCGTTCACGTCCCCGCTGCCCGCATAATGCGCGACCCTGGGCCAGGCGCAAAGCGGGCGGACCATGGAACCATCCGCCTTCTTCGCCACCAGCGTCTCGGGCGCATTGCCGTCGCTTGCCCAGCCATCCAGAGCTGAAAGAACGTCCACCTGATCGGCACCCGGCCCGCCCGCGCAATGGCCAACGCCCGGCGCGAGGAACAACTGCAGCCCCTTGGCCGCGCCCACCGGATCGGCACGCTTCACGGATTCGACATAGTCGATAGTGCCCACGGGGCTGGGGCCCGGATCGCTCTCGCCATGCCACATCAGCAGCTTGCCGCCGCGCGCGAAGAAGGGCCTAAGATTAGGATCGCCTGCCTCGTACATTTTCGCAAAGGCGCTCGACCTGCCCTCCACCACCTGTGCCGGGGTGAGTGCATTGAGGTCCACCGACTTACCGCTCCACAGCACGGGCACAAGGCCCGGCGTGCCGCCGCCATTGGAGAATTCCTTACGGTCGCCGTCGATCGCCACGAAGGCGCCCCACCCGGCCTCGCCGCCCCGGCTCAACGGGAGCTGGGCGTAGGAGCCATCGGCCGCACGGACCCCGTCATAGGCGATGTTCAGCGCATCGACCTGCGGCCGGGTAAGGCAACCGTCGGTAGCGCCTGGCTTGCACAGCAGCGCCTCCGGCTTCCAGTGGCAGGCGCGCGGATCGGCGATCACGCCATCGGCTACGCCATCCTTCGCATCGCAGGATTTGAGCACCGCATCGCTCACCAGCTTCGCACCTTCCCCTCCCAATGCCGCGCCGGGCTGGGCGAACAGATTGTTGCGCAGCACGGCACTGGTCTGGACCTGCAGCGTATAGACTGGCGCCTGTGCAATGATCGCATCGTAATCGGCAGGAAAACGCTGCGCCTCCATCAGCGCCATGCGCCCTCCAGTGGAACAGCCATGGAAATAGGAACGCTCCAGCGCCTTGCCGTAATAGGCGGACACCAGCGCCTTGCCTGCAACTGTCATTTCATGGATCGCTCGCCAGGAAAAATCCTTGGCCTTGACCGGATCGACCACCCAGGGGTTTTCGAACGGCATGGTGCTCGCGTGGCCGCCATCGGTCTGCGCCGTGGCGTAGCCAGCAAGAAGGCCCGGTCTTGCGGCCTCAAGCGTGATATTGCCTGCCCAGCCACCTCCACCGAGCCCGAGTATCTTGCCGTTCCAGCCCACCGGCAGACGATATACTACGCCGATCTCGGAGCCCTGCTCGGGCGAAAGCGTGGCAATGACTTCGCAGAAGGCCGGCAGAGTACCATCGGTCTCTACCCATTTCGCCTGAGCCATCCGGCCCAGACCACCCAGCGCCGAAGCAGCCACACACCGCGCACGGTCAGGCGCTTCGGCAAGGGTGGAGTTCGCCTCACCCGTAGGGGCGCAGCTGGACAGGAGCCCGACACTTATGGCGAGGCTGGCGGCGATTGCGATTTTGGATGGCATCCTGGCTCCCTGGGGTATTTTTGCGGGAGCTTGGAAGATCGCGGAACCAGCCGTCAATGGAATATGCGACGCAGCGCGATGAATTGCATGAATAGGTCAGGCCGATGCAGCAAGGTCCGTCACTTCGCGCCAGTCGCGCTCATCGGGTTCGGCTACGCCGAAATAATGCCCTTGCACTTCGACGCAGCCTTCCCGGGTAACAAGCTTGAGATGCTCTTCGGTCTCGACCCCTTCGGCTACTGTGGTGACGCCCAGACGCCGGCCGAGGTCGGCCACTGCGCCCACCACCGCTGCGCAATCCGGCCTGGTCAATGCGTCACGTACGAAGGAACCATCGATCTTGATCTTGTCGAAAGGGAAGGAGCGCAGATGGGCAAGCGAAGAATAGCCGGTGCCGAAATCGTCCAGCGCGACGCGCACACCCATCGCACTTAGTTGCCGCAAATCGCCGATTCCGTTAGCCTCCTCATTCAAAAGTGCCGTTTCGGTAATTTCAACTTCAAGCCGATCGGGAGCAAGGCCAGTCTGGACAAGGATCGAGAGCACCGCATTGGCAATCGTCCCCTGTCCCAGTTGCCCGGGGGAGACATTCACGGCCACTCGTGCCCCATCCGCCCACGACACCGCGTCAAGACAGGCCTGTTCGAGCACGAACAGACCCAGTTCACGGATCAGGCCGCTCTGCTCGGCAATGGGAATGAAGTCTGAGGGAGATATCCAGCCGCGGCCCGGCAGATGTCAGCGCACCAGTGCCTCACGCGCCGTTACCCGGCCGCTCGCGATATCCAGGATTGGCTGGTAGAATACAAAGAGGCCGCTTTTGCGGCGAAGCGCCTCGCGCAATTCGGACTCAAGCGCCACACGCTCCTGCACCTGACGTTCCATTTCAGGTTCGAAGCGACGAAAGCTGCGCTTGCCTGAAGCCTTGGCGACGCTCAGCGCGATGTCGGCGCGTGACAGCAATTCCTTGGAACGCTTGCCATGGAGCGGTGCAAGCGCAATGCCGATAGACGCCCCGATTTCAACCCGACGCAGGTCATCAAGGTGATAGGGAGAGGAAAGCCGCTCAATCAGCGTCGCGCAAAACCGGTCGACCTCACCGCAATCAGCGAAAGGCAGGATGACCGCAAACTCGTCCCCCCCAAGCCGGCCCATGTGGGCCGAAGGCATGGCGCACACATCGAGCAGGCGAGCCGCGACCTGGGTCAGGACCTCATCGCCGACGGCATGCCCCATCGTGTCATTTACCAGCTTGAACCCGTCGAGATCCACGAAAAGCAGGGCAAGCGGGCTGTTGATCGCATTAAGCACTTTGTCGAGTTGACCACCGAACCGCGCACGGTTGGGCAACTTGGTCAACGTATCGTGATGAGCCAGCCAGCGTATATGCTGCTCGGCCTCCACTTCCTTGGTCACAATCGCCCAAGCCAGCATGGGCCCGATGAAGCTCTCATCTTCCCCATGTACCGCAGTAACGCGCAAATCGAGCACCTCGGTACCGATTCTGATGCGCGTATGGTGCGGCAAACAGTCCGGATTTGAAAGAGTATCGCGAGCCCGGCCCGGGATCGAATGAAGAGCATCAATACGCGTACCCACCAGTTCTTCCGCCCGGATCGGTAGCAGATGCTGAATTTGCCGGAAGGTGCGTATCGAGGTTTCATTGGCATAGGTGATGGCGAAGCTCTCGGGATCGACGGTCATCACCGCGATCGGCATATCATCCACCATGCGGAGCAGACGGCGCTGCTCCTCCTCGCGGGCGCGCGCGCTGACCTGCGCCCTTACCATTGCTTCGAAATCCCGCCCCTGAATCGTGACCAGCACACCCGCCGCCATCACCGAAAGCACTATATTGAAGCCCATCGCGACGATTGTGGCATTTCCCGATCCGATCATCAGGATAAGCGCTCCGATTACCGCAACGGCCGCGACAGTCATCGCGGCGAAGCGGGCCTGGACGAGACAGAACATTGTCGAGATCGCCGAAAGCGCCAGGAAAAAGGTGACGTGGCCCTGGAGGAACGGGTCGCCGTAGGGAAACAGTGCGGCAGCCCATATGAAAATCACGGCGCCCAACACCGCTGCCACCTGATTCGTCCTGCCCAGCATCGCGGGAATTGCGTCGGTACCGCCAATTGCCGTTTTCGGCCTGGCCCAGAAAAGCAGGCGAACAAGGAAGGCGACAGTCAATGCGGCGGGGACAGCAAGGGTCAGCCAGACGGGTGCCAGATGATAAAAATTCGCCGCCAACACCCAGCTGGCGACGATCAGAATGAAATACATCAGGGGAATTTGGTGCGAGAGCGAGGCGCATTGAGCGCGCAGCAGATCAGGGTCGCTCGCAGGCCGGGCTATGTTGCCCCATAATCGTTTGATTTCGGTCAGCAATGCGATTGTGCCCCCTGTAGCCGCCAGCCACAGGGAAGACTACAGTGAAACGAGTTAACAGGCGGCTAAGCACGCACACCCAATGAGCTGCTGCTGCACGCGGAGATCAAGGGAAGGTGGCAAGATGGTTGCGGGGGCAGGATTTGAACCTGCGACCTTCAGGTTATGAGCCTGACGAGCTACCGGACTGCTCCACCCCGCGTCACCGATCTATCGCGTAGTCCGGAGCAATGCCGGAAACGCCAAAAAGGGCTGCCCCTTAGGGTCAGCCCTTTGACTTGTGAATGGGTTTTTACCGTGTGCACGTCGGCTACAATGCCTGGCGGCGTCCTACTCTTCCAACGCTTGAGCGGTAGTACCATCGGCGCTGTCTGGTTTCACGGCCGAGTTCGAGATGGGATCGGGTGGGTCACAGACGCTATGGCCACCAAGCAATGAAGCCGGCGTGTCACGGGTTAATCGATGCAATTATTAAGGCGTATCTGGCTGATTTCCTCCGCCATCGCGGACATCCCTTACAGGGCTGTCATTGATGGTGGGATTCATCAAGCATGATCAGAGTTATTAGGACCGGTTAGCTCCATGCATTACTGCACTTCCACACCCGGCCTATCAACGTGATGGTCTATCACGACTCGAAGATACCTAATCTTAAGGGAGGCTTCCCGCTTAGATGCTTTCAGCGGTTATCCCGTCCGTACATAGCTACCCTGCTGCACCGTTGGCACGATGACAGGTACACCAGAGGTACGTTCACCCCGGTCCTCTCGTACTAGGGGCAACTCCTTTCAAGTATCGACGCCCACGGCAGATAGGGACCAAACTGTCTCGCGACGTTCTGAACCCAGCTCACGTACCACTTTAATTGGCGAACAGCCAAACCCTTGGGACCTGCTCCAGCCCCAGGATGTGATGAGCCGACATCGAGGTGCCAA
>DATJDU010000058.1:0-58111 GCA_035497315.1 Sphingomonadaceae bacterium
TCGAAGTCGGTCTTGAAGCGTTCGCGGAATCCCGGTTCGACGATGGTGTGGAGGAAATTGTTGATCCGCCATGCCCTGGCGCTCACCCCCACCGTGAAGGGATAGGTGCCTTCAAGGCCGAGCGCAGGCGCCACATCGGCCATCATCCGCGCGGCATATTCTTCCTTCGTCACGGGCAGCGGATCTTCTTCCGCATCTTCGAAGATCATGCTGGCGATCGAGGTCATCGAAGGCAGGAAGAAGCTCTGGTGCAGCTTGTTGACCTTGGGGGCCAATGCGCCGCGCATCAGCATCCACATCACGATCTCGGCGCCTTCCATGCCGCCCAGCTTCACCAGTTCGCCCACCGGAATGTCGATCAGGCTTTCCGGGTCTTTATGCAGGCGGTCCATGAATTCCATGTCCCATTCGACATTGTTGAAGCCGCAGCGTTCGCCATGGACCTGATGGGAAAGGCCGCCGGTGCCGGCAATGGCCACCTTGATATCCTTGGGATAGGACTGGATCGCCCGGCGCAGGGATCGGCCGAAGTTCCAGAAGCGCCTTGCGCGCGGGATCGGCAGTTCCAGCACGCCGCATTGCAGCGGCACGATCTTCACCGGCCAGCCGTTCTCATCGTCATAGGGCAGCAGCACGGACAGCGGCGAGAACGCGCCATGGTCCAGCCCCATGCCCTGCCAGTAGGAGAGGTCGAAATCGTCGGCCACCATGCCGAAGGCGATGTGCTGGGCCAGCTCCGGATCGCCCTTGATCGGCGGGATGTTGCGCGGACCGCCGCCTTCGTCGGCCGCCGCATATTCCTCGCCGATGCCGAGGGCAAAGTGCGAATAATGGCGCATCCAGAAGGAAGTCATGTGATCGTTGTAGATATACAGGATCACATCGGGCTTCTTTTCGGCGAGCCATTGCTTCACCGGCTCGAACCCTTCGAAGATCGGCTTCCACACCGGATCGTCGAACTTGCCCGCATCATGGGCGAAAGCGATAGTGGGCGTGTGCGATACGGCGAAACCGCCGACAATCTCGGCCATGGCAAGCTCTCCCTCTCCACGGGAAGGCGGCCATTGTGCCACACGACTCCCGATTGAAATAGTGGGGAGGAATTATGGCAGGGGGAGCCTATGCTCTTTGAGCAAGGTCAAAGCCTGAAAACTTCATGGTTGTGAAGAGAGCGGCAAGCCGAAAGGCCCTTCCCGATATGCCTCCATGAAGGGCGCGAGGAACTGGCGATAGGGTTCCGCCGCGCCAATGCCTGCACGATTGATCGGCTGCCGCACCTGCATGACGCTGGAAGTCGTAACCGTGCGCCGGTTCTCGTGCGGGGCAAATACCTGGGGCTCTTCCGTCAGGCCGCAATGGGCCAAAATTTGCCTGATCCATTGCCCGGGCTGGGATACGAGAGCTTCGTAGGGGACCACCAGCAGACGCTCGCCCAGGGTGTCCTGCCACCGGGCCATCAGCGCATCTTCCAGCCGGAAATGGAAGGCGATGTCCTCAAGATCGTAGCTCCAGGGTATCTTGTTCATGAAACACGTGCGGAAGCACGACCATGCACAATCGAGAGGGTCGCGCCTGAGCCAGATGAGCGGCGCTTCCGGCAACAATGCCGCGGCCAGGCCAAGGAAGCGGCTGCTGTTGTTGGTCTTGTCGACGACACGCCCCGAGCCGGGGAACCGTTCATCCAGCCAGTGGTGCCACAGCCGTGCGAGTTCGGGGGCGCCCTCAGTCGCGACGTGGCGCGCAAGCGCGTCGCAGGAAACGCCAGCGATATCGTTGACGAACAATGCCAGGCGATTGATTTCGCCCCCGTCGCTCACCGCGCTGTGGCTGGTCAGTATCTGCTCGATCAGAGTGGTGCCGGAACGCGGCAGGCCAGTCACGAAAATCGTGCGACCGGTCGCCTCGCGCTGCATTCCGGCCAGAGTGGCAATCCGGCCCGCAGTGTAGCCCCTGACCGCCTCTTCCGCGCCGATCCGGTCCCTTTCGCGATGATAGGGCGTGATCGCAGCCATCCGGCGCGCGCCATCCGCAAATGCCGAGAATGCCCGGACAGGTTCCCCCCGATCGGCATGGACCTTGCCCACGGCGTATGAATAGACGGCCTTGTCCACGGGAGTTCCGTCCTCGACTGCCCGCCCCGCCGCAAGGACCCGCTCTGCCAGTTCGGGTTCGGAGGCAAAGTCTATCAGCATCGCCAGGGAGTGCCAGGCTGTGCCCGACCCAGGACGAAGCCCGGTCGCAAGCTCAAGCAACTGGCGGGCCTGTTCGGTCTCGCCGACATAGAGCGCGCAAGTGCCTCGGCTATAAGCGTTCGACACCCGGTCGGGGACCGCGTCCGGAAGAGTGCTCATCAGATCATGGGCATCTTGCCAGATGCCGATATCCGCAAGCAGCCCCGCCTTCTGATACAAGGCCGTGGGATTGCAGCCTTCGCCTTGCGTGAACATGTCCAGCGCCCGACGTGCAAGAGTGACTTCACCATTGTCGGCCGCGATCCGCGCAATCTGGTGCCATTGCGGCCCAATGGGCGCGCGCAGCCTGAGCAGCTCACGAATTAGATCATTTGTTCGGGGACGGTCGCCCTCGTCGACCGCAGCCTTCAGCCTGACGCCCAGAGCCTGCAGGCCAGAGAGATTGTCAACTAACATTCACCATGCCATTTTTGAGCGAATCATCTGATTATATTGGAGATTATCCTAAATCAGATGCCTCAAGAGACAAGAATGCCAGGGCTTTCAAGGCCAAAAGAGTAACGAAATGTATCGAAAGAAGCCGCCCCGTGCCTGGCACCTGGGCCGCAAATTGGGGAGGGCATTTAGAACACTCTTCTTCAAACAAGGTTCCCGGAAAACGCGCAAGGGGCTATATTTTTGCGGGAAAGGCGCGCGCGCCTGCGTGGTGGACGCATATGCACCCTGTCCGGGCCGTCCGGCGCGCTAGTCCGATACGGGAACGGCAAGAAGCCGAGGCGGGACCGACGAAGCCGCACGGGCATGGCCCTGCCTCCCCTCGGGACGCAGAGTGGCGAACTACCGACAGCCCACGAAACGCGATCGGCAAAACGCCGGTGCGGGGGCGGTTACAAGGGGGGCATTGCGGCGCGAGGCCGGTCGCAGGAGGAGGATCGGACCATTAACTGGATTCCGATCGTCGCGATCCTGCAGGCGCGGCCCCGGCATTTCGCCGGGGCGCGCAGATCGGGCCGATCAGTCTTCCTTGCCGGCCACGCCGTAATTGATCTGGGCGTTGCGGGTCTTCTGGAAATCGGGGACGGACATGCCCTTCATCGCGGCATAGATGTCGATATTGCCGATGCCGGTCACGGCGCCGAGCTTTTCGAGCATGAAGAAGATCACGCCGTGGTGGATCATGCCGATCCAGTCCCGCTCGCGCACGAGCCGGCGCTCTTCCTCGGTCAGACCGGCCTGTTCATAGGCGGCTTCCTCATCCTCGCGGAACAGCTTGCGGACCTTGGGATCGGTCAGCGAATGGAGGAAGTGGTTGAGGCGGAAACCCTTGACGCTGCGCTCGATCGTGAAGGGATAGGTGCCCGCCATTTCCTCGGCGCCTTCATAGTCCCAATTGGCGCGGGCGATGGTGTCTTCCGGGCTTTCGGCCGGCTTGTCGCTGCTGCGCTCTTCCAGGATCATCGTGGCGATGGGGCACATGGAAGGCAGGAAGTAGGTCTTGTGAGTGACTTCCACTTCGGCCGCCAGCGCGCCGCGCATCATCAGCCACATGACGACTTCCGCGCCTTCCCAGCCGCCACGGCGGGCCAGTTCGGCAATGGAGAGATCGAGCAGGCTTTCAGGGTCCTTCTCGAGCCGTTCCATGAATTCGGCATCCCACTTGGGATCGTTGAAGCCGCAGCCTTCGCCATGGACCTGGTGCGACAGGCCGCCCGTGCCGGCAATCGCCACCTTGATGTCTTCGGGATAGGAAAGGATCGCCTGGCGCAGACTCTTGCCGAATTTGTAGAAACGGCGCGCGCTGGGCAGCGGCACGGTCAGCACGCCGCACACGATCGGCAGCAGCTTCACCGCCCAGCCATTTTCCTTGTCGTGATCGACCATCACCGACAGCGGGCTGAAAGCGCCGTGATCCAGCCCCTTGCCCTGGAAATAGGACAGGTCGAATTCATTGGCCACCATCACGCGGGCGACGTGTTCGGCGAATTTCGGATCGCCCTTGATCGCCGGAATATCGCGCGGGCCGCCGCCTTCGTCCGCCGCCGAATAGCTTTCGCCCACGCCCAGCGCGAAATGGCTGTAATGGTCGAAGAAGGACGTCATGTGGTCATTGTAGATATAGACCAGCACATCCGGCTTCTTCTCACGGAACCACGCCTGCACCGGCTCATAGCCTTCAAAGATCGGCTGCCAGACGGGATCGTTCTGCTTGCCGCCATCCTTGGCGAAGGCGATGGTGGGGGTGTGCGACGTAGCCACGCCGCCGACGATGGTTGCCATTTTGCGCTTCTCCTCTCGCGCGGCCCCCGCCCCCTTTTCAGGCGCGGCGAATCCGCGAGCTGTTGTTCAGATGGGCAGCGCCGATAGCATGAGCAAGCCCGCCGCGCTTCATCATTTTGAACAATTCGCGGATGCGAAGGAGGTTCCGGTCACTTCCCGTCGAAATCGATCACGTCGATTTCCACATCGTCCCACTCGCCCTCATCCTCGTCATCCTGCCCTTCATAGAAGGCAGTGAGCACGCTGGCGGCAACGACATGGCCTTCCATCGCTGCGAGCAGTGCCTTGCGGCTGCTGCCGGGGCTGAGTTCGAGCGCCGCGTCGAGCGCGAAGAGCTGGAAGACATATTGGTGCCGGTCGCCCGCTTCGAGCCGGGGCAGCATCCATTCGCTGTTACCCTGGCCGTTCTTGCCCACGCGCGGCGGAGTTTCGCCTTCCAGCAACTGGCCCTTCTGCGGTGCGAGGCCCCAGACAATCCAGTGGCAGGCCGGTTCCTTGCCGGTCGCATCGGGATCTTCCACTACCAGCACCAGTTCCGCAGCGCCTTCCGGCGGAGCAGTCCATTCCAGCGGCGGGGCAACGGAATCGTCTTCATCGGCGGTGAAGCTCGGGTCCAGTTCCTCCCCATCCTCGAAGGCCGCGGAGCGCAGGCGGAAGCCGTCGCGTGCGATCAGGCCGGGCGCGGCAAGGCGGGCGATGGCAAGGCCCGAATGTCCTGCGCTGGCTGCCATGAGATGTCCTTTCGTATCTGGCGGGAATGGGTTGCCCTTAAGAGAGGGCGGCCCATCGGAACAGGGGGTATCGACGGAATTTCCCCCGCCCCTTTTCGTTCCGGGCTTCCATCCGGCTCAGCCGAAGCGGAAGCCACTCACCGCGCCGCCCAGCACCACCTCGCCATAATCGCGCGTGCCGGGCTGGCTGGAAGCCCCTGCGGCCACCATCAGCGGTATCAGATGTTCCTCGCGCGGGTGGCAGAAGCGGGCGAAGGGCGCGGCCTGCCATCCGGTCAGCAATTGCGCCCGTTCCCCCGGATCGGACAGGGCCGCCTGCTCCAGCCACTTGTCGAACTCGCGCGAGGGCGCTTCCACCCTTGGATCGCCATAGACGCGCAGATTATGGAAGCTCATGCCCGAACCGATCACCAGCACGCCCTCATCCCGCAGGCGCGCCAGCGCGGCGCCCGCCGCAAGATGCAGTGCCGGATCGAGCCCGACCGCCAGCGACATCTGCACACAGGGTATGTCCGCATCCGGGAAGGCCACCTTCATCGGGATGAACACGCCATGGTCGAACCCGCGAGTGGGATGGATACCTGCCGGAATCTGTGCCGCGCGGAGCAGTTCCACACCCTTTTCCGCCAGCCAGGGCGCACCGGGCGCGGGCCAGGCGAGCTGGTAGGTTTCCGGCGGAAAACCGTAATAATCGAACACCAGATCCGGCGCCTCTGCCCCGGTGAAAGCAAAGCCGCGTTCTTCCCAATGGCCCGAGACGATCAGGATCGCCGTCGGCCGTTCCGGCAGGCTGGCGGCCAGACCTTTCAGATAGGCTTCCATCCCGCGCCATATCCCCTGAGGGTCCGGCATGAAGAAACAGGGCCCGCCGCCATGCGGGATATAAAGGCTGGGCTGGGCGGCCAATCGTTAGTCCTCCGACAGGGTTTCAGCAGGGGTCGCGCGCGCCGCCCGCGATTTCGTCAACCGGGCTTCAGCACCGAGCAAAGCCGCTCGTCATCGCCTTTGACGATCTCGATGCTCTTCTTCACCGCGGCCTGCTGCTTCTGCGCGGCTTCGGTTTCCTTGCGGCGCTTGAGTTCCTTGCCGGCATAGATCATCCGATCAAGCAGGGCATCCGACTTCTGCAGATGGTCCAGCTTTTCTGCCAGCAGGCCGCAACCTTCCTTGAGATCGGTCGTCTGGCCGATCTTCTTGTCGATTGCCGCGATCAGATCGCTCTCCTTTTTGACCTCGCTGACCGAGAAATTATATTCCTGGGCCATGGCGATGTCCTTCTGCGGAGAGACATCCTTTTGCGCGGCGAGCGGAGGCGCGGCAACCAGAAGAGCCAGTGGAACGAGCAATATAGACTGACGACGCATGGCAATTCCTCTCTCTTGATTGATTTTGTCCGTATGATGGCGAAACTTGACTCCAAGGGCAAGGCCGTGCGGTTTTCTGCCACAAGATGGCGCTGGCCAATTGCGAAGCCGCCTGCCATGGCCCAATGGAATTCCACATCCTGCAACCCCGCACGGCGCAACCCTACACGGAGCTGATCATGGCCGGTGACGACGAAGATTATGTCTATGACGAGGAAAGCGGCGAATGGATGCCCGCTTCCGAACTGGCCGCCAAGCGCGCCGCCGCCGATCAGGTGGAAGTGCGCGATGCGGTGGGCAATCTGCTGGCCGATGGCGACCAGGTGACGCTGATCAAGGATCTCGAGGTCAAGGGCGCCGGGCAAACGCTGAAGCAGGGCACCCTGATCAAATCGATCCGCCTGACGGGCGACCCGCAGGAGATCGACTGCCGCTATCCCGGCATCAAGGGCCTGGTTCTGCGCGCCGAGTTCGTGAAGAAGCGCTGAGCCGCCGGGACGGGCAGCCTCTCTTCGCCCTTTTCGATCAGTGTGAGCGGAGCAATCCGCTGGATATTGCGAGCCGCTCGCAATAATTGCCCTGCACTGACAGCGAAGAGAACCGCCATGCCGCGCGACCTGATAAAGACGCTCACCTATCTCTCGGTTCACCTCACCGTGGGCTTCACGGTTGCCTATGCGCTCACCGGCTCACTGGCGCTGGCCGGCGGGATTGCGCTGATCGAGCCCTGCATCAATGCGGTGGCCTTTTATTTCCACGAACAGGCGTGGAAGAAGGCCGATGCCCGCAAGACGCGCCTCGCCAGCCCTGCCCGCTTCCCCTCCGGCCACTTCCACCCCGCCTAAGGTTCCTGCGAACCGGTGAACGGATGCTTGTCCGTCCAGGCGCAGCCATGGCGGGTCTCGCCCCTCACGCTCAGCAAGGCGGAGAAGGGATAGACCCGGTCGCTCATGCTGTCACTGCAGGGCGCCTGCGAAATGGCCAGATCGAAGGGCGCGCCTTCCAGCGTACCGCTGAACGACATGCCGCCCCGCCCGGCAAAGCGCTTCACCTCCACAGCGTCGCCTTCCGGCTTTTCCGGCGTGGTATAGGTCAGCGCATTGCCCTGCACCTGCCCGTCCCAGAAGGGTTCGGTGCCGGTGAAGCGCAGCACTTCATGCTCGCCGATCTCGTGGAAGGGGCTGTTGTCTTCCGTATTGCCGGGAATATGCCCGCCCTTGCCGGAATGGCAGGCGGCAAGCAGGCACAGGGCGGCCGCGGCGGCAACCGGACGCATCATTTCACCTCGAAGGTACTGGCCGGCCAGCTCACCAGCATCGCCCCGCGCATCTCGCCCGGCCTGAAACCGGTCGCCCGGTCGGAGGGGTAAAGCGCGTGGAGCAGTTCGGCGATATCCGGGCTGATATTGGTGCCGTGGCAGGTGGAGCATGGCTTGTCCTGCATCGGGATCGCGCGCAGCACATTGACCCGCGCCGCATCCCCCTTGCCGCTGCGCCAGATGGCGGCGGCGGGCGCGCCATCCACCAGCGGCGCTTCGGCAAGCTTCGCATAATGGGGCCGCAGTTCCTCGGTCAGCCCGCCTGCCGGGTTACGGTTGCGTTCCGCCACGCGGCTGACCTGCGCGCCGCTGGCGGCGGATTCCTCGGCCGCGATCCGGGGCGCGGCATCCTTGCACACGCCGATCGCCTGCACCGGCCCGCCTGCCTGCAAGGCGGCGGCAAGCTGGGCCTGCAACTTGCCCTGGAAGCTCTGCGCCACGGCGACAGAGCGGCTCATCGCCGCCCCCTCGTCAATCGGGGCTTCGGCCACGGCCCCTTGCGGAACGCTGGCGCAACTGGCGAGAGTGAGCAGAAGAACGGGCGCGATTGCTTCAAGCCTCATCGAAGATCTCCTTCATCCGAGCATCCGCCCAGCCATGACTCCAAAGTCTGTCACTGGCCAGCCCCCACTTTGGACTCCAGCCCTAGCCCTGCTTGCGGGCCTTGTGCGCGGCTATCTGCTCGTCCAGCGCGGCAATGCGCTGCCGCTCGGGCGTGTCGCGCGCCAGCCCCTTGAGGCGGCAGGTGGCCCATAGCGACTTGCGTTCGGATTCCAGCGCCTTGAGATAGAGATCGGCCATTAGCGTACTTTCCGACCAATCTGGTCCATCGTGATTGCATCAGCCACGCCGCATAGAACCGGATCGCGCCGAGGGACAGGGATTTGCCGCCCCGCCCCGGAAGAGTGACACGAAACGGCCCGCGAAAGCTGTGACTTTCCCTCCGCCCCTTGGCCCCTTCCCGCCAGTGCCAGATGTGGCTGGGCGACCAGTCGCAACAGGGCGGTATTGTCGGTTTTCCGCGCGATTCCGGTAAAGCGACCGGCATAGAGCATCGGCTTGAGCACGCCTGCGAAAGCGCGCTGTTCCAGTTCGTAACCTGTGACTTTCCGCGAACGGTGCGTGTCAGCCTTTCCTTTGCCGAGCGCGACATCCCACGCCGCCGCAAAACTCTCCGCCCCCGGACGGGCGCGCAGGCGATAGGCCGTCTCCCGCGCCATACCCACTCGCCGCGCCGCCTCGGCAACGGAGCCTGTCTCGGCCAGATAACCCAGAAACACCGCCTGCCTGCGCGCGCTCCACCCATCGGTACGGGCGCGCAAAGGAACGGGAACGAATGCCGGCACATAACGGCGCGAGCGGAGCGATTGCTTGGTTCTGCGGGTCATCCGGCAGGATAAGCCACAGATCGGGGCCTGTAGGAAAATGGTTTTTCGGGGTTGGGGCGAGACTTAAGCCCCCTCCTCTTTAGAGGAGGGGGTTTGGGGGTGGTGCTGGCAAGGCGTTCAAGCCCGAAGGGCGATGCTGCCGCATCGCAACCACCCCTCAGTCCCCTCCTTTGAAAAGGAGAGGAAGCCGGTTGTGCGCCGAACCGCATTCCTTCGTCATCCCCGCGAAGGAGGGAAACCAGCTTCTCTCTCCCAGCGGACAGGCCCTCCGGTCGGAAACCTGAGCCACGAGAAAGCCCATACCGCCTGCTTAACGCCATTCTTACCTCTTTTTGCCAAAGGCATGCGCCATGCTCGCGACACTCGACGCCTTGCTGGATCAACCCATACTGCTCCTCGTCGTGCTGGCGGTGGGGGCGGCGATCGGTATCGCGGTGGAGAAACTCTTCGCTGCGCAAGACCGCGCCCTCAAGCGCGCCTATTGGCAGCGTCGCTTTGCAAACAAGCGGCGTGGCGGCGGGCCTGTTCCGGTCGGAAGTTCCGGGTTGAGCAAGGAAGACATCGCCGCCGATCAGCTCAAACTGGTGATGAAGGCCGACTTCCGGGACCGCCCGCTGCTGAACAAGTCGGAAGGCAATGTTTTCCGCGTGCTCGACAAGATCGTTATCGCGCGAAATCCTCAATGGCAGGTGATGGCGCAGGTCTCGGTCGGAGAATTCATCGCCTGCGACGATACCGATGCCTATCGCTGCATCAACTCCAAACGCGTCGATTTCGTATTGATGGACGAGCACTGCCGCGCCCGCCACGCGCTGGAGTATCAGGGCAACGGCCATCACCAGGGCAGTGCCGCCGCACGCGACGCCGTGAAGAAGGAAGCCCTGCGCAAGGCGGGCATCGGCTATCACGAGGTCGTGGCGGGACATACGACCCCGGCCGAACTCAAGCGGCTGGTGGAGAAGCTGGTGCCGGCAGGTGTAGGTGCGGAGGCTTAGGGCTAGCCAAAAGCTTTAATGCACTGTCACCCCTACCCCACATACCCCCTGAACCAATCCGCCAGCTCGCTCTCACCCAGCTCGCCCGACGCAAGCGCGAGGATCGCGACCACTGTTTCGGCGTCGCTGGCGGTGAGCCTGTGGCCGTTCAGCTGCAGGAAGGTTTCCGCGATCACCAGCGCCGTGCGCTTGTTGCCATCCGTGAAGGGGTGATTGCGCGCGATGCCCCAGGCATAGGCGGCGGCGAGTGCGGCGGCGTCAGGCTCGCCATATTCGGCGAGATTGCGGGGGCGGGCCATGGCGCTTTCCAGCAGGCCCGCATCGCGCACGCCGCCCGGCCCGCCATGTTCGGCCAATTGTTCCGCATGGGCCGCCAGCGCCACGTCCACGGCGACCCACACCCATTGCCGGGCCACGATTATCTGGCGAGTTCGCGCAGCGCCCGCTTGCGGCGGGCCATCACTTCGCGGGCGACGGCCATCTGCGCCTCGAACTCCGGTTCTTCCGTGCGCAATTCGATGCCGCCGGGCGTGGTGACGAGCGAAAGCGTCTCCCCCACACCGGCACCCAGATGCGCCAGCACTTCCTTGGGGAGGATAATCCCGGCGGAATTGCCGATCCGGGTGATTTTGAGCACCGTGTTCATACGGGCGTTATAACGCAGGCAGCGCCGCTGCACAATGCGGGGCGGCTCCACCCATCCCCATGCCTTGAGAGCGGAATTTATACTTTTACGATCTAGGGCATGCGCCTCCAATCCGATCGAAAGACGCGTTCGATGACGCCACCCGTGGCACCTTCCGAGAATAAAGCTGCAGCGCATCGTATCGACATGCTCGACATCGCGCGCGGCCTTGCGGCGCTGGCGGTGGTATTGTTCCATTACAGCGTCATCCTGCCGCGCTTCGTCCCGGATGCGGCGACGATCCCGGTGAAATTCACCTATGGGTTTTACGGCGTGCATCTGTTCTTCGTCGTGTCGGGTTTCGTGATCCTGATGACGCTGGAACGCTCGAACGTGCGGCAATTCGTGATCTCGCGGCTGGCACGGCTCTATCCCGCATATTGGCTGGGCTGCCTGCTGACCTTCGGCATTCTCACCGCGCTCAGGCCCTTTCCCTATCCGATCGGTTTCGGCGAATTCCTCGTCAATTTGACCATGCTGCAGGATTTCGTGAAAGTGCCCCCGATCGACGGGGTTTACTGGAGCCTGAGCTACGAACTGGGCTTCTATGCCTTCATGTTCGCATTGTTCGGGCTGAAGCTGCATCGCTATGTGGCTGCCCTGCCGCTTTACATGATCGCGGGCGCGGTGCTGTTTCACTTCGCCGCGCGCTATATTCCGCATCCGCTGCATCTGCTGCTGATGGTCAACCAATATAGCCATCTGTTCGGCTGCGGGCTGGCGCTCTATCTGCTGCGCACACGCGGATCGTCATGGCTGCACTGGGGCGCGGTGGCCCTCACTCCGCTGGTGCAGATGCTGTATGACGATATGACCGGCCTTGTCGCGGGCGGGATCATCGCGGTGCTGATGAGCGCGGCCTGCCTTGCGCGATTGGAGGCCCCGCGCGCGGCGCGGGCGCTGCTGTGGCTCGGCAGCATTTCCTATGCGCTCTATCTGGTCCACCAGATGCTGGGCTTTGCCGCATTGGGCTGGCTGCAGGCGCAAGGCTGGGGCCCATGGGCTGCGACGCTGGCGACCGTGGCGGGCGCCCTGCTGCTGGCGCATGCAATCACCTATTATTTCGAACGCCCGCTCTCAGCGCGAATGAAGCGCGCGCTTCGCGCTATCGGCACAAAGGTACCGGCGTCCGTCACAGTGTAGGCAGGCCCGGCTTGCCCGCGCCATCGCCCCGGGAATCGAGGGGGCGGGGCCGTATCCCCGGCTCCCGCCCCCTTGTGCAGGATCAATCGTGTTCGCGGCCGCCCGCGCCGATATACAGCTCGCTGCCGATCTCGCGATATTTCTCGCTCATCTGCTGCATGCCCTTCTCCGCATCCTCGGCAGCAACGAAGGTTTCGACCGAGGCATTCTGCTTGGCGGCAAAATCGCGCACTTCCTGCGTGATCTTCATCGAACAGAATTTCGGCCCGCACATGGAGCAGAAATGCGCCGTCTTGGCGCCTTCGGCCGGCAGCGTCTGATCGTGATATTGCTCGGCCGTATCGGGATCGAGGCTGAGGTTGAACTGGTCGCGCCAGCGGAATTCGAAGCGCGCACGGCTCAGCGCATCGTCGCGCACCTTGGCGGCCGGGTGGCCCTTGGCAAGGTCCGCGGCATGGGCCGCCAGCTTGTAGGTGACGACGCCGACCTTCACATCGTCGCGATCCGGCAGGCCGAGATGCTCCTTGGGCGTGACGTAGCAAAGCATCGCCGTGCCATACCAGCCGATCATCGCCGCGCCGATGCCGCTGGTGATGTGATCGTAGCCGGGCGCGATGTCGGTCACGAGGGGCCCGAGCGTGTAGAACGGAGCTTCGCCGCAGGCGGCCAGCTGCTTGTCCATATTCTCCTTGATCTTGTGCATCGGCACATGGCCGGGCCCTTCGATCATCACCTGCACGTCCTGATCCCAGGCGCGCTTGGTGAGTTCGCCCAAAGTGTAGAGTTCGGAGAATTGCGCTTCGTCATTCGCATCGGCGATGCTGCCCGGACGCAGCCCGTCGCCCAGCGAATAGGCGATGTCATAGGCTTTGCAGATCTCGGTGATCTCGTCGAAATGTTCGTAGAGGAAGCTCTCCTTGTGGTGGGAGAGGCACCATTTGGCCATGATCGAGCCGCCGCGGCTGACGATCCCGGTCACGCGCCTGGCCGTCATCGGGATATAGGGCAGGCGCACGCCGGCATGGATAGTGAAATAATCCACGCCCTGTTCGGCCTGTTCGATCAGCGTGTCGCGGAAGATTTCCCAGGTCAGTTCCTCGGCAATGCCGCCGACCTTTTCCAGCGCCTGATAGATCGGCACGGTGCCGATGGGCACGGGGCTGTTGCGGATGATCCATTCGCGCGTGTCGTGGATGTTGCGACCGGTGGAAAGGTCCATCACCGTATCCGCGCCCCAGCGGATCGACCAGACCATCTTGTCGACCTCGTTCGCCACGTCGCTCGCCACGGCGCTGTTGCCGATATTGGCGTTGATCTTGACCAGGAAATTGCGGCCGATGGCCATCGGTTCGCATTCGGGGTGATTGACGTTCGAAGGGATGATCGCCCGCCCGCGCGCCACTTCCTCGCGCACGAATTCCGGCGTCACATAGTCGGGAATGGAAGCGCCCCAATCCTGCCCGTCGCGCACATATTCGGCGAGTTGTGCGCGGCCGAGATTCTCGCGCTCCGCCACATATTCCATCTCGGGCGTGATGATGCCGCGCCGGGCGTAATGCATCTGGCTGAGGTTCGCGCCGGGTTTCGCCCGCAGCACGCGCTTGTGGACATTGGGGAAAGCGGGCACGCCGCCGCTGCGATCCGGCCCGAGCTGGCCGTTATCTTCCGGCTTCACTTCGCGCGCAGAATATTCCTCCACATCGCCGCGATCGAGCTGCCACTGGCGGCGCAACTGGGCCAGGCCCTTGGAAATATCGATCTGCACGGCGGGATCGGTGTAGGGGCCGGACGTATCATAGACCCGCACCGGCGGCTCGCCGCTGGAAGGCTCCAGATCGATCTCGCGCATGGCAACGCCGAGCGGGCCGACATGGACCTTGCGGCTGCCCCGGATAGGGCCGGTGGTCACGCCAATCTCGATGGGGGAATTGATGTCGGCCATTCAGTCTCTCCAGCCGAGCGGAAGAGCGGATGGCGGGCCTGTCATGAGGCTGGACGCCCTCCACTCCCTCCGCCCGTGTTAACGGGTTCAGGTTCGACGGGTCGTGGGGCGCAACGCCCACCTCTCAGCCAATGGTCCGCAAACGGACCGGCATGGCTCCCCGGGGATGAATCGGGGTTCTAGGCGCTTGCGCGCACGGCGGCAAGCATGGCCATGCCGGATCGCGACAGGCCGCGCGCGACGTGCTATCTTTCGTTTCACGGGAGAGGCGAAAGAGGAGACACGCCCATGAGCGTTTCCGCAAGGCACGCCCTCGCCGCCATCGCGGCGCTGGCCCTGCCCGCCGCCGCCCTCGCCCATCACGGCTGGGGCTGGACCGAGGACAGGGAAAGCCGCCTTTCCGGCACTATCCAGTCGATCAGCTTCGGCAATCCGCACATGCACCTGCAATTGCGCGCCAGCGACGGATTGTGGGAAGCGGACCTTTCCCCGCCCATCGTGGCGCAGGGATCGGGCTTCGGCCCGGATGCGGCCAAGGCGGGCGACACCGCCATCGTCACCGGCCACCGCGCCCGCGACAACAAACTGCGCGCCTTCAAGGGCGAGACGATCACCGTGCGCGGCAAGACCTATGACGTCTATCCCCAGCGGGAGAAGACTCTGAGGCCTTAAGGTGGCGTGGCAGATTGCCATCTGACTGATCGTCCGCTTTCGGGGATGTCACATCGTGAGGGGAATGGCCGCAATGTTGTGGGAAGCGGACCACATTGCGTTGCTCCGATCAGTCCTCATAGCGAACGAACCGCGTACCACATTTTGAGCACTCAGATCGTAGCGGCAAATGCGCGCCGCCGAATTCCTTTCCCCAAAGACGAATCCAGAAACGAGCATCGAGCCTCAGGCGTTCGTCGGCGTTATGATCCGCAAACGCTGGGTAGCCACATGTATGACACTTGATGGAGAACAGTGCGGCGGCTGGAATGAAAAGAACGAGTCCAACAGCCGACGGCCAAAAGAGGCCGAATGGCCAGCCGATGAAGCAACTCAGGAGAAACAATGCAGAGGCGACAGCAGCCGCCCATTGCCAACGCCGAGCTATCTCAAATCGCTTCGGGATTGCAGGTTTGTCCGCAGCCATAGAGGCAATTTAGCAGCCGCAACCAATGTCCGCTATGTTGTCGTATCCGGACAGTCAGCTTCTGGCGAAACTTCCACGAATTGCGGAAGTCAGGATTTGTCCACGCGGCCCGAGCCCAGCCCCCTCACGTAAAGCGCATGAAGCCCGAAACCGCCAGCGTCAGCCCGGCAAGCAGGGTCACCACTGCCCAGGCGCGGTGCATGGCGCCGAGGTTCTTGAGCCAGAGGTGGAAATAGAGATCGGAAAAGCCGGCCACGGCCAGCGCCTCGATCATCATCAGCCCGCCGATGCCCTTCATCACGCAAGTGACGATATCGCCCGAATCCCATGGGTTCACGAGATAGATCAGCGCGCCGAAAGTCAGCTCCACCGCCCCGCTCAGCAACTGGAGCGCGGGGGATTTGTCGATTTCGTCGATCATGGTGCGCCAGATGCCGGGCTGGCGCAGCGCGCCGATGGCGGCGAATGTGGCGAACAGGCCCAGCAGCGCGGCAGTCCACGCGGTGGGGTCGAGTGATTCAGGCATCCTCTTGCGGCTCCTCTTTGTCGTGGGAGTATTTGCGCAAGTGAGTAAGGCCGAGCCGGGGCCCTGTCCAGCACCGGATTCCGGGGATTTCCGGGTGCCGCTCCGCTCAGGTAAAACCGTGGCGCGCTATGTGCAGAATGCTCTGCACTGTCTCCGGATCCGAGTAATAACCGCCATGCCCCTCCGACGCAGTGGTACGGCCATCGGGACCATTGCTTACCGAGTAGACAATTCGATCCGGTCCCGCTGCCAGCGTATCGCGCATCGAATCGAGAACCCGCCTCTCCTCACGAGTGAGTTTGCCCCGTGGCAGATGATGTCGCTCCAGCCCCAGAAGGGGGGCATCCGGATAATGTCTGCGACCGTTACGTTCCAGCACGCCCGAGATCAGATATGGCAAGCTGCGGTGATAGATCTTGCCGAAGACATTTCCATCCAGATGGTTCGCCGATTCCAGCGTGTCGTGCATGGTGAAAATGCGCATCCCTTCGAACTGCGCGGAGGCCTTTCCATATAGATCTGCCGCCTCATCCATGCGGATCGCCGGCGCTAGCATGATATGGCCCGTCGAAATCTGAGGCGCGAGCGCAGTCGCCTGGGCTGCCCAGTTCGCGGTGAACACGCTACCCGCGCTATGACCGATCAGGAGCACCCGCACGGGCTTGCCGCCTGAGGCAATGGCATCGAGCCCCTGCATCAACCGCGCTGCCGCGCCGCCTTGCAGGAAATGCTGCCGCGCGTCGTCCTTCATGGCACCCCAGATCACCGCACCGACCTTGTCGAGATACAGGCTGCCGCAAATCTCTTCGACCACGGTCGGCCCAAGGCCGTGATCCCGCCCGCGGATATAGCGCTTCAACACACGCCACCCCGCCCGGGCAGCCGCAAGCGCAACGGCGAAGCCGGCCCCGTCGATCGCCTCGAGTCGCTTTGCGCCGACAGGCAGAGGCACTGCCCTTGCCGCGGCGATCGCCTCTCTCACCTCGGGGTCGAGCAGCTCCTGGTTCTCCAGTTTCCCCGCCTCAGCAAGGAACTGCGGATCTTCAACCAGTTCGAGGAACAGCGGATCTTCAGAAAGCTGCAGGGAATTGAGCCCGTCGGCATTTTCTGCCCAAGCGAGCTCTCCGCGCAGTTCCAGTTCGGCAAGGACCTCGTCAGCGCTCGCCTCCCGCATGGAGTCGAGCGCGGCCATTACCGCCTCCAGATCCTGTGCGGTCAACGGACGTGACCAATCGACCGCGTCCGTTACCGCAAGGAGTGCGTCCTTCGACGATACGCGCCTTTCCAGCCAGCGGATCACTCGCAGCATGATCCGTATGAACAAGGAGTTCTGCCTTAGTTCGGGCCAGTTTATGTCAATCGTCTCGCCCAGGCCAGAACGCCAGATGAGAAATGCCGTCTCCCAGCCTTCCTTCACCAGCGGATGCATCGCGTTTTGCATGATCCACGCGCTGAGCCTGCCGGCATCCTCAGCCACTAGGCCACCATGGACAAATAGCAGCAATCTGGGGTCGTCCGCAGCCGCAAGCCTGGCAAGCATGGCCTCGAAATCGTCTTCCGATTGGGCGTCAAGAACGCCGTTGCGCGAAAAGATCTGCGTGCTGCCGCCCATGGTTCTCTCCCCTGATTTCCCGCAGGACCGCTTCGGAGTGCCCCGACCATCAAACGACGGTCTGTTTCCGATGGCCTGTTTCGAGAGAGGTTATCAGATCATCGAACGCCCCTCTCGCCAAGTAAGTGCGATAACGGAAGGAAGACTACGGACGAAGCCGCGGTTACCCTGCGCCTTGCCACTGGACGACGGCATCCACCGGCCACAGCAGCATCAGCACGTTCAGCGTCAGATTGTCGCGGATCATCGCCAGGGTGAACAGTTCCAGCGCCACGGCCAGCACCACGCTGGCCCATGCGGGCAGGCGGCTGGCGAGGAGGAAGCCGATCATCATCCAGCCGATATCGGACATGGAATTGACGATGCTGTCCCCCACATAGCCCCAGCTTACCGTCACTTCGCGGTAGCGGTTGATGATGAAGGGGGTGTTTTCCAGCACTTCCCAGAAGCCTTCGAACGCCACGGCAATCGGTAGTGCCCAGCGCGCGGGCAGGCCGCCGAACAGGCGCCATCGCCGCCAGAGAATATGCGCGAAGAAGTAGAACAGCAGGCCGTGGATCAGATGGCTGGGGGAATACCAGTCGGTAATATGCTGGCTGTTCTCGGAGGATTGCACCACGCCGTGCCACAGCTTGATCGTGCCGCAATCGCACATCACCGGGCGGTGCATCGCCAGCAATATCGCAAGGACCAGCGCCAGCACGGCAAGCGTGGCCAGAAGCGCGCGGCGCTGGGGCAGGAGCGAGGTCATGGGCAATGAGTGCACGCACGGCGGCGGCTACGCAAGCATGCGCAATTGTCTTTTCATTTTCGCGCTCTAATCATCCTGGCATGACGAGCATCCGCACTGCCAGAGCCTTCGCCTCTATCCTCACTCCGGCGTTTCTCGCCATGGCGGGGGCTGGCCTTGCGCCATCCGCCGCACAGGCCGCGACGGAGGAAACACAGCCGCAGCAGGCCGATGTTTACGAGCAGCTCTATGATGCGCTCATCGGCGGTGTCGACACTCATGCCACGGTCGACAACCAGATCGAGACGCTCAAGCACACCCTCGTCACGCAAGATCCGAACATCGCCTTTGCCAATGAACTGAAGCCGGGGATCATCGACCGGTTCGGCGAAGCGATGCGGCCATGGTTGCTGGAGCATTCCACTCGCGTTCTGGCGGCGTTTCGCCCGCGTTTCGTCGCCATTTTCCGCGAGGAACTCGGTGCCGAAGATACGGCGACGATGCTGGCTTTCTATACTTCCCCGCTCGGCCGGAAGATCCTGCTATCGGTCAGCCAGAATTACACCGGCTCGAACACGCTGGGCGACATCAACGATTTCTCGGACGGCGATGTGATAATCGATGCGGCGGATGTCGAGAAGGATATCGCCACCGCTGCCATGCGGACTGCGGCACAGATCACGCCAGAGGACATCGCGAGCGATACAAGCGGCTTCCTGACAAATGCCGCGCTGATCGAAAAGATGGCGCACACCAACACGAAAGTCACCGCCCTGAGAGTGGAGATGGAGCAGGTGCAGCCCGACCCGGACATCGCCGAGGGCTTAATCCGGTCGCTCGAAGCGATCTTCGACGAGATCGCCCCGGAACTGAAACCCGACGGCGCCGAATAACCGCGCGCGCACTGCGGCGGAGCGCTTGCACCCCTCACCCGGTCGGCTAAAGCCTTCGGTATGAACGGGCGCCAATTCGATATTGCCGTGGTGGGCGGCGGGCTCGCGGGCGGGCTGATTGCCGCTGCCCTGGCGCGCGGTCGGCCCGAAGTCTCGCTGGTGGTGATTGAGGCACAGCAGGTGCTGGGCGGAAATCATCGCTGGAGTTGGTTCGACAGCGATCTGTCGCCCGAAGGCAAGGCGCTGCTCCAGCCTTTCCGCAAGGTGGAGTGGGACGATGGCTATGACGTGGCCTTTCCCGGCCATGCCCGCACGCTTTCCTCGCACTATCGCTCGCTCGCCTCGGCGGAATTCGATGCCGGGCTGCGGCGCATCCTGCCCGATGGCGCGATCCGCACAGGCCGCGAAGTGGTGACGATCGACCAGGGCGGCGCGATTCTCGACAATGGCGAGAGGATCGGTGCGCGTACGGTAATCGACTGTCGGGGCCAGGCGAAATCGGCTCATCTCACCGGCGGCTGGCAGGTATTCCTGGGGCGCCATATGCGCACCAATGCGCCGCATGGGGTGGATCGGCCGGTCATCATGGACGCCACCATCGGACAGGTGGGCATTGTCGATCCGGGCGCCTACCGCTTCGTCTATGTCCTGCCGCTTTCCAGCCACGAGCTTTTCATCGAAGACACATATTATGCCGACAGTCCGCTGCTGGACCGCAGCCTTTTGTCGGGCCGGATCGATGCCTATTGCACGCGCCATGGCTGGGAGGGAGACCTGCTGGGCTCCGAAACCGGAGTTCTGCCGGTGATCACGGGCGGAGACTTCGCCGCATTCCAGGCCGAAGGACGCGTGGAAGGCGTGGCCCGCGCCGGCGCGCTGGCGGGCTTCACGCATCCGCTCACCTCCTACACCATGCCCTTCGCGGTGGAGACGGCGCTGGCCGTCGCCCGCGATGCCGATCTTCCGGCAGAGCAGATGGCCGCTATGCTGGAGGCGAGTGCGCGCCAGCACTGGCGCGACACCGGCTTTTACCGCCTGTTGGGCAGAATGCTGTTTGGCGCCGCCGATCCGGCGCAGCGCTGGCGCATCTTCGAGCGGTTCTATCGCCTGCCGCAGGACCTGATCGAGAGATTCTACGCCGGGCGCTCGACTCAGTTGGACAAGGCGCGCATCCTTATCGGCAAGCCGCCGGTACCCTTGGCGCGCGCGCTGGGCGCATTGCTTCAGAAAGGCACACCGATGAACGGGCAGGAGGCCGTATGACCCCCGATCTGGTTCCCTATCCGGGCAAGAAGGCCTGCGTGATCGGCGCAGGCTTCGGCGGGCTGGCGCTGGCGATCCGCCTGCAATCGGCGGGCGTTGCCACCACCGTGGTGGAAGCGCGCGACAAGCCGGGCGGCCGCGCCTATTTCTGGGAGCGCGACGGCTTCACCTTCGACGCCGGCCCCACCGTCATCACCGATCCGATGTGCCTGCGCGAGCTATGGGCGCTGTCGGGCCATGAGATGGACGACGATATCGAGCTGATGCCGGTGATGCCGTTCTACCGGCTCAACTGGCCCGACGGCACCAATTTCGATTATTCGAATGACGAGACCGCGCTGCAGGCGGAAATCGGCCGCATCTCTCCCGGTGACATTGCCGGTTACGAGGATTTCCTGCGTTACTCCGAAGGCGTGTGGCACGAAGGCTATGTGAAGCTGGGCCATGTGCCCTTCCTGGACTTAGCCTCCATGCTCAAGGCCGCGCCTGCACTGGCCAAATATCAGGCATGGCGGTCGGTCTATTCGATCGTTTCCAAATATATCCAGTCGGAAAAATTGCGCGAGGCGTTCAGCTTCCACACCTTGCTGGTGGGCGGCAATCCGATGACCACCAGCAGCATCTATGCCCTGATCCACAAGCTGGAAAAGGACGGCGGCGTATGGTGGGCGCGCGGCGGCACCAACCGGCTGATCGCGGCCATGGTCCGCCATTTCGAACGGCTGGGCGGAACTGTCCGCATGCACGATCCGGTCAAGGCGATCCACACCGTGGGCACCGTGGCGAACGAAGTGGAAACGGTCAGCGGCTGGAAGGAACGCTTCAACGCGGTGGCCAGCAATGCCGACATCATGCACACCTATCGTGACCTGCTGGGCGACACCAAGCGCGGCCACGATCAGGCCAAATCGCTGGCGAAGAAGCGCTTTTCTCCCAGCCTGTTCGTCGTCCATTTCGGGATCGAGGGCACCTGGCCCGGCATCCCGCACCACATGATCCTGTTCGGCCCGCGCTATAAGGGCCTGCTGGACGACATCTATGAACATGGCGTGCTGCCGGCCGACTTCTCGATCTATCTCCACCACCCGACAGTGACCGATCCCTCCATGGCGCCGGAGGGCAAGAGCACCTTCTATGCGCTGGTGCCGGTGGCCAATATGGGCAAGCTGCCAATCGACTGGGAACAGGTCGGCCCGGTGCTGGAGAAGCGCATTCTGGACGAAGTCGCGCGGCGGCTGATCCCCGATCTGCATGACCGGATCGTCACCAAGTTCCACTATGCCCCGCGCGATTTCGCACTGGACCTCAACGCCCATGTCGGCAGCGCCTTCAGCCTTGAACCGATCCTGACGCAGAGCGCATGGTTCCGCGGCCATAATCGCGACGATGTGATCCGGAACATGTATCTGGTAGGGGCAGGAACTCATCCCGGCGCCGGGATTCCCGGCGTGGTCGGCAGCGCCAAGGCGACTGCCAAGCTGATGCTGGAGGATATGAAGGAATGAAGCCGCTTTCCGCCCTTTGCGCAATCGCCCTGTTCGCCCTTCCCGCCGCGCTATCCGCCGAAAGCTGGGAGGAAGTCGCACGATTGGGCGGAGATATCGCGGTCGAACTCGATACGCAGAGCGTCACCAAGGCACAGGACGGGGCGAGCGAGGTGTTGCAGGCCACTTTCCGCAAGGATCTGCCCAACGCCATGATGCTGACCGACGTGGCCGTGGATTGCGCCAATGAAATGGCCAAGATCCGCAGCATCCGCCTGATGCAGGAAGGCAAGTTGGCAAGTTCCAGCGCCACCCCCGGTGCGGCATTCCACACGGTGAATTACGGCAGCTCCGAAGCGATCTATTACAAGGCACTGTGCGGGCGGGACATCCTCGTGCCCGAAGGTGCTCTGCTTGAGGAAGCTCCGGTGCAAGAGGCCCCGGCAGGCGACAGCGCCGAATGATCCGCCGGCTTGCCGTCTATTGCGGGTCTGCTTCGCCCGCAGACCCCCGCTATCTGGCACTCGCACGCGAAGTGGGCGCCAGCCTTGCCGCCCGCGGCATCGGCGTGGTCTATGGCGGCGGGCGGCTGGGGCTGATGGGCGCAGTGGCATCGGGCGCGCTGGAGGCGGGCGGCGAAGTGATCGGCGTGATCCCCGAAGCCCTCTCCACCAGCGAGATCGCCAATACGGACTGCACCGAGCTGCATGTCGTCTCCGGCATGCATGAGCGCAAGAAGGCCTTTACCGATTTGTCCGACGGCTTCGTGACCATCCCCGGCGGCGTGGGAACGATGGACGAATTGTGGGAAGCGGTCAGCTGGGCGCAGCTGGGCTATCACACCAGCCCGGTGGGGCTGCTCAATGCCTTTGGCTATTACGACCATCTGATCGCCTTCAACCGTCATATGGCCGAAACCGGCTTCGTGCGGCCCGCCCATCAGAACATCCTGATCGCGCGCGAGAGCCTGCCCGATCTGCTGGACGCCATGGCTGCCTATCAGCCGCACCGCCCGATCTTCGCCATGAAGGCGGACGATCTGTGAGTTCCTTTTCGTCATAATGGCCTTTGATCGCCCGGCCCTCGTCACCCATGCGCGCGACACGATCCGCGAGGGGTCGAAAAGCTTTGCCGCCGCCAGCACCCTGTTCGGCCGGACTACGCGCGAGCGGGTTTGGCTGCTCTATGCCTGGTGCCGCCGGTGTGACGATCTGGCCGATGCGCAGGACATGGGCGGCGCCCTGGGCGATCAGGCAGGCGCGCAGGATCGGCTGGCCGAAATCCGAGCGCTGACAGCAAAGGCTTTCGCGGGCGAGCCAACGGGCGATCCCTGTTTCGACGCTTTCGGCCTCGTCGCCCATGAATGCGGCATCACGCCCGCCATGGCCGAAGACGTAATCGCCGGTTTCGCGCTGGATGCCGATGGATGGCGCCCGCAGAGCGAAGGCGACATGATGCGCTATTGCTTCCATGTGGCAGGCGCGGTGGGCGTGATGATGGCCGTGGTGATGGGCGTGCCCGCCCGGCGCGAGGATGTGCTGGATCGTGCCTGCGATCTTGGCCTTGCCTTCCAGCTGGCCAATATCGCCCGCGACATTGCCGAGGATGCCGAAGCCGGGCGCTGCTACCTGCCCGCCGAATGGCTGGCCGAAAAGAACATTCCCGAAAGCGAGATCATGGCCCCCCGGCACCGCTCCGCTCTGGCCGAGCTGGCCGCGCGGCTGGTGGCGCTATCGCAGCAGCATGAGCAGGCATCGCGCATCGGCGCGGCGCAGCTGGGCTTTCGCCAGCGTTGGGCGATCCTCTCCGCCGCCGGCATCTATGGCGCAATCGCCACCGAAGTCGGCCGCCGGGGCGAGGCCGCCTGGGACGAGCGGGTCCACACTTCGGGCAAGGCCAAGCTGGGCTTCGTCGCCAAGGGCCTTGCCGCCGCGATGCTGCCGCCACCGAAGGTCGATGCCCTGCCCAAATGGAACCGCCGCCAGCTGGCCGCCATCGCCCGCCAGCCCGGCTGAGCTTTCCCCAATACCCCGCTTGCCTCCCCGCGCCCATGCAGGCAGTCTGCCTCAAAACAAATGGGGGAGAAGAATATGGCCGAACCGGCTGCCGCAGAGGCGCAGGTCCAGAAGACCGAATGGAAAGTGATTGCCGCATCGTCGCTCGGCACGGTGTTCGAATGGTATGATTTCTATCTCTACGGGCTGCTGGCCACGATCATTTCGGCCCAGTTCTTTTCCGGCGTAAACGAGACTACCGCCTTCATCCTGGCCCTTGCCGCCTTTGCCGCAGGCTTTGCCGTGCGGCCCTTCGGCGCGCTGGTGTTCGGGCGGGTGGGCGACCTTGTGGGGCGCAAGAACACATTCCTTTTTACCATGGGCATCATGGGCGCATCCACCTTCGCGGTCGGCCTGCTGCCATCCTATGCCAGCGTGGGCGTGGCCGCTCCGCTGATGCTGGTGGCATTGCGGCTGCTGCAGGGGCTGGCGCTGGGCGGCCAATATGGCGGCGCAGCGACTTACGTGGCGGAACATGCGCCCGAGGGGAAACGCGGCTTCTACACCAGCTTCATCCAGACCACCGCGACTTTGGGCCTGTTCGCCAGCCTGCTGGTGGTGATCGGCACACGCGAGGCCATGGGCGAGGAAGCCTTCGCCAGCTGGGGCTGGCGCCTGCCCTTCTTCGCATCGGCGCTGCTGCTGGTCGTCTCGCTGTGGATCAGGCTCCAGCTCAATGAGAGCCCGGTCTACCAGAAGATGAAGGCCGATGGCACGACCTCCAAGGCCCCGCTGACCGAGGCATTCGGCAATTGGAAGAACCTGCGCATCGTGCTGATCGCGCTGCTGGGCGCGGTCGCCGGGCAGGCAGTGGTCTGGTACACGGGCCAGTTCTACGCCCTGTTCTACCTGGAAAAGATCCTGAAGGTGGAAGGGGCCACCGCCAACATATTGATCGCCGCCGCGCTGGCCATCGGCACACCCTTCTTCGTGTTCTTCGGCTGGCTTTCCGACCGGATCGGGCGCAAGCCGATCATCATGACGGGCTGCGCATTGGCGGCAGTGCTGTACTTCCCGCTGTTCGGCGCACTGACCGCAGCCGCCAATCCGGCACTGGCCGAAGCGCAGGCGAAAGCCCCGGTCGTTGTCCACGCCGATCCGGCGAGTTGCTCGGTCCAGTTCGATCCCATCGGCAAGACCAATTTCAACACAACCGCCTGCGACATCGCCAAGTCCACCCTCGCCAAGGCAGGCATTCCCTATGAAAGTGTGGCGACGGGCAGCGGTGAGACGAGCATCGGCAGTGCCACTGTCTCGGCCGCCGATCTGGAAAGCTATGGCGAGCGGCTGACCATCGCCGTCGCCGAGGCCGGCTATCCTGCCCAGGCCGATCCGGCGCGCACCAATACTCCGCTGGTTATCGCCATCCTTACCGCGCTCGTCCTGCTGGTGACCATGGTCTATGGCCCGATCGCCGCGCTGCTGGTGGAACTATTCCCCAGCCGCATCCGCTACACCGCGATGAGCCTGCCCTATCATATCGGCAATGGCTGGTTCGGCGGCTTCCTGCCCACCATCGCCTTCGCCTGTGTGGCCGCGACGGGGAATATCTATGCCGGGCTGTGGTATCCGGTGGGCGTTGCCGTGCTGACGCTGGTGGTCGGGCTGCTGTGGCTGCCCGAGACCTTCCGGCGGAAGATCGACCACGAGGGGTAACAGCTTCGATCCTCCCCCAGCGGGGGAGGGGGAGGATTTAGGAACCCAGATACTCCGCAACCGCCGCCCGTTCGGCCTCGCTCATATGCAGGCCCAGCTTGCTGCGCCGCCAGAGCACATCCTCTGCCGTTTGCGCCCATTCCACTTCGCGCAGATAGGCCACTTCCGCCTCGCTCAGCCCGGCGCCGAAATGGCGGCCGAGATCGCCCCAGCCCTGCGCCTTGCCCAGCCAGCGTTCGGCTCTGGTGCCGTAGGCGCGGACAATGCGGGTCGCTTCCGTCAGCGAGAGGAACGGGTGCTGCCGCTTCAACTCCTCCACCAACGTTGCCTGACCATCTACCGGGAAATCCCCCCCGGGTAACGGTGCACCTGCCGTCCATGCAGAGCCGGACAGAGCCGGAATGCGCTGCGCCAGTGCATCCACCGCCGCTTCGGACAAATGGCGATAGGACGTGATCTTGCCCCCGAACACGTCGAGCAACGGCGCGCCTTCTTCCGGCGGGGAAATAGGCAGGCGATAGCCGCGCGTCGCCGCCTCCGGCCTGCCCGATCCATCGTCCACCAGCGCGCGCACGCCGGAATAGGTCCATACGACATCGGCAGGAGTGACGGGCTTCGCGAAATAGCGGCTCGCCGCCTCGCACAGATAGGCGATCTCATCTTCCGAGGCTTCGATCCGGTCCAGCGGGCCGTCATGATCCCGGTCAGTCGTGCCGATCAGGGTGAATTCCCGCTCATAGGGAATGGCAAAGCAGATGCGCGTATCGGGTAGCTGGAAGATATAGGCGTAATCATGGTCGAACAGGCGGCGGGTCACGATATGCGATCCGCGCACCCGCCGCAGCGAGAAGCGCGGCGCCTGCCCCGTCAGCCGCGCCACATCGTCCGCCCCCGGCCCGGCGGCATTCACCAGCGCGCGGCCATGGAAGGTTCCGGCAGGCGTTTCCACCGCCCATAATTCGCCTTCCCGCCGGATTGCCGTGGCAGGCGTGCGCGTGCGGATTTGCGCCCCGCGCTCCGCCGCATCCACCGCGTTCAGGACGACCAGCCGGGCATCGTCCACCCAGCCATCCGAATATTCGAAACCCCAATCGAGTGACGGGTCCAGCGCCGCGCCCGCCGGGTGGTGGCCCAGCCGGATCGTATCGGCAGCAGGCAGGCGTTTGCGCCCGCCGATGTGGTCATAGAGGAACAGGCCCAGCCGCAGCATCCAGCGTGGGCGCAGATGGGGCATCCAGGGCAGCACGAAACGCATCGGGCGGATGATGTGCGGGGCAATGGACCACAACACTTCCCGCTCGCGCAGGGCCTCGCGCACCAGGGCGAATTCATAATATTCGAGATAACGCAGCCCGCCATGGACCAGCTTGGTACTGGCGCTGGACGTGCCGCTGGCAAGGTCCCGCGCCTCCAGCAGGAGAACCCGGGCACCCCGTCCCTGGGCATCGCGCGCGATCCCCGCGCCGTTGACCCCGCCGCCAATGACGATGAGGTCGAACGGAACGGTCATCCCGCGTCTGCCATCAGTGGTCTGCCATCAGTGAATGGTCACCGGCGGAACCGGCCGCGCATGCAGGCGGCGGAACAGGCGGCCCTTTTCGCTGAACAGCACCAGCACCAGCGCCAGCGTGCCCGCAGTCAGCAGTGCCCAGGCGAGCGGACGGGCAGTGCCATCGTAACTCTGCCCGATTACGATGCCGATCACCGAAGCCAGAACCATGCGCACGAAGGCCTGGATCGAGCTGGCCGCACCCGCGATCTCGGCAAAGGGCTGCATCGCGATGGAGCCGAAATTGGCACCCAGGAAGCCCAGCAGCGCAAGGTTGCAGGCCATCAGCGGCAGGAACCACAGCAGCGAGTCGCTGTGGGGCGAGTGAGACACCCATACCTGCAACGTGCTGACCAGAATGAAGATCAGCAGGCCCGCATGGCTCACGCGGCGGGCGCCGAAACGCTCCACGATGCGTGAATTGACGATGCTGGATACCGCCATGGTCGCCGCCGTCGCCCCGAAGATATAGGGGAATGCCTCCCCCGCGCCGAAATGCTCGCCCACCAATTGCTGGGCGGAATTGACGTAGCCGAACACCGTGCCGATCACCAGACCGGAACCCAGCACATAACCGAACGCCTCGCGCGAGGTGGCCGCGATATACATGTTGCGGCCAAGGATCTTCGGGCGGATTTCCTGCCGGAATTCAGGGTGCAGCGTTTCGGGCAGGCGAATGGCAGCCCACACGATCATCACCACGCCCATGACGCTCAGCCCCACGAAGATCCAGCGCCAGCCCGCCACTTCCAGAACCAGCTGGCCGATGGAAGGCGCGACCACCGGCACAGTGATGAACACGGCCGAGATCAGCGAGAAGACGCGCGCCATGCGGTCTCCCTCGAACTGGTCGCGAATGATCGCGCCGGGCAGTACCATCAGGCCGGCCGAACCGAAGCCCTGCAGGATACGCATCACCACAAGCTGATCGAAACTGGTCACGAAGGCGCAGGCCACGCCGAAGATCACATAGCAGGCCAGCGAGATCATCAGCAGTTTCTTGCGGCCGAAACGGTCTGCCAACAGGCCGGGAATCAGCGTGCCCGCACCCGTGGAGAGCAGAAACAGGCCGACGATATATTGCCGCTTATTGGCATCCAGCATGCCGAAATCGCTCGCAATATCATCAAGCGCGGGCAGCATGCCGTCGATCGCCAGCGCGTGCAGCGCCATCAGCATGGCGGTCAGGACTACCAGCTCAGTACGGCCCAACTGGCGCGGAGTGGAAAGATTGAGAGGCGTTGCCATGGCCCGCCCCTAGCCCGGTCATCGTGGACAAGGCCAGCGAGAATTGCTGCAGATGCTAACAATTCTGCTTCGGCTGGCGGCGCGCGCGTCGCGGCTCTATCATGCGGCCATGGACGCGCATGGCGGCGAAGCGGACGGCAATGACAACGGCTCTACGGGCCTGAGGAAGATCATCCATGTCGATATGGATGCCTTCTTCGCCAGCGTGGAACAGCGCGACGATCCCTCTTTGCACGGCAAGCCGGTGGCGGTCGGCGGGGCGACCGGGCGCGGCGTGGTGGCAGCGGCGAGTTATGAGGCAAGGGTGTTCGGCGTCCGCTCCGCCATGCCGTCGCTGCGCGCGCAGCAGCTCTGCCCCGATCTGATCTTCCGCAAGCCGCGCTTCGATATCTATCGCGAGGTATCGCAGCAGATTCGCGCGATCTTCCGCGACTACACGCCCCATGTCGAACCGCTGAGCCTGGATGAGGCCTATCTCGACGTTACCGAGGATCTCAAGGGCATCGGCTCGGCCACCCGCATCGCCGAACTGATCCGCCAGCGCATAAAGCGGGAAACCCACCTCACCGCCAGCGCAGGGGTGAGCTACAACAAATTCCTCGCCAAGCTCGCCAGCGACCAGAACAAGCCCGACGGCCTATGCGTTATCCGCCCCGGCCGGGGCGCGGCTTTCGTTGCGACATTGCCTGTCCGGCGTTTCCACGGCGTCGGCCCGCGTGGGGCGGAAAAAATGGCGAAACTGGGGATCGAGACGGGGGCGGATCTGCGAGAGAGAGACATCGCCTTCCTGAAAACCCATTTCGGCAGCTTTGCCGATTATCTCTACCGCGCGGCGCGGGGGATCGATCTGAGGCCCGTACGTGCCAACCGACCGCGCAAATCGCTGGGCGGAGAGCGGACCTTCGCAGATGACATCTCCGCGGGCCATTCGCTCCATGAAACGCTCGACCGCATCGGCGACATCGTCTGGGGCCGGATCGAGGAGGCGCAGGCGCGCGGGCGCACTGTCACGCTCAAACTGCGCTACACCGATTTCCGCATCGTCACCCGCGCCCGCTCGCTGCCCCATTTCGTCGGCGACAAGGCCGAATTCGTGAAACTGGGCCACGATCTGCTGGACGAAATGCTGCCCCTGCCCCTGCCGATCCGGCTTATGGGCCTCACGCTCTCGGCGCTGGAGGGAGAAGAGGAGGAGCAGCCGCGGAAGGATATTGCGCAGCTTTCCCTGCTTTAGGACAGGAACCATCAGCAGCTCCGATCCTCCCGGGGACGGCCTAACTCCTCATGTTCTCCAGCATTTCCAGCGCCGCATCCACCAAGGCCACGCGATCCGGCGGCAGGGCATCGGGCGGGAAGAAGCGCGCCTCGGCAATCTCGCGCCCGTCGGGTCGCGGCTCTCCCGCAAGCCACGCGGAATAGATGTGGCTCTCGCATGGCGCGCCGTGGAGGATGCGGCGGTTGACGCCCAGCGCCTGCAAGCCCCGCGCCGCGCAGCCCAGTTCCTCCGCGATCTCGCGCTGTGCCGCAGGTTCGGGCAATTCTCCGCGCTTCAGGCCCCCGCCGGGCAGGGTCCATTTGCCGGTGCCATAGGCATGGCGCACCAGCAGCACTTCGCCCGCATCGTGCAGCACCACCACATTCACGCCCTGCAACTGCGGCTTTGCCAGCCGCCACCATGCCTTGCGCAGCCCATGCGCCAGCCGCAGTCCCGCGCGGTGGAGCGGCGCGGGGATCAGGTGAAGCATGTCACCGGCTGGCCTGCCGCCGCGAGCAGGCGCGCCACAGGCAGATCGTTCCCGCCCTTCGCCGCATCCTCGAACAGGGCGCGCTTATCCTCGCCCCGGATCACGAACAGGATCGCGTCGCTGTCCAGCAGGGCGGGAATGGTCAGGCTCACCCGGTCGAACGGCGCCTCGGGCGGCAGGGGATCGGGTGTGAGACGGCGGACCTTCACGGGATCGTCAATGCGCGGATCGGTATTGGGGAAAAGCGAGGCCACATGCCCATCTCCCCCCATGCCCAGCCAGGCGAGCGCAAAATGCGGCGGGATGCTTTCGGGCGTCAGCGCTGTTACCTGCGTCCCCGCAGGCTCCAGCATCGCACGAATCCGGCCCACATTGCTGGCAGCGTGATCTTCCGGCACCAGCCGATCGTCCCCCGGCCACACAGCCACACGCCCCCAGTCGAGCGGCATGGCGGCGAGTTGTTCGAGTATCGGAAACGGGGTCGATCCGCCGGGCACGGTTATGGCGATATCGCCAGTTCCCACTGCAAGTGCGGCCTCAAGCCGGCGGTGGAGCCACAGGGCAATGGCGCGATCATCCGCGCCGGAAATGATGTCAGGGCGATTCATGGCCTTAGCCTAACACATAGGGGCCCGACGGAAAGGCCGCCACGGCATCACCGCAGCGGCCCCGCTGTCCAGGAATCAAAAGGGCCAGGTATAGCGGTGGCAACCCGCGCGCCGGCTTTCCGGTGACTGCGGGCAAGCTTCGTAAGGACACCTTCAGATGAGGCCGTAACGCGCGAGGTATCCGTAAAGTTCCGGGCGCGAAAAATCAGAGGATTCCGCGCGCCGAAAGCCCCGTCCACACCGCCGCCAACAACATTGCGGCGCCGATCGAAAGCCGGATTGCCCGCAAGGGCAGGCGCGCTTCCATCTCCCCGGCCAGCGCCCAGCCCAGCGTCAGTGCAGCCCCGCCTCCCAACAAGCCGCCAGCGCCCGCAAGCCCGGGCGAACCGGCCGCAGCGGCGAAGGCGACGATCAGGAAACGCGCCGCATCGCCCACCTGGCGCGACGCGACAACCAGCGCGATGGCAGCGAAGGATCGCGTCGGCTCGGCCGGATCGCGCAGGCGCACGGGCCATGCCAGTTCCGCCGCGCCGAGCAGCAACGCAAGCGCGACAAACATGGTTTTGCCTTCTGGCGGCATCATCTGCGCCAGCCCAGCCCCAGCGAAGGCCGCGACTGCCGAACTGGCTGCACATGCGATCCATCCGGCGGCCAGCAATGGCCCCGATGCGCCCAGCCTTGCCGCCAATGCGCCCATCAGCCGCTGGTCTCGCCCGCCCATGGCGGCGAAGAACGTGGCGAGCAGGGCGAAGAAGAAGGCGGGCATGGCCGCCAGACCTAGCACGCCGCCCCGCACTGGCAAAACGGGCCCGCAGGACCTACCTAGGCCCGGCAATGAGCGTGGCGATGGACATGAGGCGCGGCGCCTGGCGCTGGATCTGCACCCTGCTGGTGCTGATCGCGGCCGCCCATGCGGTGCTGCCGACCGGCCAGCCCCTGCAGCGCGCCAGCGGTTCCGCCTTCAGTGCCTCGACTGCCGAAGTAGCAGTGAATTGCGGCACGCGGGCGGAAGAGCGCCGCCAGTCCCTGCCGCAGAATCCGCCGCCCGCACCATCCGGCTGCCTCGCCGCATCGCCGCCGCTTCCCGCGCTATTGACCGGCCGCCCCTTTGCGGCCCGGCCCGATTCACGCGGTCCGCCGCTGTCTGAAACGACGCTTTCCCCCCTCAATCCCCGGGCTCCGCCCTTCGCCTGACTGGTCACCGGCCGCAGCGCTTCGTCGCGGCCAGAGATTTGCGTCCAGACAGGATATGAAAAATGAGTTCCGACAACCCCGCCGCCGCCGAGAGGCGCGCGACTGCCGAGCGCCTGCTTGAGCGCTACCCTGATATCTCCGGGGACGAACTGCAGCAGTTGCTGCACTACTTCCGCAAGGAAGCCTCCTCGCTCGATTGCGCGTTGGTTTCGTCCAATCACAATGTGCTGGGCAAATACCGGCAATTCTGCCGCGACCACTATCTCAGCCGCCTGCGTCCGAAAGAGGCGATCCTCGCCGGGGCCGGCATTGTCGGTCTGATAATCCTGCTGATTGTCTTTTCGACTTACGCCGGAACATCGTGACTGACGCCGACGCGGAGCCGGGCCATCTGGGTCCGTTCCACGCTGCCTGGACTGCTTCGGCAAGCGATTACGATGAACGCGCCAGAAGGGGGGAGAGGCCAAAGCCCTCCCCCGATCGCCCCAGCCTGCATGCATGGACGAAACTCAGCGCTCCTCTCCATGTTTCTGGCCAGAAAGCACTTTCCTACACGCCCCCGAATGGCGTTTATCCTGCCCGATGGATAACCTCGCCTTTTCGACCCTGCCCTGCGCCTTCCCTGCCCGCGTCGTTCCGGCTCGCCAGACCGGGCAAAACCTGCACGAAAACCCGAAATGGAAGGTGACACTCCGGCACGCACATGGCCTCGAAAAACGGCTTGAAACAGCGCCGGACAAGGGTGACGTGCTTTGCACGAAACGGCGTATTTCGCTGCCCGGAAAGGTTACACATCTGTCCCGCCTGTTTCTGGCAAGTAACATCCGCAATCCGGCCAGACGAATGCGGATCGAGGCCTTTGTTCCCACGCTGCCCCGACAAGCCGGCGCAAACAGTTCCGGCAGTCGCTCACAAGAGTGCTTCCGGCCCGAAATCGCCGCGAGCGCCCCTGCACGCGAGGATATGCTGCTTGTGGCAGGCAATACGCATTTTGCAGTATTTCAACCGAAGAAGCTCCGAGACCATCCTCTGCGCGGAGAGAGCCGATCCGGGCTCGCCGCGGAGTGCAGAAATGGCTTTCACATCCACTCGCGGACCTTCGTCAGGGCGAAGGACGGTGCTGAAGGGCGCGCTCGGCTCGGTTGGTGCGCTGGCCCTGTCCGGCCGGACGTTTGCAGCAGAACCCGGCGCTGCGCCGGGCATGATACAGCCCGGTGTCAAACCACACCTCACTCCCATGCGGGTTTCGCTCGACCAGTTGATCGATATGAAGTGCTGTATCCGTCCACTGCGCGCCGCTGGCCCAAATCTGGGAACCCAGATGGTCGGGGACAGGCTGGTGGTCCACAATTACGGGCATGGCGGCAGCGGCTGGTCCCTTTCATGGGGGTCCGCGGAAGTGGCCGTGGGCAAGGCGCTTTCGGTTCTGCCGGAATCCGTGGCTGTGGTCGGCTGCGGAATCGTGGGCCTCACATCGGCCGTCGTTGCCCAGCGCGCCGGGCTGAAGGTGACTATATATGCCCGCGAACTGCTCCAGCGGACCCGCTCCTTCCGGGCAAGCGGCTCCTTCACGCCCAGTTCGCGCATTGCGCTAAACGGCCCCGCCGGGCCGCAATTCCCTGAGCAATGGGAGCAGATGGCGCGTTTTTCCTGGAAGATGTTCCGCACATTCCTTGGCCTGCCGGGCAAGCCCGTCGAGTTCAGCGACAGCTACGGCGTGTCCTATACTCCGATGGAACGGCGCCAGTGGCCGGCCGATCCCGCCATCGGCGGAAGCTGGGAAACCACCGGCCTGCCACAGCAGAATTCGGAATTCGCCCATCTGGATTCCCGTATCCGGGATATCGTCCCCCAATCGGTCAATTTATCGCCCGAGGAAAATCCGTTCGACACGCCTTTTGCGACGCGATCCTCGCACATGCATTTCAACTTCCCTGCTTATGGCCATATGCTGCTGACCGAATTCTTCGAGCGCGGTGGCCGCTTCGTGATGCGTAATTTCCATTCGCCTGCGGAATTCGCCGACCTGCCCGAGAAGGTCATCATCCATTCGACGGGCTATGCCGCGAAGGACCTTTGGCGAGACGACACGATGATCCCGGTCCGGGGGCAGACCGCCTGGCTGGTGCCGCAGCCGGAGGCCAATTACACACTGCGTTTCAAGAACATGTCCCTGCTTTCCAAGGCGGATGGCATCGTCCTGATGAACAACAATCCCGATCTCGGCGACATGCTGGGCGTGGGCGACACCAATGAAATACCAAACCGCGCGCCCTTCGAGGAAGCCCTGGCCGCCCTTGCGCCAATTTTCGCCCCCCTCGCAAACCGGAACGCCCGATCATGAAGCGCATTGTCCTGATTCTTGCCACATGTATCGCCGCAATCGCCCCCGCTATTGCGGCATCTCCCAAATCTGCAGGGACCAGCGCAGGCGTCTATACGCAGGCGCAGGCCAGTGAAGGTTCCAGGGTCTATGCGGTGCGCTGCGCAATGTGTCATGGCGGCACCTTGTCGGGCACTGTCGAGACACCGGGGCTCACCGGAAAATTCATGGCCAATTGGGCCGGCCGGCCGGTCGCGGACCTTTATGACTACCTGGCCCGTGCAATGCCCCAGCCGGCACCAGGGTCACTTTCCCCGCAGGACAATGCCCGGCTCGTAGCGTTTCTTCTGGAAGCCAACGGCGCCCCGGCCGGGAAAGCACCCCTGCCGGCGGACAGCGCCGCGCTTAGGCGCATTATCCTGCAACCAGTGCGTCCTCGTTGACACAGTCGGGCAGAAAAATGGCGCAATGCAGCATCGACGTGGCGAAACCATCGCAATCCTGTTGCCTCACCCATGACGCAGTGCAACAAACCAACCTCATCGCAGTACAACAGGCGAGCTAAAGATAGTTGTCCATCAAGGGGCAGCAACATGGGTCGATTGCAATTCGCAGGGTTCGCGACACTCCCCCTTTGCGGCGCTGCCACAACGTGGTTCTCCGCCGATAAGGCCATGCCAGGCATGATGATCGATGGCGGCAATATCCTGTCTGCATCCGGGCGCAACGCCCGGCTTCCGGATGACCGCGGAAGGCTCGCCACTTTCGTGCTGGGGGTTATTTTTGCCGGCGGATTGTTCGACATCGCGCTGCTTGCGATCGAGATCGATACCGATTGGAGCGATCGCCCGGTCCATCTCCTGGCGGTTCTGACCCTGCTGTTCATGCTCGCCGCGGTAGGCTTCGGGTTTCGGCTGCTGCGCAACCGGATGGCCCGCTCCCCGGCGGAACAGGGGGTGCTGGACGACCTGCGCCGGGACAAGGAGGCAGCGGAAACATCCAACCTCGCCAAGGCACGCTATCTTGCCAATGTCAGCCATGAAATCCGCTCACCGCTGAACGCAATCTACGGCTATGCCCAGTTGATCGAGCAGGAAGCGAATGTGCAGCCGAAGGATGCCGCGCGCATCATCCGGCGGTGCGCCGAACATATGACCAGCCTGGTCGAAAGCCTGCTGGACATTTCTCGTGCACAGAACGGCGTGCTCAGGCTGCGCAATGAGGTCGTGCGATTGCCCGATTTCATCGAGCAGATCGTTATGATGATGCGACCGGCCGCGCAGGCGAAGGGGCTGGAGTTCATCTGCGAAAACGCCGGTCGGCTGCCCGAATTCATACGCATCGATCAAAGCCGGTTCCGGCAGGCCCTGATCAACCTTCTGACCAACGCCATCAAGTTTACAGACCGGGGCAGCGTGACGTTCCGGATCAGCTATCGCGGACAGACGGCAACTTTCGAGGTTATCGACACTGGACCCGGCATTGCCCCGGAGGACCAGCGGCGGATCTTCGATCCCTATGAACGGATCGGCATAGGCGAAGTGGCCGCCCAGCCAGGTATCGGGCTGGGCCTTCCCATCACCAAGGCGATTGTCGAAATCCTGGGTGGCATGCTGGAACTGGAAAGCACGCCCGGAGACGGTGCCTGTTTCCGGATCGTGATGATGCTGGGCGAAGTGGCCGGCATGCAGGTTCCCGCAACCGCGCAGCGCAGGATCTGTGGTTATGACGGGGCCCAGCGATCAATCCTGATTGTGGACGACGATCCGGACCAACGCTCCTTCCTGGAGGAATACCTGAAAGCCTGCGGCTTCGAGGTAATTGTGGCACCAGATGGCGAAACGGCAGTTGACCTGTGCAAGCTGGGTATATTCGATCTTGCCATTCTCGACATCAGCCTGCCCGGCATTTCCGGCTGGGAAACTGCCATGTTGCTGCGGGAAGGAGCCCGACGCGATCTGGCGATCATCATGGCATCCGCCAATGCACAGGAATTCGACCGACCCGACCACCACAAGCCAGTCCACGACCTGTTCTTCATCAAGCCTTACCGCCTCGACGAAATGGCCGAGGCGATCGGAGCTCTGCTTGAATTAAGCTGGAAATGGGAGGCCTTGGGCCAGGCTGCCGCCCCTGCAGCGGATGGCAAGACCGCTCTGCCCGAAGCCGCGCTGGCACATGTCGCGCGGCTGAAGGAACTTCTGCGGATCGGCCATGTACGTGGCATCGAAGCGGAAATCGAACTGCTGGAGCGCATACCCATGATCGACAAGAAGCTCGTCAGCACACTGTTCGCCGCGCTTGATGACTTCGACCTTACCGGCATGGCTCTGATATTGGAGGAAATGTGAACACTGGAATGCCAGGACATGGCGACACGGTGCTGGTCATCGATGATGAACCCGCATCGTTGCATATGATCACCTCTGCCCTCGAATGTGCCGATATCACTGTGCTGGTGGCAACATCTGGCGAGGCGGCCCTTGAGCTGCTGGATCTCATCCAGCCGGACCTGATCATCGTCGATGCCGTGATGCCCGGCATCGATGGCTTCGAAACGACCGTCCGGATAAAGCGCAGACCGAACCTCGCGCATATTCCGGTGATTTTCATGACCGGTCTGGTCGAAAGCGAAAATGTCGTCGAAGCCTTCGAAATCGGCAGCGTCGATTATGTCCGCAAGCCGGTCAACATTAACGAGCTGATCGCTCGCGTGCGCGTGCACATGGCGCAAGGCCGTGCTGCGCAGGCCAGTGCCGTCAGTCTGGATGCCACCGGCAGGGTGATGCTGGCCACGGATGCGCGGGGCAGCCTGCTGTGGTGCACGCCGCGAGCGGAAGCGGCGATCAAATGTTTCGAGCCCGATTGGTCACCGGTAGAGCCAACATTGCCGCCCGCGCTGCGCGACCCGGTCGAGCGTCTGCTGGCATGCACGGAAGGCGCCGGCGCAACAGTAAGGCTGGAAAAGAGCAGCGCCGATGGCACTCTCGAACTTGTCCTCGTCGCCCGCTATCGCCAGAATGAAGTACTGATCCGACTTAACGTGCTCAACCCATCCCAGGATATCCAGAACCTGAGTTCGGCGTTGGGGCTTACGCAACGCGAGGCGGAAGTTCTACTCTGGGTCAGTTACGGAAAGTCGAGCACCGACATCAGCGAAGTGCTGGAAATAAGCCCGCGCACTGTGCAGAAACATCTCGAACATGTCTTTGAGAAGCTGGGCGTGGAAACACGCGCAGCAGCGGCCGCAATGGCAATTCATGCGATTCAGAAATAGCGGCTTTCGACCCGCAGCATCGGAACTGGCTCAGGGGGAGCAGAACAATCGGAAGGGCCAGAAACTGGCCAGTCCGATTGTTCTCCGATATTCTCGCGCCTCAGTTGGCGGCGAAGTTCCTGCCGGTCGCACGTGCGACCAGATACTGGATCCGAGGCTCCAAGGCGGCCGTCATTTCCTTACGGCACTTGAAATCCGGAGTAACGTCGGCGTTGATCCGATCGCCGGGGTTGCAAACCGTCGCGATCTGCTTGCTCACATCGCGACGGAAATTGGCCACGCTCACGGGATCAGCGAAATTGACGTCCGCAGTGTTGATCTTGAAGGCAACCTCTTCGCGCCCAGCTGCCGACGCCCCGGCGGCACCCGCCAGCATGCCTGCGGCAATAATTATTGTGCCAATAGCTTTCATCGTCTCTCTCCTGCGACTTAAAAAGTCCCTGCACGCAGATAGTTGTTATTTGCCAAATCTTGTCCGTTCGCATTTACCGAGCGGCAGACTGACAGGCATCTTGATGCGCCTGAGGGATCAGATATGGACCCCCTATCCGTAAAGCAAGCCTCTAAGTTCAGGAAAAAGATCAATTTCCATGCTGCATCTGCGTTGCCACAGCGCAACCTTGCATAAAACATATTTGCATATGTAAAATATATACTTATTTTGATCAATATTTAATTTATACTATTTAATATAAATTGTTATAAGAAATTCAAGCCGTCATCAAATTAAGAACTTCATTTCAGAAAAATTCCGAATATCCATTTCTGGATCTCTGAGGAATATTCCGCGCAAGCCTCGCAGACAATTTGGCGCAGGCGTCCTAGGAAACGCCGCACCGGAATTGCTGCCGATATGCACCGCTAAACTGTTATAATATGGGTTACAAAAGCTCCGCGCACCATGCTGCGCTGCGAAGCCAGACGCGCAGATAACGGGGCAGATTTTTCAGCCCCGTAAGCTTCTCATATGCTCGTTCCGCGGCAAGGCGGCCAGAATCATCCCCGGCTCTTGCAAAGCCGGAGAAGAAACAACCGTCCCAACAATGTGGGCCTGCCGCGCGCGTTCATATTGGAGGAGCGGCTTCAGGTGCCCGGCTTTGCAGCGATCGCCTCAATCTCGATCAAATAATGAGGCCCAACCAGCGCCGCCACCTGGAATGTCGATCGTGCGACCGTTTCCGGATTGCTGGCCGTGCCGAAGAATGCTCTGAAACCTTCGTTGACCCCGGCAAAGTCCATCTTGCCCGTGCGGGGATCGGCGGCAACCATCAGGGTCAGCTTGATAACGTCGGACATCGCAAAGCCCTGCGCTTCAAGGATGTCCTCGATCTTGTGGAGCGCGCTGATCGTCTGGGTCTTGGTGTCACCCATGTCTTCGACACTCGTCACCTCGTTCATCGGCATAGCCGGATCGACCGGAGATGCCAGCTGGCCGGATACAAACACCATGTCGGCCCCAGCATTGACCCGCGCAGCATCAAGGATGATCGCAGATGGATTGCGCTTCACGCGAACGACCTGCGCCTCCGCACCGGCAGGAAGGGCAAGCGCCATGGCTGTCAGGGCAAGAGCGGCGGAACGCAGGGTCGTGGATGACATGGCAAGGTCCTTGCAAAGCTGTGAGGGCATGGTCGGGACAGCGCCTTTCCGGATTTCGGCGTCAGCACACCAGTTCCGGCCGACCGTTCCGACGTTCCCGATGATTGCCTAGCATTTTTCCCTTTCGATGCCCTCTACGCAGATCGGCGTATGGTCGTGGTGAGCTGTTTGGGTTGCATATGCATCCATCGGGACAACGAGTCCGGTGTGATCTGCGCCGATAGCGGCAAGGTCAGCAACATATAGCGAAAGGCAAGGCAGGCGCTTCACAAGCATGCGCGGCGGAGCTGCACATCGCAAACGATCCGGGGGAGGCAACAACAGTTCAAAACGGGGGCTCCCATGTCGAAAATTCCGTCGAAGATCTCCAAACTGCTCGCCACGGCGCTTTTCGCCAGCACCGCACTTTCCACGACCGCCCTCGCCCAGACAGCACCCTCCGAAGCAGCAGGGGAGGAAGATGGCGGCGCGATCATCGTCACCGGAACCCGCGCCATTGGCATGCAGGCTGCCGATAGCGTTGCTCCGATCCAACTGATCAGCGAGAGCGCACTGGAGAGCGTCGGACAGCCCAACCTCAATCAGGCCCTGACGCAGCTCGTTCCTTCCTTCCAGGCACAGACACAGGGTACCGACATGGCCAGCTTCGCGCTGTCCGCCAGGTTGCGTGGTCTGAGCCCCAATCACGCGCTAGTGATGGTCAACGGCAAGCGCCGCCATGGCAATTCGATCCTGCAGGTTATCAACGGCGCCTTTGGCGGGTCCGCAGCGCCCAGCATCGACCTGATCCCGCCGGATGCCGTCAGCCGCATCGAAGTGCTGCAGGAAGGTGCCGCCGCGCAATATGGCTCTGACGCAATTGCCGGGGTGATCAACATCATCCTCAAGAGCGACACCGAAGGCGGAACCGTGAAGGCCTCCGCCGGACAATATTACGACGGTGACGGCACTACCTACAGCGTAAGCGGCAATTTCGGCCTCCCCCTTGGCGACAGCGGCTTCCTCGATATCAGCCTGTTCCACCGCCGCAACGCCGTCACCACACAAGGCGACGGCCAGATCTCGGTAGTAAACTACAACGGCACGGCAAATAGCAGCGTGTCCGCAGCATTTCAGCCAATCTATGAAGCGCTCGTCGCCAATGACGGCACCGCGGACATCAATGGCGGCCAGCCCGCATCCCAACTGACGCTCGGCTTCTATAATTTGGGCTATGATTTTGGCGGCGTCGAATTCTACTCCTTCGGCGACGCCTCATACCGCCATGGCGACGCCCTGCAGGGCTATCGCGTGCCGACCCGCGTCTGCACCGACACCTCTGATCCAACCACCTGCTTCGGCACGACGGCAGAAACGGGTCTGGTGCCGCATATCGAAGTGAAGCAGGATGAATTCTCGATCACCAACGGCTTCAAGGGCTCGCTCGGCGGATGGGAATGGGATCTCGCCGGCAGCTATTCCGAAGACGTGGCCAGGGTGTACACAACCCACTCGGTCAACGCCTCGCTCTATACTGCGACTGGCCAATCGCCGACCGACTTCTATGACGGCAAGTTCGAGTTTAAACAGTTCGTCGGTACACTGGACCTCCGCAAGGAATTCGATGTCGGCCTTTCCGATCCGCTGACCTTCGCCCTGGGTGCCGAACTGCGCAAGGAAAGCTACACGATCGGCGCAGGCGATCCGCTTTCGCTCTACATCGAAGGCGGCCAGTCCTTCCCCGGCTATGCGGAGAGCGACGCCGGCACGATCAAACGAACGGCCAAGGCGGTCTATGCCAACGTCGTTGTCCTGCCCCTACCGGACTGGACGGTCGACATTGCCGGCCGTTACGAAAATTACAGCGATTTCGGCGATACCCAGATCGGCAAGATTTCGACGCGTTATGACTTCTCGCCCGCATTCGCTTTGCGCGCGACTGCCAGCACCGGCTTCCGCGCTCCGACCCTTCAGGAATCCGGCTACTCGGCCACCAATGTCGGCCCCACCAGCGCCGTGCTCCAGCTTGCGCCCAGTTCAGCGGGATCGGCCAGCGCGGGCTTCGGCGCTCTTGGGCCCGAAAAGTCGCTCAACCTGTCTGCCGGCATGGTCGTACGTCCGATCCCGCGCCTCGTCATGACGCTGGATGGCTATTTCATTCGGATCAAGGATCGCATCGTTTCTTCAGGCAACATCCAGGGACAGCAGGCATCGCCCTACCCGCTTGACGGCGTTCCGGTTCTCACTCCGCTGATCAACGGCCTGACCCCCTATGAACTGGTACAGAATGCAATCCTGGCAAGCGGCAAGGATCTTGACCCCACTGTGCTTCAGTCGGGCAGCCTGAGCATCCAGACATTCACTAACGGCATCGATACCGAAACATTGGGCGTGGAATTCTCCGCCCGTTACCCGGTAGACCTTCCTTTCGGTACGCTCGACCTGTCTCTGGGCGCCAATTACAACGTCAACAAGGTGATTGAAAACCGCCTTGGCTCGCTCTTCTCGATCACTGCGGAGCAGACGATCGAAAATGCGAGCCCCAAGTTCAAGGGCAATTTCGGCGCCCTGTTCCGGAGCGGCGCCTTCAGCGCGAACTTCCGCACCAACTATTACAGCAAGACCGTTACGCTGGTTCAGCCCAATTCCTATTCCACCACGCCACGCCCCATCGATGGCCGGTATTACGAAGCGGTGGTCAAAGCGACGCCGATTGTCGATCTCGAGCTGGCTTATGAAGTCGGCGAGTTCATGACGATCGCATTGGGTGCGAACAATCTGTTCAACAAGAAACCGGAAATCCCGGCGCTGGTGGCAGATTACGATCCGGCAACCTGGCCGACCAACGGACGTTCGCCCTACATCAACAACAGCGGCTCCATCAACGCCCCCTACAACCACGGCCCCTACGGCACGAACGGTGGCTATTACTACGCCCGGGCCACCTTCAAATTCTGAAACTCCTCCGGCGGGCGGCAGCAATGCCGCCCGCGCCTCATTCCCCGCATAGCAATTCCAGGGAAAATACCATGCGCAAGATCCTCATCACGACTGTCGCAGCATCAATCGCTCTACTGGCGACCGGCGTTCAGGCCCAGGAGGTCGAACGGACTTATGGCAATCCCGCCTCACCGATTGCGAGCACCGCTACGGTACCGCCGGGCAGCAAGCTCTATTTCATTTCCGGCACCACCCCTTCGCCACTGGACCCGGCCAAGCCCGAAGAACTTGGGGACACTCGCGCGCAGACGCTCTCCATCCTTACCAAGATGAAGGCCCAGCTTGCCACGCTCGGCCTGGATATGGGCGATGTGGTCAAAATAACGGTGTTTCTTGTCGGTACGCCCGAAACCGGCGGACGGATGGATTCGGCGGCAATGAATGAAGTGTTCCGCACCTTCTTCGGCACGGAGGATCAGCCAAACAAGCCGACCCGCTCGACCATCCAGGTCGCCGCACTTGGCCGACCGAACATGTTTGTCGAGATCGAAGCTATCGCCGCAGCAGCTCCATGAGCTTTCGCGGTTTGAAATCAGCGTCCGGGGTTGCGGCGCTGTTCGGAACCGCAGCCATCGTCTTCGCTGCCGCCAGCGGCAACGCGCAGGATGCACCGGGTGGGGTTTCCAGCGTGGATATCTCCTCCGAAGGCAAGGAAGTCTATGAGCAGATCTGCCAGGCATGTCATTTGGCCGACGCCAAGGGTGGCGGCGGTGCCGGGGCAATAATCCCCGCGCTGGCCGGGAACGCGAAGCTCGGCGATGCCGATTTTACCATCGGCACAGTGGTAAAGGGCCGCGGCGGAATGCCATGGTTCAACGACCTGCTTACACCGGCGCAGATCGCGGCCGTGGTCAATTATGTCCGCACACACTTCAACGACTTCCCCGGACAGGTAACCGAGGCCCAGGTCGCGGCCGTCGTCGCCGCCAACGGTTCGCCCGCTGCAGAGTGCGCAACGTGCTGACGCCAGCAATTTCAATCGGCAATTTGCCCAGGAAGGGTCAACAGGCATGGAAATGAGCGGAACGACACGGCGTGAACTGCTGTCGATGATCGGCAAGGTCGGCGGCACCCTGGCCATGTACCAGGCGATGACAGCGCTGGGTCATGCAGCCCAGACGCAGTTCACCGGCCCTCCGGCACTAAGCGGCGCCCGCAGCGGCGCCACGGTGCTGGTGCTGGGCGCAGGGCTGGCCGGGATGCTGGCCGCCTTTGAACTGACCAAGGCTGGCTACAAGGTGCAGGTACTGGAATATCAGGATCGTCCCGGCGGCCGGAATTATTCGGTGCGCGGCGGAGACAAGATCGTCGAAGTGGGCGGCGGCACCCAGACTGTGGGTTTTACAGGCGACAATTACCTCAACCCCGGCCCCTGGCGCATCCCGCACCATCACCGCACGCTGCTGCATTACTGCAAGGCCTTCGGTGTGGAGCTGGAGCCCTTCATCCAGATGAACCACAATGCGCTGGTCCACCGCAAGGCGGCCTTCGGCGGCCAGCCGCAGCGCTACAAGGAACTGGCGGTGGACTTCAAGGGCCACGTCTCCGAATTGCTGGCCAAATCGCTCAACGCCGGTGATCTGGATGCCCGCGTATCGGCAGAAGACAAGGGAAAGCTGCTCGTCGCGATGCGCGAGTGGGGCGTGCTCGATGCCAATCTGGATTATTCCTCCGGCCTCAAGGCTTCGTCCCAGCGCGGTTATGACCGCGCGCCGGGCGGCGGCATCAATGGCGCCCCCACCCCATCGAAGATCAACAGTCTGTCCGATGTGCTGTCCAGCAATGTGTGGACCCAGATGGGCTTCTATTTCAGCTATGTGATGCAGACTACCATGTTCCAGCCCAAGGGAGGGATGGACATGATCGGCAAGGGATTCTTCCGCCAGGTCGGCAATATGGTGCGGCTGAATACGCAGGTCACCCGCATCAGCCAGAACGAACGCGGCGTGATGGCAAGCTGGACCGATACCAAGACCGGCAAGACCGGGACAAGCGAAGCGGACTGGATGGTATGCACCTTGCCAGCCACGATCTTGAGCCAGATGGACATGCAGGTTTCGGACGCGAAGAAAGCTGCGTTCAAGGCCCTGCCCTATTCAAATTCGCTCAAGATCGGACTGGAGATGAAGCGCCGGTTCTGGGAGGAAAAGGATGCGATCTACGGCGGCCATTCCTTCACCGATCAAGCGATCGGCCTGGTTTCATATCCCAATTACGATTTCTTCAAGGATCGCCCTGCGGTGCTGGTGGGGGCCTTTGCCAGTGGGGCTGGCGGATACCAATTGGCCGGCATGACACCGGAACAGCGCATCCAGACCGCGCTCGATCAAGGGTCCGTGTTCCATCCCGGGGATTACCGGGCAGAGTTCATGAGCGGCGCTTCCGTTCCATGGAGCCGCCTGCCCTGGATCATGGGCTGCTGCGCAACCTGGAATGAGGAAACCCGCGCAAAGCACTACCAGGACCTCGTCTCCATGGATGGGCGTATCGTCCTCGCCGGGGAACATGCATCCTATTACGGCTGCTGGATGGAAGGCGCGCTGCTGTCTTCCATCGATGCGATCACCCGCCTGCACCAGCGCGCGCTGGCGGCGTAATCCGGCACCACCAGCTATGGCGCGTAGCGTGCGAAATAGCTGGTGGCCCGCCACTTCGGCCGCGCTGGCGCATTCGCTACTCGGCGCAACAATTGCAGCGTCCAGGCATTCAGTTTCACCGCCTCTTCACGCAACACCGGCTGGTTCGCATCGTCGCGCGGCGAATGGTATATCTGGGCGCGCCATGCGCGTTCCAGAGCAGCTTCCGGCGTCCCCGCGGCAAAGCCATATTTGGGGAACAGCGCCGGAATACCAGCACGTACGAAGCTATACTGATCCGAACGGATGAACACATTGCGATCCGGGAAGGGATCGGGGACGATCGGCAGATTCAGTTCTGCAGAAACCGCAGCCGCCTCATCGCCCAGGGTGCTTTCCTCGAAGCCGATCGGAGTGACACTCCGCAGAGGAAAAATCGGCAGCGGCATATCGAAATTGATATTGGCCACGATCGATCCGATCGGGACTGTGGGCCGCTGCACGAAATAGCGAGATCCCAGCAGGCCCATTTCCTCCGCGGTCGGCACGAAGAACAGGATCGAACGGCGCGGGCGTTCGCCCTCTTTGGTCAGTTCGCGGGCAATGGAGATTACATTCGCCACGCCCACCGCATTGTCGAAGGCGCCATTATAGATGGCATCGCCATCGACCGGCTCAAGAATACCCAGCCCGTCCAGATGCGCGCTAAGGACTATGTGTTCACCGGCAAGCTTGGCATCGCTGCCCGGCAGGCGGGCGATCAGGTTGGCGCTGCGCACCGGGCGGGTGCTGGCTACAATCCGGGCACTGAAACGCAGGGGCAGGTCCATCACCGGAACCGCACCGGATACATCGGCCAGAGCCGCAACCTCGGCAAAGCTATGCGCCGCCCCTTCGAACAGCAGATGCGCACGCTCAGGCGCGAAGGTGGCAGCCACGAAATCGCGGTTCACCTCACGCAGTTCCTCATCCGCCAGATACATCGACGGACGCCCGGCAAATAATATCTGCCGCTCCCACGGAATCTCCATCTGTCTGGGACTTGTGAGCGTGATCAGACCAAGCGCACCACGCCGGGCGAGCATGCGCGCCCGTTCCGAACGGGCATTGGCCTTGACCGAACCGGAGATATCGGCTGGGCCGCCTGCGATGACCAGCACGATCTTGCCGCGCACATCGATACCAGCAAAATCGTCATGCCCTGCTTCCGGGATCGAAAGGCCATAGCCCGCGAACACCATCGGAGCATCGATTGCGCCCGGCATGGCATGGGCACCGCGAAAATAGATGTCCTGCGGGATAGAGAGCGCGATCGCCTCCCCCGGCCCGACCAGGCTGGCACTGCTGCGCGCCATGTCGAATGTCTGTTCGAAGAAATCGACTGGCTGGTAAAAGCCCTCCGTCCCCGCCGGTTCCAGGCCAATGTTCCGGAACTCGCTTTCCACCAACGCGGCCGCAGCAGCATATCCTGCCGATCCGGTCATGCGGCCTTCAAGGCTATCGTCAGCAAGATGAGCGACGATACTCCACCATGCATCGGCAGGGCCGGCCTTGGCCTGGATGGAGGCTCCCGCCAGCAGCGCGGCAGCCGAAACCGGCGCAATACACAGAACGTGCCGCAGGAAGGGGTTGCGCACCATTATGTCCTCGTTTCCAGCATCGGCCGCAGGAGCCGGAGCACCCTCCCCCGCAACCCGCCCTAACGCAACGCCGCAACATCGGCGGCGGCGACCGGGTCCTTATATTTGTTGCCGAAATGCGTGCGCACATAGTTGACGACGTCAGCGACCTGATCATCTGTCATCATCCGGCCGAGCGGCGGCATCCCGTTCAGACCTTCCATCAGCACATAGACCGGGTAGCCACCTGCTTCGAGCCGCTCGCTCTGCGAAAGCGAGGGATAGAAACCAGCGCCGGTCGAACCCTTGCCATCGGGCATGTGGCAGCCTGCACATACATGTTTGTACATGGATTCCCCGTCGGTCTCGCTGAACCGGGACGATGTCATGAAGGCGCCGTCAGCATCGGCAACGGTTTGAGCGGTGGCCGAGGCCGTGATCGCGCCAATGGCCGAAAGAGAGGCCATCACCAGGGAGAGGGTTTTCTTTTTCATGAGCTTATCCTGCCTGCACATGTTGATGGAGCCGCGTCGTGGCGTCGAGAGCAGAGGTCACCGCCCCCTCCTGCCAACCGCCGATGTAGGACGCGTGCTCACCGGCAATCAGGATGCGACCATCCATCTCGCACAGGTTCCTGTAGTGCTTGGCCCGGCTTTCCTCGGTCCATGTGCCGAAGCAGCCCTGGGTCCAGGGAACGCGGTGCCAGGCCACGGCAACACCGTTCATGAATTCGGACTTGTACTGCGAGTGGATCTGCGAGCCCCATTCGACCGCACGCTGAACCCGTTCCGCCGGCGAGAGCGCAGTCAGCTCATAGGCGAAGGCCCCTCCGCTGTAAGCGCCCAGCAGCGCGGCCGGCCCCTGCGATCCATAGCCATAACTGGGATAGGAAATTTGTGAGATCGGCAAGTCGGTGCTGGTGATCCCGCCGTAGATCTCCTCGTCCTGCTCCCAGAACCGGCGCTTGAATTCCAGGCCGATCTTTACGCTCGGCGAATAGGGAACCGCCCCGATCGCCGCTTCCAGCTTGGGGCCGACGTTCTTCTCGATCTGGCTCAGGATCGACAGGGGGATAGTGCAGATACAGTAGTCCGCCTGCGCCGTCAGCTTCGCTCCGGTCTTCGTGTCGAGAAAGCTGACCGTCACCCCGCCGTCATCCTGCTTGATCGCAGTGACCTTGCTGTTGACCCGCACGAGATGGCCGACCGCACGTTCGAAACCACGCGCGATCTGATCCATCCCGCCCACGGGCTGGAAAATGGCATGCTGATGTTCGTTGCTCAGATGGCCGCCAATCTGCCGCCACAGGCCGGACTTCAGCACCGTGCTCAGATCAAGCGGATCGGACGGGATCGGTTCGGCGGTCAGGCCGCCCCCCGGGCCCTTGCTCCACCCCCGCCTGCCAGACGAAAAGCGGCCCTTCACATAGCGCATGTTCCCGTCGAGAGCGCCCCAGCTCCGCAGCGATTCAAGCAGGATTTCGGCATCTTCGGCAGTTACCGCATCATCCAGCGCATGGGCGTTCACGGCCTTGGCCAGCAGCTCCGAGACATGGCCGTAATAGTCCGCCTGGATCGTCTTATATCGCTGCGGCTTTCCGCCGAACGCCATGGTCGAATGCAGATAGGCATTGTAGTTCTGCTGCTGGAACGGTTCCAGCCCGACGCCGAGCATCTTGCAGTAATGAATGAGCCCGCCGTGTTCGGTGGGAATGCGCCACGGGCCGGGATTGATGTAATTGCCTGGCGAAAACTGGCAGGTCTGGGTGGCTCCCCCCAATTCGGTATAGGTATCCCCGCCGCGCAACGACCAGCTGCGCCCGCCGACCGCGGGATTATATTCAAGGACCTGCACCTTGTAGCCGGCCCGGCTGAGTTCCAGGGCCGACACCATGCCGGCAACGCCCGCGCCGAGGATCAATACCGATTTGCCCTTGGCATCGCCTTCGAACTTGACCGGCCCCTTGAATGTCGATGCCCGGGCCTGCCCAAAGCTCCCCATCGCCATCAGCATGGCGGTCGCGCCGGCCGACTTGCCCACCAGGCTCAGCAGGTCGCGCTTGGTCATGCCGCTCTGCGGTATTTCGGTCATGAATCTTCCCTTGCCCTGCGGCAGCAGCTGCATTCGAATCGAAAATACATCCCTGCCACCCGCCCGTTCATTGAGCGGCAGGCCGAAAATGGGCATACGCCGTTTGGCTTATTCCGGCCCGGTCCCGATGCTCGGATACGCCGAGGTAAAAGCTGTTTCGGGGCGATATGGAACCGTGGTCCGGGCCCTGTTCTTCAGCCCCGAGCGCTGGCAATCACCTTATGTTCGAGATCGATCACGCAATCGGTCACTGCCGCCAGGCCGCTTCGAGAAGAAGTCGTTCTCCTACTCGAACAACGGGACCCTCTCTCACAGGAGCCAAGTGGAATCCGCTTATTGGTTCAAATAATTCTGACGATATTTCCAATACTTGATATTTTCCTGATGCCCGTAGTTAACAGGTGACACGCCTATCCTTACTGCTAAGCGAGAAATGCGCGGCCCGGCTGGAACGCGACTTGAACGCTAAATGGGGGAAATATGGGCAAGTTTGCAGGACGTGGGCGCGTGCGGTTGATGTGCACGGCGGGGAGCATGGTCGCAGCGATGGCCTCCATCGCGAGCGCGCAGGCCGCTGATACAGTCGTAACTTCGACCGGCACCGTCACGGTGGATGCTTCGGCCCATGGCCACGACGTAATAGCGTCCGTGCAGGACAATTCCGGCGATGTCACGACCACGATCAGTTTCACCAATGGTGGAATTGGGCAACAGGTTACCCCCATCACCACCAGTTCGATCGCGGTGGATGGCAATGACATCCATGGCTCGGCGATCGGGAACAGCTTCACCAATTCGATTTCCCCGTTCGACGGTATCGGGAACGACGTGGACGGCGATGGCGCCGCCGCGCTCGGCTTTCAGATGAACCGCAACGGGACGATACTGGCCAATATTCTGACCAACAGCATCAGTGTCGATCTCGATGATTTCGCCAATGGCACCGTTTCTGCGAGCAGCAATTCGATCCGCGCCGATGCGACCGGCAATCTGGGTACGAGTTTGCTCGCAGGCGAGATTCCCAACAGCTATATTTCCGCCACCCAGGGGGCATCGGCGTTGTCGTTCGGAAACGGCGCCGGATCGGACCTGCTCAATGCGCAAGGCAGCCTTGTGGCCAGCACGATCCAGGTTTCGCGGGCTGAAGTGACCGCCCGAGCGGATCAGAGCGCAATCACGCTGGACCTCGTCAGCACCGGCGACAACACCGTCACCGCCGCCCCGGCGCTGAACGGAAATCTGGTGGATGCTTCGGCGCAGAGCAACCGCTCGACATCGACGATAGAAATCCAGGCGGGCGGGGCGCCCGATTTCACTGGCAGTGTGGTTCTTACCAACGGCCAGGGGAACATCCGCGATGTTACGATGCGCAATACGGACACCAGCATAATTGCAACCATTGCCGCGGATGGTCCGGGCGAAGCCAATATCCTGAACGGCAGTCTTTCGGTCGACGGCAATATCATCAGCGGCAATGCGACAGGGAACCGGTCACTGGGCGACGGTGTCGCCGGCAACCGCATCATTCTGGGCGATGACATGAGCTTCAACGGCGCGGATACGTCCAATCCGGGCACTGACCTTGTCTATGTCAATCCGGTGATGAGCGGCTCTGTGGCGGCGGATATCATCGTAAATTCCAGCCAGAGCAATATCGGACGGACCACCAGCAACCGGATGGCCGTCGACGCCCGAATTGCTGACGCAAGCGTAGCCGCGGGGGTTCAGGCAATCAATGCCGGCGCGGTCTCGGTTTCGGGCAACAGCATAAACTCCACTGCCAGCGGCAATGCTGCCAGCAGTTCCTTCGCGACCGGGCAGGACACGCCCCTGTTCTCCGGAAGCCTCGCGCTCGCCAATCAGCAGGGCAATCTCTTCACCGATATTTCCGCCGTGAACACCAATTGGGATATCGCCGCGCGTGTCGCCGATGCCGACCAGCAAGAACTCGCCCGCAGCACAGTGACGCTGGACGGAAACACCGTGTCGGCCGCTACCTATGGCAACCAGGCAAGCCAGCAGGCATCGCTCGAGGCAGCAGTGCTCAATTTTCCGCTCGATACCGTGACATTGACCGGCGGAACCATCGATGGAAACGCCAATGCGGATGGCAGCGCAACAATCACCAATCTGCAGGCCATCTATCGCAGCGATGTTACGGCCGGGCAGGATGGCCAGATTCACATCGGGACTGCGGCGCAAGGATCGCTGGGCAGCGCGCTGGCACTGACCGATAATGTGCAGGAAGCAATCGCCCTGGGTAACAGCGGGTCGAACGGGCTTGCGCTATCGGGCACCGGCCTGGCAACCGGCGCGGGCATTGCCAGCGTCCAGATCGTGGGCTTCGAAACCAATGTTACGGCGCATAGCGCCAGCTATGCCTTTATCTCGACCAAGAACATCGAAGCCGGCTCTGCGGAAGTCAGCGGGAATTTACAGCGGGCGATTGCCTATGGCGCCTCGGTGGGCAACACGCTCGCGATCGATGGCACGGTACTGACTGTCGGTGGCGGCATCGACGACACATCTTCCACCGTGACCTACACGCCTTCGGCGACAAATGGCTTCGTACTCGACGCCGGGGATGCTCCGCTGGTCCAGGCCGCCTATGGCGTGCTCAACGACCAGTCCATATCCACCAATGTGAGTGCCATAGCGGATCATGTTGCCGCCTTCCGCATCACCGTGGGGTCAGTGGACGAACACCTGTATATGGGCAGCGCAACCAATGACGGCAATGCCGTGGTTGCCGCAGCCTATGGCACCAATGCCGCCAATCGCGCATCGCTCGATGTAGGATCGCTGACCACTGCCGACAGCGATTTCGCATCGGTCCTGAATCTCACCAATGCGCAGACCGTGTCGGGTGCGCTCGACAATGTGATCTATGCCGAGGTTTCCGGCGGCGATTATGTCGTGCTCACTCATGTCGAAATGCAATTGGTCGGGTCCAGCCTATCCACTTCCGACAATGTGCTTCAGGCGCTCGCTCAAGGCAATCTGGCGGACAATCGGGTGGCAGTGGGCGGAACCGGGATCGATACGGCAGCCGATGCGCTCGCTCGCGGAAGCGCCTCTGTCCTCGGCAATGTTACATCCACCGACACTTCCTTCACGCTCAACAACGTGCAGGCATCCGATGGCACAATTATCGCCACACTGCGCACTCCGGACGACACCGCGAAGATTCTCACCAGGGTTGGCGATTTCGTGCTGGCTTCCTCGATTGCAAATGACGGCAACAGCCTCAGCGCGGCAGCTACCGGCAATCGTGCCGATAATCTCATGACGCTGGACGCCACAACATTGGCGACAAGTTCCGCCGTGACCAATTACCAGAATTCGCAAGCAGACATCACAGCGCAAATCGGCATTGCTGGCGGTTCGTCATATAATGAGGGCGGGGTCAGAATCTTTCTGGGTGCCGATGCTATCGAGAATTCGAATTTCACGATCGATCGCAATTCAACAGCGGGATCTGTTACCGGCAATGTTGCGGCAAACAGTCTTGAAATATCCGGCAATTCGGTTGCACCGGGCAGCGCTCACACGATCTCCACCGCCGAGCTGGCCGCCCAGTCTGTCGCCGATAACAGCCAGACGCTTGCCGACCACAATCTGCTCAGCCGGCAGATATCCGGTCCTGCCAATCTGACCAGCGAGGTGTTCGGCACTTACGGAATCGATACCCGCAGCGACGGTGATATCGGCGCAGTGACAATGTCGGTTTCGGGCAACAGCCAAAGCTCTCGCGCCGTATCCAACACTGCCGCCAACAGTGTCGATATTGCCGCGACCAATCTGTCCGCCGGATCGGCTCTCGCCTCGGTCCAGACCAGCGATGCCGCAGTTGGAGCGACAAGCGATCTGGACATATACACCCCCGGAGCCATGACCAGTTCCAGCCGGAACCTGTCGGACAACACCAATCTTGCTGCGGCAACGATCAATATTGTCTCCAACCGCGTGACCGTGAGGGCCACCAATCTGGACCCGGCAAGCGGGACGGCCGGGAATGCGCGCCTGATCAATGCCGAAACCTCCCCCCTGGATTCGACTTTCGCGATCGCCGACCATGTGCTGGCCAATTGGCAGGAAGCGACCACCTCGGTCACTGCAACCGCTGTGACCAACATCTTCAACGATGACGGCGCCGGGTTGCAGTTCGACAGTATCGACCTGAGTTCGGCGAATATCACAGGTAACTCGACCATTGCCGAAGCCACCGCAAACCGCGCGCTGAACGCATTGTCGGCCGAAGGTCTGGCTTCGATGGCCGGTAGTGCCGGCGTATTCAACGGCCAGATCAGCACGGCCGTGGTTGCTGCATCGGCCACGACAGACGCCGGAGTTGCCCTCAACGGCAATGACCCGGTTGTCGCCACGCTCGTTCTAAGCAGCGTCACCCTGGGCGAGAACGGCACAGCCGCGCTGGCTCGCGGCAATGTGGCCATCAACGCACTCGATTTGTCGTCCGGCGGAAATTATGGGCCGCAATCCGGGACGACCGCAACTGTTGCACTCGATTCCACCGCTCTTGGCGCTTCCGAAGTCGCGGCAAGAGGGGCAGTGCTGAATTTGCAATCCAACAATGGCGCGATTTCGGCTTCCAGCACGGCTGCCAGTTACATGATCGCTTTTGACAACACCGGCGATCCCTCGATTGTGGAATCCTCTGCCAGTGTCACGGGTAACAGCCTTTCAGCCGGAGCCTATGGCAACACGGCCACCAACAGCATCGCCCTCGTCTCACTCAACACCGGAATGCCGACCGCAGCTATCGGCAGCCGTCAGCAGAACACCGCTTCCGTTACCGCTTCGGTCACCACTGTGGCTTTCGGCATCAGTTCAGGCAGAGGGGAAGTTGCCGACAGTTCGCTGATGGTAACCGGCAACTCGGTTGCCACAACGGCAATTGGCAACAGTTCCGCTTCCGCGATCCTCGCCGGTCACTGATAGGCTCGCGAACCACCGTTGCGGTCGCTCTCCCGGCTTGCCGTGGAGAGCGACCGCCCGAGTGCCCGAACCATGCCCCGGATCGGCCTGCCCGCCCGTCCTGACAGAGGCAGGCATTCTTCTTTGTATTCCCCTTCAGAAAAACACTTTCCTACATGCCTTGAGATGGCGTTTATCCTGCGCGATGGACAACCTCGCCTCCGCCCTGCCCAGTGCCTTTCCTGATAGCCTCAGCCCGGTTTTCCGAAGCGCGCAGGGCCCGCACGAAAACCCCAAATGGAAGGTGACACACCGGCTCGCACAGAACCTCGAAAAACGGCTCGAAACAGCGCCGGACGAGGGTGAGAGGCTGTGCACGAAACTGCGTAATTCCCTCTCCGGAAAGGTTACACATCAGCCCCACCGATTTTGGGAAAAGAGTGTCCGCTGCCTGGCTCGGAGTGAAGGACCCACTCGTGGTCGGTGGCGACTGGCAGCTGCCGACTTCGGCAACGGTTCGCGAAGCTATCGGGAAGTCGTGAGACCGGAAAATGGAGCGGGTGAAGGGAATCGAACCCTCGTATTCAGCTTGGGAAGCTGCTGCTCTACCATTGAGCTACACCCGCTCGGGCGCAGAAAAGCGTCACTTTTCGTCATCGTGAACTGAGTGGTTTACACCTCGGTTTACAGGTGACCTTTCAGTCGGCGGCCAATTGCCACAGCTACGCTGCTTTGGTCAACGTATGTTCGCCGTATTCCCGACACTTGTTGGGGTGACCAGCCCATGATGTCTGCTGCCTCCTGGTCGCTCAGGCCAGCAAGGATCAACTTTGTGCAAAATGTGCCCCGAAGGTCGTGCAAATGTTTGCTCTTGGTCTCGCCCGTATCAGGATCGAAATGGGAGATCTTTGCGTGGTCCCTCACGCGAATGAAGCTCGTCCCAAACCCGTCCGCCGTCCAAGGCTTGCCGTGCAGGTTGACGAGGACAGTATCGACACCCTCTTTCCGCGGTAAGGACGCCAGGACGTCCAACAATTCCTGGAGCACCGGGAGTTTCGGTATTGTGGCGATGCGGCGTTTACCGCGACTAGCCTTAAGCGCCTTCTTTACGATTGCGTGATCTTTGATCTCCTCCCACCGAAGCGTGACCAGATCCTCACGTCGCAGCCCGGTGAGAGCTGCGAGCTTCACTGCAAGATAGACGTGCCGTGCCCCGAGTTCGCTAGCGGAGCGATCAAACGCTTCGAGGTCTTCCTCAGACCATACAATTTCCGCCCTGGAACCAGCTTTGTAGAGCTGTGGAATATCTGCGGCGACGTTGATGGAAAGACGCCCATTAAGACGCCCAAACTTGAGCAACGCCCTCAGCACAGTGACACCGAAATCAGCTGACCGTGGCGTGGATGCGCGGGAGTTACGCCATCCCATTACCTTCCCAGCCATACGTGGGTCGTTCCATACTGATAGCGGCGTATCCTTCCACTTCTGCTCAATGCGGTTCAACTCGGACCCCCAAGTCCGCTGTGTGGATTTCGCCAAGGCACGCCATTCTGGACTCGCGCGCCAATCCGCGATCAGCTCCCCCAGCGTGTTCCTCCGCAACCGCTCGACTTGCTGGTCATGTTGATCCACGAGCCGTCGGAGTTCCGCGATGCCGAGTGCTGGCCTGCTCCAGCCTTCTTGGCGGTAAATCTGAGGACCGCCGCGATAGGCATAAATATACCAAATAGGCGGCCCCGCTTTGCGGAGCTTCTTCACAACGTGTATATTCTTGATCAAAGGACCCCCGCGGCGTCCCAGCGATCGAACTCAGTAGCCGGATCGTCATTTGCCGCGCGAAGAAGAAGCTCGAAGCTGCCGTCCGGGTTGAGCTTCACACCCCTCACCGTTGCCCCTGTCTTCTCGATTGCTGCCTTGGCTCGACGGATGGCAGCGGAAGTGGCATATGTGTGACCAGCAGAACTCATGTGTGTTTATATACACGCATTGTTATGGAAGTCAATACTATGCCCGCCGATCAAACACCTCGCGATCCTATCCAATATGCCCATACAAGGGCAGCGACGATGCTGCACGATGGCCTTCAGAATGCAAAACTTCAGGGTAGATCCATACGTAAGATCGCGAAGGAACTGGACTACAAACAGGCAACCGTGCTGAGTCACATGTCCAATGGCAGGATGCTTGTTCCTCTGGATAAGGCAGCAAAAATCGCCCGCGCGGTGGGCATCGATCCGGCGCAATTTCTGCGGGCCGCGGTAGAGCAGAGGGTTCCTGAAGCCTCTGATCTCCTTGGAGGTTCTGCCCCGGAAGTCGAGGAAAGCGGCTTGACCATGGAAATAGCCTTGATCGCCGGCGTCGGCCTGGATCAGCTCAACCAAGAACAACAAGCGGTCATCAGAGAGGTGGCAGCTGACACGCGACCTCGCAGACGCTGGCTGACGATCAGCGAGCTTTCGGCCGTCCTCCTCCTCCGACAGTTGCGCCCGGAACTGGGTGAGCACGGCTTGTCGCCTGCTGATGCGGACGCGGTGCGCGCAGCACTAAGTGGGTGAGGCTTGAATGTGTTTTATATAACACGTATAATGAGTGTATGAAAACACGCAACATGCGCACGGCGCTGATCGATTGGATCACCAGCCTAAACGCCACTCACTCCCTTACGCTGAACACAGACCGGGAGCTCTCCCTCACCAGGATGAAGTCGATCTTCGGCACCTTCTGCCACAACGTCGATCGACTCATCTTCGACTGTGAAAACGTGAAGCGGATGCCTTCCTGTCAACGCTTCCAGGCAATCGCGTTTCCAGAGCATCTGGAAACGAACGCGCATCTCCATGTGTGCGCTGATCTCTCGGGATTGATCCCAAAGTTTGGCACCGAAGATGAGCTCAACGCGCGCCTGGAGAAGATATGGCTGAAAGCAACGCGCGACGCCGGATCAGTTCATGCCGTCAAGATAACTGACAGAGGCGCGGTTCGATATGCCGCGAAAGCTGCCAATTTGCATGATCCCGTCTTCTTCCTCGCCGCCGAATTCCATCCCCGCTGACTAACCTAAATCCATAATCCGCAAATCTGTTCGCGGAACCAAGGGCCCGACCGCCGGCGGTAAACCCTTGTCGAGGATCAAAACCTCAGGCTGCCTCCGAAGGAGGCGGTCATTCCCGGAGGCTACCCTAAACCAAGGTTGGAAACTCAAATGCATGTAACCATGCGCAAAAGGAATTCATCCTTCAAGGAACTCCGAAGATAGACTGGAACCATGGTTCTCCAACCACTCCATAGGTTCCTGGTATGAGGGATACATCAAACTCAACTGTTTCCAGAATTCCTCGCCATGGGAACGGACATGGAGATGAGCGATCTCATGAACTACGACGTATTCGAGGACTCGTCGGGGTGCGAAGATCAGGTTCCAGTTGAGGAGTATGTTTCCCTCAACTCCGCACGAGCCCCAACCATGGGCAAGATCAGCTACGCGTATGTTTCTGGGTTCGCGGCCAAAACGCGTTCCATATTTCCTTGCAATCTCGGTAGCATCCCGGCGAGCTCGTTGCTTCAGCCAATGCTTCAACTCGCTTGCTACCAGTTCACTGCAATCGTTGTCCGCCCAATGCGGGAGATCTACGATAAAACCGTTGCGGTAGGTTATCACCATCCTCTCCGCATCGCTTCTTCGCACTGTCAGGGGCATTTTTCGGCCGCGATAGGGTATCTTCGATCCCGTCATGAACCGCGGCACGGCGTGACGCTTGGCGCTGATGCGTTCCATCTCGCGGACGGTGTTGAATACCCATTGCCGTTTACGGTCGAGGAAGCCTGCTATGGCTTCGTCATCGTCACTCATCAGCGCCATCACTTCGACCCGCTCCGGCGTTATGGTGATGCGGCGTTCGGAGGCTAGCGCGGAGCGCTTCAACTCGTAGGGGATTGCCTTTTGCCCGATCTGCAGCACGTGCATCAGCGGGCTTCTCCGTAGGTGTGGATGGCAAATTCCTCGACCTTTTCACGGATTACCTTCGTCTCGCCAATGCCATGCTCGGTGAGAATGCGGCGCACCTGTTGTCGCAAGCTGCGAAGATAGGCTTCCATGTGGGCGAATGCGGGCTGCGTGGAGGCGGCATCGGCATAGGCCGCGCCAATAGCGATAGCCGCATCCTGCATCACGGCGTGCCCAGTATCAGGCACGATGGCCTCGATGATGCGCAGGATTGAGAATGCGTTCTCATCCATACCCAGCTCGGTATGCGCGCCTTGTTCGGCCTGGATGTCGTCGGCGAGGCCCTGGAACTCGCGTAGACCGTCTACTGCCCCCAGCTGCTGTTCTTCGAAGCGTCGGATGATCTCCAGCACCCGTTCGGAGAAGCGGCCATATTGGGCTGGGTTCTTGTCAACGAGTTCGCGCGTCACCCGCCGGAGTTCGGCTGATTTGCGCACGAAGGCTTCCTGCAGATCGCTCTCGCCCTTCCCGCCGGTCTCGAAATCGTCAGCGAATTCGGGATCGGTGATGTCGCGCAGGCGGATGGTGGTAGACAGGCCTGTCACATGGACATGTTGCTCCAGCATGTCGCGGATCTTGCCAGTATAGCTGCGGTGATCGAGGCTTTCATCCTTCGATACGGCCTGAACCGCGAGACGGAGGAACCCAGCGGCCCATTTCACCTCGGCGGTGTAATCCAGTGTCCCCCGTCAGCACCAATGGCACAGATTTGAGGTTGTGAATTAAGGAGGGTTGGGGCTTCGTCGTAGTGACGAAGGAACGAAGATGAAGCCCCACCCCTCCTTGAAAAAATCGCCGGTAAAGGCCCCCGCTGAGCGGGTGGTGAAGGACAGCCGGCGACAGACCCGCCGGCACTTCTCGGCCGAGGACAAGATCCGTATCGTGCTAGATGGCCTGCGCGGCGAGGACAGCATTGCGGAGCTGTGCCGCAAGGAAGGCATTGCCCAGAGCCTGTATTATACCTGGTCCAAGGA
>DATJDU010000059.1:0-24126 GCA_035497315.1 Sphingomonadaceae bacterium
TATGCCGGGGTGCGGCTGATCGCGGCTTCGGCGCGGCTGGGCAAATCGGTCACCGAATTGCGCTCTGCCATGCCGGCCATGATCAATACGCCCGAACTGCGCTTCCAGGTGGACGAGAGCCGCAAATTCGCCGCGATCGACGAAGTGAAGCAGCGCCTTTCGGATAGCGGCGCCGATGTCGATGCGACCGACGGCGTGCGCGTGTCCACCCCGGATGGCTGGTGGCTGCTGCGCGCCTCCAACACGCAGGATGTGCTGGTCGCCCGCGCCGAAAGCGGCAGCGAGGAAGGCCTTGCCCGGCTGGTCGCCCAGATCGACGAGCAGCTTACCCTCTCGGGCCTGGAACGCGGCCCGCAGGCCGGCCACTGAGCGCCCTAGCGGATCACCAGCCACGCCAGCACGGTGGCCGCCCCGCTGGCGAACAGCGGCAGGGCGCCGAGCTTGCCGTTGCGCCACCCGGCGATTCCGATCGCCACCGCGCCCTTGAACAATGTGTTGAGCGTCACCGGGATCGCCAGCACCGTGCCCGCCGTAAGCGGATCGAGCGTACCTGACGGAAGATTGCCCATGGTGATGATCGCGGAATCGACATCCACCGTGCCCGATACGGCCAGAACCAGCGCCAGCCCCTTGTCGCCGAAGGTCTCCAGCACCCAATGGGCAACGATGGTCAGCCCCATCACCAGCACGGTGAGCAGCAGCGCAGGGCCAAGGTCGAAGGGGTTGCGCACGCCTGCCTCGCTCGCCTGCTGCGGCTCGTCGCGCGCGGCCGTGCGGATCGCCCATGTGGTTGCGGCCAGGCTCACCAGCGCGCCGGGTGCGATCAGCATGGCGAGGTGAGGCAGGGCGAAGGGCGCCAGTACGCCTACCAGCACTGCCACGCGCAGATACATCACCACCGATGCGGCGCTGATCGCGGCTGAAAGGATCGCCGGGCTCGCCTCGCCCTCGCGCATGCGCTTGGCCATGCCCGCCGTCACCGCAGTGGAGGAAACCACTGCCCCCGCCGCCGCCGTGGCAATATGCCCGCGCGATGCGCCCAGCCATTTGGCCGCGAAATAGCCGCAGAAGGAAAAGCCCGAGACCATCACCACCACGGCCCACAACTGGCGCGGGTTCCAGGCGTGATAGGGGCCGAAACCGCGATCGGGCAGTATCGGCAGGATCACCATGGCGATCACCGCGAAGCGCGCGATCGCCAGCACTTCCTTTTCTTCAAGATGGTTTATCCATCGGTGCAGGCTGCCGCGCATGGCAAGCAGCAGAACCATGGCGACCACAATGGTGGTGCCCAGCAATCGCTCGCCCATCGCCACCACAAAGCCGCTGGCTGTGGTGATCAGCCCCACCATGCTGGCCGTGCCGCTCAATTGCGTTCCGTTGCTCGACCGGCGATAGCCGACCACCACCAGCGCGGAGGCTGCCGCCAGCAGGATCAGTGCCGGGCCTTCCGCATGGGTGTAGAGCACGCCCGCAAGGCCTCCGGCCAGCCCCAGCAGGCCATAGGTGCGGATGCCGGCAAAGCGGGCCCCGTCGGGCAGGTTGCGCAGGCTCCAGCCGCGCTGGATACCCACCAGCAGGCCAAGCGCCAGCGCCAGCCCCACCCCGATGAAATGGGAGATATCCAGACTGCCCGTCATGGCGTGCCGTGTGCCTGCATTCTTCCCGACCCATCGGACAGGCCGCGCCATTGGGCAAGTATCATTCGCAGGCCCGCTCGGCGCGGCGCGCGGCGCTTTCCTATGCTGCGCTTTTGTGCTCCAAATGTTCCCATGCGCCGTCCGCCTGCCATCCCCGCTTCCCGCCTGCGCCGTGTCATGAAAGCCGCCCTGCGGGGAGGGCGGAGCTTTACCAGTCGTACCGTGTCAACTTCGGCGCGAAAGCCTGGCTGCGATGGCTGACGCAATGCTGCCAGCGGAGATAGAATCCTGGTTCACCCAGCGCGGCTGGCGTGTGCGCGATCACCAGCGGGCCATGTATCGCGCGGCCCGCAGCGGCAAACATGCCCTGCTGGTGGCCGATACGGGCGCTGGCAAGACATTGGCGGGCTTCCTGCCCACCCTGGCCGATTTCGCGCCTTCCGCGCTGGCGGGGAGGGCTGTGCCGGAAGGGCTGCACACGCTCTATGTCTCGCCGCTCAAGGCACTGGCGCATGATGTGCAGCGCAACCTGCTGACGCCGGTGGAGGAAATGGGCCTGCCGCTGCGGATCGAGACGCGCAGCGGGGATACGCCCACCGACCGCAAGAAGCGTCAGCGCAGCCGCCCGCCCCATGTGCTGCTGACAACGCCGGAATCGCTCTCGCTGCTGCTCAGCTATGAGGACAGTTTCGAGCTGTTCCGGACGCTGAAGCGTGTGGTGGTGGACGAGGTCCATGCCTTTGCCACCGGCAAGCGCGGCGATCTGCTGGCGTTGTGCCTTGGCCGGCTGCAGGCCATCGCGCCCGGGATGCAGCGCGTGGCGCTATCGGCCACTCTGGCGGACCCTGACGCCTTCAAGGGCTGGCTGGCGCCTTGGGGAGACCTCGACAGCGTCGAACTGGTGCAAGGCGAAAAGGGGGCGCCGCCCGAAGTCGAAATCCTGCTTCCGGAAGGGGAGCGCGTTCCGTGGGGCGGCCATGCGGCGGTGTGGGCCGTGCCGCAGCTGATCGATATCATCGCCCGCAACCGCACCACATTGGTGTTCACCAACACGCGCTTCCTGGCTGAATTCATCTTCCAGAAGCTGTGGGAGGCGAATGACGCGAACCTGCCCATTGGCATTCATCACGGTTCGTTGTCGAAAGAGGCGCGGCGCAAGGTGGAAGGGGCCATGGCGCGGGGCGAACTGCGCGCGCTGGTCTGCACCGCCAGCCTCGATCTGGGGGTGGATTGGGGCGATGTGGATTGCGTGATCCAGATGGGCGCGCCCAAGGGCTCCTCCCGCCTGTTGCAGCGCATCGGGCGGGCCAATCACCGGCTGGACCTTTCAAGCCGTGCGATTGTGGTGCCCGGCAACCGGTTTGAATTCCTGGAAGCGATGGCGGCCAAGGATGCGGTCGATCAAGGCCAGCGCGATGGTGATTCGTTCCGGCCCGGCGGGCTCGACGTGCTCGCCCAGCATGTGATGGCCTGTGCCTGTGCGGCGCCCTTCGACGAAGGGGAATTGCTGCGCGAAGTGCGCTCTTGCGCTTCCTATGCCTGGCTGGAGGAAGAGGAATGGCGCCGGGTGCTGCATTTCGTGTCCACGGGCGGCTATGCGCTGGAGGCTTACGACAAATTCCGCCGGATTGTGCGCGATCCTTCGGGTGTGTGGCGGCTGACCCACCCCGAACACGCCCAGCGCCACCGGATGAACGCCGGGATTATCGTCGATGCCGAAATGCTCGACGTGCGGTTTCGCAACGGGCGTTCGCTCGGCCGGGTGGAGGAATATTTCGCCTCCGGCCTCTCGCCGGGCGACAGTTTCACTTTTGCCGGCATGGCTCTGGAGGTGGAGCAGCTCAAGGATATGGAACTGATCGTGCGCGCTGCGAAGAAGGCTGCGGCGATTCCTTCCTATATGGGCCAGCGGATGCCGCTCACCACTCATCTGGCGGGGCGGGTGCAGGCGATGCTGAGTGACCGGGCCGGCTGGGCCCGTTTCCCCGACGATGTGCGCGAATGGCTGGAAATGCAGGACTGGCGCAGCGAAATGCCGGGGCCGGGCAAACTGCTGGTGGAAAGCTTCCCGCATGAGAAGCTGCATTATTCGGTTTATTATACATTCGAAGGGTGGAACGCGAACCAGTCGCTGGGGATGCTGATCACCCGGCGGATGGAGGAACGCGGGCTGCAACCGGGTGGTTTCGTGGCGAATGATTATTCACTGGGCGTGTGGGGCCTCAAGCCGGTGCGTGATCCCGCGCCGCTGCTTTCGCCCGATATCCTGGCCCATGAATTCGTGGACTGGGTGCAGGAATCCTATCTCCTGCGCCGGGCCTTTCGCGAAGTGGCGGTGATTTCGGGCCTGGTGGAACGGCAGCATCCGGGCAAGCGCAAGACGGGCAAGCAGGTCACTTTCTCGACCGACCTGATCTATGATGTGCTGCGCAAATATGAGCCGGATCATGTGCTGATCCAGGCCGCCTGGGCCGATGCACGGACGCGGCTGACCGATGTGGGGCGGCTGGCCGGCGTACTCGAACGGGCGTCGGGCGAACTGGTCCATGTCGAGCTTGACCGGGTGAGCCCGCTGGCAGTGCCGGTGATGGTGATGATCGGCCGCGAAAGCCTGCCGCAAGGCTCGGTGGACGATGCCCTGCTGATGGAGGCGGAGCATCTGGCCGATGCGGCGATGCGAGGGGATGAAGCGGATCGTGAGGAGCGGCCGGGCGATCCCCACGATCCGGATGAGCCTGGGCTGGTCTGATCCGCCGGAGCCGGGATTCAGTCCTGCTTCTCGAAACTGCGATAGCGATCATTGCCGACAAAGCCGAATCTGGTCGCGCCGGATGCCTTGATGTCGTTCAGAACCTTGGCAGCGATATCGTAGCCGGCGGCGGCTTCGGGTTCATATTGCAGCTCGGGCTGCGGTCGCAGCGCATTGGCGGCCTGCAGGCTGGCGCGCAGGCCGGCCCGGTCGGTTTCGGCGCCGTTCCACAATATGGCTCCTTCGGAAGTGAGGCTTATCTTGTTCACCAGCGGATTGGGCTGGAGGACCACCCCTTTATCATCCGGTAGCGGCAGATCGACGGCGACCGAGTTGGTGGCCACCGGAATTGTGAAAATCAGCATGACGAGCAGCACTAGCATCACGTCGATCAGCGGCGTGGTGTTCATTTCACCGAGGGGCATCGCCCCGTTTCTCGTTGTTGCAAAAGCCATCTGCACTTCTCCCGTGTCAGCATGAACTAAGGAGAGGATATACTATCACATTAAATTCGCAATAGGGCCGAATGGCAAGCGGGAGTGGTCTGCACGGGCGATGAGGAGGAAGGCAAACGCGCTGCGAGATGGGTGTGCCTCGCCCTGTTGTCTGCGGCCCCTTGTCTGCGGATTGCGGGCAAAGAAAAGGCGATTATATACCTTGCAAACACACCCCAATTGAGGCATAGACTGTCTCAACAGGAGTTATTCGCATGTCTGCCCTTTCCCGCCCCGAGTTCCACAGCGAAGAAGCGGCCTTTGCCCATCTGGAAAAGATCGTGTGGGCTGGCGAGTGCGCTTGCCCTCACTGTGGCGGAACGGATCGCATCACGAAGGTGAAGGCGAACCCGGCGAAGCGTATCCGCGTAGGCCTGTGGCGCTGTGGCGACTGCAAGAAGCAGTTCACCGTCAAGATCGGCACCGTGTTCGAGCATATGCGCCTTCCGCTCCACAAGGCATTGCAGGCGGTCTATCTCATGACGAGCAGCAAGAAGGGCGTTTCGGCTCACCAGCTACACCGCACTCTGGAAATCACCTACAAGTCTGCGTGGTTTCTCTGCCATCGTATTCGCGAAGCCATGCGCGACGGCGACCTTTCCGCGTTCGGTGGAAACGGCGGCATCGTTGAAGTGGACGAGACCTTTATTGGCAACCTCAAGGGCGTCGAAAAGAAGCGCGCGTTCCATCACAAAATGAAGGTGCTTGCACTGATTGACCGCGACAGCGGTAAGGCCCGCACTATGGTTGTCGATAACGTGAAGGCTGAGACCCTCATGCCTATCGTGATTGCCAACGTCTCCCGCGAAGCCAAGATCATGACGGACGAGCACAGCGGCTATCGTGATGCTGGCAAGTTCTTTGCTGCCCACGGCACGACCAGCCATGGTCGCGGCGAGTATGTGAACCTTGAGGATCGCAGCATCCACAGCAACACCGTCGAGGGCTATTTCAGCATCTTCAAGCGCGGCATGAAGGGCATCTACCAACACTGCGGTGAGCAGCATCTCCACCGCTATTTGGCCGAATTCGAGTTCCGCTATAACAACCGGGCCGCGCTCGGCTGCAATGACAGCGACCGCTCAGAAGCGGCTATCAAAGGCATCGTTGGCAAGCGCCTTACTTACGCAAGGCCTGACTGCCTCGCCTAAAGGAGAGAAGGTGGATAAGCAGCGGAACCGCTCCCGCTGGCATGGAAAATCGCGGAGGACGAAGCGACCCTAATGGCGGGTCGATCGCTCCTCCCCGATCACCGCTTTCAGAGCCTTGAAGGGGACCAATTCCGCTACTTGGCGTAACAAGGCCGCGTCGTCTTGCTCTGGGCGGCGGGCGAACACCGACAGCCTACGATTGCTATCATCCGACAGGTCCGAGAACGCTGTATAGGTCGAGGCAATCGAGTTATGATGGGGGGACACAGCCCTAATCAGAATTGGCTGCTCGTATGTTAACGCATAGTCAAATGACCATACCTTACCACTCCGCCCGCGTTGCTCATATTGACGCGCTAGATACTTGGGCGCGACGGTCTTTTCCAACTCTGCGCCAATCTGTTCAATCAGGCTCTTTTGACGACCACGACCGGCGTGCTCTACCGCTACCGCAGCCGCATGTGCAGCGCCATTGGCGACGGCTGCAACTACATTCGGTATCCACTCCTTAGCCGGAGCGAGAGCAAACAGTTCGTCCAGAGCAAGGTCAAGAGAGAAACGGCTCCGAGCGGCCTTCAAGCCAGTTTCAACCGCCCATGCGTCCCGTCCATGGAACAACGCGCATTGCGCTGCTTCGCCCCCGTCCGAGATGCGGAATTGGTCCCCCCACATTCCAACATGAACGTAGACTGGAGCCGCGCTCGGGTAGAGGCACTGCGTGACGATTTTCGTGCCGAATGGCGACGGCTCGCAGTGGCGGCGAGCATCGATCATTTCCATAAGCTCGTTGCAGCCTAGAATGCTCATCACACGATCTCGAACTCGGGCAAATCGATGTCTCGTTGACCCGCATCGATCTGGATATTCAGATCGCTAGCGACCCAATGAAGAGCGTCAATTAGCCCCATTACAACACCTTCCGTTGGTCGGCGCAGAGGCAGCTGGCCGAACCCCGCTGACCTTACATACTCTTGATTCTCAGGCCAACCGTGAATGTGAGGCCCACACACGTTATGAGGCAGGCCTATCCGCCAGGCCGTATGCCAATTGTCTTTACATTCTGTCTGCGGCGCTATGCAAAGGCGGTAGATAAGGCGTTGCCGATGAGTGCAGACAATAGAAGCGTGACGGCCATCCCGATTGTAGGTGAAGCAGAGTTCCCCGCTCTCAAGCCCATTAATGTCTGCCACGCCCCAACGGGTCTGAAACTGCCTACGGAACTGTTTCTCCCATTGCGGAAGAAAGCCTACGACCGTTTTATGGCCTTCGACCCAATCGTCGATCTCTTGGCAGTCCAAGTCATTCATTGATGTACGGGTAAATTGGTCCCTGTGGGGAGTCGAGTCCGCCTCGACTTTTTTAAGCAATAGCTGCGTGGTATGGTGCTGCAATGACCGAACCAAAACTCCCACAACTCGACAAGTTCAAGGAACTGGCCCGCGAACTAGAAGCGGACGAGGACGAAGCCCGCTGGGATGAGCGGCTAAAGAAAGTCGCGAAGGCTAAGCCGGAGAAGCCGGAATGATCGAAGCCCGCATTCGCATCGCCGACGACGAAACGGATTGGTTCCCTGGGCTTTGCGAACTGGCCGCACTGCCTCCCATTGGTGCCCATGTCCGTGTGATGGACCGGAATTCAAACGCGCGATTGTTGCGCGTCACCGATATCCACCTTGAAGCTGTATCACTAACCTTCAAGGAACAATTCCCTAGCCTTTCCGATGGCCAGCGCATGGTTATGATTATCGGCGAAGAGGTTTTCGGCAAGCAAGTCTAGCGTGTTTGCAAGCTATACAATCGCCAAAGAAAAAGGGGCGGTTTGACCCGCCCCTTGATCTGCTAAGCGCCTGGGCGCGTCGTAGTGTCAGTTCACTACGGCCGAGCCGCCTTCGGCCTTGCCGAATACGCGATATTTGTCGTTGCCGACGAAGCCGAACTTGGTGACCTTGGACGCCTTGATCACATTCAGCACCTTTGCCGAAAGGTCGTAGCTGGCCATCGCTTCCGGTTCGAACTGAAGTTCGGGCTCGACCGAGTAGGTCAGCGATTCCTTCAGGTTCGAAATGAGACCCGCCTGGCTGATCGGCTGACCGTTCCAGAGGATTTCATTGTTCGGGGTCAGCACGATCTTGTTCTTGATCGGGTCGACCGGAGGCGTGTCCGTCGGGGGAGTGGGGCTCGGAAGATCGATATCGATCGAATGAGTCGCCACGGGGATCGTAAAGATGAGCATGATGAGGAGAACAAGCATGACGTCGATCAACGGCGTCGTGTTCATTTCCATCATCGGCGAGCCATCATCTGCGCCGCCTGACATTGCCATGGGGAATTACTCCTGCGCTTTCTCTCAACCCGCGTTCGGATCGACAGGGTTGGAGATGAAGCCGACGGTCGGGTAACCGGCCGCCTGGACGTTGTAGATCGCGCCCGCCACACAGCGCCAGGGCGCTTCGACGTCGCCACGGATGTGAACCTGCGGGATCTTTTCCGGATCGTTGCGGATTGCATCGATACCGCCTTCGCGCTGCACGATTGCGTCGAGACGTTCGAACGCCTGGTCGTACAGTTCCTGCGAGGTCACCGGAGTGATGTTGTTGAAATAGACACGGCATTCGCCGCCACGTGAAGCGCCTTCGAAGCCGGGATCGCCCGCACTGCGGCCGGCGGCATCGGTGGTGCTGACGGTCAGCAGCAGGTTCTCGACCTTGTCCTTGGACTCGAGCGATTCGAACACCGGGATCTTAAGCTTCTCGATCGTCTGCAAGGAGACCGGGACCGCGATAAGGAAGATGATCAGGAGCACCAGCATCACGTCCACGAGGGGCGTGGTGTTGATGTCCGACATCGGCTTCTCTGCGCCGCCACCGCCTGTCGAAATGGCCATGGTACTATCCTACTCTCAATCTTCGCCTGGGAAGAGTGGGGCGGGCGGCCCGCATGCCGGAGCCCGCCCCACTCAATCGGAACCGATGCCTCAGGCCTTGGGAGCCGGTGCGGCGGGAGCGGCGGGCTTGGCCGGAGCGGCCTTGACCGGAGCAACCGACGGCTTGACTACACCCTTGGAAGTGATGTTCGCCAGGATGTCGGTCGAGAAACCGCTCATCAGCTCGCCGATCCGCTTGTTGCGGGCCTGGAGCCAGTTGTAGGCGAGCACCGCGGGAACGGCCACGAGCAGACCGATGGCGGTCATGATCAGGGCTTCACCGACCGGGCCTGCGACCTTGTCGATCGAGGCCGAACCGGCCAGACCGATGGCGATCAGGGCGCGGTAAATACCGATAACGGTACCGAGCAGACCGACGAACGGAGCGGTAGCACCCACGGTGGCGAGGAAGGGAAGGCCGCTGGCGAGCTTCGAGTTGATCGAGGCTTCCGAGCGGGCGAGCGAACCGTGGAGCCAGTCATGGGCTTCAAGGCTGTCGGTCATCTTGTTGTGCTGCTGTTCGGCGGCCAGGCCGTCTTCCACCAGCTGGCGCCATGCGCTGTTCTTGTCGAGCTTGGCAGCGCCGTCCTTGAGGGTCGGGGCCTGCCAGAACTTGGTGCGCACGTCCTTCAGTTCGCCGAAGATCTTGCGCTGTTCGAGCAGCTTGGTGATCAGGATGTAGAACGAGCCTACGGACATGATCACGAGAACGGTGAAGATCGAGTAGGCGATTACACCGCCCTGATTGAGTGCTTCCCAGAAGCCGAAGTGGTTCTTGGGAGCCGCTTCGGCGGCTGCAGCCAGAAATTCGATAAGCATGCGGGTAGTCCTCTCTAGAAAAATCGAAAGATCAAACCGGGCGGAACCGGAGCGGGCTGAATGCCGCCCACGGCCGCACCATCAAATCAGTTCAGCTTGTAGACGATACGCGTGGACCAGCTGTCCGAGGTCGGGTTGCCAGCGTCATCCAGAGCAGGATCGAAGCGTGCGTAACGCTGCATCCCGTCGCAAGCGGCCTCGTCCAGCACGTCCGAGCCACTCGAGCTCGATACGCGGCAGGAAGAGACCTTGCCGTCGGCACCGACGGTCACGCTCACGCCCACTGTGCCTTCGGTACCCGAACGGACGGCGCGCGAAGGATAATTCTCCTGAATGCGTGCTGCCCAGCGGGACTGGCCCTTGGGCTGTACGCCCTTGGCCTTAGACACTGCCGGCGGCGGAGCTGGCGGAGCTGGCGGCGCAGGACGCGCAGGCAGCACCGCAACCGGCTGCGGCGGCGGGGGCCGATCCACCGTAACGATCGGCGGCGGAGCGACATTGATATTGATGGGAGGCGGCGGCGCCACGATAGGCGGCGGCGGTGCCTCGTCCGGCGGCGGCGGTGGCGGTTCTTCCGTCTTTTCCGGTTCGGGCTCGTCGATATCGACGGTAGTCACGCGCTCGATGAGCTTCTTCGTCGCCGAATAGGCGAGACCAGTCACCAGAGCATACCCGACCAGCAAGTGAACCAGCCCCACAACGATGATAGCGACAATCTTGTTGCCGCTCATTGTTTGATCAGCGTAGGCCATTCAATCGCATCACTCCATTTCCGTCGCCCGGCAAGCCGGGCTAGTACCAGCCAAGGGGAATCGCACCCTGACAGGTAACGCCAACAATTGTCCACCCTGTCGGCCAAGCCGGATGCCCACCGGGGATTCCGAACGACCCGGCAGGGCCCTGCCCCGGAGCTCTTGTTTTTGTTGTTCCGCCCCGGTTTCGGGGGGTGTTTAGCGGCGATGGCAGGGTGGAGCAATCGCTTTATCGGTTAACCGTCAATTCAGCACTTCCGGCCTTGAGTGGCGATGTTTATGGGACGGGCTACCCCTATTTGAGAGGGTCGGCAGCTGGCGAGAGAAACTCATGAAAAGCAGAGAAATTCGCGCTTTCGGTAAATCCGTGCTGACGGGTGCGGCGGCCTTTGGCCTGCTGGCGGCGCAACCGGCCCTGGCGGCCGAAAAACTCCCGGCAATGCCCGTTCCGCAGCTTACTTACGCGGATATCGTGGACCTTGCCGACTCCGCCACGATGGTGGTCAAGGCCCGGATTCGCAAGCAGCGAACCATCGCTCCGGAGCTTTCGCCAGGGCTTCGTCCGGGCTGGGTGCGGCAGCTGATCGAAGCCGATACGGAGGCGCTGATTTCAGGCCGCTCCGCGATCGGCGAATCGCTCCGCTACCTGGTGGATGTACGGCTGGACGCAAAAGAAAGGGCGCCAAAGCTCAAGAAGCAGTCGGTCATCCTCTTCGCTTTCCCGGTGCCGGGCGTACCGGGAGACCTGCAATTGATCGATGTCGATTCCCAGTTTCCGGCCGATCCCGGGCTGGAAGGGCGTATTCGCGAAGTGCTGGGGCAGCTCGTCTCGCCCGATGCTCCGCCCATCGTCACCGGCGTCGGCGAGGCGCTGGCGGTCCAGGGCAATTTGTCGGGCGAATCGGAAACCCAGGTTTTTCTGGCCACGAAGAACAATGCCCCGGTGTCGCTCAACGTCGTGCGGCGGCCCAATATGGAGCCGGAATGGGGCGTGTCCTGGACGGAACTGGTCGATCAGTCGGCCCAGCCGCCGCATGAAGGAACGCTGGAGTGGTATCGCCTGGCCTGCTTCCTTCCGGCCGATCTGCCATATGATTCTATCCTCTCGCGCGATGGGCAGTCGAGGGCGCTGGCGGCGGCGGATTATCGCTATGCGCTGGACCAGCTCGGGCGCTGTTCCCGCATGCGTGGCGGGCCGCCGGTGTTCCCCACCGCGAATTAATGCATCGGCCCAGGTGCGATGCGGGGCTGGCCTTTCTGCCCCGGCTGCACTAACGCGCGCGGCTGACCTGGCGGCACCCTCCGGTGCCGCGTGACGCACGCCGAAGAGGGAAAATTATGGCCGATCCGCTCCGTATTGCACTTGCCGGTCTGGGTACGGTGGGCGCCGGTGTGATCCGCCTGATCGAGGCAAATGGCGAAGTGATTGCCCGCCGCGCGGGCCGTCCGGTCGAGATCGTGGCAGTGAGCGCGCGGGAGCGGGCCAAGGATCGCGGCGTCGATCTGTCCCGCTATGCCTGGGAAGACGACATGACCGCCATGGCCGCACGCGCGGATGTGGATGTGGTGGTGGAACTGGTCGGCGGCTCGGATGGCCCGGCGCTGACCCTGGCGCGCAACGCGCTGGGCGCGGGCAAGTCGCTCGTCACCGCCAATAAGGCGATGATCGCGCATCATGGCCTGGCGCTGGCCGAACTGGCCGAGAAGGCCGAGGTGGCGCTGAAGTTCGAAGCGGCGGTGGCCGGCGGCGTGCCGGTGATCAAGGGCCTGCGCGAAGGTGCGGCCGCGAACACGATCGAGCGGGTCTATGGCATCCTCAACGGCACCTGCAACTATATCCTCTCCACCATGGAGGCGACGGGGCGCGACTTTGGCGATGTGCTGAAGGAAGCGCAGGAGCTTGGCTATGCCGAGGCCGATCCCACGTTCGACATCGAAGGGATCGACGCATCGCACAAGCTCTCGATCCTGGCGGCGATCGCTTTCGGCGCGAAGATCGATTTCCCCTCGGTGGAGACGGAAGGCATTTCGCGCCTGCGCGCGGCCGATATCGAGCAGGCCGCCGCGCTGGGCTTCGTTATCCGGCTGATCGGCATTGCCGATACGGAAACCGGCCCCAATGGCGAAGAAACGCTGTTCCAGCGCGTCTGCCCCTATCTGGTGCCTAACGACCATCCGCTTGCGCGGGTGGACGGTCCGACCAATGCAGTGGTGGTCGAAGGCAATTTCGCGGGCCGGCTGCTGTTCCAGGGCGCCGGTGCGGGCGACGGGCCGACCGCCAGTGCGGTGGTGGCCGATCTCATCGACATTGCTCGCGGCGATGTGGCCGCGCCCTTCTCCGTTCCCGTGAGCGATCTGGCCCCGATGCCGCGCGCCGATGCCGGGCACCGCGTGGCCCGCGATTATCTGCGCTTCATGGTGGCCGACCGCCCCGGTGTGCTGGCCGAAATCGCCACGGCGATGCGCGATGCAGGCGTCTCCATCGAAAGCCTGATCCAGAAAGGCAGGCAGGAGGAAGGCGGCGAGGTGATGGTCTCCATCGTCACCCATGAAGGGCCTGAAGCGAATGTCGACCGGGCGCTGGAATTGCTCGAAGGTTCACCCAGCCTGACCGAGGCCCCGCTGGTGCTGCAATTGCTCGATAGCTGAGTGGGTGGATCGCTTCGGGCCGCGGCCCGAAGCTTGCGCCGATCTGGCGGACCGGCAGGAATATTCGGCGATAGCTGTCCAGACCGCCGGAAAAATCAGTCCGCCTTCATTTCGCCCTTGGCGATCTTGTCGGCGTCGGAACCTTCCGGCGCGTCGGGCAGCAGCTTGAAGTCGATCATATAGGCCGGGTCCGGCGGGCCGCCCAGGGTCATGCCCTTGCCCTTGAATATCCCGTCGCCCGAAACGTCGGGCGCGCGGGGCAGGCCGTCATTGGTCGCCTCGCGGGAGGTCTTGTCGAGATCGCTGCTGGATTTCACGCGGAACTGGGAATCGTCCTGCGGCTTGGCGCAGACCACGATCTCGTTCTCGCCATGCCCGTCGGAGGGCTTGGAGCAGTTGCGGGTCGGCGGCGGCGGGCCATACATGTCCTTGGCGGTGCTGATCGCTTCCTCGGCCGAAACCCCGCTGCGCTGCGCCGCCAGCGGCGAAAGCGGCAGGGCGGCCAGCAGCATGGATGCTGCCCATTTCCTCAAGGCCCGTTTCCTCAAGATCGCCGGCACTTCCTTCTCCAGACATTCCCGCATCGCGGCAGCATCGCCGGCACCACTGCAGAATTTATCGGGTGCGACGGCTTGATCGGCGATGAATGGCCGCGCGCGGGCTGCTTGGCAATCTCGATACACGCGTCATCGTGGATACATGCGGCTGGGCGAGGGCACTCTCGACAGTCCCGGGCGCCTCGCCTATCGGGGGCGCGGATGTGAAGGGAGTGGCAATGCCTAAAGCCAGCAAGGTGCTTGATCGTGTGCTCGTTCTGGAGATGGTGCGAGTAACGGAAGCAGCCGCTATCGCCGCCTCGCAGCTGGTCGGCCGGGGTGACGAGAAGGCCGCGGATCACGCAGCGGTCGAGGCAATGCGCAAGGCATTCGACGAACTCTATATCGACGGCACCGTAGTGATCGGCGAAGGCGAGCGCGACGAGGCGCCGATGCTCTATATCGGTGAGAAAGTGGGCGGTGCGCCCGGCAAGGGCCCGAGGATCGACATCGCGCTCGACCCGCTGGAAGGCACCACCATCACTGCCAAGGCCGGGCCCAATGCGCTGGCCGTGTTGGCGGCGGCGGAAGAAGGCTGCCTGCTCAACGCGCCCGACGTCTATATGGAAAAGCTGGCCATCGGCCCGGGTTATCCGGAAGATCTCGTCAGTCTGGACATGACGCCCACGCAGAATATCGAGGCGCTGGCCGCCGCCAAGGGCGTCAAACCCCACGAGATCATCGCCTGTGTGCTCGACCGGCCGCGCCACGCCGAATTGATCGAGGAACTGCGCGGCCTTGGCTGCGGGATTCAACTGATCCCCGATGGCGATGTGGCGGGCGTGATCGCAGTGACCGATCCCGATACCACGATCGACATCTATATGGGCTCGGGCGGCGCGCCGGAAGGCGTGCTGGCCGCGGCAGCCCTTCGCTGCGTGGGCGGACAGTTCAACGGGCGCCTGATTTTCCGCAATGATGCGGAGCGTGCCCGGGCCCGCAAATGGGGGATCGAGGATCTCGACCGGATCTACAAATTGCGCGATCTGGCCAAGGGCGATTGCATCTTTGCCGCTACCGGGGTGACCGACGGCTCGCTGCTGGACGGTGTGAAGCACCTGAAGGGCGGCACGATGACCACCGACAGCGTGGTGATGCGCGCCAGTTCGGGCACGGTGCGCTGGGTGCGCGGGGAACATCGCGGTGGGTGAAGGCCGCTGCGCCGTATAATTGGATTTTCTGGGGCAGGGCACATGCTTTCAACAGCGTTGCCTTGCTGCAGGTTGCAATCGTGTGACGCTTGGCTAGAGCCGGGCGCAGTGATTCCCGCCGCGAGAACAGGGGCCCCCAAGCGATGAAGATCATGGCCGGCAATTCCAACCTGCCGCTTGCGCGTTCGATCGCGGCCTATCTCGAGATGCCGCTTACCGACGCCTCGGTTCGCCGTTTTGCGGATGAGGAAATCTTCGTCGAGATTCACGAGAATGTGCGTGGCCAGGACATGTTCGTCCTCCAGTCCACCTCCTATCCCGCGAATGACAATCTCATGGAACTGCTGATCTGCATCGATGCGCTCAAGCGTGCATCGGCCACGCGGATCACTGCGGTAGTGCCCTACTTCGGCTATGCAAGGCAGGACCGCAAGGCCGGCCCGCGCACGCCGATCTCGGCCAAGCTGGTGGCGAATCTGATTACCGAGGCTGGCGCTGACCGGGTGCTCTCGGTCGACCTGCACGCCGGGCAGATTCAGGGCTTTTTCGATATCCCGACCGATAACCTCTATGCCGCGCCGGTGATGGCAGCGGACATTCAGGCGCGTTACGGGGATTCGGACCTGATGGTCGTCTCGCCCGACGTGGGCGGCGTGGTGCGCGCCCGTGCGCTGGCCAAGCGGCTCGACAATGCCCCACTGGCAATCGTCGACAAGCGCCGCGAGCGTCCCGGCGAATCCGAAGTGATGAACATCATCGGCAATGTGAAGGGGCGCGCCTGCATCCTGATTGACGATATCGTCGATTCTGGCGGCACTTTGTGCAATGCGGCGCAGGCGCTGCTGGATGCCGGTGCGAAGAGTGTGGCGGCCTATATCACCCATGGCGTGCTTTCGGGCGGCGCCGTGGCGCGGGTAAACAATTCCGCGCTGAAGGAACTGGTCATTACCGACAGTATCCTGCCGACCGATGCGGCCCTGGATTCGCAGAGCATCCGCGTTCTGCCGATAGCCCCGCTGATCGGCGAGGCCGTGCGCCGTATCGCGGATGAAAGCTCGGTTTCGAGCCTGTTTGACTGACATGCCGGTCCGCGCGCGCAAGGCGGCGGAGAATCTGCGGATCGCCGTAGCGGCGGGGGCGTTGTTCGCACTGGCTGCCTGCGCGCCCCACGGCGGGCGGATCGCCCTCTATCAGCCGCCAGCCGGCACCAATGAAGTGCTCAAGGGCCCGATTGCGGGCGCGCCGGGCCATTCGCTGGTAATGGGCGATCTGGTGATGGGGCCGGGCGGCACGATTCCGCGGCACAGACATGCGGGCGAGGAATTCCTCTATATACTCGGCGGCTCGGCCACCCTGTTTCGCGAAGGCGAGGCGGAAGTGACGCTCACCGCCGGGCAGTCTATCCGTATCGCGCCGGGCGTGGTCCATTGGGGAAAGACCGGCCCCGATGGCATGCGGGCGGTTTCTTCCTGGGTCGTGGTCGATGGCCGGCCCTTGCGTGAGGCAGTATCCGAATGAATCTCGATGCAGAAATCGCCCTGGCGCACCGCCTTGCCGATGCCGCCCGCGCCGCGATCCGCCCGCATTTCCGCGAGGAAGTGCATAGCGAGTCAAAGGACGATGCCACCCCCGTTTCCCTGGCCGACCGCGAGGCGGAACAGGTCATGCGCCGCATCCTCGAAGCGGAAGTTCCGGCCGATGGCGTGCATGGCGAGGAATATGGCGTCAGCCTCGGCACGTCGGGCCGCCAATGGGTGCTCGACCCGATCGATGGCACTACTGCCTTCCTTGCCGGGCGACCGATCTTCGGTACGCTGATCGCGCTGCTGGTGGATGGTTTCCCGGTGCTGGGCGTGATCGACCAGCCGATCCTTGGCGAACGCTGGCTGGGCGTGACCGGGCGGCCGAGCACTTTCAACGGCAAGCCGGTCAACACCCGTCCCTGCCGCGAACTGGCCCTGGCTACGCTCGCCACCACCGGTCCGCAATATTTCAACGATCATGAGGGCGAGCATTTCATGGCGCTGGCCGCCAAGACTGCCCACCGCCGCATGGTGATGGGCGGCGATTGCTACAATTACGCCATGCTCGCCATGGGCCAGATCGACATCGTGTGCGAAGCGGGGCTGAAGCTCCACGATTATGCCGCGCTGGTCCCCGTGGTCGAAGGCGCGGGGGGCATGATGTGCGACTGGAACGGCGATCCGCTCCACGCTGCGTCCGCAGGCCAGGTACTGGCGCTGGGCGATCCGGCGCGGCTGGAAGACGTGGTGGAAGCGCTCGCCTGCGGGCATTGAGGGGCCACAGGGCCTGATCGCACCGTAATTACACCGTATCGGATGCATAACCCCCTTCCGCGATGCGGGGCCGGCTGTATCGAGCGCGCAGCCCGCACAACGGGCATCAACAGGGGTATCTGCATGAAATATCTGGTTCTGGCCGCGGCGCTCGCCGGCGGCCTCGCTCAGCCTGCCTTCGCGCAGGAAGAAGAGGGCAAGAACGACAAGGCTGGCTTCCGTATCGAAGCGCGGGCGACGCTCGAAACGCCGACTGTCAGCAGCATCGAGGAAGAAGGCGACATCTACAAGCTCGGCTCGGCGATGGCCTTCGGCGGTGAGGCTGGCTTCGACTTCGCGGTGAGCGACAATGTGGTTGTCGGGCCTTACGGCACTTATGAAATCTCCACGGTCAAGAATTGTGTTGGTTCGGATTGCGTGAAAGCGACCGACAATTACGCCTTCGGCCTGCATGCCGGCGTCACCATTGGCGATCGCGGGATGATCTATGCCAAGGTCGGCTATGCCAGCCTCGGCCTCGAAGTGAGCACGCCCGGCCTGACCGTGAGCGAACGTGGCGATGGCGTGGAGGGCGCGATCGGTTACGAACATGGCTTCGGCAGCAATTTCTACGGCCGTGTCGAATTCGGCTATGCCGACAATGGCGATATCTTCGGGATCAATTTCCAGCGTCGCCATGCGGGTCTGTCGCTGGGTGCGCGCTTCTGATCGTACTGCCGACGAGGCACGGATGCGGCGGCCTGCCGCATCTGTGTCTTGCAATTCGGGCCGATCTCGCTAAAGGCGCGCCCTTCAAAGACACTTGATCACTCTTCGGTGATTCTGGGTCCGCCTGGCTGAAAGGGCTGCCAGGGCTGGCTCGATGTGTCTCGAACAAGGAGACGAAAATGCCCAAACTGAAGACCAAGAGCGGTGTCAAGAAGCGCTTCAAGCTCACCGCTACCGGCAAGGTAAAGCACGGCGTTGCCGGCAAGCGCCACCGCCTGATCAGCCACAATGGCAAGTATATCCGCCAGAACCGTGGGACCGACGTGATCTCCGACGCCGATGCGAAGGTGATCAAGAAGTGGGCGCCCTACGGGCTGAACTGAGAAGGAGTACTAGCCAATGCCTCGCATTAAACGTGGCGTGACCACACGCTCCAAGCACAAGCGCATTCTTGACGCGGCCAAGGGTTATCGCGGCCGTCGCAAGAATACGATCCGTATCGCCCGTCAGGCAGTCGAAAAGGCGGGTCAATACGCCTATCGCGACCGCAAGGTTAAGAAGCGCAACTTCCGCGCCCTGTGGATTCAGCGCATCAACGCCGCTGTTCGCGCCGAAGGCCTGACCTATTCGCAGTTCATCCACGGCACCAAGCTGGCCGGCATCGAGCTGGACCGCAAGGTTATGGCCGATCTGGCGATGAACGAAGGCGCTGCCTTCGCCGCGATCATTGCTCAGGCAAAGCAGGCCCTTCCGGCCGCCTGAACATTGTCGGCCTGATCCGGTCGAGCTGAACAAGCCGTTATCCAGCTTCCTTCGGGAAGTTTAGATGAGAGGCTGAGATACGGGCGTGAAACGGTCATATTCCGTTTCACGCCCGTTTCCGTGTATAAGGGCCATGGGTCGGATCACGCAGATGTGGCGGGTCGCAAATCGGGGGGCGTAATGGGTTGCCAGATCGACGTGCGCTTTTTTCCGGCGCCGCCAGACCTGCAGGGCTGCTTTTCATCCTTTTACAGCGCCAGTTTCACCGTGGCCGATGGCTGCCGGGTGAACGATCTGCTGCAACCGGAGTGGGCGAATCTGCGTTTTTTCCTGGGTGACAGGCCCGATGCCGGTGTGATCGGCGGGGATATGCTGAAGGGTGCACGGCTTACCGCCACGGGGCCCAGCTCGCTGCCCGTCCAGTTCGAGCTTGGCACTACCCGGATGTGGGGCGTCGGCCTGTTCCCGCTGGGCTGGGCCAAGTTCTGCCACGGCCCGGCCACCGATGTCGCCAATGCGGTGGTCGATGGGGAAAGCCATCCGGCCTTTGCCAATTTTTCCGGCCTGGCCGAGAATCTGTTCCAGGAGGGTTCGGGCGAGCTGGAAGAGCTTGACCGGATCATCGCCTGCTTCCGCGCGCTTAATCGCAGCCATCCCGATCAGGAACGGATCATGGCCATCCATGCCGCCATGGTCGATACAGGGGTCGCCAGCGTGGCCGATTTTGCGGATCACACCGGCCTGGGCCGGCGCACGCTGGAACGGCTGTGCCACCGCTATTTCGGCTTTTCGCCCAAGCTGCTGCTGCGCCGCCAGCGCTTTATGCGCAGCCTTGCCCAGTTCATGCTGGAAAATGCCGCGAACTGGAGCGAGGCAATGGATTCCCATTATCACGATCAGGCGCAGTTCGTGCGTGAGTTCCGTTCCTTCATGGGGATGAGCCCGGGTGAATATGCTGCGCGCGATCATCCGATCCTGGGGGCCTTCATGAAGCATCGCGCCAAAGTGTGGGGCGCCGCCGCGCAGACGCTCGATCGGCCCGATTATGTGGCCGGAAGGGCCCTTTGAGCGCATGCCCGGTATGGTCTGAGCACAGTCCAGACCCGCTCCTCAAAGGCTTCTCGCCCATTGCCAGCACCCGGCCGGCGCCCTAGAGGCGTCTCGAAATCGCAGGACCGGACGGGACATGGGCGAAGTGGATACTCTCGAAGGCGTCGCAGTGGCGCGGATCGGCGCGGCGGAAGATCTTGCCGCGCTGGAAGCGCTGCGGGTCGAATATCTCGGCAAACAGGGAAGTATTTCCAGCCTTCTCAAGACCTTAGGCGGCATGACGCCGGAAGAGCGGCAGGCCGAGGGGCCGAAGATCCACGCCCTGCGTGAGGCTGTGCAGGGGGCATTGGCTGCTCGCAAGGAGGCGCTGGAAAGCGCGGTGCTGGAGGCCCGGCTTGCGGCCGAGACGCTGGATCTCTCGCTTCCCGCCCCCGATGCGCCCCGGGGCTCGGTCCATCCGGTGAGCCAGGTGATGGACGAACTCGCTGAAATCTTTGCAGAATTGGGCTTCGCCGTCGCCACCGGGCCGGAGATCGAAGACGATTGGTATAATTTCACCGCGCTCAATATGCCGGAAAGCCACCCGGCCCGCGCGATGCACGATACATTCTATTTCCCCGAGCAAGAGGGTGCACAAAGCGACACAGCGGGTGCTCAAACCGGCCGAATGCTGCTCAGGACGCACACAAGCCCCGTACAGGTGCGCACCATGATGGCCGGCGGGGCACCCGTGCGGATCATCGCGCCGGGCCGGGTCTATCGCTCCGATTCCGATGCCACCCACACCCCGATGTTCCATCAGGTGGAAGGGCTGGTGATCGACCGGAATATCCATCTTGGCCACCTCAAATGGACGCTGGAGACTTTCCTCAAGGCCTTCTTCGAGCGCGACGATATCGTGCTGCGTCTGCGCCCGTCCTATTTCCCCTTCACCGAGCCTTCGGTGGAAGTCGATGTCGGCTTCGCGATCGAGAACGGGCCCGATGGAAAAGGGCGCCGCGTGCTGGGCGGCAGCGGCGACGAGCCGGGCCATGGCTGGATGGAGCTGCTGGGCAGCGGCATGGTCAACCGCAAGGTGATCGAAATGTCGGGCCTCGATCCCGACGAGTGGCAGGGTTTCGCATTCGGCGTGGGCGTCGATCGCCTCGCCATGCTCAAATACGGGATGGACGATTTGCGCGCCTTCTTTGACGGCGATGTGCGCTGGCTGAAGCATTATGGCTTCTCCGCTTTCGATCAGCCGACGCTTTCGGCCGGGGTAGGAGCACGGGCATGAAGTTCTCGCTCTCCTGGCTGAAGGTATATCTCGATACCGATGCCGATGCGGCGGGTATTTCGGCCAAGCTGAATGCCATCGGGATCGAGGTCGAAGGCATCGAGGACCCGGCCGAGAAGCTGGCCGGCTTCATCGTCGCCAGGGTGCTGACGGCAAAGCCGCACCCCGATGCGGACAAGCTGCAGGTGCTCACGGTGGATACCGGTGCAGGCGATCCGTTGCAGGTGGTCTGCGGCGCGCCCAATGCGCGGGCGGGTCTGGTGGGCGTGCTCGGCACTCCCGGCGCCAGCGTGCCTGCCAATGGCATGGTCCTGCGCAAGAGCGCGATCCGCGGCGTCGAATCCAACGGCATGATGTGCTCCACCCGCGAGCTTGAGCTGGGCGAGGATCACGAGGGGATTATCGAGCTTCCCGAAGGCGCGCCTATCGGCACCAGCTTTGCCGATTATCGCGGGACCAGCCCGGTGTTCGACGTGGCGATCACGCCCAACCGGCCCGATTGCATGGGTGTTTACGGCGTGGCGCGCGATCTGGCGGCGGCAGGCCTCGGCACGCTGAAGCCGCTTGCCATCGAAAAGACCGCCGGCAGTTTCCCCTGCCCGGTGGAAATCCGCACGGACGATCCGGAAGGCTGTCCCGCCTTCTATGGCCGGGTCATTCGCGGCGTCACGAACGGCGCCTCGCCCGAATGGCTGCAGGCCGTTCTGCGCAGTGCGGGCCAGCGCCCGATCAGCGCGCTGGTGGACGTCACCAATTTCCTGATGCTCGGCTTCGGCCGCCCGGCCCATGCCTATGACCTTGCCAAGCTGACCGGCGCGGTCGTGGCGCGGCGGGCCAAGGATGGCGAACAGGTCCTCGCGCTCAACGAGAAGACCTATACGCTCGATGCCGAAATGACCGTGATTGCCGACGATAGCGGCGTGCACGACATTGCCGGGATCATGGGCGGCGAGCATTCGGGCGTCTCCGAAGGGACGACCGACGTCCTGCTGGAAATCGCCTATTTCGACCCCGAGCGGATCGGCCTCACCGGCCGCCGTCTCGGCCTCGCTTCCGATGCGCGCACACGGTTCGAGCGCGGGGTGGACCCTGCCTTCCTCGATGACGGGCTGGAACTGCTGACCTCGCTGATCCTGAAGATCTGCGGCGGCGAAGCCTCCGAAGTGGTCCGTGCGGGCAGCCCGCCGAGCGAGCAGAAGATTGTCAGCTACGATCCGGCTCTGGCCGAGCAGCTGGGCGGCGTTGCCGTTCCGGAAGCCGAGCAGAAGGCGATCCTTGAAGCGCTCGGTTTCGCCATTTCGCCAGATTGGAACGTCACTGTGCCGCTGCGCCGCCACGATGTGGAAGGCGCGCCCGACATTGTCGAGGAAGTGGTCCGCATCCATGGGATCGACAAGGTGGCCAGCGTCGCCCTGCCGCGCGCGGATGGTGTGGCCCAGCCCACTGCCACCCCGGCCCAAAGGCTGGAGCGCCGCCTGCGCCGCGCAGCCGCCGCGCGCGGGCTGAACGAGGCCGTGACCTGGTCCTTCCTCCCCGTGCCGGAAGCGGATCATTTCGCCGAAGGGAATGGCGGGCTGTGGGTGCTCGAAAACCCGATCAGCGAAGACATGAAGGCCATGCGCCCGGCGCTGATCCCCGGCCTGCTGTCTGCCGCCAGGCGCAATCTCGATCGCGGCGCCAAGGGCGTGCGCCTGTTCGAGATCGGCCGCCGCTATCTGCGCGGCGAGAGCGGCACGAGCGACGAGCGGCTGACCCTGGGCATAGTGCTGGCGGGCGAGAAAGTTCCCAGCGGCTGGAACACGGGCAAGGCCCAATTGTTCGATGCCTTCGACGCCAAGGGCGAAGTTCTGGCCCTGCTGGCCGAAGCCGGTGCCCCGGTCGACAAGTTGCAGGTGATGGGGGAAGCTGGCCCTCAGTTCCACCCCGGCCAGTCTGCCACCCTGCGGCTTGGCCCCAAGCTGGCGCTGGCCCGTTTCGGCGCGCTGCATCCCGCCACGCTGGAAACCTTCGATGTCGATGGGCCCGTGATGGCGGCCGAAATCTATCTCGACGCGATCCCTGAAAAGAAGGGCGGCGCCAGCTTTGCCCGTGCGGCCTATTCGCCGCCCGCCTTGCAGGCCGTGACGCGTGATTTCGCTTTCCTGGTGGACGCGGCAAAGCCCGCAGGCGATCTGCTGCGCAGCGTAAAGGGCGCGGATAAGGCGAATATCGTCGATGCCCGCATCTTCGACGATTTCCGGGGCGGCGGTGTGCCCGAAGGGAAGAAGTCGCTGGCCGTGGAAGTCACTCTCCAGCCGGGCGAGAAGAGCTATACGGATGAAGAGCTGAAGGCGATTGCCGAACGGATCGTCGCGGCGGCGGCAAAGCTGGGGATCGAGCTGCGCAAATCTGAAGGTGTGCTAGCGGCGACGGAGAATCCGGATTCTGCAGCGATAAGGCTGAAATCGTAATTGCGCGGGTGATCCCGCACTGGTGAAGGCCGGGCGAGCCTTCGACAGAGGCTGGGCGCCTCACATCCTCCTCTCCCCTTGTGGGGAGAGGAACGGACTTCAGCCTACCAGCTCGATCCCGCCGCCGGGTCCATCGGTTCGCCATAGGCCGGTTCGCTGGAACCATAGCCGCCTTGCGAGGAATAGGGCGAGCCGCCCTTTGCCTCTTCGCGATAGGCGTTCTCAATATTGGACCGGTTGCGGGCGTGTTCCTGCTTCACGGCCTCGTCGAGCCGCTGCTGCATTTTGGGCATGGTGGCCAGGGCGGCCATCATCATCTTGCCCTGGATCGCGGCCATGTTGAATTCCCGCTTCTCCAGCGTGGCGGCGATCTGCTCCTCCATGGCCGAACGAAAGAAATCCGCGGTGGAGGGATTTTCCTCCAGCCCCCTGGCCACCTGATCGTGCCTTCCGCCGGGGGGTGGGGCAATGCTCACCTCTATGTGCGTTTCCTGCGGGCCTGCTTCCGAAAGATCGGCCACGAAACTCAGCAGCCCGCTGCCCCGCCGGTCCACCAGCAGCCAGCTGATCCTGGTGTCGCTCTCGCGCTTTGGATAGGCAGCAGACACATCTGCGGGGAAGAATTCCAGGGGCGGCCTGGTGGCCAGCAGCGTCTGGCGC
>DATJDU010000060.1:0-3642 GCA_035497315.1 Sphingomonadaceae bacterium
GCCCACATGGCTCAAGGCATGGCGGGCGGGCCGTGTTTCGGGGTCCGGGAACATCTGCAGCCATTCCCGGTTCAGGGCCGCGCGGTCGTCCAGATCGAGCAGCCACACCGTCATCTTGATGATGTCGTCGGTGGAGCCACCGGCGGTCTGCGCGATCTGAACCATGTTGCGGAACATGTTCGTGCATTGGCTCGACAGATCATCGGGGAGGTCCCCCGTTTCAAGATCGGTGCCCACGATGACGCTCGACATCACCAGCGCGCCGATACGGCACGCATTGGGAATGGGATTTTGATGCTTGCGACCAACATTGATACTGACGCGCGCCATTGTGTCTTCCATCACTGTCTGGAGAAGTTGGGATGCCAGCGCAGCAGCCGGCGTTCGGCCAGCGTGACGCCGTAATCGAGCAGCAGGGCGAAAATGGTCAGCAAGGCGATGCCCGCGATGACGGTATCGATATCGAACACGCTCTCCGCCTGCAGGATCAGGTAGCCTACACCAGCTGCCGAGCCGAGATATTCGCCGATGACCGCACCGACAAAGGCCATGCCGACGGCGCTGTGCAGGCTGGAAAACACCCAGCTCGTCGCCGATGGAACATAGACATGCCGGATCAGGTGGCGCCGGTCCGCGCCCAGCATGCGGCTGCTGTCGATGGCCGTCTGGCTGACTTCACGCACCCCTTGCAGCACGTTGAAGAAGACCACGAAGAATACCAGCGTGATGCCCAGCGCGATCTTGGAGCCCGGCCCCAGGCCGAACCACACCGCAAAGATTGGCGCCAGCACCACGCGCGGCATGGCGTTCAGCGCCTTGAGGAAGGGATCGAGTACCCGTTCGAGGAAGTTGTTAAGCGCCAGGCACAGCCCGGCAACAAAGCCGAACAGACTGCCCAGCACCAGCGCCGCTGCCGTCTCGAACAGCGTGATCATCAGGTGATAATAGATCTTGCCGGAGGCGAACCAGGCAAAGAAATTGCGGCCCACCTTGAGCGGTTCGCCGAACAGATAGCTGGCGATGAGGCCCGACTGGGCGCCCCATTGCCAGGCGGCAAGCAGGACGGTGAGCAGCAAAAGCCGAACGGCCCAGAAGAATGCGGGACTATGCCGCTGCGCTTGGATGGCCATCAGTTTGCCCTCTGGTAGTTCATCAGCACCTGCTCCTTAAGCGTCGCCCAGATTTGGGCGTGGAGCCCGATATAGTCCGGCGTATGGACGATCTCGGTGACGTCGCGCGGCCGCGGAATATTAATGTCGAACGTGCGCACCGGATGGGAGCCCGGCCCGGCACTCAGCACCACCACGCGGTCGGCCAGCGAGATCGCCTCTTCCAGATCATGGGTGACGAACAGTACGGTCTTGCGGTTGGCCGCCCAGATATCGAGCAGCTGGTTTTCCATCATGTGCCGTGTCTGCACGTCGAGCGCGCTGAACGGCTCGTCCATCAGGATGATCTGCGGATCGAGCAGCAGGGTCTGGGCCAGCGATACGCGCTTTTTCATGCCGCCCGACAATTGGTATGGATAGCGGTCGCCCGCCCCATCCAGCCCGACGCGGTGCAGCCAGTCGTCCACCTGCGGATCGGCTTCCTTGCGCGAAACACCGCGATAGGTCAGACCCAGCCGGACGTTTTCGCGTGCCGTCAGCCAGGGTAGCAGGGTATCGGACTGAAACAGGTAGCCGCAGGCGCTCTGGATATCGGTGACCTTCTGCCCACGAACGCGCACCTCGCCTGAGCTGGGCGGGCGGATGCCGGCCACGGCATTGAGCAAGGTTGACTTGCCGCAGCCGGTCGGGCCGACAACGGCCATGAATTCGCCCTCGGCAATGGTCAGGGAAACATCCCTGACCGCAACATATTCCGGATCGCCCGGCTTACGCGGCGGGAAGGCGCAGCTTGCGGCAATGAATTCGACGGCGGGTGCTGTCACTGTGTCCCTCCCACGGCGAACCGATCGGTATAAGGGATACTCTCGGCACCGGTCTGTTTGAACCAGGTCGCCATCTCGTCATGGCGCGCAAACCAGACGTCGGGGAAGCCCTGGAAGTAGCGCAGGATTTCGTAGACCTGAGAGGAGATCAGCGGACGGCCTCCGAACTGGCAGTGCACGGTCAGGTTGACGACCGAGCCGGGCTCCTGGCGATAGAGATAGTCGAAGGTCCCCTTATAGGCGTCGAACAGCGCATTGGGGCTGAGGCGCAGCACCCGGTTATCGGCGAAATCGGTATGCGGCAGCGCGACGGTCGAGCCGTGCTCGGTCGTCACGATGGCGGGCATGTCGATATCGTTATAGTCGCCATGCCAGAGGAAGCCCTCCTGGCAGACGAAATCAGTGGTGCGGTCGGTCGTTGCCAGCACCGGGCTGATCCAGCCGGCGGGGCGTTGCTGCAGATGTTCCTCGAAGATGCGGATACAGCGCTGCATGTTTTCCAGCTCTTCGGCAGGGCTGAGATAGGCCACGATGGTGTCCTGCGTATAGGAATGGGCCGCCACTTCATGGCCCCGCTGCAGCACCGAGCGCAGCGTATCGGGCGCCTGCTCGATCGCCTTGGCGCTGGTGCAGACGGTTCCCTTGATGCCCAGGGAATCCAGAATCCGCGTCAGCCGCCACACCCCATTGTTCAGCCCATAGCGAGCCCAGCTCACGCCGGCCCGGTCATAGGTGCCCGGCTTGAGTGCGGTGGTCATCGGCGAATAGGGGGGCGCGGCCCGGTCGGTCCAAACCTCGAGCAGGATGGTCACCATCACACCCACGCGCGCCCCACCGGGCAAACTGAACGACTTCGTCTGCAAGTTGTAATCCTCTCCACCACGCTGCGATTGCGGCAGTGCGACATGTGCCTCTTGAGCGGCAAGTATGGCCGGCTTCAATTCATTGTCTAATCGATAATTCTATGCTTTTAATAAGCTGATCTAATACGAGGCATCATGGCGCAAGAAGCCCTTCCCACCGTCCGCCAGCTGGAAATCCTGCTCGCGCTCGCCCGCACCAACAGCTTCAGCCACGCCGCCAATGTGGTGGGGATTTCGCAATCCGCGCTGAGCCAGGCCGTGGCGCAGATGGAATTTCTGCTCGATGTCCAACTGGTACAGCGCACCCGGCGCAGCGTCCTGCTCACGCATGCCGGCCAGGCTTTCGTGCGCCGCGCGGAAACCATCCTTGCCGATTTGCACAGCGCTATCGGGGAGGCCCGCGCCGAGGCCGATCCGGCGCAAGGCCGGGTGGTGGTGGCCTGCATCTCATCGGTGATCCTGCGGGTTCTGCCGGCGGTAACCCGAGTGTTCAAGCACCATTGGCCATCGGCCACCCTGGTGGTGCGGGAGGACGACATGGAGCTTTGCGCCAAGCAGGTAAAGGCGGAAACGGCGGACCTGGCGATCACCACCATGCTAAAGCCTGATCCGGTGGTGGAGTTTCTTCCACTGCTGCAGGATCGGTTCCGCTTCGTGTGCAATCACCGCCACCCCCTTGTCGGCCGCAAGGTGGTCGAATGGGGCGAGCTTGCGCAATACGACTTCGTGGGCATGCCCCACTGGGCCCAGGTCAGCCAGATGGCGGAAGGCCCGATCTTTGGCGGCAACCCGTTCAGGCGGGCGATCTACGAAGTCTCGCGTGTGCCCACGGTGCTCAGCATCGTC
>DATJDU010000061.1:0-24979 GCA_035497315.1 Sphingomonadaceae bacterium
GTGCATGACGAGGCCCAGATGCCCTTCGGCGGCATGAAGTCCTCCGGCTATGGCCGCTTCGGCGGAAAGGCAGGCATCGACGCCTTCACCGAACTGCGCTGGATCACCATCGAAACCGAACCAGGACACTTCCCTATCTAAAGGGAGAATAGGGACATTATCGGGGCGGCGATGCCGCCCCCTGCCTACCGACTGCAGAATATCGGAGAACGCCATGACAAAGATGAAGACACTCGCTGCCGCCCTGTCGCTCGCCGCTACCCTGGGGGCAGCTTCCTTTGCGTCAGCGCCCGCCTTCGCCAAGGAAGCGCACCACAATGCCGAGGAAGCGAACAAGAAGCTGGTCCTCGAATTCTACGATCTGGCGATCAACAAGAAGGATTATGACGCCGCATCGAAGTATCTTGGCGACAAATATGTTCAGCACAACCCCACGGCGGCAGACGGCGCGGCGGGCCTCAAGGGGTTCATCGATTTTCTGAAAAGCAAGTTCCCGCAGCAGCATAATGAAGTGAAGCACGCCTACGCCGATGGCGATATCGTGATCCTGCATGTGCATTCCGTGCGCACGCCCGGAACTTTGGGGCGCGCCATTGTCGACATCTTCCGGCTGGAAAACGGAAAGGTTGTGGAACATTGGGACGTGATCCAGGATGTGCCGGACCCTGCCGGGGTGAAGAATGGCAATGGCATGTTCTGATCCGCACCCGCCGCATGAGCGGGGCGAAAAATAGGAGAGGATGATATGTCGGGGACAAGGGCAAAGGCAGCTTTGGGTATCCTGCTTGCGGGTGTCGCGCTGTCGGGGGCAACTCCTTTGTCCCCGGCTATGGGCGCGGCCGCAGGGGGGAATGCGGCCGGGTTGGGCGATCGTTGTGCCGCGCTTGCGGCCAGTGCTGCCCGGCCGGGCATGGTGATTGGGCAGAGCGAGCTGGTGCCACAAGGCCCGGCGCCTGCTCCGCCCGGTGCCTCACCCGCCGTTTTGCCCGCACATTGCCTGGTGAAGGGCACGATTGCCCCGCGGATTGGCCATGGCGGGCGCGAATTCGGGATCGGTTTCGAATTGAGGCTGCCGCTGGAGTGGAGCGGGCGCTTCCTGTTCCAGGGCGGCGCCGGCCTTGATGGGCAGGTGCAGCCGGCGGTCGGCGCCATTGCCAATTCGGATGGGCTGCCGGCCCTGTCGCGCGGCTTTGCGGTGGTTTCCACCGATAGCGGCCACAGCGGCCCGATCATCGATGCGAGCTTTGGCCTCGATCAGCAGGCGCGGGTCGATTACGCTTATAATGCGCTGGACAAGGTCACTGCCGAAGCGAAGCGGATTATCGCGGCGTTTTACGGCGCCGATCCGCGTTTTTCCTATTTCCTGGGCTGCTCCAATGGCGGCAGGCAGGCGATGATGGCATCCCAGCGCCTGCCGACGGAGTTCGACGGAATTGTCGCGGGCGATCCGGCGATGAGCTTCTCCCGCATAGCGCTGGGCGAGGTGTGGAACATGCATGTCGTGGCGCGCATTGCCCCGCGCGACGAGCAGGGCAGGCCGATCTACGCCAAGGCCTTTTCCGATGGCGACCTGCAAATGGTGCGCAGCGCGGTGCTGAAAAGCTGCGATGCGCGCGATGGCCTGGCCGATGGGATGATCAACGACTGGAAGGGTTGCAGCTTCGATCCGGCCGAACTGACCTGCAAGGCGGGCAAGACGGACAGCTGCCTGACACAAGGGCAGGTGGGGGTGCTGCACGATCTGTTCCAGGGGCCGAAGGATTCGCGCGGCAACCATCTCTACGGTCCGTTCACTTTCGACACCGGCGTTGCTTCTTCCGCATGGCGGGGGATGCGCCTGGGAACATCGCAGACGGGGGTGGCCAATTCCGCCGACGCGACACTGGGCCTGGGGCAGTTCCGCTTTTACCAGCTGACCCCGGTCGATCCGGAGTTCGATCCGCTCAAGCCCTTCGACAATGACGAGATGCTGGAACGGATCCGCTATACCGGCGGCATTGGCGATGCGGACAGTCCGCTGCTTTCCACCTTCGCGCTGAAGGGTAAGCTGATTGTCTATAACGGCATGTCGGATCAGGGCATGTCCACGGCCATGATGGTGGATTGGTACAACCGCATGCTCGCCGCCACGGGGCAGCCGGGCAGGGAAGCCGTCCGGCTGTTCACCGTTCCCGGGATGCTGCATTGCGGAGGCGGGGAGGCGACCGATCGCTTCGAGATGCTGGATGCGATCACCGATTGGGTGGAAAAGGGCAAGGCGCCTGACCGGATCGTGGCGACCGGGAAGACCATGCCCGGAAGCGCCCGCCCGCTTTGCCCCTATCCGCTGGTTGCCCGCTATCGGGGCGGAGATGTGAAGAGCGCCGACAGCTTCGAATGTGCGGCCTGATACCGGGATGTTAGCGCAACGAGCCCACGGCGATTGCCATCGCTTCGAGCTGCTGCGCGAACCGCACCCGCTCATCCTCGGGAATGGCGCCCATGATGGATTGGAAATAAGCCCGGCGCTCGTCCCTGATCTTGCGATATTCGGCTTCGCCCTCGGGCGTTGCAGAAATGATCAGGCGGCGGCGGTTGTTCTGTGCCTGCTCGCGCAGGACGAAGCCGCTTTCTACCAGCCTGGTCACTGCCCGGCTGATCTCCGCCCGGTCGATTTCTCCGGCGGCGCCGATTTCAGAAGCACTGGCAGGGCCCGCGGTGCACACGAATGCCAGGACACGCCATTGCGCCAGCGAAAGCCCGTAGGCCGAATGGAGCTGGCGCGCGGAAATGCGATCGATCATCTTGGCCAGCAAAAGAAGCTGGTACGGCATGTGGTCAGCGCCGAACAGGTGCCAGGTGGTGGGCAGGTTCATGTTTCATGGGCTGCCAACCAGCGGCACCGATTGCAATGACAAATTGAATTGACGAATCAACAATAGGACCCCTAACTACCCCGATGTCCGACAGTCACCCATTTCTGCCAAGGCTGGAACACGCCTTCACCATCGCCATCGATCTCAGCCGCCCTTACTGGATCAAGCCCAGTGCGCGGGGGGATATGCGGGCCGCAATCTATGCTGTTGATGGCACGGTCGAAGGGCCGCTGCTCAATGGCAAGGTCGTCCCCATGTCCGGTGGCGATTTTCCGCTCCAGCGCGCAAATGGAGTGATCGATTTCGATGCGCGCTATCTGATCGAAGCCGATGACGGCGCGATTATCTATCTTGAAAACCGGGGTTATCGCTGGGCCAAGACAGACGATATCACCACCAAGATGCGGGCCAATGAAGCGGTCGGGTTCGATGATTACTATATGCGAGTGACCCCCAAGTTCGATGCACCCGCCGGGCCGCACGAATGGATGTCCAAGCATGTGTTCGTGGGGGTTGCCGAAAAACTGCCGGGCGCCAACCGTATCCATTATTTCGTGGTCAGATAGGACGGATATGTCGCGCTTCCAGCCTTTGATGCGTCCCGGCGTCGATCCGTTCAGCGCTGCGCACAAACCGCCGCTGCCGCCCGCCGAATATGGCCGGCGCGTGGAAAAAGGGCTGGTGATCGAACGCAATTGCGTGATCCCGCTACGCGATGGTGTGGAGATATTCTGCGATCTCTATCGCCCCGAAGGTGTGGAACGGGATTTGCCGATCCTGCTGGCATGGGGCCCTTACGGCAAGCATGGGCTTTCCAACAATGTCTTCTGGCCGCGTTCAGGCGTCAATCCGGAATGGCTTTCGGAACTGACCCCGTTCGAAGGGCCTGACCCGGTGTGGTGGGGCAGCAAGGGATATGCCGTTGCCATCGTCGATCCGCGCGGAGCTTGGCTTTCCGGCGGGGACTTCCACCACAATGGCATTCAGGAGGCGGAGGATTGCGCCGATGCCATCGAATGGCTGGGCAATCTGCCATGGGGCAATGGCCGCGTGGGGATGACGGGAGTCTCCTATCTTGCGGCGATCCAATATCTCGTCGCGCCGCTCAAACCGGGCCCTCTCGCCGCGCTCAATCCGTGGGAGGGCTTTTCGGACTGGTATCGGGAATTCGCCTATCACGGTGGCATCCTCGACACCGCCTTTCTCCCCCGGGCTTCGGATAATATCCGCTTCTCGCTCAACCAGACCGAGAATACATGGGAGAATATCAAGGCTCATCCACTGATCGACGAATATTGGGAATCCAAGTTGCTCGATCTCGAAGGGATCACGCAACCTGCCTATTTCGTCGCCAGCTGGTCTGACCATGGCCTGCATCTGCGCGGTACGATCGAGGCCTGGCGTCGCTGCTCCAGCGAACAGAAATGGCTGGATATCCACGGCCAGAAGAAGTGGGCGAATTACTACCTGCCCGCCAGCCGCGACCGCCAGCTGACCTTTTTCGATCATTTCATGCGCGATCGCCCCACGGCGGTGACGGCATGGCCGAAAGTCCGCATGGAAGTGCGCGATCGGCACGGCGTGGCGGAAGAAAGGGCAGAACAGGAATGGCCGCTTGCCCGCACAGAGTATCGCCGCCTGTGGCTGGATGGCGCGAAAGGTGCCTTGTCCGAAACGATCCCCGCCACGGCCGAGCTACGTCAGGATGCGAAAGAGGGGCAGGCCTTCTTCGACTGGCGGTTCGACCAGGAAACCGAGATCTCCGGCAATGCGAACCTCACCCTGTGGATCGAGGCCGATGGCAGCGACGACATGGACCTGTTCGTCGCCCTGCAGAAGCTGGATGCCGATGGCCAGCCGGTGGGCTTCACCTTCTATGCGTTCGTCGAAAACGGCCCGATTTCGCTCGGCTGGCTGCGTGCCAGTCATCGTGCGCTCGATCCCGAACTGTCCACGCCTGAACGGCCGGTCCATCCGCACAGGTTCGAAGAACGGCTGAAACCGGGTGAATGCGTGCCGGTTGAAATCGAACTCTGGCCCTTTTCTGCACGCTTCGCGCCTGGCGAGAGCCTGCGCGTGGTAGTTGCCGGTTCGGATATCTACAAACGCGAAGAAGGGGCGATGCTGCCTTTCGCGATGCATGAGGATACCCGCAATGCGGGTATCCATGTGATCCGCACGGGCGAGGGCTATCCTTCGTCCCTGTTGCTCCCCTTCGTTCCGGGAAAGACTGCCTGATGAAATGCGCCGCCGATTGTTCGCTGGAACATGTGTTCGATATCGAAGTGTTGTTTGGCGCCGACCGCGTAATCCACGGCCCGCTTCCGGGCGGTAGCAGCCAGGGCTACACGCCTGCCATCGGAGGGACGATTTCCGGCCCCAGGCTTTCTGGCAAGGTCCTGCCGCATAGCGGCGCGGACTATGCCACCGTGCGGACCGATGGCGTGATCGAACTGCGTGCGCATTATATGCTCGAAGCAGATGACGGTACCGGAATCTATATCGAGAACCGGGGCTATCTGGTCCGGCCCAAGCCGGGTGATAGCCAGCCCTCCTATTTCAAGCTCACGCCCTATTTCCGCGTTCCCGAAGGCCCACATGACTGGCTGTCGCGCACGGTGATCGTGGGCGGCGGAGAACGGCGAACGGGCCCGGACCGTTCGCTGTTCCGTTATTACGCGCTCGTCTGAGCGTTTTCCGCCAGGGCCTTAGCTCGCAGGCCCGGTGCTGCCTTGAGGAAGCACGCGGCCGAGACCACGAAGATCAACACCGATAGCGACAGTGCATAGGCCAGCCCATTGGCCGAGGCGTCCGCACAGGCCATGGCCTGTAGCTCGCTGGCCCCTGCGGGCGGAAGGCCGTTGGGGCAGTCTGCCGCGTAATTGCTTGCATAGCTGCGCGCGCCGAAGAAATCGCTCGCTCCGCCGACGAAGACTGGGCCCAGGCCCGATCCTATCAGCGTGTAGAGCATGCTGTAGAGGGCTATGCCGCTCGCCCGCATTTGCGCGGGGAGCAGATTCTGGATCATGCCGCTGGTAGGGGCATAATAGAGCAGCATCATGGCCCCAGCCACCAGCAGCAGGACGATCGCCGACCACATCGATGTGGCGTTGAAGGCAAGCAGATAGGTCGGGATGGCCAGCGTCAGACCGATCGCAGCCCCCCAGGCAGGCCAGCGCGCATCGCGGCGCGACAACGCGTCCGTTACCATACCGCCAGTCAGCAGCCCGATCGCGAGCGAGATGCCCGACACTGCACCATAGGCCGATGCAGCCTCGCGCACGCTCAGTTCATGTGTGCGGGCGAGGAACACGGCCAGGAACTGCGAGATGGATGTCATGCCGAAGCCTGCCAGACTGCCCCCCGCAATGACCCATTTGAGCGTTGGGTTCGTCCAGACCTCGCGCAGGAATTCACGGATCGGCGGGGCCTTCTTGCGCACGACCTCGCCGTCTGCCAGCCCGCGTGGGGGCTCCTTCAGCAGGAAGGGCAGGGCCAGCGCGACCAACACGCCGGGTATGCCGAACGCCAGGAAGGCAGCACGCCAGCCGAAGCTGTCGGAAATATAGCCCGCCAGCGGCGCACCGATGAGATACCCCGCCGGGGTGCCGATCAGGATCACAGACATGGTGGATGCGCGGCGGTTGCGCCGTGTGACGTCGCCTACCATCGATGCCGTTGTCGGCATGAAGCCAGCTTCACCCATGCCCACCAGCAGCCGCGCGGCAGCGAGCTGCACGAAGGACCCGGCCATGCCTGTCACCACCGTGGCGGCCGACCAGATCGCCGTGGCTGCGGCGAGGATATGGGTGCGCTTCAGCCGTTCGGCCATCAATCCGATAGGCAGGCCCACCGCTGCATAGAGCAGTGCGAAGACAATGCCCTGGAGCAGCCCCAGTTGCAGGTCGCTCAGGCGCAAGTCGGCCTTGATGGTCTGGGCGAGGGCGGAAAAGACGGCCCGGTCCGCGAAGTTGAATGCGCAGACCACGAACAGCACGCTGACCAGCTTCAGCCGGTAGGGGTTTTCGAGAAAGCGAGCGTTGTCGTCCCCGGCCGCGCTCATGCCGGTTCCCCAGCGCGAACGATCCGGCGCGAGATTGATGTCGCTTCGATCCGGGCAAAGCGCGGGCCTTCGAGTTCATACAGCGCCATGCTGTCGAGCAGGACGGCATCGCCCGTGCTCAGCGTCTGTCCGGCGAAATATTCGCTGGGCGAAAGTATCTCGAAGCGCGAGTGGAGCGCAGCGCACAGGGCGGTCTCCCCCGCGACCACGGCGCGGACTTCCATCCGCCGCGCTATGCGCCCCTTGAGCGCCTCGTAATAGGCGATGATGGCCTCCGGTCCCTCGAGCCGATCACCCGCGCCATTGCGGAAAGCGACCGTCGGCGCATAGAAGGAACCGTAAGTTTCGCTGTCCCCGTCGTTGAATGCCGATATGTAACGCATGAACTCCTGTTCGCTGAGCATTGCGGTCTCTCTCCCTTGCGACGCGGAACCATAATCGGAGTTGTTGATTGATTGATCAACATTATTCGGGAGGCGGGGATTGAACTTTGTGCCGAGCGGGGCGGCGGGTCGCCTTGCCTATCTGCTTAAATTGATTGCCGACGGACCGCAGACATTCTCTCTCGGGCAACTGACGGAGCGTTCGAAACTGCCGACCAGCACAGTACACCGGCTGCTGCAGGAACTCGTACGTTCCGGCCTCGTGGAGCGGTGCCCTGGCCAGGCATATCGCCCAGGAAGAGATCTTTACCTGCTGGCTTCGCGCCTGATTTCCCAGTTCGATCTGACTCGCTGTGCTCGCCCGTTCCTCGAAGAGCTGATGAAGAACTGGCAGGAAACGGTGGTGCTCTGCGCCTATAGCCCCACCGATCTGAATGCCGTGATTGCTGATGTAGTGCAGACGCCCAACCCGTTTCGCTATGCGGTGACGGTGGGGGGCGTGATCGAGCTGCCGTGGGGGTCGTTGGGCAGGGCAATCCTTGCCCATCTGCCGGAGGACGAGCGCAAGGAAGTGTTCGGCCTGCAAAAGGTAGGCCCGATCACTGGCCGCCCGCTTCCTCCGCCGGCTGAGATGGAAGCCGACCTGGCGATGATTCGCGAGCAGGGCCATTCGCGCTTTCACGATCCGGAGAACGATCTCTCGGGAATCGCCAGCCCGATCTTCGGCCGCGATGACGAAGTGCTCGGTTGCGTTGGCGTCACCATGCCAGCCAAGCGCTATAGCCTTCACTCCGAGGATAGCCTCGCACAAGCCGTGCGCGATGCAGCGTTACGCGTCTCGGAGAGGGCCCGGATCGCCCAGACCTGAGCTCTTTTTTGCTCCCTTTCAGACCTGTGGCGAAAATGATTCCGTATTTCGGGAAAATGATTCCGGAAAGCGGAATCGGCTTGACAGTTGAGCACTCAACAAGTCCATGGGGCCATCCGTCATTTGATAAGGCGGACTCACAGGGAGGTGGTAAATGACACTCGGAAAATCTCGGATTCGGGGGACGGTCAGTGCCCTGGCGATGGTGGGCGGTTTCGCTCTTGCCGCGCCGGCCTATGCTCAGTCTTCCGGCAATGAAGGCGAAAGCTCATCGAACCAGGACGAGATCGTCGTGACCGCGCAGTTCAGGGACCAGCGTCTGCAGGACGTTCCGGTCGCTATTACCGCGGTCAGTGGTGAGTTGCTTGAACAGCGCGGGCAGACCAGTCTGGCCGATCTTGGCTCCCAGGCGCCCAACGTGACCCTGCGTCAGGCTTCCGCGACCTATGGTCCCGCGGTTGCCGCCTATATTCGCGGCGTGGGTCAGCGCGATACGAGCTTCGCGCTCGAACCCGGCGTCGGCATTTATGTCGACGATGTGTATCTGCCGACACTGCATGGCTCGATGCTGAGCCTGGTCGATCTTGATCGGGTGGAAATCCTGCGCGGCCCTCAGGGGACGCTGGCGGGTCAGAACGCCATCGGCGGCGCGATCAAGCTCTATTCGAAGAAGCCCGACGGCTCGAACGACGGCTATGTCTCGGCGACCTATGGCAGCTACAACCGCATGGAATTGCGCGGAGCGGCCAATTTTACACTGGCCGAAGACCATCTCTATGCGCGTCTTTCCGGCGCTGCGGTCAAGAAGGATGGCTACATCACGCGATATGACTATCGCTGTACCCATCCGACCAGCACGATTCCCAGCACAGTTACCGGCACCGATTGCAAGATCGGCACCGATGGCGGCAAGGAATATGTCGCTGGTCGCCTGGCGTTGCGCTGGGAGCCGACCCCCGACATCACGGTCGATCTGGTGGGCGATCTCACCCGCGACGGCAGCAAAACCGGGCCCTCAACCTTGCTTTATGTCGGGCGTTCGGCCGATCCCGGGTCCACCCTTACGGGCGTGGCCACGCCGGTTTCCGCGGCCTACCTTCTCAACGGCAATGTATACGGCACCTCGACCGGTTCGCCCTATATTTCCTATTCGCCTTTCGGGAATTACGCGCAGGATACCTATACCAGCAGCCCCTATGTCAGCTATGAAAACTACCTTGAAACCGCCCCGCGCGACGGTTCGGGCGCATGGCAGGCTCCGCAGGACGGGCTGATCAATACCTGGGGCGTTTCCGGTACGATCACTGCCAATCTGTCCGACAATGTGGTGCTGACCTCGATCACCGGATATCGCAAGTTCGACGGCAGCTATTCTTCCGCCGACGGTTCGCCCTTCAACAACACGATGATCGCGAACAAGGTGTACAACCGTCAGTTCAGCCAGGAACTTCGCGTCAGCGCGAATATCAATGATATCGCGAACCTGACTGTCGGCGGTTTCTACTTCGATAAGGAAAGCCGCAACGTTTCGCGCGTGACACTTACCACGCTGAACTTCATCGAAGACAATTCCGTCCCCGCGACGACCAAGGCTGTGTTCGCCAATCTCGAAATCACCCCGTTCGAGGCCCTGACGATCCTGGGCGGTATCCGTTACACCGATCAGTCCAAGACCTTCATCTATGGTCGCTTCGGGATTCCCGGCTCTTCGACAGGCGGTGTGGTTCCAGTTTCGCTGGCACCGCTCAACGGGCTTAAGGGCAGCTATTCGGGCGATCGCTTCGATTATCGCCTGGGTCTGCAATATCGCTTCAGCGACGATGTGATGGCCTATGGTCAGGTTTCGACGGGGTTCAAGGGTGGCGGCATCAATCCGCGCCCGTTCTATCCCAGCCAGGCGCTGTCGCACGATCCGGAAACGTTGACGGCCTATGAAGTCGGCGTAAAGAGCGAGTTCCTCGACCGGGCGGTCAGGCTCAACCTCGCGGCCTTCTTCAACAAATACAACGATATCCTCGTCTCGGTGTCGAGCTGCCCGCAGACCGGGAATGCCTTCCCGTGCGCCCTGCCGCTCAATGCCGGCAAGGCTGACGTGAAGGGCTTTGAGGCCGAACTGGCGCTGCGTCCGATCGACGGCCTGTCGATCGATGCTTCGCTCGCTTATCTCGACTTCAAATATACGTCGATCAGCGACTCGGCGGTAAGTTCGGGTATTGGCACCGAAGACGATGGCCAGTTTATCATCCCTTGGTCGTGGAGCATCGGCGCACAGTATGAAATCGATCTGGGCACTGCCGGCACGCTTACTCCGCGCGTCGATGTGTCGCATGACGATTCCTACAGCCGGAATGCGAACAACGTCGATAAGGCAACCGGTGGCGTGGACATCTTCGGCCGGATTCCGGGCCGGACGCTGGCAAATGCCCGCCTGACCTACCGCACGATGGATGAAGATTGGGAAGTGGCGCTGGAGGTCAGGAACCTGACCGACAAGCTCTATTACACCGACATCTTCGACAATCGTGGATCGACCAACTCGATCCAGGGTTCGCCGGGCGAGCCGCGCACCTGGGCGGTATCGATCAAGCGCAAGTTCTGATCCGGGCGGTCGCGGTCGGGATGCCTCAGGGCGCCCGGCCGCGTCACCCTTTCAAACAGTTTGGCCCATTTCCGTATAGGGAGTGGGAACCGAACAGGCCGGCCGGGTAAGGGCGCTTTCCGGTCGGCCACCTTTTTATGCGCCCGTTAGGAAGTTTTAGTGAAGGTTGGCTCGGCCATCGCCGAAATCCTGCGGCGTGAAGGCGTCGACATCATTTTTGGATACCCCCGCAACGCAGTGCTGGAACAGGCCGCGGCGGCAGGTATCCGCCCCATCATCGTCCGCCAGGAACGCACCGGCCTGCATATGGCGGATGCCTATTCCCGCATGACGCGGGGCGCCAGGATGGGCGTGTTCGCCATGCAGCACGGCCCGGGCACGGAAAATGCCTATGGCGGCGTAGCCCAGGCCTATTCGGAAAGCGTGCCGGTTCTGGTCCTCCCGCAGGGCTATGCGCGCCGGCTGGCCCATGTGCCCGACAATTACAACGCCTGCATCTCCATGCGGGATATCACCAAGACCGCAGAACCGATCCTGCGCGCCGAAGATACGCCCGCCATCCTGCGTCGGGCCTTTACTGCGCTGCGCAATGGCCGCCTGCGCCCCGCGCTGGTGGAAATGCCGTGGGATGTGCTGGCGGAAGAGGTTCCCGAACCGCTTGATTACAGGCCGGTCGTCTCCACCCGCTTCGGGCCCGATCCCGCGCAGGTCGAGGAAGTGGCGCAGCATCTGGTCGCGGCGAAGCGCCTTGTCATTCATGCGGGGCAGGGGGTCCATTGGGCCAATGCCTATGCGGAATTGCTGGAGCTTGCCGAATTGCTCGGCGCGCCGGTTTCCACCAGCCTCGAGGGCAAGAGCTGCTTCGACGAGACGCACCCGCTGGCGCTGGGTTCCGGGGGTGCTGCTATTCCGGGCCAGCTTCGCCATTTCCTCAACAATGCGGATCTGATCTTCGGCGTGGGCTGCAGCTTCTCCGAAACGGCATTCGGCGTTTCCATGCCTGGCCATGTGCCGATCATCCATTCCACGCTGGACCCGGCCGATTTCAACAAGGGCGTGCGCTGCGAAATGGCGCTGGCCGGCGATGCGCAGCTGACGCTGGCCATGCTGGTGGCGGCCTGCCGCCGGCTGCTGGACGGCGCGCGCGATCCTTCTGCCGTGATCCGCGAGATCGCCGAGGTTGAACAGGCGTGGATGCAGGAATGGCTTCCGTTGCTGGAATGCGAGGATGCGCCGCTTTCCCCCTATCGTGTGCTGTGGGAATTGCAGCGCACGGTGGATGTGGCGAATACGATCATCACTCATGATGCGGGCAGCCCGCGCGACCAGCTTACGCCGTTCTGGAAATCGCGCTCGCCGCTTTCCTATATCGGCTGGGGCAAGTCGACCCAGCTTGGCTATGGACTGGGCCTGGCCATGGGCGCCAAGCTCGCCTGCCCGGACAAATTGTGCATCAATGTGTGGGGCGATGCCGCGATCGGCTTCACCGGCATGGATTTCGAGACCGCAGTGCGGGAACGGACCCCGATCCTTTCCATCCTGCTGAACAATTCGGCCATGGCGATCGAACTTCCGGTAATGCCGGTGGCGACGGAGAAATACCGCTCCACCGATATCTCCGGCGATTACGCCGCCTTCGCCCGCGCGCTGGGCGGCTATGGCGAGCGGATCGAACGGCCCGAAGATATCTCGGCGGCGATCCGGCGCGGTATCGAAGCGACCGAGCGCGGCCAGCCGGCCCTGCTGGAATTCATCACCACGCAGGAAACGCGCGCTTCGCGCCTCTGATCGAACAGGCGGCGGCATCCAACAGGGGCGCCGCCGCCTTTCGAGCTTTTATCCCCGCGCCAGCATTAGCTTTTGCGGGCTGCGGAAATTGGACGAAGGCACCCAGTCCAGTGGGCCATCGATCCGCGTGAAGTCCGGCACGGCGGCCAGAAATTCCTCGAACACGGTCTGCGTTGCCACACGGGCGAGCATCGAGCCAAGGCAGGCATGAACACCGCCGCCGAAGCCCAGATGGCGCTTGGGCCTGCGGGCAAGATCGTAGCGGTCGGGATCGGGGAACATGCGCTCGTCGCGATTGGCCGAGCCATAGCACAGCATCACCGCATCGCCGGCCTTCATCTGCTGCCCATGCAGCTCGACATCGTGCTGCAGCGTGCGCTTGAAGCGCTGCGCCGAAGTATTGAAGCGCAGCGATTCCTCCATCGCGTCTGGGATCAGCGCCGGATCGGCCACCAGCGCGCGGCGAATATCCGCGAATTCCGCCAGATTGAGCGCGAACATGCCCATGAAGCCCGAGAGGCTTTCGATCCCGGCCATGATCAGCGTGGTGACGGTGAGCTGCACTTCCTTGTCGAGCAGCTTCTCGCCATCGATCTCGGCGGTGATGAAGTTGGACAGCAGATCGTCGCCGGGGTTCTTCTTGCGCTCCTGCACCAGATATTCGGCATAGTCGGCCATCCAGCGGAAGGCGGCGAGGTGCTGCTCGGTCTTCTGCCGGGTGACGGGATCGGTCTGGACCATCAGCACGGCATTGTCGCGCACTTCCTCAGCATTTTCGCGGGGCAGGGCGAAGAGGTAGAACAGGAGGTCCACCGTCACCTTCGATCCGAAATCATTGACGAAGTCGAAACTGTCTCCCTCCCCGATCTCGGCCAGATGCGCGCGGCAGGATGCGCGGGCGGGTTCCAGCACATGGTCCAGCGCGCGCTTGGTCATGGCGCTCTGGATCAGGGCGCGCAGCCGGTCGTGCCGTGGCGGATCGGTGCTGCCCAGCGTGGCACCGGCACGGCCGGGGAATTCGTCCACCAGATTGCCCTGAGCGGAGCTGTAGAGCTTCCAGTTGGTCAGCGCGCCCAGGATGTCGTGATAGCGCGAGAGCACCCACATGCCGGCCTCTTCGCTCCAGAAGCAGGGATAGTCGTCGCGCAGGGTCTTGTAGGCGGGGAAGGGATCGGCGTCGGTCGCCGGGGAATAGGGATCGAATCGGAACATCTTGAAAACCTCTCACCATATTTGAGCACACTCATGGCTCCTTTGAGCGCATGGCGCGACGCAGATTTCGGGCAATATCTTGTACTTTTCGATCAAAAGTGGAATTGAGGCCGGATGATGGAGAAGCGCGCAGATCTCGCCCGATATGGCCTATATGGGGAAAATGAGGGGCTGATCGCCCCGGAATTCCTGCATATCGAGCAGATCTCCGCGCGCGCGAGCCTCTACGAATGGGAGATTTCCGCGCATAGCCACTCCACCCTTCACCAGATCATCCTGCTGAATGAAGGATCGGCGGTCCTTCATGCGGATGACCGGGAAGTGCGGCTGGGGCCGAATACGCTGATCGCGATCCCCAGCCATTGTATCCATGCCTTGCACTTTTCCTCCAGAGCGGAAGGCTGGGTCCTCTCCGCCGCCACCGACCTTCTCCACCATCCCCGGCTGGCGCGGGCCGGCGATATGGCTGCGTTCCGGCGTGCCCACGCTTGTGTCGCGCAGCTTGATCCGGAAGGGCGGGAGATTGCCCGGCTGCGGTGGACCATGGCCCAGATCGCCGCCGATCTGGACCTTGCCGGACCGCGGCAGCCTTCCAACCTCCTGCTCGCGGAATTCGGCCTGCTGCTCACCATGGCGGATGAATTGCTGGAGCAGGAGGAAGCGGGGTCCGCCTTGTCGCGGCAGGGCGCGCTGGCGCGGGAATTCCGGGCGCTGGTGGATCGCGAATTTGCCGGCAACTGGCCCATGGCGCGCTATGCGCGGGAACTGCGCACGACCGAGCCGACCCTGACCCGCGCCTGCCGCGCGGCCTTCGGCAAGGCGCCGGGGGAAGTGATCCATGCCCGCCTGCTGCTGGAGGCGATGCGTTACCTCACCTATTCCAGCGCCAGCATCAGCCAGATTTCCGGCAAGCTGGGCTTTGCCGACCCGGCCTATTTCGCGCGCTTCTTCAAGGGCAAGACCGGCCGGACCGCCAGCGAGTTCCGCCGCGAACGCGCCTGGGCCTCCGCCCCGCCCAATCGCAAGGCCGGGTGAGGCGCTTTGTTTCGGGATGGAATTGCCGGGGCGGGGTGTCACCTTTGCCGATACGCAAATGCCCTGTTTTGTTTGATGCGTACCGCCCCGGTGAGGCGCGGTTTCGAGCCGTTTTTCGGGGCAACGGGCGGTGCGGAGTGTTACCTTCCATTTCGGGTTTTCGTGCAGGCTTCGCGAGGCGCGGCTGGCCGGGGCGAAGCGGGCGGAAAATGCACAGGGCAGGGCGGAGGCGGCGCTGTTCATCGAACAGGATAAACGCCATTTCGGGGTGTGTAGGAAAGTGTTTTGTGGTGGGCTTTAGTAAGCCGTATTGCAGGCGCCTCGATAGGAATGTTGTGGGAGTTTCCATCTCCTCAAGTAAGTAGGGCATGTCTGCAATCGGGTCTTGTCCCGTGAGGATGTTTTGTCGCAGATGTTGTGGGAAGCGGACGTCAGGTGGGTTCGATACCAGCCGCCTGAAGCTGCTGACGCAGAGACCAGCCTACCGGAAGCTTTGACGCATCAAACCACTTTGCTCCGTCGGCAATCCACTGTTGGCGATACTTGTGAAATGTCGATGGCTCGCCCACCCCAGGCTCGTCGTCAAAGCCAAACTCAAACCCACAGCAAGCGCAAACCTCGTAGGATGGAAATCCAAAATATTTGCAATAAGGGGGCAGCACATCATTCGATACAGGTGTTGATTTGAGCTCGTCGTATGGGGGCTGCTCAAGGCCAGCATAGCCACAGCACGGGCAGACATTGGATCGTGACAAGGTGAGTTGCATGTCAGCGAGACTAGTTCTTTGGGGTTCCCTGTGTCTATGCCGCAATGTTGTCGTTTCCGGAACGGCAGCATTCGACGGGTTCGTGTGGGAAGCTCACCCCAGCCTCCAGTCTGAAACTGATAATCCCAACATAAGCAGAAGTGGCAGAAGTAAGAACGGCCAAGCGAGCGCAGACCACGTTAGCCAGAACCTTACAGGGTTCTCGGCACGAATAGGCGGCCACTTCTTCCCGGCGGGACTCTTTCGCATGTATGGGAACTTGCCAGACCAAGCGGCTCGCAGCATTTCAACTGACACCAAAAGCCAACCGATCGCGAAGATCGCTGTCCAAACAAGGGCAAGGTAGTCCACGGGCCGAGAATAGGGTCAGTGCAGGATGTCCGCAACGTTGTCGTCTCCGGAACGGCCGCTTCCGACCAGATTCCGCAATCAGCTGCCGAATTTGTCCAAGCGCCCTAGTCCTCCCGATAGGTCTTCAGCCGGTAATTGAACTGCGCGCGGGTGAGGCTCAGGGCGGCGGCGGCGCGGGTGCGGTTGCCGCCATGAGCTTCCAGTGCGGATTGCAGGATGCGGTGTTCGATTTCGCCCAGCGACAGGCCGGTGCCCAGCGCCTCCGCCCCGATATCCGCAGCGGTATTCGGCGCGGCGCCGGCGCCATCCGCCGGAGCACGTTCCACCGTGCCCGCGCGGGTCAGGCGGTAGCGCCTGTCGCCCAGCTCCTCGCCCGAGGTGAAGAGATCGTGCACGCCCAGCGGCATGCCGGGCTGGGCCATGATCACGCCGCGCTCGATCACATTTTCCAGTTCGCGCACATTGCCGGGCCAGTCATAGCTGAGCAGGGCGGAGACGGCCTCCTCGCCGAAGCCGGGCAGGTCGCGTCCGTGGCGCTCACAATAGAGTTTCAGCAGATGCGCCATCAGCACCGGAATGTCCGCGCGCCGCTCGCGTAGCGGGGGGATCGCGATGGGGAAGACATTGAGGCGGAAGAACAGATCCGCGCGGAACTCGCCCTTCGCCACGGCTGCGCGCAGATCGATATTGGTGGCGGCCACCACGCGGGCGTCCACCGGGCGGGCGTGGCTGCCGCCGATCGGCTCCACCTCGCCTTCCTGCAGCACGCGGAGCAGCTTGGCCTGCGATGCCATGGAAAGCGTGCCGATCTCGTCCAGGAAGATCGTGCCGCCATGGGCACGCTCGAACTTGCCCTGCCGGCTGGATGTAGCGCCGGTGAAGGCGCCCTTTTCCACGCCGAACAGTTCCGCTTCGATCAGTGTCTCGGGCATGGCGGCGCAATTGACGGCGATGAAGGACTTGTCCTTGCGCGGGCTCAGCAGGTGCAGGCTGCGCGCGAACATTTCCTTGCCCACGCCGCTCTCTCCCAGCAGCAGGACGGAGGCCTGGGTGCCGGCGACCTTGCGGGTCTTTTCGAAGGCCATGTTGAACCCGGCAGAGGCGCCGACCAGCATCTTGTCGGGCCGGCCGCTGCCATCCCTGCTGGCCACCACCAGCCCTTCGCTCTCGCCCCCCTGCACTTGCACGGGAGCAGCGCGCAGATAGCGCAGATCGTTCTCCGCATCGGGCCATTCCTCGCGCGGGCGGCCCACGATGCGGCAGCAATCATGCCCCATCGCGATACATTCCACCTCGCGATAGACGATCGGGCGGCCAAGGAACTCGCTGGCATAGCCGCTGGCATAGCCGATCTGGCTCCACCCGGCGGCAGTCTGCCCGCGCCCGAACTGCTTGAGATGGGCGGCGCATTCGCTCGATTGGTGCCAGCGATATTCCGAATAGAAGCGGCCTTCCTCGATATTCACGTCGAAGGCAATCTGTTCGGAAAGCACGATCCCTTCCAGCGCGTGCATCTGCGGGCCGACCGAGAACATGGCATGCAGGCTGGTATGCGGGCGGACTTTGGTGGCGATTTCCGCATCCATCGCTCCGGCATTGTAGCCCTGCCGGGTGAAGGCGGCGCGGGCGCGTTCCAGCCCGATGGCGTCCACCACTTCGCGGCGCAGCAGGCCCATGGAATCCTCATGCATCAGCACCATGCGCCGCCCGGCGAGCCAGATATGGCCGGTTTCGGGCGAGAAATGCAGCGTGGCCGCGAGGTCTTCCATCACCGGCATCGCGTCTGCGGGAGTGACCGCTGGTGTAGGGGGCATGGGGCTCCTGCTGTTGAAATTTAGACGATTTGAGTGTGGAAGGTGGAGGAACTCCGTTCGAAAATCAACGATATCCTGTTTGCGTCACTGAGCGCACCCTGGGCATCATCCTTTCAAGCAATTGAATCAATGAAATAAAATTGGCCGTCTGGAAGAATGGCACGGTGCTTGCAGCTCACCCACCAAGCCGCCGGGAAGTTCGCGGCCGCATGGCATGGGAGATGGAACAGTGCTGTCCCGACCAATTTCGCGCAGGCGTTTTATCGCCTCGACCTCGGTTATCGCGGCTGCAGGGGCGATCCCTGCCGCGCGGCTCTGGCAGGCGGAGGGCGGCACCGCGCTGTTCGTCTCGGCCGAGCATGCACCGCTGGCGGGCCTTCCGCCTCACGCCGTGCTGCTCGACGGCCCGCGTATCGAACGCCTCCAGGCCATGGCGGCCAGCCTGCCCAAGGCGGCCGCTAACATCGTCCTGCGGCTCGACGCGACGGACGATCATCTGCTCGACATCGCCGCCCAGATGGCTCGCGTCAGCGTGAAACGCGGCGCGATCCTGCCGGGCGGCAAGGGCATCTCCGCCCGCATCATTCCCCAGGAGAGGAAATTCGCATGAACCGCAAAGTGACTTACCCCCTGCTCGCGGCGGCGCTCGTCGCATTGGCGGCATGCGGTTCGTCCTCCGAGACGGCCAGCGCCGGCGACAAGGGCAAGCTGACTTATCTCGGCAAGGAATCCATCCCCAAGGACAAGGCCGAAATGGTGTTCCAGCAGACCTGTATGGCGTGCCATTCCACCGGCGTGGGCCCGGTAATCCTTGGGCGCGACCTTCCGCCAGAGGCGATCAAGCTGTTCGTGCGCCACGGCAATCGCGCCATGCCCGCCTTTACCGAAGCCATGATCGATGACGAGACGCTCGACCGTGTGGCCGAGATGGTTTCGAAATCCAAGGCGCCCGCCACTCAGGCCGCCCCCACTCAGCCCGCGCAGTGATCCGGAGTACAGGACAATGACCGACACAACCCAGTCCGCCTTGCCGCAGGGCATTTCTCCGGCACAGTTCGATGCTGCGCTGAGCCAGCTGCGCGCCTTGCTTGGCCCGGAAAACGTTCTGACCAGCGAAGAGGATCTCGCCCCCTACACCAAGGTGATGATGTCCGATGCGGATGAGAAGCACATGCCCGGCGCGGCGGTGCTCGCCACATCGGTGGAGCAGGTGCAGGGCGTGCTGAAAATCTGCAACCAGTTCAAGACGCCGGTCTGGCCGATCTCCACCGGGCGCAATTTTGGCTATGGTTCGGCAGCACCCGGCACGCGCGGCCAGATCGTGCTGGACCTCAAGCATATGAACAAGATTATCGAGGTCGATCCGGTGCTGTGCACCGCGCTGCTGGAACCGGGCGTGACCTATCAGCAGCTGTGGAACTATCTGAAAGAAAACGACATCCCGCTGTGGCTATCATGCCCCGCACCCTCGGCCATAGCGGGTCCGGTGGGCAACACTCTCGACCGGGGCGTGGGATACACGCCCTATGGCGAGCATTTCATGATGCAATGCGGCATGGAAGTCGTGCTTGCCAATGGCGAGGTGTTGCGCACCGGCATGGGCGGGGTCGAGAAATCGAACACCTGGCAGGCCTTCAAGTGGGGTTATGGACCTTATCTGGACGGTATTTTCACCCAGTCGAACTTCGGCGTCGTCACCAAGCTAGGTATCTGGCTGATGCCGCAGCCGCCGGCCTATAAGCCGTTCTGCATCCAGTATGAGGACGAGGGCGATATCGACACGATCGTGGAGATGCTGCGCCCGCTGAAGATCGCCAATATCGTGCCCAATGCGGCGGTGATCGCCAATGTCATGTGGGAAGCCGCTGCGATCATCCCTCGCTCCAAATATTACGAAGGCACCGGCTCCACTCCGAAGGAGGCGCTGGAACAGATCAAGCAGAAGGAAGGCATGGGCGCCTGGAACGTCTATGCGGCGCTCTATGGCACGGCCGAACAGGTCGAGGTGAACTGGAACATCGTCAAACAGGCGGTGGAGGCCACCGGTAAGGGCAAGCTGATCACCGAGGAGGAGGCCGGCAATCGCGAGCCCTTCCGTTACCGTGCCCAGCTGATGAAGGGCGACATGACACTGCAGGAATTCGGCCTCTATCGCTGGCGCGGGGGCGGCGGTTCCATGTGGTTCGCCCCGGTCTCGCAGGCCAAAGGTTCGGAAACCAAGGCGCAGATGGAACTCGCGCAGGAAATCCTCAATGAATATGGGCTCGATTACGTGGCCGAGTTCATTGTCGGGATGCGCGATATGCATCACATCGTCGACGTGCTGTTCGACCGGAGCGATCCGGCAGAAACCGCGCGGGCGCATGAATGCTTCGGCAAGCTGCTGAGCGAATTCGGCAAGCGCGGCTATGCGGTCTATCGCGTCAATACCGGCTTCATGGAACAGACGGCCGATCTCTATGGCAAGGTGAAGCGCGACGTGGACCAGACGCTCAAGCGCGCGCTCGATCCCAATGGCATCATCGCCCCGGGCAAATCCGGCATTTTTGTCTGACGGTAACAATCAAGCTGCCCCGGCCGCCACCTGATGAGGTGGGCGGCGGGGCAGGAGGCTCGATCAATCGAAGGAAAGCTGCTTGAGTGTCTTGCCGTTAGGAAAGGTGACTGTGACGTTGAAGCCGCCGCTGCGTCCGTCACGTAGCGGGTAATAGGTCAGGTCGATCACATCGCCGGTCTTGAGGGTGCGCTTGGACCAGCCCGCGCGGGTGAGGTGATTGGGGCTCATCCCTTCGAACGCCCACTTCTTCTCCTTGCCGTCGGCCCCCTTGGTCGTGACGTAGAGGAAAGTGTGCGGATTGGTCCATTCCCAGCGCAGCACCGTGGCGTTCTTGAGTGTGATCTCCTTGCCCCATTCGAACATGGCGGTGGAGTGATGGGCCGAAGATGCGGTTGGGGCGGCAACCAGGACGGTCGCGACTGCCAGACCGGTGAAGATACGGTTCATTGTGCGCTCCTTTGAAAGTCTGGCCGTTATTCGATGCCGTCGAAGCCGAGATCCATGCTCGGTCGGCCTTCGGCATCTGCGGCGTCGCGGTTGTTTTCCTGGCAGATGTATTCGCGAATATCCCAGTCGCGTTCGCGCTTGTAGGACATGGTGGTGGTGAAGGGTTCAGTGAACAGTGCCGGGTCCGTGATCGTGGTTTCGATCACGAGCTTGTCGGGCCCATCAAGGTGAATTCGTTCACGAAGCTTAGTGCTTTCGGTGGGATGCAGTCCGGCGATCAACGAGATCAGCGGAGAGAGGCCGATCGTATCGGCCACCAGCGTTTCACCCTCCCAATGGCCAACTGACGTCCCGTTGAACAGCAGGTCGGGATCGTCGGGCAGGGCTCGTCCATCGGTAAATATACGGCGCACCTGACTGTGCGTTTCGATGACGACATTCACTTTGCCCGGCGAGTAGATGAACTCGATGGGGTATGGGTATCGCATTACGCCGGGCATACCCACCGGCATGCAGTTCGCACCTTCGGTCTGCAGGTTCTCTCCACGCTTCTTGGCGGCGTTGAAGGCATCCAGTGTCGCCCGTGCCTGGGCGGTGAGCGGTGCCTGTCCTTCGGCTGCGCGCAACTTGCCCACCACGCCCCATTCCGGCCGCCAGACGCCATCGAGGGCAGGGAGATGAGCGATGGCCGAGAATTGCGAATCACGGCTTGCGATATCCTCGGCAAAGGCGCTGCCGCCCAGCGCCGGAAGGGCCAGCATGGCGAGCAGCAATGGCTTGAAATTCCCAGTCATTTTCTCCCCTTTTATCGGCGTTATCCGCTCTTTCGGTTTGCATGCCGGATAATGACGGTAGTTGACAATGTCAATTTCAACCTTGCAGATCAAAGATGCCGGTAATCGCAGGATTCTGGAGCGGAACCCGCTTTTTGGGTATGGTTAAGAGCTAAATATCCTAATTTTCGGGGATGTCTTGACCCACTTGGAATGTTTTTAGCCGAAGATTCTTTTGCTACTTGACTTTGATGAAATCAAACAGGCAAGTATCGCTTCGATAAGTGTCCACAAAGGCACAGCAGGGAGAGGCGGCAACGGCATCATTTACCGTTGCGAATGGGATGGTCGCCCGGGAAGGCGGCTGTTGCAGCGGTTATGTGCCGATCTCCCCCTGCGGCCTTCAAGGCGCAGACATAAGAAGGGGAGAGACATGGACAATTCACGCAATCTCGGAATCCGTTCGGTGCTGCTGGCTGCCAGCGCATTGTGTGCATCTTCGCCTGCCTTTGCGGCTGACGATGACCTCGGCAAGAAGGTCACCGTGGCCGAAGAAGCGGACAGCGCGGCCGATGGTGCAAGCGGCAACAGCCCCATCATCGTCACCGGTTCGCGCCTGCAGCTCACCACCTTCGATGCGCCTTCGCCCGTCACAACGCTGGGCGGTGACGATCTTGCGCGCAGGGGCGTGACCAATGTGGCCGAGGCGATTGCGGAGCTTCCCTCTTTCCGAGACAGCACCAGCCCGCAGACTCAGGGCTTCGGCAGCTTCAACGTCGGCGCACGCATCATGAACCTGCGCGGCCTCGGCGTGACCCGCAACCTGATCCTGGTGGATGGCCGCCGGTTTGCCCCTTCCACGCGCGAAGGTTCAGTCGATCTCAACTTCCTGCCTTCGATCCTGATGGACCGCACCGAAATCGTCACTGGCGGCGCATCGGCCGCCTATGGCTCGGATGCCATCACCGGCGTTGTGAACGTGATCCTCAACAAGGATCTGGAAGGTTTCAAGGCAGAGGCGGATTACGGCATTTCGGATGAGAGTGACGGCGACCGCTTCCATGTCGCGGGGGCATTCGGCACCAAGCTGGGCGATCGCGGCCATTTCGTGATCGGCGGCGAATATGCCGATCAGAAGGGCATTGGCAATTGCTTCACTCGGGACTGGTGTACCGCAGGCGCGGTAGTGACCAATCTGGGCTATGCTGGCGGCAATGGAATGCCCAACTATGTGCGCGTCAACGATGGCGCCGGTCTGCGGTTCAACAATGCGGGCGTCGTCTATGGCGGCCCGTCCGATATTCATGGAATCGGTGCGCTCTTCGGGACGGGGGGGACAACTTTCGATTCCAACGGCGACCCGGTTGCGTTCCACACCGGCAGCCCGGGTTTCGCGCTGTTCCAGAAAGGCGGGGACATCATCCCGGCCTATATCAACTCCAACATCACTGTTCCGGTGGAGCGTTACTCGGTTAACGCCCATCTCGACTATGACGTGACCGACGACATCAACGTCTTCCTCGATGGGACCTATGGCCATGTCGATGGGCAGTTGCTGCAGACCTCGTTCTTCAGCACCGCCGTTCCGATCTATGCCGACAATCCCTTCATCCCTGCCGATGTGCGTGCATTGCTGGATGTTGGCCAACAGGACCAGCCCACCGGGCCCTATTCGCTCGTTCGCCCGAGTAGCGCGGCCTTCTCCATGGCCCGCATGTTTGACGATTTTGCTCGCGGCTACAGTACTTCGGAAGCCGATACCTACCGCATCTCTACCGGGATCAGCGGCTCCTTCAGCGACAATTGGAAGTGGGACGGCTATTATCAATATAGCCGGACTGATCGCCTGCAGGTGGTGGAAGACAATCTGGTTGTCGGCGCGGCCATCTATCCGGTGAACAATCCGGCCACGATCGCCAAGAGCAATGCCTATTTCTATTTCGCCGCCGATGCGGTGGTCGATCCCAATACCGGCCGGCCGACCTGCCGGGCCCTGTTGAGCGACGATCCGGCGCTGGTCGCGGCGGCTCAGGGCTGCGTCCCGGTGAACCTGTTCGGCGAGAACAATTACGATCCGGCGGCCAAGGATTACATCTACGGCACTCTGACCGAGGACATCGCGCTGGAGCAACACGTGCTGGCAGCCAATATCAGCGGCAGTCTGTTCGAAGCGCCCGGCGGCAGCGTGGGCCTGGCATTCGGCGCGGAATATCGCGTCGACAAGATCGATGTCACGCATGACGATCTGTCGAATCTTTATGCCTATTTCCAGAACTTCGGCGCCGATTACAATGGCAAGACCGAAGTGGTCGAAGGCTATGCCGAGGTCGAGGTGCCGATCCTGGCCGATGTCCCGGGGGCCGAGGCGCTGACCCTCAACGGTGCGATCCGCCAGACCCATTACAAGGTCACCGGCTTCGGCAGCTATCTGCGTACCAGTGTCGAGAACTCCTTCGACACGACTGCCTGGAAGCTGAGCGGCAATTGGGAGCCGACCGACTGGCTGCGCTTCCGCGTCAGCCGTTCGCGCGACATCAGGGCGCCGAACTTTGCCGAATTGTTCCTCTCCTCGGCCAGCGCGTTCTCCTCGATCGTCAATCCGTTCAAGGGCAATGTCTCGAACAATCCCAATCTGCTGAGCGGAGGCAGCCCATATCTCACGCCGGAGAAGGCCGATACGTGGGGCGCCGGCATGATCCTGCAACCGAAGGGGGCGCTTAATGGGCTGCGCTTCTCGGTCGATTATTTCAATATCAAGGTGAAGGACTACATCGGGACACCTCCCGGCGGTTCGCAGAACATCATCAACGAATGCTACAAGGGGCGGGCGGAAGCCTGCGCGCTCATCAACGATGGCAGCATAACGACAGGTGACGACATCACCACGGTCCGCAACGTGTCGGTCAATCTCGAAGAATTGCGCACCAGCGGCCTCGATTTCGAGGCGGATTACCGGATAGATCTGGGGGGGCAGAACCAGCTCATGCTGCGGGGCCTTGCGACCTATACGGAGGAACTGACCACCGTAGCTTATGGGCAGGAGATCGATCGTGCCGGCCAGACCGGCAGCGCCGCATCAATCAGCGCGCCCAAGTGGACGGCCAACGCCTTCATCACCCTGGTCAATCCGCGTTTCACCCTGACCTTGCAGGGGCGGTATATCGATAAGGGCGTTCTGGATGCGCTCTATACCGATCCCAGCGATCCCGATTACAATCCCAAACTGCCCAACAGCATCACCGACAACAGTGTGCCCAGCCGGCTCTATCTCAACCTTTCGGGCACGGCGAAGGTTGGGCCGCGCTGGGGCGAGGATGACGAGAAGGGCTTCGAGCTGTTCTTCCGCGTGAACAACCTGCTCAACAAGGCTCCGCCGATCGTGCCGGAATTCCAATACCCCACCAATCCGGCCTATTTCGACACGATCGGCCGCTACTACACGGTCGGCGCGCGCGCGCGTTTCTGAT
>DATJDU010000062.1:0-9070 GCA_035497315.1 Sphingomonadaceae bacterium
GGACATCACGCCTGAGGCTGCGACGACCCTGGACAGCGCGGTTACGGCCTACGGTAATTGCGGTACGGTTCCGATCATGCTGGCTGGCTATGCTGACCGTTCGGGCAGCGCCCAGTACAATGTCGGCCTGTCCAACCGCCGTAACACGTCGGTCCAGACCTATCTGGTCGGCAAGGGCATCCCGTCCTCGGCGATCAGCAGCGAAGGCTTCGGTGAAGCGAACCCGCGGGTTCCGACCGCTGACGGCGTCCGCGAACTGCAGAACCGCCGCGTGGAAATCACCTACGGTCCGGGTTCGGGCAACTAAGCCCAACCCAGTCCGCAGGGACATAAACGAAAGGCCCGGGGGGAAACCTCCGGGCCTTTTGCTGTCTGGATTTCACGCCGCACCGGGTGCACATCTGTTTCCAACTACAAGGGAGCGGAAGGATGCAGTTCGAGGATCCGAAGGTCGCGGCAGTATTCGCCGAATATTCCGCGCGGCATGAGCAGGAGACTGCCAGGCAGGCGCAGCTTTCACCCGGCGAGATGGGCGCAAGGCGCAATGAATTCCTGCTGCCGGTGGGCGCGGAGGCTGCCGGCTTCCTGCACGCGCTGGTGCTGGCGCGGCGCCCGGCCGTGATCCTCGAACTTGGCACGAGCTATGGCTATTCGACGCTCTTCCTCGCGGATGCGGCGCGGGCCTGCGATGCAAAGCTCGTGACCGTCGATCTCGATCCCGCAAAACAGGCCTACGCGGCGGCGATGCTGGAGAAGGCCGGGCTGGCCCAGGTGGTGGAATTCCGCTGCGGCGATGCGCTGCAGGTGGTCGCCGGCGATCCGGGGCCGTTCGAATTCGTGTTCCTCGATATCTGGAAGGACCTTTATGTCCCCTGCTTCGAGGCAGTCTATCCCAAGCTCTCGGACGAGGCGATTATGGCCACGGACAATATGATCCATCCCGAAGGCGCCCGCGACAGTGCCCGCGCCCTGCGCAAGGCGATCCGCGAGAAGCCCGATCTGCAGACTACGCTGCTGCCCATCGGGCAGGGCATCGAACTGACGGTGAAGTGGGGTGCGGGCAACTCTTCGTTGTGAGTTGCGCTGCGGGGGCTGAGGGGATCTCCGGGGGCGCGCAGCGCGATCTCATCCCATACACAAAAGCAGATGATCCGCTTCTTTACCTCAGCCGGGGCTGGTCAGTTCCCGGATCACTTACTAACGTCGTAAGATGGGCTCAGGGGATGTCAGCATTGAACGCCTGAAGAAACTGGTCGGTGATGTGAAGCCGTCCGGTGGCTCGGAAATGTCGAACTATCAGCTCTTCGTTGAGCGACTTACCGGAGCGCTGGGCCTGCCTCAGCCCGAATTCGCACGCGAAGAGACGCGTTTTAACGACTATGTCTTCGAGCGGAACGTCACCTTCCGCCATCCTAACGGAACAAGCTCGACCGGCCGGATCGATTGCTACAAGCGCGGGTGCTTCATCCTTGAAGCGAAACAATCGGCCAAGCGACAGCAGGCGCTGGAGACGGAGCAGCTTGCGCTCGCAGGCCTTGAAACGGCACAAAAGCTCGGCCACGCCAAACGCGGCACCAAGAGCTGGGATAAGGTGATGATCGCCGCCCGGCGGCAGGCGGAAGATTATGCCCGCGCGCTGCCCGTCGATCACGGCTATCCGCCCTTCCTGCTGATAGTCGATGTTGGCAATGTCATCGAAATCTATGCCGATTTCTCCGGCCTCGGAAAGAACTACGATCATTTCCTGGATCGGCACAGCTACCGCCTGTCGATGGACGACCTGCTGCATGAAGAGGTGCAGCAGCGGCTGGCGGCGATCTGGACCGACCCGCAGTCACTGAACCCCACCCGCAAATCGGCGGAGGTAACCCGCGATATTGCCGAGCGACTGGCCAAGATCGCAAAGCGGCTGGAGAAGCGATACGCGCCGGTCGATATCGCCGAATTCCTGATGCGTTGTCTGTTCACGATGTTCGCCGAGGACGTCGGATCGGACAACGAAGCAGAGCGGCTGATTCCCAATCGGGGCTTCGAGACGTTGCTCCACCAGATGATCGACACGCCGCAGCATTTCGCGCCCGCGCTGGAGAGCCTCTGGCGCATCATGAATACGGGCGGCTATGAATCCCGGCTCAATGCCCCGATCAAGCGCTTCAACGGTGGCCTGTTCCGGAACGTTCGCGCGCTTCCGCTGGATCAGGACGACATCATAGAACTGTACAACGCCGCGAAGAGGCGTTGGGGCGACGTTGAACCGGCAATCTTCGGCGCCTTGCTTGAGAGTGCGCTCGATCCTGCAGAGCGATCGCAGCTCGGCGCCCATTACACGCCGCGCCCCTATGTGGAACGGCTGGTGATCCCCACGATCATGGAGCCGCTGCGCGCGGATTGGGAGGAAGTGAAAGTCCGGGTCGAGGATCTCCATCGACAGGGCGAGGATGATAAGGCGCTTCAGGCGGTCCGCAATTTCCACCACAGGCTCTGTACGATTCGTGTGCTCGATCCGGCCTGCGGCACCGGAAACTTCCTGTATGTCAGCCTGGAACTGATGAAGCGTCTGGAAGGCGAGGTGCTCGACGCTCTCGACGCGCTGGGAGAAAATGAATCCAAGCTGCTGCTCGATGGCGAGACGGTCAGCCCCCGGCAGTTCTACGGGCTGGAACTGAACCCGCGCGCGGTGCCTATCGCCGATCTGGTGCTGTGGATCGGCTTCCTGAAATGGCAGCTCAAGACCGTGGATGCCAGGGACGTCCCGGAGCCTATCCTGAACGCCTATGGCACCATCAGGCATCAGGATGCGCTGATCGCCTATGATGGCAAGGAACTGCTGCGGGATGGGCAGGGCAATCTGATCACCATCTGGGATGGCGTCACAAGGAAACTACACCCGATCACCGGCGAGGAAGTGCCCGATGAAACCGCGCGCAAGGAGACGTATCACTACGTCAAGCCGCGGCGCGCGGATTGGCCAGAGGTCGAGTTCATCGTTGGCAACCCGCCCTTCATCGGCGGCGGTTCAATGCGCGCGGAACTCGGCGACGGTTATGCACGGGCCTGCTGGACAGTGCGGCCAGAGGTGCCCGGCGGGGCCGACTTCGTGATGCATTTCTGGGATGAGGCGGCGCGGCGCCTCACCGCGAAGCCAGCGAAGAAGGGTGCCGTCAATCCGCTCCGCCGCTTCGGCTTCATCACCACCAATTCGATCACCCAGACCTTCAGTCGTCGGGTCGTCGAACGCTGGATGACGGCGAAGGAACCATTGAGCCTGGTCTATGCGGTCCCCGATCATCCCTGGATGAAATCTGCGGACAAGGCGGCGGTGCGCATCGCGATGACGGTGGCGCAGGCGGGAAATCTCGACGGGGTGCTGGCCGAGGTGGTCAGCGAGGAGGAGCTAAACACCGATACGCCCAAGGTGGAACTGGAGCGGCGCGAGGGGAAGGTTACGGCTAATCTGCGCTTGGGTGCAGACTTTGCGTGTCTCAAGCTATTGCTGGCCAATGATCACCTCGCGCACATGGGAGTAAAACTGCACGGCGATGGGTTCATTGTCGAATCTGCAAGCGTCGCCGGATTTTCAAGCGTTGATAAAGGGCGTGTACGTAAATTTGTGAATGGTCGAGACTTGGTGCAGCGCTCCCGAAACGCTTTCGTCATCGATCTCTTTGGCCTGAGCGCGGATCAAGCGCGGGCAGACTTCCCAGCTGAATATCAACGGGTTGTTGATCGCGTGAAGCCAGAGCGCGATCAGAATAATCGGTCCACTTATCGAATTAACTGGTGGATATTTGGAGAGCCGCGGACTGAGTGGCGCAGTGCTACGCTCGGCCTGAGACGTTTCATCGTTACGACTAGGACGGCCAAACACCGGACGTTTTAGTTTCTGGAAAACGACATCATTATTGAAAGCAAGGTTGTCGGCTTAGCGCTTGAAACAGCTGATGTGCTAGCAGTGCTAAGCTCACGTCTCCATGTCGCTTTCGCCAACTCGACGGGTGGTTGGCAAGGCGTGGGGAATGACCCGGTCTATCAGCACACGGGAACCTTCAACCCTTTCCCGTTCCCGCTGAACCCTGCCCACCGCCTCACCGAACTCGGCGAACGTCTCGACACTTTCCGCAAAGAGCGGCTGGCTGCGCACGATTTCCTCACCATGACCGGCCTCTACAATGCGCTGGAGCGGGTGCGCGAACTGGATGCCGGGATCGGCGATCCGCTGACCCCCACCGAGCGAGACCTCTATGATGCCGGGCAGATCGCGATCCTGAAGGAGCTGCACGACGAGATCGATCGCGAGGTCTTCGCTGCCTATGGCTGGAGCGACCTGGGCGAGCGGCTGGTCGGCAAGCCGGGCGGCACGACGCCAAGCCCGCACAAGAGCGCGGATCAGGAAGCGGCAGAGGAGGAACTGCTCGTCCGGCTGGTCGCGCTCAATCAGGAGCGTGCGGCTGAGGAACGGCGGGGCATTGTCCACTGGCTCCGTCCCGAGTTCCAGAAGCCGCGCCTCGGGGCCAAGGTGAAGGGCGAGACGCAGATCGAGGCCGATCTGGGCGAGGCTGCCATCGTCGAGGACGTCAAATGGCCCACCGACGGGCTCGACCAGATCCGCTCGGTGCGCGAACTGCTGGCGCGGGCGGCTTCGCCGATCTCGGTTCCTGCCCTCGCGGCGGCATTTGCCGGGCGCAACACGCCCAAGCGGCGCCAGCGTGTCGAGCAGGTGCTGGATACGCTCGTCTCAACCGGCGCCGCGCGCCGCGACGAGGCAACTGGGGGGTATTACTTGCCCAAATGACCCGGCGATGCGGGTCATCAGGTGCAAATATTGTCGCCCTCTCCCCCCGCCGCCTAAGCCAGCAGCCCCATATCGAGAATCGCATCGATCCGGTCGATCACGCGGTGCGGGGCGCGTTCGGTGGGTTGGGCGGCCCATTCCTCCAGCGAGGTCGTGCCGGTGGTTACGCCGATCCCGATCGCGCCGCCGAGGCGCGCCATTTCGGTTTCCACCTTGGGATCGTCGCCGATCACGGCCACTTCATGCATGGGCAGGCCCAGCTGGGCCGCGACGAATTCCATGGCGTGGAGCGAAGGCTTGCCCGTCACTTGCGGCTCCACCCCGGTCACGCGGGAGACTGCGCCGCCGATGGCGCAGCTATAGCCGAAGGAGCGCCCGCTTTGCGTGGCGAAGAAGGGCACGTCGGATGCGGTGAAGAAACCTGCGCCGCGCAGCACGGCTTCGCAGCCGGCGTGGATATCCTCCATCGTGCAGTCCGGGTGCCAGGCGACATAGACGGCATCGGCGCTTTCCGCGCCTTCCTCGCCCGGCATGACAGTGCTCAGCCCTTCGATCCGCAGCGCTTCGGCAACACCCTCGGTGCCCAGCACCAGCACGCGGCCGATCCCCCGATCCTTGAACACTCCGCCCGCCACGCTGTTGGGTGTGAAGAGGTTTTCGTCGGGGATGGGCAGGCCGATGTCGCGCAGGCGCGGGCCCTGGCGGCTTGCCGGATAGGCGCTGCCATTGGTGAGGGCGAGATAGGGAATGCCGCGCTGCTGAAGTGCCTCCAGCGTCTCCACCGCGCCGGGCAGCACCTTGTACTGGCCAAGCTCGCGGTTGGAGAGGATCAGCGTACCGTCGAGATCGAACATCACGCCGCGCGCCATGCCGATGGGTTCTGCGAATTGGGAATGGGGCATAGGGGTTCCGTTATCAGGCTTCGACGTCGAGGCGGAAGCCTTCCTTCTCGACAGTGATCTGGGTGAGGTCGCGCCGGGCGAGGACGCCCCGGATGAGGTCCATCACGGCGCGGGTCTGGGGAGTATAGACGCGCGGGGCAGGGCCGGCGGCCTGCATTGCATCGACGAGGTTTGCCGGCATGGTGGCGCGCAGCAGGAATTCCTCGTCCGAGAGGTTCGTGCCGATGCGTTTCCGCAGGTCCGAAAGCTCGGCCATGCCCGGTTCCGCCGCCAGTTCCTTCGTGCGCGGATCGGACATGATCCGGTCCATCAGATTGGGGTCCACGGGCTGCATCGGGCGGCCGAACTTGCCGATGGCGAAGCGGATGATCTCGTCCGGGATCACGGCATAGCGTTCCTTGCCGGTGACGTTCATCACGGCCTGGGTCTGCAGCATCTGGGCAAAGGGCGTCATCACGATGGGCCAGCCAAGCTCGCGCCGGACGCGGCCGAGTTCCTCGATCACCGCGCCTTCCAGATGGGGCACGCGCTGGTCCGACAGATGGCGGCGCATGGTGCCGACCATGCCGCCGGGCAAATTGTGATGGAAATAGGCGGCATCGAAGGCCATCGGGCGGCCGGTGGGGAGCCCCTCGGCCTCGGCCAGATCGGTGAAATAGCGGCTGACTTCGGCCACGGCCTCGTCATCGATATCCACCGTATGGCCCAGCGCGCGCAGATTGGCGATCATCCGCTCCATCGGCGGGTTGGAGGTGCCGTCCGCCGCGCCGCCGCTGGCGCATTGCAGGGCGCTGGCACCCAGTTCCACGCCTTCGAGATAGGCCTGCTCGGCAAGGCCGATGGTGCAATGGGCATGCAGTTCAAGCGGCTTGTCGCCGATCTCGGCCATGATGGCGGGGATCAGGGTCTGCGCGCGCTTGCTGGTGAGCAGCCCGCCCGGGTCCTTGATATAGAGCGCGTCGATATCGGGGCTGGCGGCCATGATCCGCGCGGCTTCGGCATAATGGGCGTCGTCATGGATCGGGCTGATCGTATAGACCAGCGCGCCCACCACCTGTTCGCCGCCTGCGCGCTTCACCAGCCGGGCGCCTTCCACATTGGCGGGCGCATCGTTCATCGGGTCGGCCAGGGCAAAGCGGCGGATGCCGTTGCGCGCCAGGGTGCGGAAGGCCAGTTCCATGAATTCGGGGCTGGCCGTCTCCCATGCGATGAAACGGAAGCCGGTGGAAAGGAATTGCAGCGGCGTGGTGGGGCAGGCCTCCGCCATGGCGCGGATACGCTCCCACGGGTCTTCCTGCTTATAGCGAACCGCTACGCCCATATGGGTGGAAGTGGTGAAATCGATCGCCTTGAAGCCGCAGCGTTCCATAGCCGGGGCGATGGTGAGGGTGCGGGCGGTGTCGATACCCAGAGCGCCCCACAGGCACTGGTTGCCGTCACGCAGCGACGTTTCGATCAGCTGGACATTGGCCATGATCTATCCGCCCGTCTTCACGCGGAGGAGGGGCTGGCCTTCCTCCACGGAGGTGCCGTTTTCGGCGAGGATGGCGACCACGGTGCCGGCCACGCCTGCGCGAACGGAGTTCATCAGCTTCATCACCTCGATGATGCCGATCACGCTATCCTCATTCACCAGATCGCCGACCTTCACGAAGGGCGGATCACCCGGGCGCGGGGCGGAATAGAAATTGCCGAGCAGCGGGGCAGGCACGTCCGCCTCACCGGCGGCCGGGCCGGTGGCCCGCGGGGCAGATGCCGGGGCTGCGACCGGGGCAGGCGCGGCGGCACGGGGCGCCGGGGCGGGCGCATCATAGCCGTCATCCTCATGGAACCGGCGGCCGGAGCCACCCCGGCTGACGCGCAGCTTGAAGTCCCCGATCTCCAGCTTCAGCTCGGAGAACTGGGAATCGTCCAGCAGCCGGGTGATTTCCGCAATGTCCTTGGCTGTCAGGATCATTGACGGCCCCCGAAGATATTCATGACGTGGCTCAGCGGATTGTCTTTCTTCTCGGCCACCGGGGCCACTTCCTTTGCGGACCAGACAGTCTCCGGGCGGCTCTGGAGCAGCAGGAGGTTGCCCTGCTTGTCCACGGCCCATTCGATATCCTGCGGACGGCCGTAATGGCGTTCGATCTTGCGGCCGACGTCGCGCAGGGCCTGCAATTCCTCGTCCGACAGGCAGGGCGTTTCCGCGTCCAGCTTGTTGAGTTCGACCTCAATGATCCCGCCTTCGGGCGCGGGCACCTGCTTGGCATGCTTGTACGAGATATCGCGCACACTGATCTCGCCGGTGATCTTGCCCATCACCCAGCGATCGGGCGTGACTTCGCCGGAGACGACCGCGCTGCCCAGGCCCCAGGCACCTTCGATGGTGATGACCGATTTGTCGCCGCTAGTGGGCGAGCGGGTGAACATTACGCCAGCCGTGCGGGCATCCACCATCTGCTGCACCACCACGGCCATCGCCACGCCTTCTTCGGGCAGCTTGTGCTTGAGGCGGTAGGTCATGCTCTCCACCGAATAGAGGCTGCCCCAGCATTCACGCACGCGGTGGACAGTATCGGCCGCGCTCAGCACCCATAGGAACGTGTCCTGAAGCCCGGCGAAGCTCGCATCCTCCGCATCTTCCGTCGTGGCAGAGGAGCGGACCGCGACCGGCACCGATCCACCACCGCACAATTCGGCATGGGCGGAGAGGATCGCCTGTTCCACTTCGGGGGGGAGCGGTTCTTCCACTACCCGACGGCGCAATTCCTGCGACAGGGCGGTGACGGCTTCCAGATTGGCGGGTTCGAGCCACTCCACCTTGTCACGCACGCTGTCGCGCGCTTCCAGTGCCTTGAGGAACAGCTCGAAGGCATGGGTGGTGACGACGAAGCCTGGCGGAACGGCAATGCCCGCCTGGGTCAATTCGCCCAGGCTGCCGCCCTTGCCGCCCACGGTGGGGCGGTCATGAATGCCGACTTCGCCGAACCAGGCGATGGATTTCGCTTCACTGCTCATTGTTTCAAGCATCCTCGAGCGCGGGTTCGTCATCCAGGATCGTCACGGTGCCGCGTCCGCCATCCACGCGGATACGCTGGCCGTCCTTGATCTTCTGGGTGGCAGTGCCGGTGCCGACCACGGCAGGCAGGCCGTATTCACGGGCGACGATGGCCATGTGGCTCATCGATCCGCCGATGTCGGAAACAGCAGCAACGATCTTCTGGAAGATCGGGGCCCAGGTGGGGTTGGTCACCTGGCAGACCAGGATGTCACCTTGTTGCAGGCGGCCGATTTCCTCCACTGACTTCACCACGCGGGCGGGGCCTTCAACCACCCCGTTGGAGGCGGCAAAGCCCTTCAGTTCCTTGGTATCGACATCGTCATCCGCGTT
>DATJDU010000063.1:0-37007 GCA_035497315.1 Sphingomonadaceae bacterium
CTCGGTCAAGGCCGCCTATTGGGGCCAGCGCACCACGGCCTTCCACGGCATCGTCAGCTGGGCGCCCACGCTGGACCCTGAGCGGATGAAGCTCAACAATCAGGAAATGCTGCTGCAGGCGGGCGTGCGAATCGTGTTTCATGCCTGGGCCGCGCGGCCCGTGGTGGAAGATGGCGCGGCCAAGGGCGTGATCTTCGAATCGAAGGCCGGGCGTCAGGCCGTGATGGCCAAGGTGGTGGTGGACACTACCGGCGATGGCGACATGTTCGCCCGGGCCGGGGCAGCCTTCGATACCGATATCGAGGAGGGCGACGTCCATCATTCGATGAACACCGGCTGGGTTCTGGGCGGCGTCAATATGGATCGCTGGATCAACTGGAAGGTGCTCTACCCCGATCAGCTGCGCGAGCTGATGGCGCGCGGGCGGGAAGAGCTGGGCTTCTTCCAGACGCCCTATGTCAGCTGGCGGCCGGATATCGCTTTGTTCCTCGGCCCCCGCCAGTCCGGTCTTTCCGCACTGGATGTGGACGATATGACCGAAGTGGAATTCCGCAGCCATCGGCTGATGGAAGGGCATTGCCAGTTCTTCCGCCGTAATGCGCCGGGCTTCGAAAACGCCTATTCGCTGCAGAGCGCCAGCCAGCTGGGCGTGCGCCACACGCGGCGCCTGGCGGGCATTGGCCGGATCGAGCGCCAGAACTGGGGCAATGGCACGCCGGTCGCCGACGAAGTGGGCATCAGCCCCTCGATCAGCCCGAAGTTCCCTGTCGTCTCCGTGCCCTATGGCAGCCTGGTTCCCCGTCATCTCGACGGGATGCTGGCCGCCGGGCGGCACATCAGCTGCGATGCGAACAGCCACGGCTTCATGCGCGAGATTCCGCAATGCTGGCTGACCGGCCATGCGGCAGGCGTGGGCGCGGCGGTGGCCGCCAATCGCGGCGTGCAGCCGCGCGAGGTGGATGTGGCCGAAGTGCGCAAGATCCTGCGCGAACAGGGCGCACATCTGAGCGACGATGCGGCTGTGGCGGCGGTCAAGAACGAGGCGGTTGCGGCGGAGTGAGGGCGGCGGTTGCCGTTCCCTCGCAAAGGCCTGTTCCTCTCCCCTTGCGGGAGAGGAGGGAGTGAACAGCGCGCGCCAACGCTCTTCCAAACCGTCACATCATCCTGCTAGGCTGGCCGCAGCCGCCCCGAATCCCCCAGAACCAAACCCGGTCGCACGGAAATGATATCCGGACTTTTCAGGCCCTTGTTCGGCGCCCGCAACCGGGCAGTTCGCGACGCCTTTGCGGGCAATTGTCAGGCTATCTTCCTGCATGGGCAGGGGGACTTCACCATCAGCGTTGCCGGAGTGGCCCGCCGCCAGGCGATGCTGCGCGAGATCGTGCCGGAAAATGTCGAGGCGGGGCAGCCCCATGCCTGTTTCGCGGCGCTGGTACTGGACAAGGGCAATGGCTGCGATGTGGCGATTGCAGGGCAGGTGATCGGCTATTGCCCCGCCTATCTGGCCACCCTTTACCGCGAATGGCTGCATGAATGGCGGCTGGAAACGGCCCAGGTCCAATGCCGGGCGATCATTCACACCTTGCCGAGCAAATCCGGCGGCAGCGGCCAGTTCGCGGTGAAGCTCGATCTGGAGCAACCGTTCAAGCTCACCACGATCCAGACCGGCCCTGCCCGCGAGACATAGGCCCGCCGGGAATTCCCGCTCGCGGCGGAAATCATTTTCCTACAGCCACCCGATCATGGCAGGCCTCATGCCGCTCCTTGAAATAGTCGGAACCTCATAAGCCCCCGGGAGAGGCATCGTTCTGATGCAGCCCGTCATGACGCGGGGCCTTCGCTTCCCGCAACGATGGGGCAAAGGTCACACGGTCGCATCTCAGAATAAAACCAACCATCTGGAAACAAGTGATAATCTTGCCAAAGGTCACATGGTTTCACTGCCGTTTCTGTGTCAACTTTGCTCATCCATCGGCAACAACACGCCGCCGGTGGAGAGCGGGTGCACATCCTGCCGGAAATTGGCGAGATAGCCGGTTGCCGCAATGTGATAGCCCGGCCCTTCGCGCTGGCTGAGTTCTTCGGGCGAGACCGCGATGTCGATGCTGCGATTGGCCACGCTGATGGTGATGATATCGCCATCGCGTACCTTGCCGATGGGCCCGCCGGTCGCCGCCTCGGGCGAGACTTCGGCCACGGTCAGCCCCTTGAGGCACAGGCCGGAAAGCTGCCCGTCGGTGACAAAGGCGGTCGTCATGGCAAGGCCCGCCGCATCCAGCGCGAACAGCACCATGGAGGCGCCGCCGCCCATGGCCGGGCCACCTTTCAGGCCCTGATTGCGGGCGATCACCACATCGCCTGCCACAACCTTGCCATCCTCGATTGCCTGAAGGCACTCCAGCGAATCCTCGAACACCCTGGCGGGGCCGCTGAATTCCTCGGGCCGCGAACCGTCGCGAATGCCAAGGCGCACCACTGCCGTCTGGGCGAAATTGCCGCGCAGGATGGCGATGGCCGGGCCTTCGCCCACCGGATCGTCGATAGCGTGGATCACGTCGGGACCGGGAATGACGTAGCCTTCCAGATTTTCCCGCAACGTCTTGCCGGTGCAGGTCATCACCGAAGTGTCGATTCTACCTTCCAGCCGCTTGAGCACGCCCCGCGCGCCGCCCGCATCCTCGAATTGTTCGATTCGCACCGCCCCGGTGGGCCGCACGGCGGAGAGTACGGGAACGTCGCTCATCTCCTCCCACAGGGCATAGACGTCGATATCCGTCTCTGCTTCCACTGCGGTCGCCTGCAGATGCTTGATCGCATTGATCGAACCCGAAACGCCCAGCACTGTGGCGATGGCATTGCGGAAGGCCCCTTCGGTCAGGATCGTGCGCGGACGCAGATCCTCATGCACCATTTCCACGATGCGGCGGGCCGCGGCGCGGGCGCCTTCCTGCATCTTGGGCGAATTGCCGCGCACCGGCGCGCTGCCGGGCAGGCTCATGCCCAGGGCTTCCACCACCGAATGCATCGTGTTGGCCGTGGCCATGCCGGCACAGACGCCAGGGCCGCGAATGGCGTTTTCCGCCATGTCGGCCACCGGGAACTTCGGCTTCGCGCCGAAGCGCTCGCCCACGGAGCCGGACCAGACATCTTCCACGTCCACCGGCTCGCCATCGATCTCGCCCGCCTGCTGATAGCCGCCGATCACCAGGATGGTGGGAATATTGAGGCGCGCTGCCGCCATCAGATGGCCCGGCGGCGTCTTGTCGCAGCTGGTCAGGCAGATCATCCCATCGAGCAGGGCGGCTTCCACCTGCACTTCGATATCGTTGGCGATGATATCGCGCCCGGCAAGGATGTAGCTGCCGCCCTTGGCCGCGCCGGTGATGAAGTCCGAAGGGGCGGCAGTGCGAACCTCGAAGGGCACGCCCCCGGCCTTGCGGATTTCTTCCTTCACGATGGCCGCGATGCCATCGAGATGGGCATAGCAGATCGCCAGTTCGGAGGAGGAATTCACCACCGCGATCTTGGGCTTCAGCATGTCTTCGGCACTGAGGCCCAGCGCCTTCCAGTTGGCGCGGCGGCCGGGCGAATTGGCGGCGAGGCTACGAAGAGTCATTTCGGTACTCCGGTAAGGCAATCAGGCGGGTTCAGGCTCGGGATCGGTGTGGACATGGGCCGTGGGCAGCTTCCTTGCGAAGAAGGACAGCGCGACGATGCCCGCCACGACCCCGGTCAGGCACAGGGCGGTGAAGAGATAGCCGTCCAGCACGGCCTGCCGGTCCGCCAGGAACCAGGCAGCGCCGATATTGGGCGCGGCCACGGCGGCGAACTTGGCCATGAAGCTGGCTATGCCGCCGCCGGTCGAACGGATCGCGCTGGGATAATAGATGCTGGTGATGGAAATCACCGCCGCATGGCCAACCCCGATAGTGATCGAGCCGAGCAGGATCACCGGAATGAACAGCGCCCCGCCATCGATATGTCCCATGCCGATGAGCACGGCCAGCGGCACACCCAGCAGCGGCGCGATGGCGATCCAGATCGGCCCGCGCTTCTCCGTGAAGCCCAGCAGGAACACCCCGCCAATGGCGCCGAGAATCCCGCCGATGGAACCGAGATTGGTTGCCGTGGCCAGCGGGATGCCCAGCTTTTCCAGGAACAGGATACCGAAGCTGGTTTTGAGATAGATCGCGAAGGAGGAGAAGAAATAGGTCACCCAGATGATCGGGGTGATGAACAGCAGCGGCCCCTTGAACAGGGCAAGGAACTTGGTCCACGGCGCCTCGCCCGAGCTTTTCTTCTCGTCGGACAGGGCCAGCGCGGTGATCCTGCGTGCGACAAGGCCGGGGTCGAAACGCTGCAGCAGCGGCAGGACCTGCTCCACCGGCCGGCCGCGCGCCACCATCCAGCGGGCAGATTCGGGCAGGGTGAACTGCAGCACGATCGCCAGCGCGAAAGTCGCCACGCCGCAGAAGAAGAACACCCCTTCCCAGCCATAATGCGGCGCGATCAGATTGGTGACCTGGCCCGCAGCCGCACCGCCCAGGCTGAAGCCCAGCATGATGATGGTGACCGAGGTGGCGCGCAGCGAAAACGGCATCGCCTCGATATTGAGCGACCATGCCGGCGCGAGCAGGCCGCCGATCGCCAGACCGCCGAGGAAGCGCAGGGTAATCAGCATTTCGGGGCTGCTGGCATAGCCGGTAATGAAGGTCAGTGCCGCGCCCAGCACGGTGCAGAGCAGGATCACGGGGCGGCGGCCCATCACGTCCGCCATGTAGGATCCCGCCAGCGAGCCGACCATCTGCCCCGCGAAAGCCGCGGAGCTGACCAGGCCCATCATGGAAGTGTTCAGGCCCATCTCATCCCGCACATAGGGCAGGGTGTAGGTCATCAGCGAGAAGTCCAGCCCGTCGAAAAAAGTGACGAGGCAGGACAGGAAAATCAGCCATTTATGGAAGCCGCTGATCTTGAGCCCTCCCAGGAAGGAGGCAACGTCCAAGGTCTCGCCATCGCCCGATTGAGCCTGTCCGGCCATTATCTGATTTCCTCTCCAGTTCCCTGCGCCATTGCTAACTGGAAAACCGCTAGCGTGCTATCATTTTTGGCGCATGCTGATGTTCGCGGCCCGCTAGGGGTCGTCGAATCTCGGCTCCCGGCCCTGAAGCTGGCTCATCACCGCCTCAAGCTGGTTCTTCGAATAAATAAGCTCGTGCTGCGCACGTGCTTCCTCAACCAACAACTCGGCAACCGGCAGATCACGCCGACTGTTGGCAAGATGCTTGGCCTTGCGAATCGCATGGGGGTTCTTCTCCGAAATCGCGCGGGCGATGGCAGTGGCACGGGCGAGCGGATCGGCATCGAGGATCGTCACCAGCCCCAGCTCGCGCGCCTCCTCGCCCGAAAATTCGCGCGCGGTGTAGATCAGTTCGCGCAGCTCGTCCTCGCGCACCAGCCCGCGCCACAGAGTGAAGCCGGCCATGTCGGGGATGATGCCCCACTTCATCTCCATGATCGAAAGCCGGGCCGCGGGCGCGGCAACGCGGAAGTCCGCTCCACTGGCGATCTGCAGCCCGCCGCCAAGGCATACGCCGTGAAGCGCTGCAATCACCGGAACCGGCAATTGCCGCCACTGGAGCGCTACATGCTGATAGATATTGGCAATGCCATGCGTGCGCTGCGTGATGTCGGGCGCTTCCGGCCCGGGCCATCCGGCGAAGCTCGCCACGTCGAGCCCGGCGCAGAAGGCCTTCCCCTCCCCCGCCAGCACCACCACGCGCAGCCCCGACATGCGCGAGAGCGCCTCGCCCGCCTCCGCCAGCGCCTCGAACATAGGCCGATCAAGCGCATTGAGCTTGTCCGGCCGGGCAAGGCGGACCTGCGCCACGCCGCCCTCTTCAAGGGCGATAGTGACGCGGCCAGCCTCCCCGAAGGACTGGGTCATAACCCGGCCGTCCCTTGTACCCCGGCCTTGCCGGGCACTGCCGGACAAGGCGGGGTAAGGTTCATGCCGCGCTGGAATTCACGCCCATGGAAGCGAGATAGCGCTTCACATTGCGTGCCGCCTGACGCAACCGCTGCTCGTTCTCGACCATGGCGATGCGGACATAGCCTTCACCATCTTCGCCATAGCCGACGCCCGGCGCCACCGCGACATCCGCATGAGTGAGCAACTGCTTCGAAAATTCGAGGCTGCCCATTTCCTTGAGTGCCGGTGGAAGCGGCGCCCAGGCGAACATCGATGCCCTGGGCGGCGGAATGTCCCACCCGGCGCGGCCGAAGCTCTCCACCAGCACGTCACGGCGCTTGTGATAGAGTTCGCGGTTCTGCTGGACGATGTCCTGCGGGCCGTTCAGCGCGGCGCAGGCCGCAGCCTGGATGGGCGTGAAGGCGCCGTAATCGAGATAGGATTTCACGCGGGTAAGAGCGGCGATCAGCTTCTGGTTGCCCACCGCAAAACCGATGCGCCAGCCAGCCATCGAGTAAGTCTTGCTGAGCGAGGTGAATTCCACCGCCACATCCTTCGCGCCCTTCACCTGCAGGATCGAAGGGGTGGGGTTCCCGTCATAATACAGCTCGGAATAGGCGAGGTCCGACAGGACCCATACCTTGTTCTCCTTCGCCCAGGCAACCAGCCTTTCATAGAAGGCAAGGTCCACCGTCTCTGCAGTGGGATTGGAGGGATAGCCCACCACCAGCACGCTGGGGCGCGGCACGGTGAAGGCCATCGCCCGGTCCAGCGCGCGCCAGTAATTCTCGTCCGGCGTGGTAGGCACGGAGCGGATAGTCGCGCCCGCGATGATGAAGCCGAACATGTGAATCGGGTAGCTGGGGTTGGGCGCCAGCACCACGTCGCCGGGCGCGGTGATCGCGGTGGCGAGGCTGGCGAGCCCTTCCTTCGAGCCCATGGTGACGACCACTTCGGTTTCGGGATCGAGATCCACGCCGAAACGGCGGCCGTAATAATTCGCCTGGGCCTTGCGCAGGCCGGGAATGCCCTTGGACTGCGAATAGCCGTGGGCGCTGGGCTTCATGGCGACTTCGCACAGCTTGTCGATCACATGCTGCGGCGGCGGCAGATCGGGATTGCCCATGCCGAGGTCGATGATGTCGCGCCCTGCCGCTCGTGCTGCTGCGCGCATGCCGTTCACTTCGGCGATGACATAGGGCGGCAGTCGCTTGATGCGGTAGAATTCGTCTTCCATGACCTCATTCAATCCAAAAAATTAGCGCGGCGAGATTGCCGCGCGCCCAATTGTGGAGGAATCGTGCGCGTCGCGCAATTGATGTGTTGGCAATTGCCGTTGCATCACGCTTTTTGGCTCACATTCCCGGTAATTGCGGTTATGCAGTGTGCCATGGCACGCAATAGCAAGTCCGACGACGATCCCGCCCGCCTCTTCACCGATATGCTCAAGGCCCAGGGCGAAGCCGCCCAGGCGGTGATCGGCCAGTTCCTGCGGGGCCCGGCAGCCGCTCTGCCGGGAGGAGAGGCCATTGACAAATGGGCCGAGGATATCGGCGCCGCCGCTTCCGAATGGCAGAATATGTGGGCAAATTTTCAGCAGCAGCAGGCCCTGCCCGAACATCTTCCCCCGATCATGACCGATCCCGGCGAATGGTGGGAAGCGCTGTCCGCCTTCTACCGCCAGGTGCCTCTCGCCAATCCCGAAAAGCAGCGGGAAATGTGGCGCGAAGGCGTCGAACTCTGGGAACAGGTGCTGGGCCAGTACGGCATCGGCCCCAAGGCCAAGGATGCGCCGAAGGGCGATGGCCACCATGAACCGAATCTGCCGTTGAATGACCGGCGCTTTGCCGATCCCAAATGGCGCGAGCAACCCATCTTCGCCCTGATCCAGCAGAGCTACCTGATGTTCTCCCGCCAGATGATGAAGCTGGTGGACGAGACAGAAGGCCTGGAGCCGCATGAGCTTGAGCAACTGCGCTTCGCCACGCGCACGATGGTCGATGCGATGTGTCCAGCCAACTTCCCGATGATCAACCCGGTCGTGCTGGAACGCACGATGGAAAAGCACGGGGAGAATCTGGTCAAGGGCATGGAACGCATGGCGGCGGACCTTGAGAAGGGCCAGCTCACTCACACCGATGCCAGCGCCTTCAGGCTGGGCGAAAATATTGCCATCACTCCCGGCAAGGTAGTGCACGAGACGCGCCTCTATCAGCTCATCCAGTATTCACCCACCACGGAGGAAGTGCTGGAAGTGCCGCTGGTGATCTTCCCTCCGTGGATCAACCGCTTCTACATCCTGGACCTCAACCCGAAGAAGAGCTTCGTGAAATGGGCAGTGGAGCAGGGGCTCACCGTGTTCATGGTCAGCTGGAAATCCGCCGACGAAAGCCTGGTCGACGTCACCTGGGACGATTACGTGCGCGCCCAGATCGACGCGATCGACCACATCCGGGCGCGATTGAAAGTGCCCAGCGTCCATACCATCGGCTATTGCGTGGCGGGCACCACACTGGCCGCAACGCTGGCGATCCTCACCCGGCGCGGCGAAGCAGGCAAAGTGAAGAGCGCCACCTTCTTCACCGCTCAGGTCGATTTCGAGAAGGCAGGCGAACTCAAGGTCTTCGTCGACGATGCCCAGCTGGAGATGATCCGGAAGGCCAGCCAGAAGGGCTTTCTCGACGGGCGCTATATGGCGGCGACCTTCAACCTGCTGCGCGGGCCGGAGCTGATCTGGAACTATGTGGTCAACAATTACCTGCTGGCAGAGGACTATCCGGCCTTTGACCTGCTGTATTGGAACGGGGACGTCACCAACCTGCCCTCCAAATGGCACATCGAATATCTGCAGGATCTTTATCGCGACAATCTGCTGGTCGTGCCCGACCGGCTAAGCGCCGACGGCACGCCGATCGACCTCACCCGAATCGAGACCCCGGCCTATATCCAGGCTGGACGCGAAGACCACATCGCCCCGGCCGAAAGTGTCTTTCGCATGACCTGGTTCCTGAAAGGTCCATTGCGCTTCGTATTAGCGGGCAGCGGCCATATCGCCGGAGTAGTGAACCCGCCCGATGCCCATAAATACCAGTACTGGACGCATGAAGGCCAATTCCAGGACCTCGACAGCTTCCGCAAGGGGGCAAAGGAGCATCCCGGCAGTTGGTGGCCCGACTGGATCAACTGGCTGGAGAAGCAGGACAAGGCGCGCGTTCCCGCCAAGGGCAAGCGCAAGCCGGGCAGCAAGGGCGATCGCGTGATTGAGGATGCCCCCGGGCGCTATGTCACGATGCGGTAGCCTTTGTGCGGCAGATTCTTGGCTAAGAAGAGGGTCGGGTGCCGTAGCGTCACCCGACGGCGCCCGCGCCTTCCCTCAAATTGTGCGCTGCACAAAAAATTCTTGACTCTGGGCGCGCGGCACCTATTTTGTGCAGTGCAACATAAGGCCGAAAGGTCCCAGATGCAGGAACCGGAAACCATGGCTGACGAAGCCGAAAAGGAAACCGAAGCCGCCGAAAAGGCCTATGCGGCCGCAGCCGAGGCTGCCCCGCCCAAGGTCGAACCGGCCAAGGCGCCCGAACCCTCCCCGACGGTCGAGGCAAAGCCCGCCCCCGTGGCGGTAACGGCCCCGCCCGCCCCCAAGGCCCCACTCGCGAAGGCGATGCCGCCCAAGGCAAAACCCGTCGTTGCCAAGGCCAAGGTTCCCGTAAAACCGAAAGTGGCTGTAAAGCCGCCCAAACCGGCTGCAAAGCCGATCGCCGCAAAGCCGGCGAAAACCGCAACCGAGAAGGTGCTTCCGAAGAAAGCCCCCGCCCCGAAGAAGCCCGTTATCGCAGCGAAGGAAATTTTTATCATGGCCAAGACCACCGATTTCACGAAATCCATGACCGATGCAGTCAGCGAACTGCAGACCCGCGCCAAGGCCGCTTATGAAAAGAGCACCGAAGTGGCCGGCGAAGTTGGCGATTTCACCAAGGGTAATGTCGAAGCGCTGGTCGAAAGCGGCAAGATTCTGTCCGAAGGCGTGCAGGAACTCGGCAAGACCTATGTCGAAGAAGCCAAGTCGGCTTTCGAGACGATCACTGCCGACATGAAGGAAATGGCCGCCGTGAAGTCGCCTACCGAGCTGTTCCAGCTCCAGGGCAAGCTGATGCGCCGCAATTTCGACGCCATGGTCGCCCTCAGCTCCAAGTCCAGCGAAACCATGGTCAAGCTGGCCAGCGAATCGATGGCCCCGCTTTCCAGCCGCATGAGCTTGGCTGCGGACAAGATCTCCAAGGTCGCCGCCTGAGGCGACCATTAAGTAGGGTTTCGCCCCGCCGGCCTTCCTCTCCACCGGCGGCGCGGCGAGACGAGCCGGTTGGCCCAGCGCCGACCGGCTCGTTTACCTATGGGGTCCGCAAGTCCCAGCGCCTGCTTTCATGCACTTTTTCCGGCGCCGCATCTTGCGGCTTCGCCCGGCGATACGATATTCAGGCGCTATGAAGCTTCACGCCGTCCCTCAAGCGGACGCGACTAACATCGCGCCTCTGCCGTTCATTGCGGACCTTGCCCCTCATGCGGGCGAGGATGAAGGCGCTGCCGGGGATGAAGGAACCGACGGCGCAGGCCAGGTCGGCCTTGCCACGCGCACCCGGACCAAGCCCAAGAAGCCGAACCAGTACAAGGTGCTGATGCTCAATGATGACTACACCCCGATGGAATTCGTGGTGATGGTGCTCAAGCGCTTCTTCCGCATGGATCTGGAACAGGCCACGCGCGTCATGCTCCATGTCCACCAGCGCGGCGTGGGCGTGTGCGGCATCTTCCCCTATGAAGTGGCCGAAACGAAGGTTCACCAGGTGATGGACTTCGCACGGGAAAACCAGCACCCGCTGCAATGCACGCTGGAAAAGGCCTGAAGCGGGATATCTCCGCCGCCTTCGCTTACGATACGCTGGCGCCGAACAATTTGCCGATCCCGTAAGTCGCGGCCATCGCCACCGCTCCCCAGAACACGACCCGGACCACCCCGCGCCCGACAGGCGCCCCGCCCGCCTTGGCTCCCAGCACCCCGAGAATCGCCAGGAACAGCAGCGATGCGGCCGAAACGCCCACCGGCAGGCTGGCGAAAGGCAACAGCGCCGCTGCCACGAGCGGCATGGCCGCCCCGGCGGAAAATGTCGCGGCGGAAGTCAGTGCGGCCTGCACCGGGCGGGCGCGTAGCACCTCCACGATCCCCAGTTCGTCGCGCAGATGGGCCTTGAGCGTTCCAGCCTGCTCCAGCGCGGTGGCCACCTGCTCGGCCAGATCGGCGGGCAAGCCGCGCGCGGCATAGATCCCCACCAGTTCGGCATGCTCGGCCTCCGGCATTTCTGCCAATTCCTGCTTTTCGCGCTGGAGGTCTGCCCCTTCGGTGTCGGCCTGACTGGAAACGGAGACATATTCGCCCGCCGCCATCGACATGGCGCCTGCCACCAGCCCGGCAATACCCGAGACGAGTACCGGCGCTTTCCCTCCCGAGGCAGCCGCCACGCCAACGATCAGGCTCGCGGTCGATACGATCCCGTCATTGGCGCCAAGCACGGCGGCACGCAGCCAGCCGATGCGGCCCACCATATGGCGTTCGCGATGGAACTTGGCTTTTCCGGGCATGTCTTTCCTCCAGCCGCCGCCATGGAAAGAAATTGCTGCGGCCAACCCATTCTTGCCTAATTGCAGGATTCTCGGCAAGGAGTCCCTGCATGGCCCCTGCCCGCAAGATTTGCGGCGGAAGGGCCCAGATCCGCGAAAGACACTTCGAACACGTGAAGTTCCTCACCGCCATCGACCGTTATATCTTCCGGCTGGTGCTGACGCCAATGCTGGCTGTGTTCGTGATCGCGGCTTCGCTGCTGATGATGGAAAAGATGCTCCGCCTGTTCGACTTCGTCGCGACGGAGGGCGGACCAGTAAGCATCGTGTTCAGGATGCTGGCCAACCTCCTGCCCGAATATGCCAGCCTGGCGATTCCGCTGGGGCTGATGCTGGGCATCCTGCTGGCCTTCCGCACCCTGGCGACATCCAGCGAGTTGGACGTGCTGCGTGCGGTGGGCCTGGGCTATACCCGCCTGTTGCGGGTGCCTTATATGATCACGCTGGTTCTGCTCGGGCTGAACTTCGCCATTGTCGGCTATCTGCAACCCTACGCCCATTATTATTACGCGGAACTGCAGCACGAATTGCGCACCGGTGCGCTGGGCGCTGCGATCAAGGTGGGCGAGTTCACCACGTTGGAGGACCGCATGGCCCTCCGGATCGAGGAGAGCGAGGATGAAGGCACCAAGCTGGTCGGCATTTTCGCCCGCGTGTCGGACAATAAGGGCCAGGTCCTCTCCATCTCCGCGCGCGAAGGGCGCTTCCTGGCGAACAAGGAAAACCGCGATACGATCATCCTCCGGCTGACCGACGGCACCATCGTGCAGGATACCAACGGCACCAGCCCTCGCGTACTGAGCTTCTCCTCGCACGATTTGCCGATCGACCTGCCTGCCATCGAACAGTTCCGCCAGCGCGGTGGGGAGGACAAGGAATATATCCTGCCCGAACTGCTGCGCATCGGCTGGGCGCAGGATTCCAACAGCGCCGACCGCGCCGTGGGCCAGGCAAGTTTCAATTACCGCATGGTGGAAGTGGTGATGATGATGATGCTGCCCTTGCTTGCCGTGGCGCTGGCCATCCCGCCCAAGCGCTCGACATCCTCGCTCGGCGTGTTCGTCTCGATCGTGATGGTCGTAGCCTATCACAAGATCAATCAATACGGCCAATCGGTCGCCGCTCTGGGCCGGGTAGACCCCGTTCTCGCCCTTTGGGGCCCCTTTGTGCTGTTCGCTGCGCTGATCATATGGATGTATTACCGGGTAGCCTTCGTCCCCGGCGCCCAGGCGATGGGCGCGCTGGAAACGCTGTTCGCCAAGCTGGCCAAGCGGCTCAAGGCGCTGGTGCGCCGCCGCCATTCCCACCAGATGAAGGCGGCCGACGATGCGGCTTGATTTCTTCCCCTCTCGTACGCTGACGATCTACCTCGCCAAGACCTTTGTGGTGCGCATCCTGGCGGTACTGCTGATGCTGGTCCTGGTGCTGCAAATGCTCGATCTGCTGGGCGAAAGCGGGAAGATTCTGGGCTATCCCGGCAATGGCGAAGCGCAGCTGTGGCATTACATTTCACTGCGCTTCCCACAATTGGTGGCTCGTTTCCTGCCTTATTCCGTGCTGCTGGCAACGATCCTGACGCTGGCCACACTCAACCAGAACAGCGAAGTAATCGCGATGAAGGCGGCCGGCATGTCCGCCCATCAGGTGCTGGCACCGCTGCTGATCTCGGCCTTCGTCGTCTCCTGCTTCAGCTTTGCCTTCAACGAACGGGTGGTGACGCGGGCCACGGCCACGCTGAGTGCCTGGCAGAACGTCGATTACGGCGCGATTCCGAAGGATTCGGGCGTGCGGACCAATGTCTACATGGCTGACGGGGTCAACATCTTCACGGCCGGCACGCTGACCGGCAAGGGCCCGGACGCGGTGATGGAAAACGTCACCTTCTACGTCCGCGACCGCAACGGCATGATCGAGCAACAGATCCGCAGCCCGCGCGCGACCTTTGCCAATCCCGGCTGGCTGCTGGAATCGCCCACCCGCTTCGATGTCGAAACCGCTGCCTCGACCAAGCTCGGCCCGATGGTGGTGGCCAAGGGCCTCACCCCCACCAATGTGGCGCTGAGCAAGGTGAATGGCGACGCGCAGAATGCGATCGAGCTGAAAGAATCGATCGACCTTCTCAAGAGCTCGGGACGCCGCACCAGCGAGCTGGAAAGCAAATGGTGGCATAAATTCTCTGGCCCGCTCTCGGCCACGCTGATGCCGCTGCTAGGTGCGGTGGCCGCCTTCGGCCTCGCCCGTTCCGGCCAGCTTTTCCTGCGCGCGGTGATCGGCATGGCGCTGGGCTTTGCCTATTTCGTGGTCGACAATGCCGCGCTGGCGATGGGCAATTTCGGCGGCTACCCACCGCTGCTGGCCGCCTGGGCGCCATTCTTCCTGTTCGCCCTGGTGGGCGAGACAGTGCTGATCCGGACGGAGGAGTGAGCGAGGCCACTGAGGGCCCCGTTTCCTTCACCCCCTGCTGACCATAGTGCTTCTGGCGATCCGCATCACCAGCATTACCATCCCGGGATAATTGGCGCGGGTATAGATCGAATCCTTACCCAGCTTCGCCACCAGACGGCGGTTCGCCTCGGCCAGCGAGTGATAGGGCAGGCTGGGCAGCAGATGGTGCGTGGCGTGATAGCGCAGACCAACCGGCGCCCACAGTTCGGCCCAGGGGGTCGGTGGGGGGACATTCACCGAATCGAGATATTGCGCCGTCACCGTCATCGCATCGCCCTCGTTCTCCCACAGATGGGCGACGAGCGTGCGCAGCTGGTTGAGCACTGCCGTGAGCGAGAGCACCGCCATGGCGATAAGCAGAGGTTTCCAGCCCAGCACGAAGATGCTGGCAATAAGCGCTATCGCCCACAGCGTGGCACCCGTTTCCTGCCAGAATACCATGCGCGCGAAATCACCCTCGGGCGGGCGGCGGCGGAAATCCGGGTTGATCGACAGGGCGGAAAACCGCTCCCACACGAATTTGCGCAGCGGGGGCACGATCACGCTCAACGGGTTGAGAATGCCGAAGCGGATGATCAGCGCCGGCGGCGCCAGCAGCGCGACGAGAATGAACAAGGGCAGCGACCATGGCTTCATCAGCGCCAGCGGCAGATATTCCGGGTCTTCCGGCGTGCCATAGCGGGTGCGCGCATGATGCAGCGTGTGAACCCCTTCATACATGAAACTGGGCGTCAGCACCGGAATGCCCACCAGCAGGTTCCACGCGAAGCGGAAGCCGGGCAGCGCATTCTTGTGGATATGCGTCAGTTCATGGATGAACAGCAGCGCCCGGTAGAGCGCGAGCGAAGCGAACAGGCCCAGCGCGATCGCCAGCCACATGTTCGAGACCAGAATCGCCCCGGCAAGCGCGGCATAGCCGAGCGCGGCGGAGATCAGCATGTCGGGCCAGTAAATCTCCGGCCGGGCGGTGTTGATGTCGCGCGTCAGCTCCGCGGCGGCGCGCAGCATGTCCATGTCGTCCGGGATCGCGGCCTTGCCGGCACTGGGGCCGGAAGCCGGGGCGGAGGGGATATCGATCGTTTCTTGAGCTGTCATATGCGGTTTCCAGTTGCGCCCTTGGTACACAATAGTGGCAGCAACATGTCGCGCTGCCCCCGCTTCTCCCGCACCCCGCGCTTGACAAGCGGGCAGCGCCATATTCTGTGCCGACCGCTCCGTATCAAGGAACATGGCCGTGGCTAGCACTGACGTAGTTGTATCACCCGTATCCGGCAAGAAGGACCTCAATTCCTTCATCGCACTCGTCTGGCGCATCTATGCGGATGATCCCAACTGGGTTCCCCCGCTGAAGAGCGAGATGGTCGAACTGCTTACCCCCGGCAAAAACCCGTTCCACGAACATGCGGACATGCAATTGTTCCTCGCGCGCCGCGGCGACGAAGTGGTGGGCCGTATTTCCGCCCATATCGACCATCTGGCCCTCAGCCAGCCACTGGAGCAGGGCATGGGGCCCGGCACCGGAAACTGGGGCTATATGGAAGCGGTGGACGAAGCCACCTGCCACGCCCTGATCGCGGCGGCCGAAGGCTGGCTGAAGCAGCAGGGCATGCACCGCGTGCTGGCCCCGATCAGCCAGTCGGTCTGGGAAGAACCCGGTCTGCTGGTGCAGGGTTTCGACCATCCGCCCGCGATCATGATGGGCCACCACCGGCCCGAATATAAGGGCTGGATCGAAAGCTACGGCTACGCCAAGGCAATGAGCCTCAAGACCTATGATCTGGACGTGACCGGCGGCTTCCCGCCTTTGGTGAACAAGATCGTGGAAATGGGCGAGCGCAACCCCCGGATCAATATCCGCCAGCTCGACCTCCAGAATTTCGAACGAGATGTGCAGATCGTGATCCACATCCTCAACGATGCCTGGTCGAAGAACTGGGGTTTCGTGCCCTTTACCGATACCGAGATCCGCTATGCAGCCAAGAAGCTGAAGCCGCTGATCCGCCCCGACGTGAACATGATCGCCGAACTGGACGGCAAGGCAGTGGCCTTCATGCTCACTCTCCCCGACGCGAATGAGGTGATTAAGGCAATCAACGGCAAGCTGCTCCCCTTCGGCTGGATCAAGCTGCTGATGTGGATTCGCAATCCCAAGCCACGCACCATGCGTGTCCCGCTGATGGGCGTGCTCAAGGAATATCAATCATCGCGCATGGCCAGCCAGCTGGCCTTCATGATGATCGAATATATTCGCCGCGTGGCTGTGGGCCACTATGGCACCGAACGCAGCGAGATCGGCTGGATTCTGGATGACAATCAGGGGATGAACGCCATCGCCGATGCCATCGGCAGCAAGGTCAACAAGGATTATTGGATCTTCGAAAAGGCGCTGGTGAGTTGAAGACAACCCCGGCTGACGACCAAAAAAAAGGCCCCCGTCCTTAGCGGAACGGGGACCTTTCGGGATCGTATCACCAGCCGCTTGGACGGGAGGGGGGTCTCGGCGGTGACATGGCGTAAATGCGCGGGCGACGAGACGGTTCCCGGCCTGAATGCAAGACGTTGCAAATTTTTGGCATTATCGTTTCGTGATCCTCGGTCTAGACTGCCGGCAATGGGCTGCCTCGCCGGATCACCGCGCAATTGGCTGCCTGATGCTCTGGAAAGGATCCAATGTCGCTGGGTAACAAAGTCGCCGCGGATCTCCCGTTCCTGCGCCGTTATGCCCGCGCGCTGGCCGGATCGCAGGCCGCAGGCGACGCGCAGGTGCGTGCCCTGCTGGAAGCGGCGATCGCAGATGAAGGCCTGCGCGCTTCGCTGGAAGGTGGACGTGTGGCGCTCTACCGGGCGTTCAACACCGCCTGGGCTTCTGCTGCCGGGGCAGTGGGCACACAGCCTGCCGGGCTGCATGAGGCAGCGGCTCAGGCGCAATTGCGCAAGATCACGCCCTTGAGCCGCCAGGCGTTGCTGCTCACCACACTGGAAGATTTCAGCCTTGTCCAGACTGCCGAGATTCTCGGCCGTTCCGCTTCCGAGGTGGAGGAACTGGTGCGAGAGGCCGTTGCCGAGATCGCGCGGGAAACCGCCGCCAGCGTTCTCATCATCGAAGATGAGCCGCTGATTTCCATGCAGCTGGAAGAACTGGTCCGCTCGCTGGGGCACGATATTTCGGGGACAGCTGCCACACGCAGCCAGGCCCAGGCCATAGCGACAGAATCGATGCCCGGGCTGGTGCTGGCTGACATCCAGCTGGCCGATGGCAGTTCGGGGCTCGACGCGGTGGACGACATACTGACACTGGGCGAAGTGCCGGTGATCTTCATCACCGCCTATCCCGAAAGACTGCTGACCGGCTGCTGCCGCGAGCCAACCTATCTCATTACCAAGCCCTTCACAGAAGCGAGCGTGCGCGCCGCGATCGGCCAGGCGCTGTTCTTCGGTTCGGGCCGTCCGGTCGACTGAAGGCGCCTTATCCAGGCAAGGCTGGAGGGGTGTATCATGGGACAGATTCCACACTGGCAGTCCGTCGAGCGATACAACACCGTCAAGCGAGCCTGAAGGCTTCGACCCAGCCCTAGACCGAACTCGCCCGCACCGCCGCCATGGCGCGGCGCCAGCGTTCCAGTCGTTCCGCTCGCACACCTTCGTCCATCGCAGGCTCGAAGCGCCGCGCACCGCCGCGCATGGCGCCTGCTGCGTCCGCCAGCGAGCCGAACAGCCCGGCCCCCACCCCGGCCAGCATCCCCGCGCCGAGCGCAGTCGTCTCGACCATCTCCGGCCGCTCGACCGTGACACCCAGCATATCTGCGATGTCCTGCGCCATCCAGTCATTGACGCTCATGCCCCCGTCAATCCTGAGCGAGGCCCATGGCGCGCCATCGGCGGCAAACGCGCCGGCGAGATCATGCGTCTGATGCGCCATTGCCTCCAGCGCGGCGCGAGCGATTTCGGCCTTACCGCTGGTAAAGCTGAGGCCGGTAATCACCCCGCGCGCGCCGGGCTCCCACCAGGGTGCGCCAAGGCCCGTGTGGGCCGGGACGATCGCTACCCCGCCGCTATGCGCCACCTGCCGGGCGAGTCCTTCCAGTTCCCCCGCACTGGCGATGAGGCCGAGCGAATCCCGCAGCCATTTGACCAGGCTGCCAGCGACGAAGACCGAGCCTTCCACCGCGTAGGTCCGCTCCCCGCCCAGCTGATACAGCACCGTGCCCAGCAGCCGGTGGTCGGAACGCGGCAGCGCACTGCCGGTGTTCGAAAGCACGAAGGCTCCCGTGCCATAAGTAGCCTTGGTTTCACCGGGTGACAGGCAACCCTGGCCGATAGTGGCGGCCTGCTGATCGCCCGCCATGCCGGAAATCGGGATCGGCGCGCCGAACCATTCGGGCAACGTCTCGCCGAACTGCCCGGCATTGGCCACCACTTCGCCCAGCGCATTGAGCGGCACGCCGAACAGGTCGCATAGCCCGGCGTCCCAGCTTGCCCCGGCTAGGGGCAAAAGCAGCGTGCGGCTCGCATTGCTGGCATCAGTCAGATGCGCGCCGCCGGTGAGCTTGAAGATCAGCCAGCTTTCTACCGTGCCCAGTGCCAGCTTGGCGTCATTTGCAGCATCGGCAACGGCGGGTTCCTGTTCCACCAGCCAGCGCATCTTGGTGGCAGAGAAATAGGGGTCAAGCAGCAGGCCGGTCGCTTCCTGCACGAAAGGCTCATGCCCGGCAGCGCGTAGTGCCGTGCAGGCATCGGCAGTACGACGATCCTGCCACACCAAGGCTCGGGCCAGCGGTTCGCCGGTAGTGCGATCCCACGCGACCACCGTCTCACGCTGATTGGTGATGCCGATAGCCGTAATCCTATCGGCGCCACCCGCCAATTCCACCATCTCACGGGCGCAAGCGAGCGTCTTGTCCCATATTTCTCCCGGATCGTGCTCCACCCGGCCGGGCGCGGGATAATATTGCGTCAGCTCGCGCTGGGCCGTGCCATGGATGGCGCCATCGCGCGCGAACAGCATCGCGCGGGTGGAAGTCGTCCCCTCGTCCAGCACCAGGATGAAGCGTTCGGTCATGGCAATCCTCTCTCGCCTGTCCCATATGCGGCCCATGCCCCTGCCACCGCAACCCTGGCCGACCGGCGATGCCGAACAGATCGAGCCGCTAGTGCGCCGCGTGCTCGCACCCAATGGCTCGCCCTATACTTATACCGGCACGCAGACCTATCTGGTGGGAGCCGATGACACTCTGGCAGTGATCGACCCCGGCCCGGACGATGCAGAGCATCTCGATGCGCTGGAACGGGCGATAGGCGGCGCGAAAGTCTCGGCCATTTTGTGCACGCACACCCATCGCGACCATTCACCCGGCGCTGCCCCGCTTGCCGCACGGACCGGGGCGGAGATCGTCGGTTGCGCGCCGCTGGTAATCGAAAGCGGGGAACCGCGCGTCGATGCCCCGTTCGACCGGGCCTATGCCCCGCATCGTGTGCTGACGGACGGGGATCGGGTCAGCGGCCCCGGCTGGACGCTGACCGCCGTGGCAACGCCGGGCCATACGTCCAACCACCTGTGCTACGCACTGGAGGAAAGCGGCGCGCTGTTCACTGGCGATCATGTGATGGGCTGGTCCACCAGCGTGGTCGTTCCGCCCGATGGCGACATGGCCGATTACATGGCCAGCCTCGAAAAGCTCTATGAGCGAGAGGATCGCATCTATTACTCCGCCCATGGCCCGGCCGTAGAGAAACCGCGCCAGTTGGTGCGCGGCATGATCGGCCACCGCCGCCAGCGCGAACGGCAGATCGTGAAGCTGCTGGGCGAAGGCTCGCAACGCGTCACGGACCTCGTCCCGCGCATGTACAAGGGGGTGGACCAAAGGCTGTGGACGGCCGCCGGCCAATCGGTGCTGGCCCATCTGCTGGAGCTGGAGCGGCAGGGCCGCGTAGCCCGCAATGACGACATCTGGGCAATCAGCGCGTGAAATCCTCTCTCACCTCGCTATATCGGCCGCAGGAGATAGCATGACCGCCGAAACCAAACTGCCCGCCGGAACCGACCTGCTCGAAGAGATCAACCGCCTGCGCAAGGAGCGCAAGGCCGTGATCCTGGCCCATTATTATCAGCGGCCCGAGATTCAGGATCTCGCCGATTTCGTAGGCGACAGCCTGGAGCTGAGCCGCAAGGCCGCCGCTACCGATGCGGAAGTGATCGCCTTTTGCGGCGTGAAGTTCATGGCCGATACGGCCAAGATCCTCAGCCCGGAAAAGATCGTGGTCCTGCCCGATATGGATGCGGGCTGCAGCCTTGAGGATTCCTGCCCGCCGGAGAAGTTCAAGGCCTTCCGCGAGGCGCATCCCGATCACATCGCGCTGACCTACATCAACTGCTCGACCGAGGTGAAGGCGCTAAGCGACATCATCGTCACTTCTTCCAGCGCCGAGACGATCCTTGCCCAGATCCCGCCCGAACAGAAGATCATCTTCGGGCCGGACCGGCACCTTGGCGGCTATCTTTCGCGCAAGTTCAATCGCGAGATGCTGCTGTGGCCGGGCGTGTGCATCGTGCACGAGGCTTTCAGCGAGACGGAGCTAATGAAGCTCAAGGCGCAGCATCCCGGCGCGCCCGTCGCGGCTCACCCCGAATGCCCGCCCTCCATCATCGATCATGCCGATTATGTCGGATCGACCAGCGGCATCCTGAAATTCGCGCAGGAATTTTCGGGCGACACGCTGATCGTGGCGACCGAGCCGCACATCATCCACCAGATGCAGAAGGCCCTGCCCGAAAAGAACTTCATCGGCGCCCCCGGCGCGGACGGCAACTGCAACTGCAACATCTGCCCCTATATGGCCCTCAACACGCTGGAGAAGCTCTACATCGCCCTGCGCGACCTTGAGCCGCGCATCGAGATCGAGGAAGGCCTGCGCCTGAAGGCCAAGGCCAGCCTCGACCGGATGCTGGAAATGGCCAGCGGCACGGTGGGCAAAGGCGATCTGGGCCCGAAGGGCAGCTGATCGGGCAATGATCCGGCCCCGCCCGATCGGAGAAGAGCGGCAATGACCGCGCGGCTCCGCTGGTTCTGGGCGCGGCTGGACGCCAATTACTGGTTCTATCCCGCCCTGTTCGTAGTGGGCGCGGTGTTGCTTGCCGCAGTGACCCTGTGGCTGGACCATTATGGCTATGGCGCCTTTGTCGAACGGATCGGTCCGCCACTGGCCCCGACGCCAAACAGCGCGCATACGATGCTGCAGATCATTGCCAGCGCCATGCTGGGCGCGGCGGCGACGGTCTTTTCCATCACTATCGCGGCGGTTGCCTATGCCAGCGGAACCTATGGCCCACGCCTGCTAGCCAATTTCCTTGAGGACAAGGGCAACCAGCTTTCGCTGGCCACGCTGATCGGCACATTCGTCTATGCCCTGTGCGTCCTCAACAGCGTGCGGATGGATGACGATGGCGATCCGGGCTTCGTGCCGCAAATTTCGCTGATCGGCGCCTATGTGTTCACGGCCCTGTCCGTGGGGGTGATCGTTTACCTGCTGAACCATATCCCTTCCAGCATCCGGATAAATCATGTTCTGGAAGGCATCGGGCGCCGTCTGCTTGACGATATTCGCAGCCGCTTTCCCCAAGAGGATAATGGCCAATCGGCAGAGGAAGCTGGCGAAGGCGATAGCATTTACGCTTCAGGGACCGGATATGTGCAGCTGATCGACTTTTCCGGCCTCACCCGGCTGGCTCGCGAAAAAGGCTGCACTCTCGCATTGGAGGTCCGCACCGGAGATTTCGTCCATCGGGGCAAGGCGCTCGCCCGTATCTGCGGCGGATCATCGGATGATGGCCTGGCGAAAACGGTTGCCAGCCATTTCACGCTCGGCGCGGTACGCACGCCGGAGCAGGATATCCAGTTCCTGTTCGACGAGTTGGTAGAGATCGGGCTGCGGGCACTCTCCCCCGGGATCAACGATCCCTTTACGGCGATCACTGCCCTGCACTGGCTGGGAGCCGCCACGGCGGAACTCGGCCAGCGGGACCTGCGCAAGCGGGAAGGGCTGGACGATGGCATACGCCGCGTCTTTCCTCTGCCGGACGATTTTGGCCATTTCGCCGCGCGCGGCTTCGGCGCGATCAGGGGAGCGGTGGCAACCAGCCCCATCGCCGCGCGCGTGATGCTGGACACTCTGGCCGATGCCTGCGGGCCGGTCCGCAATGACAAGCGGCAGGCAATCCTGCGCGGGGAGGCTGACGCGGTAATGGAACTGGCACGCAGGGCACTGGCCGGGCCGGACCTTGCCGTGGTGGAAACGCAATATTCCGCAGCCCGGGCCCGTATGGCCTGACCGGGATGCAGGCCGCATATTCACAGGCTGATCCGGGGAGACGCGCAATGGCGGTTCGATCATGGCTTTTCGTACAGGGCGATAGCGAGCGCAAGCTGGCCAAGGCTCCCTTGTGCGGGGCCGATGTGGTGATCGTGGATCTGGAAGACGCGGTCGCTCCCGAAGCGAAACCCGCCGCGCGGCGGATGGCTGCGGAATGGCTGCATCTCCATCGCCGGCAAGTGACCGAGGGCCCTACGCAGGCCCATTGGGTGCGGATCAACGCCGTCGGCTCCGAGTGGTGGCGCGGCGATCTGGATGTGGCGATGGCTGGCGCGCCTGCGGGCATCGTACTGCCTAAATGCTCCGGCCCCGACGATCTGCGCCAGCTGAGCGCCGAGCTTTACGAATGCGAGCAACGCCACGGCCTGCCGATCGGCAGCACCCGGATCATGCCGCTGGTGGGCGAAACGCCCGCCGCCGCGCTTTCCATCCCCGCCTATGCCGCTGCCTGTGCCAATGGCGAATTGCCGCGTCTTGCCGGGCTGACCTGGGGAGCGGAGGATCTTTCCACTGCGCTCAATGCCACGCGCAAACGCGCGGGCGATGCCCATCATGGCGCGGGAGAGTGGACCGATGCGCTGCGCATGGTGCGCGCCACCGCGTTGATCACGGCCCATGCTTCTGGCCTGCTGGCGGTGGATACGCTCCATTCCGATTTCCGCGACCTTGCAGGGCTGGCCTCCATCGCCACCGCATCGCGGGCGGATGGGTTCCACGGCATGCTGGCGATCCACCCCGATCAGGTGCCGGTGATCAATGCCGCCTTCAGCCCCACCGAGGCCGAACTCGCCCATGCCCACGCCATTGTGGCGGCCTTTGCAGCCAATCCCGGCGCGGGGGCATTATCGCTGAACGGGCGGATGATCGAAAAGCCCCACCTCGTTCAGGCGCGTCACCTGCTGGGCTTGGCGGGGTAGCCGCCCTTATTCCGCCGCAGCTTCGCTTGCCGCCGAAACCGCGGGCTGCTCCCCATCAAGCACGGCGGCGTCCTCGCCTTCTGCATCGCTGGCGGCATCGCTCGGCCCGGCCTTTGGCCCTTCCTTGATCAGCGGCGGCTCGGACGTCACCGTCTCGAGCGGCAGCATCGCATCGCTGATCGAGCCTTGCAGCACCTGGCCCGATGCAGTCCGCTCGTCCTTATCCTTGTCCTTACCCGGACCGCCGCAGGAGACGAGCAGCAGCGCCGGGGCTGCCAGCAGGATCGGGCGAAGGGACTTTACGGCGTTCATGCGGCCTGGCTCTCACTCAGCGCGGCGAGAAATTCGTCCGCGCGGCGCTGCAATGCCCCATCCCAGGCCTCTTGCGCAACCGGGACGCCGAGCCGGGCGAGCGAAGTGACGCCATATTCCGCTATGCCGCAGGGCACGATTCCCCCGAAATGGGAGAGATCGGGGTCCAGATTCACTGCAAAGCCATGCATCGTCACCCAGCGCCGCACCCGCACGCCGATGGCGCCGATCTTGGCCTCTGTCCCATCGATGTCGCGCGTCCAGATGCCAACCCGGTCGGGTACGGCCCAGGCTTCCACCCCGAAATCGCCCAGAGTGCCGATCACCCAGCTCTCCAGCCCATGGACGAAGCGGCGCACATCCCTGCCCCGCCGCGCGAGGTCCAGCAGCACATAGCCCACCCGCTGGCCCGGCCCGTGATACGTATAGCGCCCGCCGCGACCCGTCTCCACCACGTCGAAGCGCGGGTCGATCAGATCGGCCGCATCCGCGCTGGTGCCGGCGGTATAGACCGGCGGATGTTCCAGCAGCCAGATCAGCTCTGCCGCCCCGCCCTCCGCGATGGCGGCGTTGCGCGCTTCCTGTTCGGCCAGCGCCTCGCGATAGGGAATCTGGCCCTGTTCGATCCGCCATTCGATGGCCCGCGCGTCGGGTTGGGGCAATTTATCCGCCATGCGTGATTGCGTGGGGATATCCGCACGGTTTATCAAGAGGGTTGGAGCTTGGGCCGGGACTCATTTCCGGCCCCAGGAGGGAAAATGCAATGCGCTTCGATATGAGCCGCGCCTGGCGCGATGCCACGGCAATGATTGCCGCCAATCGCGAGGTCATGCTGATCGTGGCAGGGGTATTCTTCTTCCTGCCCAATGTGGTGACTTCGCTGCTCCTGCCGACGACCGAGGCCACTTTTTCGCCAGCAGAGCGGGCACCCTCCCAGGATATCGGCCAGATCCTGGCTCAGCTCGAGAGCCAGCTCCAGGCGGCCCTGCCCCCCGGCGCGCTGCTGGCGATTTTCCTGTCGGGCCTTGCCCAGGCAATCGGCCTCATCGCCCTTCTGGCCCTGCTGCGCGACGATACGAAACCCACCGTGGGCGAGGCGCTGAAGGTCGGAATCATGGGCCTGTTGCCCTATATCGGCGCGCAATTGCTGGCCGGTTTCGGACTGGCGCTCGCGCTTGGTGTCCTGATCGGCGTGCCGGCGGCGATCGGCCTGGGGGCAATCGCGGGAATCATGATCATCGCGGCCATCCCGATATTTGCTTATGTGATGATCAAGATTTCGCTCGTTTCGCCGGTAATCGCCATCGAAAAACTGATGAATCCGATCGCGATCCTCAGCCGTTCATGGAGCCTGACCAAGGGCAACAGCTTCCGCCTGCTGGGCTATTACGCGCTCCTGACGCTCGCCTTTCTGGTGATCTCACTGGTGATCGGCATCGTATTCGGCCTGCTGACCGCGCTGATGGGCACCGGCACGGCGTTCCAGCTCGTCAATGCCGTATTGTCCGGCTTGCTGAGCGGCGCGGCCACGATGGTTCTGGCCGGGGTGATGGCCGCCATCCACCGGCAGCTTGCCGGCCCTTCCACCGGCAACCTGGAAAATACTTTCGGCTGATCGAAGCGAGGGCGGCTGATCGAAGCGAGGGCCGGACGCGGGAGGGGTTACTCGCCTTCGGCCTTCCAGCCCCAGCACAGCTTGCAGGGCAGGATGTTGAGCGGTTCGAACCCTTCGTCGATCCGGTCGAAATATTGCGCGGTCAGGTTCCGCGCGGCGTTGCTGAACTGATAGGTCAGGAACGCGCCACCCGGGCGGATCACCCGCTCGGTCGCGGCCGCGATGCGCGGGCCCACGCCTTCGGGCAGGGTGGAAAATGGCAGGCCGGACAGGACATAATCCGCATGGTCATGCCCATGGGCGCGGACGATTTCCTCCACATCCTCGGCCGAGCCATGCACGGCCACGAAGCGGGAATCCCCGATCGTGCGGCGCAGATAGTCGATAAACAGCGGGTTGGTGTCGATCACCAGCAGCGTGGCATCGCGCGGCAGCCGGTCGAGCACCGGGCGGCAGAAAGTGCCGACCCCGGGGCCATATTCGACGAACAGCTTCGTTGTTTCCCAATCCACCGGCGCAAGCATCTTGCGGATAGTGAAGCCGGACGACGGGATGATCGATCCCACCATCACAGGATGTTCGAGGAAGCCCTGGAAAAAGATGCCCCATGGGCCCAGGAATTCGCGAATCTTGCGCTTCAGCTTGGTGGATTTGCGTTCCCGAGTAAGCTCGTATCCTGCCATTGAGGCTTAGGTCCCCTGCCACGCCCCCGGGCCGGGGAGCAATCTGTGTAACACGGCGTTCGCAAATTCGACCCCGATTTGCAAGGTTAAGGCGCAGCTAGTCGGCATGGCACTGTGCAAAGCACCCCTGAGACGTGCCGGGAGTGCGGTGGAAGGTCACAAACTTCTCCAAATTCGCGCGTGTGAACGATGAAGAGTATTTGCGAAAAGCCGCCTCCCGATATGTGACCGGGAAGAGATGAAACGATGCACGGTGCCAAAGAGCCGCCGCGCTCATGGCAGATTGGCGCCCTGTAGGAAAATGATGCCGGAGCAGTTCGGGGGGTGTCGCATTCTCCCACCCGTCCCTTGCCTGAGCCATATCGCCAGCGATCCCGGCGGGACAGGCAAGGACGTGACTACAAGATCTCCGCGATCCGCTCGGGCGGGCGGCACAGGCGGACGCCTTTTTCGGTTTCCACGATAGGCCGCTCGATCAGCTTCGGATCGGCCACCATCGCCGCCAGCACAGTGGCATCGTCCGCCTCGGTCAGCCCGCGCTCCTTTGCGTCGGTGCCCTGCAGGCGCAGACCGTCGCGCGCCGGCATTCCGGCGTCGCGATAGAGCTGGGCGAGCTTTTCGGCGCTGGGCGGGTGCTTGAGGTACTGGATCACTTCCACCTCCACGCCCGGCGTGTTCTGGAGTGTTTCCAGTGCCTGACGCGATTTGCTGCAATTGGGATTATGCCAGATCGTGGCCTTCATCGAACTGTCCTATTCTTCCTCTGCCCGCATCGCCGGAACGGCACGGGCGGCGTCCTGAGCGCTGATCCCCGGAGCCGGGGCGGCGCTGATTACTTCCTGCCGCAGCGCGACCCGCCCGGCGCGCTGGATCGCGCGGACCAGCCGGGGATAGACGCCGCAGCGGCACAGATTGGGCACGGCGGCCGCGATATCGTCCTTCGACGGGGAAGAATTGCGTTCCAGCAGGGCCGCCGCCGCCATTACGATGCCGGGCGTGCAGAAGCCGCACTGGATCGCCTGTTCGGCCACCATGGCCTGCTGCACGGGGTGCGAGCGGTCGCGGCTGAGCCCCTCGATGGTGGTGATATAGCGGCCTTCCGCCTCGGCAATGGTGATGAGGCAGCTTCTCAGCGCCTCCCCATCGACGATCACCATGCAGGCGCCGCAATCGCCCGCGCCGCAGCCGAATTTGGTGCCGGTAAGGTTCGCCGCATCGCGCAGCGCCCACAGCAGCGGCGTTTCCGGATCGATATCGAACTGGACCGGGCGGCCGTTGACAGTCATGCGCGACATAGGTGCGCCTTAACCTGCCCCGGCCGCCCTCCGCCAGCCCCTAATCGCGCCAGCTGGGGTCGATCTTGTCGATCTTGCGCTTCCATGCCTCGAAATCGAGCACCCCGAAGGCCGCCGTCAGCATCTTGTCGCGATCCTGCTGGTGGACCTCGATCACTTCGGGCGGCACCCGGATCGGGTGGCCGAGCGAGGCGGTCTTCACCTGAATTTCGCAGGCGCGCTGGAGCATGTAATATTTGAGGAACATCTCGGGCAGGGTCTCGCCCATCACCACCGGCCCGTGATTGCGCAGCATCAGGATGCGGTGATTGCCCAGATTGCGCAGCAGCCGCTCGCCTTCCTCGCCGCGCACGGTGATGCCTTCGAAATCGTGATAGCCGATCGCCCCTTCGAAGAAGCAGGAATAGAAATTGGTCGGCGTCAGCCCTTCCTCGCTCGAACACACGGCCATCGTATCGGGCGTGTGAGTGTGGACGATGGCATGGGCCCAGGGCAGTTCCTTGTGGAACACCGAATGCTGGGTAAAGCCGGCGAGGTTCACCCAATGCGGGCTGCCGTCCAGCTTGTTGCCCTCGCTATCGACCTTCACGAGGTTGGAAGCGGTGACTTCCGACCACAGCAGGCCGAAGGGATTGATCAGGAACGCATCCTCCCCCGGCACGCGCAGGGTGATGTGATTGTAGATCGATTCGCACCAGCCGAGATGGTCGAAGATGCGATAGGCGGCGGCGAGATCCTGCCGGGCTTTCCATTCGGCCTCGCTGCAGACGGGCTTGTGCTGTTCTTGTGTGGCCATGATCCTCTCCATGGATGGCGTCCCGCATCCTATCGCACGGCGCGGGCTTGTGCCTCAAGGTGCACTGCGTGTTGACTTTGTCGCACCGGATGGCAAGCCATGCACTGCCAATTGCGGGAATCACGCGGCAATTCATGACCGCGGACCCGCTTCCTGGGGAGGAATGCCATGAACAAGTCGCTGGGCTATGGCCAGCCGATGGGCGGAATCGCGCAAACCGCCTTCGTAGTCGAAGACCTTCGCGCCTCGGTGGACCGCTTCATTGCGGATATGAAGGCCGGGCCCTTTTTCATTCTCGATCATTTCCTGGTGCCGGGCCAGAATTATCGCGGCACTGAATCCACTGCCGATATCACTATCGCCATGGGCTTTGCCGGACATATGCTGATCGAACTGATCCAGCCGCTCGACAACAATCCCTCGGTTTACAAGGAAACGATCGGGGTGCGCGGCTATGGCTTCCACCATTTCGGCATCGCCTGCGCGGATGTGGACGCGGCCAGCCTCGACTATCAGTCGCGCGGCTACACCGAAGCGTTCCGGGCCTCGGTGCCGACCGGCGGCGAAGTGGTCTATCTGGACAATGGCACAGGCGCGCAATGGGGCTTTCTGGAACTGTTGCCCGTGACGCCGGGCATGGACGAGACCTTCACCCGCTTCTGGAACGCCTCGCAAGGGTGGGACGGCAGCGATCCGGTGCGCTCGTTCCTCTGACACAATAGATAGTTACAAGAATTCCGCGGCAGCAAACGATCGCGGGTGGGAGAAGTCGAATGCAGCCTAGCGGCACGCCCCTGCAGGGCAACTGGATGAAGAATTCGCCAGCCTACCAGTTCCTGCTGGTGTTCCTGCTCAGCCTCAATTTCGGGATCGTGTTCTTCGACCGTCAGGCGCTGAACGCGCTGATGCCCTTCGTGCAGCCGGAACTGCAATTGTCCGATACCCAGATCGGCCTGCTGGCGGGCGGCCTCAGCTTCAGCTGGGCGATCGCCGCCTTCTTCGTGGGCAAGCTGTCGGACAGCCTGGGCAAGCGCAAGCTGCTGCTGATCCTCTCCACCGTGGCCTTTTCGCTGTGTTCGTTCCTCTCGGGCATCGCCACCAGCTTCGTGTTCCTGTTCGCCGCGCGCCTGCTGATGGGCGCGGCGGAAGGCGGGGTGATGCCGATCAGCCATGCAATGGTCGCCTCGGAAGTCGACCCCAAGCGGCGGGGCCTGGCGCAGGGCGTGGCGCAGAATCTGGGCTCCAACCTGCTCGGCAGCTTCCTTGCGCCGGTGGTGCTGGTCTGGTTCGCCACTGTCTTCAGCTGGCGCGAGGCATTCTATCTGGCCGCCGTGCCGGGCCTGCTTTCCGCCGCACTGATCTGGTTCATGCTGCGCGAGCCCGACATGGCGCCCGCCCATACCCAGGAAGAGGCTGGCGACAAGCTGGGCCTGCTCGGCGCGATGAAGATCCGCAACATGTGGATCTGCGTTGTCGTCGGCGTGCTTCTGGTGGCCCATTTCGTCATCACCTGGGCCTTCATGCCCAAATATCTGGTGCAGGTGAAAGGCATGGACCCCACCACGATGAGCTGGGTGATGGGCGCGCTGGGCATTGCCGCGGCGATCTATTCCATCGTCATTTCCGGCCTTTCGGACATGATCGGGCGCAAGCCGGTGATGGTGGTTCTGCCGTTCCTGTCACTCGCCGGGCCGCTGGCCGCGATGTATTTCACCGGCAGCGCCACGATGCTGGCGGCGATCTTCTTCGTCGGCTGGGCCGTGAACGGCGTCTTCCCGATCTTCATGGCGACGATCCCGTCCGAAACCTTCGACGCGCGCCACCATGCGACGGTGCTGGGCCTGGCCATGGGCAGCTGCGAGGTTCTGGGCGGCGTGTTCGGCCCGGTCGTGGCCGGTGCGCTGAACGATATCGCAGGCCATGACAGTTTCCTGTGGCTGATGATGGGCCTGGCGCTGGTCAGCGGCTTTGTAGCCATGGGCCTCAAGGAAACCGCCCCGGCCGTGCTGGCCCGGCGAGGAGGAAAGCCGCTTCACACATGAACAACGCGCCTTGCGGGGTGGGCGCTCTATCGGACGGGAGAAGAAAGAGAGACCGGTAATGAGCTTACTTCAGAAGTTCACCACCGCCGGCGTCGCGCCCGGCGAGAAGCTGCGTTATTGGAACGTGGTTGCCGATGAGGTCTTCACCGGCACCTACGTCAATGCCGACGAGCCCAGATTCACCGGCGAGATGTGGCATTGGGGGATGGGCGAGCTGAACATGATCCGCACCACTTCGCAAAGGGCGGCAGTGGGCAGGCGCGGGATCGACCGGGCCGAGGAACATCTGATCGTCCACCTGCAATGCCGGGGCACCAGCCGCTATCGCCAGGGCGATTACGACGCTGCTCTGGAACCCGGCGATTTCTCGATCGGCTCCTCCCACCGGCCCTATTCCTTCGACCTGTCCCAGCATGAAATGCTGGTGATCGAATTCCCCAAGGCCCCGCTGGCCGAGCGGGTGCGCGGGCTGGACGATATCGTCGCGGGCAGGATTTGCGGTGCATCGGCTGCCGGGCGCATCTTCCACGATTTCCTCCTCTCGCTGTGGCGGCAGGGCGGGCGGCTGCTGCAGGAAGATTCGTGGGAACCGGGAATGAATTCCGCATTCTACGATCTGGCCGCAGCCGCGATCAGGGGATCGGACGGCGGCGTTGGCCGGCATGGGCACAGCCTGCTGCGCCGGGCGACTGCCTTTATCGAGGCGGAGCTGGCCAACCCCGAGTTGCGCACCACCGCCATCGCGCGCGAACTCGATCTGTCGGTCCGCTCGGTCCAGAATCTCTTCGCCAATATCGGCACCACGCCGATGGGCTTCGTGCTCGAACGGCGGCTGAACCGCGCGGCCGAGCGGCTGATGGCCGATCCCGGCGCCAGCGTGACAGAGATCGCCTTCGATCACGGCTTCACCGATGCGGGCTATTTCACCCGTTGTTTCCGCCAGAAACACGGCGCTTCGCCGCGCAACTGGCGGCTGGGCCAGTAAAGGCGCCTCCCTGCCGGGAACAACAGCGTTGCAGATAGGCAACGGTTCTGCATTTGCGCCTCTCTCCCACTCGCCTGCGCCCCAGTGCAGGCGGCGCAATTGGCCGCGAGGTAAATCTCCAGCCGTGGAGGGCATTAAACCAGCTCGGTAACAACAATATAGTTTGGGAGTTTGTCATGAGATTTGCACCGGTTTCCCTGGCCGTACTTGCTGCGGCCCTGGCTACTCCTGCCCATGCGCAGGACGATGGCGCGGAAGATCAGGGCGGCATTCGCGAAATTGTCGTCACTGCGCAAAAACGCGCCGAAGACGTGCAGGACGTGCCAATTGCGATCAGCGCCTTCGACGCCACGTCGCTGCAGGAACGCGCGGTAGGCAGCGTGGCTGCCCTGTCGGGCATCACTCCCAATGTCACGCTCGACGCATCGACGCCCTTCTCCGGCTCCAGCGCGGTGCTGGGCGCCACCATTCGCGGTATCGGTTCGAGCGACTTTGCCTTCAATATCGATCCGGCAGTCGGCGTCTATCTCGACGGGGTCTATCTGGGCCGCTCGATCGGCGCGAACCAGGACCTGCTCGATGTGGAACGCATCGAAGTTCTCAAGGGCCCGCAGGGCACGCTGTTCGGCCGCAATTCCGTGGGCGGCGCGATCTCCATCGTTACCAAGAACCCGGGCGACAAGTTCCGCGTGACGGGCGACGTTACCGTGGGCAGCTTCGAGCGGATGCAGGTCCGCGGCATGGTGGAACTGCCCGTTACCGACGGCCTCAGTTCCTCGCTGGCCTTCAGCATGCTAAACCGCCAGGGCTACCAGAAGCGCGTGGCCTATCCCGGCGACGCGGGCGATTTCGCTTCCTGGGAACTGTTCCCGGCATCCGGCTATCAGAGCGGATCGCGCCAGGGCGGCGACGATACGTGGAGCCTGCGCGGCAAGCTGCATTGGGACAATGGCGGCACCGTCCGTGCTACGCTGACAGGCGATTTCACCAAGGTGGATCAGGATTCCACCGCCAACACCGTGCTGGCCGTCACTCCGATTTCCGGGCCCTTCGCGGGCCTTGCCGAGAACAACATTCCGGGCACCGGGCTCGACGTGGTTACGGGCAATTCGGGCTTCCTCTTCGCTGGCCTCTATAATTTCTGCATCGGTGCCACGCCCGACGAAATCGCCGCGCGCAACGCCCAGAACCTGTGCGGCCCGCGTTCGAGCACGGCTGGCTATCTGTCGCTTGCGGGGCTTGCCAGCCGCAATGTCGATGGCAATCCGCTGAACGATGTCGCCCCCTATGACGATCGCTGGGTGAGCGAGGACATCGACGAGACCTGGGCCACCGGCAATAATTTCTCGAAGCTGAAGCAGGGCGGCATCGGCCTCGACCTGGAACTCGACCTGACGGACAATGTCATGCTCAAGTCGATATCCTCCTGGCGCAAGCTGGACTTCGCGGCCGGCGTGGACCTCGACAATTCGCCGCTGCCGATCCTGCAGACCAGCTTCATCGTGAAGCAGGAACAATGGAGCCAGGAACTGCAGCTGACCGGCTCGGCACTGGACGGCAATCTCAACTTCGTTCTGGGCGGCTATGTGTTCAACGAAAAGGGCGACCTGCACGATTACGTGACCTTCGCAGGCGGCCTGTTGCAGGTCGACGGCCCGGGCCAGGTGGACACCACCGCCTATGCCGGCTTCGGCCAGATCGACTGGCGCATGAGCGACCTGATCGGCTTCACCCTGGGCGGCCGCTGGACGCGCGAGGACAAGAGCTATGTCGGCGCCCAGTCGGACGTGAACGGCTTCAATTACAAGCTGTTCAACTGCATGGACCTGACCCCCGCCGGGATCCCCACCCCGGAATGCGCCACCGAGGTCGGCTTCCCGATCCCGAATGAACCGTTCCGCTATTATCCGCTCTCGCCCAAGGACCAGACGTTCGAGAACTTCTCGTTCAAGGCCGGCATGCAGGTCTATCCCACCGACGACCTGATGCTCTACGGCTCCTTCAGCCAGGGCTACAAGACCGGCGGCTGGACCACGCGCCTTTCCAACCCGCTGCCCACCGCGCCGACCTTCGGCGAGGAAAAGGCGGAAACCTGGGAAGTGGGCGTGAAGTCCACCCTGATCGACCGGCGCCTGCAGTTGAACGCCGCGGCCTTCAGCACCCAGTACAACGGCATCCAGCTCAACTTCCAGGAAGGCGTCTCGCCCACCGTGCAGAATGCGGGCGATGCGCGGATCAAGGGCTTCGAAGTCGAGGCAGTGGCTGCCCCGACCGACAATTTCCAGATCACTGCCTCGGTCGGCTATCTCGATGCCTATTACACCGACGTGGCCGGCCCGGCGCAGGTTGCCGCCAATCCGTTCCAGCTGGGTGTGTTCGCCGGTGCGGACCTGCCCAAGGCCCCGGACTGGAAGATCAATATCTCGCCGCGCCTCGAACTGCCGGTGGGCAATGGTTCGCTCGTCCTGCTGGGCGACTGGACCCATACCACCAGCATGCGCAACGATACGGAAGGGACCATCCTGCTGCTGCGCCCGGCCACCGATATCGTGAACGCCAGCGCGACCTACCGCCCCGACGACGCCAATTGGGACCTCACCGTGGGCGCCACCAACCTGACCGACGAGCGCTATCTCGTGACCGGCCAGGCCCAGATCGCGGGCGGCGTGATCTACGGCACCTACAGCAGGCCGCGCGAATGGTATGTCCGTGTAGGCTTCAACTTCTAAGCCGCGCGACGAATACAAAGGGGGCCGCTATGCTGGCCCCCTTCTTTTTTGGGAGATGGACAGATGGCAGAAGCCGCGACCAGTGAATTCTGGAGAGATATCAAACCGATCCCCGAGGCCTTCCGCCCCGGTGCCGCACCCGAATCCTATATGCCGAAAATCGCCGAAGGCGATCCGCGCTATTGGGTGCCGATGAGCGAGACGGTCAGCTCCAAGCCGGTGTGGATCAGCCCCACCCGCAACATGTGGGCCGATGTGCTCTATTCCAGCGGGCCGGGTCTGGTGAACCGGCATTATCACCCGCAGCCGATCTGGGCCTACACGATCAGCGGCAAATGGGGCTATCTGGAACATAGCTGGACCGCCACGGCCGGCGATTTCATCTATGAAACGCCGGGCGAGAGCCACACGCTGGTGGCCTACGATCATCCCGATCCGATGCGCGTGTTCTTCGTCGTCTCCGGCCCGCTGATGTGGCTGGACGAAGATGGCAAGACCATCGGCCATTACGACGTGTTCGATTACATGTCCGATGCCCGCGCCCATTACGAGAAGGTCGGCATTCCCGCCGATTATCTCGACAGCCTGATCCGCTGAGAGGAACCCCGACCATGGCAAGCGTGATGAAAGCCCCGCCCTCCACGGTGAAGGAAATCGTGGACGTGCCCTTCAACTACAAGAAGCTGGTGGAGGAACGCTCTCCCGGCGGCCGCTACATCGACATGGAAAGCGATGTGGACAGCCCCTGGGTGCCCTTCGGCGAGAGCGCCGCGATCAAGCACCTCTCGTTCGACGTGCGCACCAATTCCTATTCCAACGTCCTGTGGATGAAGGGCCCCGGCACGATCGGCACCCATTTCCACCGCGGCACGGTGACCATGGTGTGCATCACCGGGTCGGTCCGCTATCTGGAATATGACTGGGTCGCTTCCCCCGGCGGGCTGATCCTGGAAGTGCCGGGCGAAAGCCACACCCTCGTCACCGACCATCCCGAAGGCTGCAAGCTGTTCGGCTGGATGACGGGCCCCATCGAATTCTACGATGCGGATGCCAATTTCATCGAGACGGTGGATGTGTGGTGGATGATGAACCACTACGAAAGCTACTGCAAAGAGCAGGGCATCGCGATCAATCCCAAGCTCTATCTGTAAGGCCCGGCCATGAACACACTCGACCAGTTCGACATTCGCGGCCGCTCCGCCCTCGTCACCGGGGCGGCCAGCGGCATTGGCCTGGCCTATGCGGAATGCATGGCCGAAGCCGGTGCCCGCGTAACGCTGACCGATATCGACGGCGATGGGGCCGAGCGTGAAGCCGCCCGCCTGCGCGAGGCCGGTTACGAAGCGCGCGCCGCGAAATGCGACGTTTCGAAGCTGGAGGAAGTCGCCGCCGCCTTCGACGATCACGCCGCCGCCTACAATGGCTGCGACATCGCCTTCGCCAATGCCGGGCTGGACGTGGGCAATGGCTTCTGGACACCCGAAGGCGCGCGCAACCCCGCCGGGCAGATCGACGTTTACGATCCGCAGGCGTGGTACAAATCCATCGGCATCAATCTGAACGGCGTGTTCCACACCGTGCGGGAAGCCGCGCGGGTGATGAAGCAGAACGAGGCGCTGTCCGGCCGCCGGGGCGGGTCCATCGTCATCACCAGTTCCAATGCGGCCGAAGTGAACGAGGCCATCGTGGGCGTGCCCTATATGGCGGCCAAGGCTGGTGTGAAGCATTTCATGCGCCACGCCGCCTTCGAACTGGCGGCCTATGGCATCCGCGTGAACGCCATCGCACCGGGGCCTTTCGTCACCAATATCGGCGATGGCTGGGTGAAGAAGAACCCCGCGGCCAAGAAGGCGTGGGACGAATTGTGCCCGCTGGGCCGCATGGCGGAAACTTACCAGATCAAGCCGCTTGCCCTGTTGCTTGCCTCCGATGCGGGGAGCTACATGACGGGCAGCCATGTGATGATCGATGGCGGCATGCAGCTGGGGCCGATCAAACCGCTCAACGATTGAGCGGTTTGCGGGCGAACGGACCCGGCACGATTGAGAGGACTGACATGACTACCCAGGCACAGGCGGCCATCTGCCGCGGCAATTCCGTTCCCTTCGCCATCGAGGACGTGACGCTTGACGATCTGCGCCCCGACGAGCTGCGCATCCGCATCGTGGCCTGCGGCGTGTGCCACACCGACATGGCCGTGCGCGACGAGCAGCTGCCCGTGCCTCTGCCGGTGGTGCTGGGCCATGAAGGCGCGGGCATCGTGGAAGAAGTGGGCAGCGAAGTGACCGTGGCAAAGCCGGGCGACCGGGTGGTGATGAGCTTCAATTCCTGCGGCCATTGCCCCAGCTGCGATGTGCAGGCGCCTACCTATTGCTACAATTTCTTCCCGGAAAACTGGTCGGGCGTGCGCCCCGATGGCACGCCCACCATGTTCATGGATGGCAAGCCGATGAACGCCAATTTCTTCGGCCAGTCCAGCTTTGCCACCCATGCCATCGCGCATCAGCGCAATGTGGTGAAAGTGCCGGACAGCGCCGCCTCCCTTCCGCTGGACCGGCTGGCCCCCATCGGCTGCGGCTTGATGACCGGCGCGGGCGCCGTGCTGCGCGCCATGAAAGTTCGCGAAGGCATGCCTATTGCCGTGTTCGGCGCGGGCACCGTGGGCATGGCCGCGATCATGGCGGCCAGGATCGCGGGCGCGAACCCGATCATCGCGGTGGATGTGAACGATAGCCGTCTGGCCCTGGCCAGGGAACTGGGCGCCACCCACGCCTTCAACGGGCGGGACGATGCCTTCGGCAAGATTCGCGAACTGGTGCCGCAGGGCCTTGGCTATGTGTTCGATACCACCGGGATCAACAGCCTGATCGAACAGGCCTGGAACCTGCTGGCCCCGATGGGCATTTGCGGCATCGTGGGCGCCAGCGATCCCGCCGCCAACCTCACCTTCAATGAAGCCGCCTTCATGGGCGGCGGGCGCCGGGTGATGGGCATTCTGGGCGGCGACAGCGATCTCGTCACTTTCCTGCCTGAGCTGATCGAACACCATCTGGCCGGGCGTTTCCCGTTCGACAAGCTGATCGGCTATTTCGACTTCAGCGAAATCAACGAAGCCATCCACGCCAGCGAGAGCGGCAAGGTGGTGAAGCCAGTGCTGCGCATTTCGGCGGAGTGACGGGG
>DATJDU010000064.1:0-9330 GCA_035497315.1 Sphingomonadaceae bacterium
CCCCCATCGCCCGCGCCCTTCGCGGCGCGGCAGTAGGCGATCTGCGCAAGGTGCGCCTGCCCGGCGGCGAGAAGGAATGGGAAGTGGTGGCCGTTTCCTATCCGGACGGAAGGGCATCCTGACCATGGCCGAGATCGTCAATCTGCGTCTCGCCCGCAAAGCCAGGGCCCGCACGGAAAAGGCCGATCAGGCTGCCGCCAATCGCACGAAGTTCAGCCGCACCAAGGCCGAAAGGGCAGCGCAGGAAAGCGAGGCCGAACGGGCCGCCCGCCAACTCGACGGCGCGAAGCTGGAGCGCGACTGATGCGTACCACCCATGAAGACGCGACAGTGCGGCTCTATCACCTGAGCGATGCCATGGAGGGCGGCGCGGCCGAGACGCTGTTCTACGGCCCCCTGTCCGAAGCCATGCGCATCGCCGCCGCCCAGCCCGAGGACGTGCAGGAGAGCCTGTTCATCGCCACGGATAATGATGTGGTGGCCTGGCTGGATCTGATCGAGGAATAAGCCGCACGGACGAGTTCGGGCCGGAAAGGGGCGAAGGTAGCGGCATGCCTTCCTCCACCAGGATGGCAAGTTTGGGGTGGAAGGCGGTCAAGAGCTTGTTAAAGGCATCACATTCCAAGTCGCAGGCAAATCTGGGAAATGACCCCAATGCGACCATTGGCTAGTTTGTTCGCCCTCTGGGCGTGACACTAGCCCCCATCGTGGCGGATCGGGAAAACCAAACCACGTATTGTCGATCAGGAGCAATTCCTCACCATCGAACGTTGCGAAATATGAGGCATCGATTTTGGTAAGCCATTCCTTAGAATGCGCAAAAATTCCCGCATCAGGATAGTTTTCAAACGGTATCGGGTACCAATTTATTGAGCTTCTCGCTCGCGCGTGAAACCCCTGCTCTTGTCGGTCCGCCTCCTCGTCGGCCAGTGACCAAGGAACTGGTTCCCATTCCGGAAAAATTTCATCGCGCCGATAGATGCTCATGGAAGCAATCATACTCTCGACCCTAGTGTCCGCAATGTCGTCGTGTCCGGAATGGCGGCTTCTGGGAGGCCATATTTTGCCAAGGGAAGGCTGGGGTCGGATGTGGTGGAACAGGAAAGGGGTTTAGCCCCTCCCCGTTCCCCCTCACATCGTTCAAGCGTCCGCTTCACCGGCAGCCGCCGGTTTCGCGGAGCCTTTCGCCTTGGCCGGTTTAGCCTCCCGCTCCGTCACCACGGTTTCACCCGGAGCAGCCGCCTCAGCCTCTGCCGGGCCCTTCACCAGCCCGCCCAGCGAGCTGCCGTCCAGCCCGAGTTCCTTCATCAGCCCGTCCAGCACCGGAGCCTGCGCACGATAGGCGAGCGCTGCGGCAACCGCGTCATTCGCCAGATTGCCGCTGCCGCCACCCGCAGGCGCGCCCGGGCCGCTGCTGCTGCCGGCCTTCTGGGTTAGCCCGTCGACCTGCACGATCCGGATCGATTCGATCGCCTCCAGCGGCTTGGCGCTTTCACGCACCAGTTCGGGCAGGACCTTGAGCAGCGCCAGCTTGGTCTGGAGCGAGATCTGATCCATCGAAAGCAGGTTCGCCGCTTCGTTGACCGCGCGCTGGCCCGCTGCCTCCACTTCGAAGCGAACGCGGCTGGCTTCGGCCCGCAGCTTCTCGGCATCCGCCTCGCCCTCGGCCTCGCGGCGCACGGCATCCGCCCGGTTGGTCGCCGCATCGCGCTCGGCCTCGGCCTGCACCTTTACGCGGATCGCCTCGCGTTCGGCGGCCTTGGCCGCCTCGATCAGCTCGATACGCTTGTCGCGCTCGGCCACTTCGGTCTCGCGGGCGGTGACGACGCCTTCCTCGGCGGCGACGGCCTTGGCTCGCGCCTCGTCAGCCTCGGCCCGTGCCTGGCTTTCCTCGCGGCTCTTGTTCTGGACCGCGATCTGCTGTTCCTGCCGGGCGATTTCGAGGGCCTGGGTCTGGGCAATGCGGGATTGTTCGACCGAGCGGTCGGCCTCGATCTGGTTGGAATCGATCGCCCGCTTGGCCTCAATCCGCGCGGCTTCAGCTTCCTGATTGCGCTCCGCCTGCTGGCGGGCGATCTCGGCGGACTGGGAAGCGCGGCGCATCTCCACCTCACGCTCCTGCTCCAGCCGGGCGAATTCATTGTCGCGGCTGATCTCGAAGCTGCGCTTGGCCGCTTCGAGGTTCTTCGTCTCGATCTGGACCCGCGTATCCTGCTCGATATCGTTGCGCGCCTTCTTGCGCAGCTCGATCTGTTCGGTCAGCTTGGTGAGGCCTTCCGCGTCGAAGGCATTGTTGGCGTTGAAATGCTCGATGCTGGTCTGGTCGAGCCCGGTGAGCGAGACGGATTCCAGTTCCAGCCCGTTCATCGCCAGATCGTTGGACGATACCTGTTGCACCTTCTGGACGAATTCGGCGCGCTGTTCGTGCAGCTCGTTCATCGTCATGCCCGCCGCGACCGAGCGCAGCGCGTCGACGAATTTGCCTTCCACCAGATCCTTCAGCGCATCGGGAACCATGGTGCGCTGACCCAGGGTCTGCGCCGCCATGGCAATGGCACCGGCATCCGGGCGCACGCGGACGTAGAATTCCGCCTTCACGTCGATCCGCAGCCGGTCGAGCGTAATGAGCGCATCCTGATTCTTGCGTTCCACTGCCAGCCGCACGGTGTTCATATTCACCGGCATCGTCTCATGCAGCACGGGCAGCACCAATGCGCCGCCATTCATGATCACCTTTTCGCCGCCAAAACCGGTGCGCACGAAGCTCACTTCCTTGGTGGCGCGGCGATACAGCTTAGTGATCGTGAGGCCAATGATGACCACCACGAGGAAGCCCGAGCCACCCCAGATCCCGATCTGGATCAGATTATCCATCCCATAACTCCCGTAATTCAATCGGCAGGCGCCAGACGGCGGTCCTGCAATTCTATGCAGTAGAAGGTTTCACCTTCGCGGCGGACGAGGAGCACTTCGTCGCCCTCGAGAATTTCGGCGTCCGCCTCATGCGGCTCCACCATCACATGATGCGGATGATCGTGGATATCGCGCACTTGCGCACGGGCGGGAAAGCCCGCCCTGGCCTTGCCCGTGACGATGCGCGCGCGCCGGCCGACAAGGCTGTCGAGCGAGACCGCCGTTGTCTCGTCGCGCGGCAGAAGCGCGGCCAGCGGGCGCGATACGAGACCAGTGACGGGAAGCGCCGGAACCACCGCAATCGCGGCGGCCAGCCAGCGGTCGAGCGGCGCGCCGAGCAGCCCGTCCGCCAGCGACTGGATGCCCACGCCCAGCCCGGCGAAAAGGAACAGGAACAGCGCCAGCCAAACGGTGAAGGGCAATCGGCCGATCCCGAACAGGGAGAGCAGCCCCTCGACAAAGCCGAGATCGCCGTCGGCATCCAGGTCAGGATCGAAGCCCGTTTCCGTGTCGAAATCGAGCGCGCCCAGCAATTGTGCCAGCGCCAGCAGCAGCATCACCGCCAGGGCAGCCATGAATGGCAGATTATGGTCTGCGAGCAGGTTCAAGCCGAACCTCCCGCCGCAACTCCGGACATTTCCCCCTCCGAATCGCCAACCACCAGGGCCAGCGCCATTATTCAATCGAGAAGGCTTCGAAGAATCCAGCATAACCGGATGAAGCAGTGCCGATTTCCTGTCGGCTAAGGGAAATGCCTTATCGGGTCGGGGATGACGACGATCCACCATTGCCGCGCGGCGCACCGATGTTAGGAAGCCCCATGCGCAAGCTCCCGACCGCCCTGCTGGCAATTCTCCTGATCGCCGCCCCGCTCTCGGCGAAGGACAGTCTCGGCGTGTTTTCGGACTGGGGCGCGTTTCGCGATGGCGCCGTGCCGCGCTGCTATGCCATTGCCATGGCGCTGAACGCAGCCGCCGCGAAAGATCACCAGCCCTTCGCCAGCGTCGGCACCTGGCCCCGGCGCCAATTGCGCAATCAGATCCACTTCCGCCTGTCCCGTAATATCAGCCCCGCAGGCAAGATCATGCTGACCGTGGGGCGCGGTACCGTATTCGAGCTGACCGGCGGCGGCGGCGATGCCTGGGCACAGGATCGCCGGATGGATGCAGCGATCGTCGCGGCCATGCGCTCTGCCGGCGGGATGATTATCACCGCGCGCGACACGGCCGGCGCCAGTTTCAGCGATCGCTACAGCCTGACCGGCGCGGCCACCGCCATGGACGCGGCAACGGTAGGCTGCGCGAAGCTGCGTTAGGAACGACGCAAACGAAACGGGCCGGGATTGCTCCCGGCCCGCAGCGTGTGCGCTTCCGAGCCGATCCGTAAATCAGAAACGCACGCCAAGGCCCGCGACCACCTGATGCCGGTCGAGATCGACATCGAAGCGATCGCTTTCCAACCCGCTCGGGGCCTCGGCCTCGCCTTTCGCATAGTTGGAATAGCGATACTCGCCCTTCAGGAAGAGATTCTTCGAAAGGACGAATTCCGCGCCCGCGCCCAGCCGCCAGCCGTCCAGATCGACATCGGTTTCCGTGTCGGTCGTATTGTCGGTGGCAAGGACATTGAAGCGGGTGTTCGTATATCCGCCCTTGGCATAGACCATGGCGGAAGGTCCGATGGGCACACCCACGCGCACGCCGGCATAAAGATCGCGCCCGGCATCCGCATTGGCGACCCCGAAGCCGGAGAAGGCGGCCGTATCATATTCGGTGCTGGCCTTGGATTCCATCCATTCGCCTTCCACACCCAGAACGACCCCGCCCATCGGCATGTCATAGCCCACGCCCACGCCATAGGTCAGATCGTCGATCGACTGGTCGAGTTCATCGGCATTGTCGATATCCTCGGTGCTGCCGGGGCGGACGCTGTCGTAACCCACCAGCCCTTCGATGCGGAAACCACTGAAAGCGTCGGTTTCTTCCTGGGCTGCCGCAGGTGCTGCAATGGCTGCGGCAGTGCCGGTTGCGATGAGGAAAAAAGTCTTCTTCATGGGTTCACTCCCTTGCTTTCTACGCGACGGATATGCCGCGTTCCTTCTTGGGTGCGACCAAACATGCCCTTGTCCGATGAACGTCAGACAACGAAATTATTGTTGTTATTCAGCAACATCGCTTCGAGGTTGAACTGTGCGTCGCAAGCGGCGAGCTGCCTGCCCCGCCCTGGACAGCGCGGCCTTTGCGCGCGGCGAAACTCCCCCTATATGCGGCGCATTGTGACAGACACTCAGCTTATCTCGATCCCCGGTCAGTTTGACCCGGTTCCCGTCGCGCGCGACATCACGCCGCGCGAGGACGGCCGCATCGATCTGCTCGGCCTGGCCCGGCCGCGCATCGCGGAATTATTCGCCGAGGCGGGACTCGATGCAAAGCAGGCCAAGCTGCGCGCCAAGCAGGTGTTCCACTGGCTCTATCACCGCGGCGTGACCGAGTTCGAGGCGATGACGGATATCGCCAAGACCATGCGCCCCTGGTTGATGGAACGCTTCGTGATCGGTCGCCCGCAGATCGTGGAGGCCCAGCATTCGACCGACGGCACCCGCAAATGGCTACTGCGCACCGACGATGGCCATGATTACGAGATGGTGTTCATCCCCGATGCGGATCGCGGTACGCTGTGCGTTTCCAGCCAGGTAGGCTGCACGCTCAATTGCCGTTTCTGCCACACCGGCACCATGCGGCTGGTCCGCAACCTGACCCCGGGCGAGATCGTGGGCCAGGTGATGCTGGCGCGCGATGCGCTGGGCGAATGGCCGAAAAGCGCCAATGACCCGCGCCCTGCCACCATGGCCGGCCTCGATTATGACGAGGACGAGGACGAGGACGAAAGCAGCTACACCTCGGACGGGCGCCTGCTGACCAATATCGTGATGATGGGCATGGGCGAGCCGCTGTATAATTTCGACAATGTGCGCGATGCGCTCAAGCTGGTGATGGATGGCGACGGGCTCGCCCTCTCCAAGCGGCGCATCACCCTTTCGACCAGCGGCGTGGTGCCGATGATGGAACGCTGCGGCGAGGAAATCGGCGTGAACCTGGCTGTCTCGCTTCATGCGGTGACCAAGGAAGTCCGCGACGAGATCGTACCGATCAACCGGAAATACGGGATCGAGGAACTGCTCAAGGCCTGTTCCGACTATCCCGGCGCCTCCAATGCCCGTCGTATCACATTCGAATATGTGATGCTGAAGGACAAGAACGACAGCGATGCCGATGCGCGCGAACTGGTGCGCCTGATCAAGCAATACAGCCTTCCCGCCAAGGTGAACCTGATCCCGTTCAACCCCTGGCCCGGCGCGCCCTATGAATGCTCCACCCCGGAACGGGTGAAGCGTTTTTCGGAGATCGTGTTCGAAGCCGGTATTTCCGCCCCGGTGCGCACCCCGCGCGGGCGCGATATCGACGCCGCCTGCGGCCAGCTGAAAACCTCCGCCGAAAAGAAGAGCCGCGCCGAACTGGACCGGCTGGCGGCGGAAAAGCAGGCCGCGCTGGAGGCGGATTTCCCGCAGGGGTAAGGGCTCAGCCCTCCGCACACTCCGCGTCGAATTTCTCGCGCGCCTGCGCAATCGCCTCGCGATTAGCCACGGCCCAGGCGCCCAGCGCCTTGACCGGGCATTTGAGCGAATGGCCCAGCGGCGTGAGCGCATAATCCACGCGCGGCGGAATGCTGGGGGTGACGGTCCGGCTTACCAGCCCGTCCCGCTCCAGCCCGCGCAGGGTACGGGTCAGCATCCGCTGGGAAATCCCGTCGATCGCGCGGCGCAAGGTGTTGAAGCGTACCGGCCCTTCATCGAGGCACATCACCACCTGCATGGACCATTTGTCCCCCACGCGGCTGAGCACTTCGGTAACGGTCCGGCAGGCGCCGCCATGCGGCACGTCGAGGGCAATGAAGGCCTCCAAAGGAACATCCGTGTTCCTATCGGACAATAAAGTGCCTTCTTGCGCGAGTGTGGTAGTGGTTTCCATATGGCCCCCAAGTTATCGTTTGTTACCGGAGAATTCCAGATGAAGATTCTGCATATCGACAGCGCCACCACGGGCGAGAATTCCGTCAGCCGCGAGCTGACCAAGGCTGCGGTCGAGCATTTCACCGCCAAGCATCCCGATGCGCAAGTCACCACGCTGGACTTCGACACCGATCCCCTGCCTCACCTGACCGCCGCCACCACCGGCGCGATCCGCCTGCCTGCCGAAGCACATACGCCGGAAATGGCCGCAGCCTTCCCCACCGAACGCGCGGTGCTGGACCAGTTCCTCGCTTCCGACATCGTTATCCTGGGCGTGCCGATGTATAATTTCACCGTTCCCAGCTCGATCAAGGCCTGGCTTGACCGCCTGGGCGTGCCGGGCGTGACCTTCAGCTATTCCGAAGCCGGCCCCAAGGGTCTGGCAGGTGGGCGCCGGGTGATCGTCGTCTCCTCGCGCGGCGGAGAATATGAATTCGATGGCCCGATGGAGCATCAGGAAACCTTCCTGCGCGATATGTTCGGCTTCATCGGCATCGACGATGTCGAATTCATCCGCGCCGAAAAGATCGGCTATGGGCCGGACGTGCGCGCGGCTGCGATTGCCGATGCAAAGGCAGAGATCGCGAAGCTTTGATCCGGTAACCCGCCTGCCTGGGCTTGTTGGGGCTGCGTTTGCGCGTGGCCTTCGACAGGCTCAGGCTGAGCGGGAACTGGTTTGAATCCATGCAACACCCGCTCGTCCTGAGCCTGTCGAAGGACCCAGGAAACCCTCAACCCCAATCTCCAGCGTCCACAATCCCACCGCTGGAAATCGTGACCACCTTCCCGCCGATCCAGACCGCATTGTTCTTGTCTACGCGGCAGAACACGCGCCCATCGGCGCCCACTTTCCGCCCCTGCGCTGCCACATAGCTGCCCCGCGCCAGCCCGGTGCCGAACAGATACATGGCCGCAGCCGCGTTGAAGCTGCCGGTCACCGGATCTTCCACCAGCATCCCCTTGTCATTGGCGAAGAAGGCGCGGATTTCCCACGCCGTGTCCGACCCTGCGGGACTGGGCCCGACAAGGCCGATATCGGTCGGCACCGGCGCGCGCGGCAGGGGGCTGGCGGCCAGTACATCCTCTGCCGAGCGCAGGCGCAGCATTTTCCAGCCGGGGCCGTTATCCGCATGGACGGCGGAAAGGATCGCGCTTTCTTCCACTCCCGCGATCCGCGCGGCTTCGGCGCGCTCCTCTGCGGTCAGTTCCCCGCCCCTCGCCAGCGGCGGGGCGCAGAAGGACAGCATCCCTTCCTCCTGCCGCACTTCCACCAGCCCGGCGCCGCATTCCTGCACCACCATGCCCTCGCGGCGCGGCGTTCCGCCTGCTTCCGGCCCACTCCCTGCCAGCCACGCGTGGCAAGTGCCGAGCGTGGGATGCCCCGCGAAAGGCAATTCGCCACCGGGATAGAAAATCCGCACCCGATAATCCGCCGCCGGATCGGCTGGCGGCAGCAGGAAAGTCGTCTCCGAAAAGCCCAGCCATCGGGTCAGCTTGAGCATCTCCTCCCCGCTCAACCCCTCGGCCCCGCGCACCACGGCCAGCGGATTGCCCTTGAGGGGGACGGAGCCAAACACATCGACCAGATCGAGCAGGGGATGCTTGCTCACAGGATTGCCTTTCATCGATCAGAGCTACTCGCAATGGCGAAGCAGATTGCGTAAGCCCTCCTCATGGACCCACAGACCGCCGAATTCTACCGCACCCGTTCGCGCGAATGGGCCGCCGCCCTGCCCCACGAGTTGCGCCCGGAACTGGACGCATTTCTCGACAGCCTGCCCCCCGGCGCGCGCATTCTCGAACTCGGCTGCGGCGACGGGCGCGATGCGCAGCGCATGATCGAACGCGGCTTCACCGTGGATACGAGCGACGGCGTGCCCGAAATGGCGCAGCTCGCCAGCGAGCGGATCGGGCGCCCCGTGCCCGTGATGCTGTATGAGGAACTGGAAGCGGATGGCCTCTATGACTCGGCATGGTGCCACGCCTCGCTGCTGCATGTGCCACTGGATGAACTCTCCGGCATCCTTGCCCGCATCCACCGCGCGCTGAAGCCCGGCGCGCCGTTCTATGCCAATTTCAAGGGCGGCGATGGCGGGCATCACCAAACAAACGGGCGGGACGATTTCGGGCGGTTTTACAGCTATCTGTCCACCGCCGATCTTGAGGCCGCCTACCGCGAGGCGGCGGATTGGGCCGATCTGGGATTCGTCACCACGCAGGGCGGCAGCTTCGGCGGAACCCCCACCGTCTGGCATGCGGTGACGGCCCGGAAATAGCGCGGCAACAGTCCGCACACTCCACCCGTCCTGCAAAATCCACGGCCTGGCCCCTCCCGGAAATTCCAACGATCC
>DATJDU010000065.1:0-20505 GCA_035497315.1 Sphingomonadaceae bacterium
CGTCGCTTCGGCAAGGCCATAGCTGGGCAGGAAGGCACTGGCGCGGAAGCCGGCTTCGGCAAAGACATTGACGAAGTTCTGCATCACATCGGGCCGGATCATGTCCGCCCCATTGCCCGCAATGCGCCAGCGCGACAGGTCGAAGCGTTCGGAAACATTGGTCTGGCTCGAAACGCGGCGGGCGCAGATATCGTAGCCGAAAGTGGGTGAAAAGCTGACCGAACTGTCGGGATTGCGGCTGATGAGGTCCAGCCAGGCAAGCGGACGGCGGGCGAAATCCTCGGTCTTGAGGAAGTCGACCGAGAACTGGTTGCCGATCGGCGAGAGGAAGCAGCCCACCAGCCCCATGTCGTGATACCAGGGCAGCCAGCTGACACAGCGATCGAGCGGGCCGATCTGCATGCCGTGGCCATGGCCCGCCAGATTGTGCAGCAGCGCGCGGTGCGTCACCGCTACGCCATGCGGGAAGCGGGTGGAACCGCTGGAATATTGCAGGAAGCAGATGCCGTCCGGATCGAGCCTGGGCAGTTCGGCCTCTGGCGCCTCTTCCCGTTCGAAGCGTTCCCAGCAGATGCCTTCGCAGCCCTGTCGCTCGGCAGCGGCCAGTGCCATGCCTTCGATCTCTTCGGGGTAGAAGAGGAACTTGGGCTCGGCGCTTTCCATCTGCACCGCGATCTGGTCGATATAATGGTCCTTCCCGCCGAAGCTGGTGGGCAGGGGCAGCGGCACAGGCCAGACACCGGCATAGACCGCGCCGCAGAACAGGGCGGCGAAATGCGGCCCCGTCTCGGCGATCAGGGCCATGCGGTCCCCCGGCCTGGCGCCGAGCGCGATCAGGCGGTGGGCCATTTTCAGCGCATCGCGGCGCAACTCGCTGAACGGATAGGGCCGGATCAGCGCGCCGCGCGGATCGTGGAAATTGAAGCCTTTCACCCCTTGCGCGGCATAGTCCAGCGCCTCCGCGAAAGTCGCGAAATCGGAGCGGCGGCGCGGCAATGCGCACTTGTTCGGCGTCGGCTCTAGTACGGCTACGGCGTCGGTCATGGTTTAGCGAAACCCGTTATTGATCCCAGTCGGCGTCCCCATTCACGCGGGGCGCTTGAACGCAAGCTTAAACGCGCACCACCTTCAGATTTCGGCCCTTGTTCCCGGACCCTGTAAGGTTCTGCGCGGTTTGCACCTCGCGCATCCTGTCCAATCCATGGGGAGTGTGGCACGAATATGGCCGATGCCATTCGATGCCCGCCATAATCGCCGCCAGAACCCCCGGGAGAAGCGCCCGCCCAAGCCGCTCGGGCAGGCCCGGCTGGAGGAAATGGCGCTGGCCTATGTCGCGCGTTTCGCCACCAGCGCGGCAAAGCTCGAGGCCTATCTCAAGCGCAAATTGCGTGAACGCGGCTGGGAAGGGCAGGCGGAGGGCACGCCCGGCCCCGACATTTCCGCGCTGGTCGCCCGCTATGTCGAGCTGGGCTATATCGACGACGAGACCTATGCCCGCGCCAAGGCGGGGGGATTGCTGCGACGCGGTTATGGCCCCCGCCGTGTGAATCAGGCGCTGGGCGCGGCGGGTATCGCACAGGATATTCGCGAGAGCCTGCAAGCCAGCGAGGGGCAGGAACGCCGCGCCGCGCTGGCGCTGGCCCGCAAGCGCCGCTTCGGCCCGTTCGGAACCGGTGCGGCGGATCGTGCCACGCGCGAGAAACAGATCGCCGCCATGCTGCGCGCCGGCCATGCTCTCGACAGCACCCGCGAATTGTTGGATGCCGCCACTGTCGAGGCGGCAGAGGAATGGGCGGCTGCGGTACAGGAAGAGGAAGGGTCGTGACGATATCCAGGTTCATCCTATTGGCGGCGCTGGCAGCGCTTGGCGCCTGTTCTGCGCAGGACAAGGCTTCCGCCGACAGTCCGGCCCCGCTGGCCCAGCCTGCGCGCCATCCCGAATCGGGGCTGGAAGTGGCGCCGCTTGCCATCACCCAGGGCGGCAAGGTTCACCATTTCATGGTGGAAGTAGCCGTGAGCGAGGAAGAACAGGCCAAGGGGCTGATGTTCCGCAGGCAGATGGGTGCGGATGAAGGGATGATCTTCCCGCGCCGTCCGCCCGATATGGCCAGCTTCTGGATGCGCAACACGGTGATCCCGCTGGATATGATCTTCATCGGCACCGACGGGCGAATCCTGAATATCGCGGCGAACACCGTGCCCTATTCGCTCGATTCGCATGCTTCGGCAGGCATCGCCGCGGCAGTGCTGGAGCTGAATGGCGGCCGCGCGGCCGAGCTGGGGATCGAGCCGGGCGCCAGGGTGGAATGGCCAAGGTGAAATGACCGGCCGCCGCTCACCCGATTTGCGGCATCGCCGCGCAGCCTTTGGCTTGCGCAGGCCCCGGCTTTGCGGCTAACGCGCGCCCATGGGAATCCTCGGCAAGATCTTCACCTGGTGGGACGGCGCCACCATCGGCACCTCGCTGTTCAGCTCGATGAATGGCGAGCATGTCGGCACCGACGCACAGGGCAATCGCTATTATCGCGCGAAGTCCAGGAAGACGGTGGAAGGGCGCGAGCGGCGCTGGGTCATCTATAATGGCGCCAACGATGCCAGCCGCGTTCCGGCCGAATGGCATGGCTGGCTGCACGGCTCCTTTGACGGCGTGCCCGAAAGCAATCTGCCGCCGCCCCGCATCTGGGAAGTGGATTACACGCCCAACGCCACCGGCACATCGGGTGCCTATCGCCCCGCAGGCGCGCTGGAGCGTGGCGGCGTGCGTGCCCGTGCCACCGGCGATTACGAAGCCTGGAACCCGGACGCCTGACCATGCGCCGGGCGATGGCCCTTCCGGCATTGGGGCTGCTTGGCGCTCTCCTTGCGGCCTGTTCGGGCGAGCCTGCCGTGAACGAGGGGCAGGAAACCGAAGTCCCCAAGGAATTCGCCTCCGCCGATGCGCCCGCCACTATCGCGGATGAGGGGTTGGGCACACCGCGCGAACAGCGCGTGGCGACGCTGGGGCTGCTGAACAAGCGCAACAACCTCACCCAGGATATCCTGATCAAGCCCGGCGAATCGAAGCGTGTGGGCGATGTGATCGTGCGGCTGGCCACTTGCGAACGCACACCGCCGTGGGAAAGTCCGCCCGAAACCGGGGCCTTTGTGCAGGTGCTGGTCGCCCAGCGCAGTTCGCCGGGGGCCAATCCCAAATGGATGCGTGTTTTCTCGGGCTGGTTGTTCAAGAATTCGCCGTCGCTCAACGTGGTTGAGCATCCGGTCTATGACGTGTGGGTCAAGGATTGCGCGATGAGCTTCCCGGGCGAGGAAGCACCGCTGCCTTCGGAAGAGCGCGCGGCTGCGGCAGCGCGTCCGCCTTCGGCCAGCGCTTCGCCCACGGCAACCCCGTCTCCTGCCGCGAGCCCTTCGGCCTCGGCCCGCAACGCGCAATAAGCGGCAGGCAGATCGGCTATGGGGCCAGGCTTGCAGGCATCGGCCAGCAATTCCAGATAGCGCGCCTGCGGGATTTCCACCGCGCCCAGCGAAGCGAGATGTTCGGTCAGGAACTGGCAATCGAGCAATTGCGCCCCGGCCCGGCGCAGCAGTGCCACCAGCCAGGCCATGGCCACTTTCGAGGAATCGCGCGTGCGGCTGAACATGCTCTCGCCGCAGAACACCCGTTCGAAACCCACGCCGTAAAGCCCGCCCACCAGCTCGCGCCCACCCCCGGCCCCGTCCTCGCCATCGGGCAGCCAGCATTCGATCGAATGGGCGTGGCCGGCCAGATGCAGCACGCGGTAGCTCGCGGCGATGCGTTCGCTGATCCAGCTTTCGGTGCGCCCGGGGCGCGGCGCGGCACAGGCGGCCAGCACTTCGTCGAAAGCCTCGTTGCAGGTCACGATGAAGCGATCCTGCCGGATCACCTTGGCCAGCGAGCGCGAACAGTGGAAGCCATCCAGCGGCAGGATCGCCCGCAGCCGGGGCTCCACCCAGAAAACTTCCGGATCGTCGCGGCTGTCGGCCATGGGAAAGATTCCGCTGCGATAGGCGAGCAGCAGTGTTTCCGGAGGAATGATCTTTTGCGCGGGCGCGTGCATTCGCGCAGTTTATCAGCCCGCGAGGTCCAGCGGAAACGCTAAGTGCGCCAGTGCCGCCATGATCGTGGCCTATTATCACGGGTTGCTATCGCCGGGGCTTGGCGATAGAGGCCCTTCCGCCTGGAGGAGTGTAGCTCAGTTGGTAGAGCATCGGTCTCCAAAACCGAGGGCCGCGGGTTCGAATCCTGCCACTCCTGCCAGGCCTATCCCCAAACATCGCCGAATCGTGCTGGCCTTTGGCTGCCGGCCCGCGATATGCCCGGGCCCGTCAGGCAGGGGATAAGGCATGATCGACATTCGCGAGGCGCGCTGGCTCACCGCTGAGCGGGTGCGCGGCTATTCCATCCTGCTGTGCCTCGCCTCGTTCGGCCTGCTGGTGGATGCCTGGCTCAAAGCCACGGGTACTGTGGGTAGCGACTTCCTGGCCTTCTGGGGTGCGGGGCAGGTCACGGCCGGGGGGCATCCGGCGCTGGCCTACGATCTTGCGGTGCAGGAGCGGGTGCAGCTCGGCACGGGGTCCGAAGGCTGGTTCGCCTTCGTCAATCCGCCGCCGTTCCTCTTTCTGGTCGCACCTTTCGGCATGCTGCCGTTCCCCATGGCGTGGATCGCCTGGGTGGCGGCAACCTATGCGCTGTGGGCCTGGGCGGCGATACGCGCCTTTCCGCGCTACTGGCTGCCGGTGCTGGCCTTCCCCGGCGCGCTGATCGCGGCGGGCCATGCGCAGAACGGGCTGCTTACCGGCGCGCTTCTGGTGGGCGGAGTCGCCCTGCTCGATCGCAGGCCTGCCCTGGCCGGGGCATTGCTGGGTGCATTGATAATCAAGCCGCATCTGGCCTTGCTGGTGCCCTTCTGGCTGGCGGCCGGCGGCCGGTGGAAGGCCTTTGCTGCGGCGGGTTCCAGCGCGACGGGGCTGCTTGTGCTGTCATGGGCGGTGTTCGGCACGGAAACGATGCTGGCCTATATGACCAGCTGGGATGCCAGCGCCCAGATCATGCGCGGGGCGGGGACGGATTTCTACCTGCGGCTCTCGACGCTTTACGGGCAATTGTGCCTGATCATGCCCAGCGGTGCGGCATTGGCGGTGCAGGGGCTGGTCTCGGCCGGAATGGTGGCGCTGGCGGCGCTTTCCTGGCGGCGCCTGGGGCAGGACGGCATGGCCACCGGCGCGCTGGCGCTGGCCGGCACCGGCCTGGCCTCGCCCTATCTGTTCAATTACGATCTGCCCTTCCTTGTCCTGCCGGTCCTGTGGCTGGCGCGCGAAGGGCTGGCCCGTGGCTTCCGCCCCTATGAGAAGCTGGCGCTGGTCGCGCTCTATTTCGCGCCCTACGCCACCCGCGCGGCCGCTTTGCCGCTGGGGGTGAACCTGATGCCGCTGGCACTGGCGGCACTGGTGTGGCTGATCTGGACGCGCGGGCCGAAGCCCGCTGCCGGTCAGTATTCCTGAGGTTCCTCGTCGGTTTCCTTGCCGTAATCGGTGCCGGCGAAACGGTCGCCCCTGGCAAGCTTGAACACCACGCCTGAAAGCAGCGCCAGCGCGACGAGGTTGGGCAGCGCCATCGCGGCATTGGAGATGTCGCCCAGGCGCCAGACCAGTTCCAGCGGCTGGGTCGAGGCCAGGAAGATCGCCACGCACCACACCACGCGCCAGGTGATGTGCAGCGTCTTTTCACCCTTGCGATTGGAGCCGGGCACCCGGTCATAGAAGAAGGTGATCGCGCGCTCGCCATAATAGGACCAGGTGAGCAGGGTGGTGTAAACGAACAGGATCAGCGCGATCCCCGCCACCAGCGTGCCAATGGGAACGCCGCCCACCGGCAGCGGAAAGGCTGCGGCAAAGGCGCCGGACGTCATGGCGAAGCCGTTGAGGTCCGATTGCCAGGCATGGACGACATGCTGTCCTCCGGATGTGAAATTGCCTTCCACTGTCAAAATCACCAGCGCGGTCATGGTGCAGATCACGATCGTGTCGATGAAGGTTCCCATCATCGCCATGCGGCCCTGCTGCACCGGGTCTTCCGTCTGGGCCACGGCATGGGCGATGGGAGTGGAGCCCTGCCCCGCCTCGTTCGAGAACAGCCCGCGCGCCACGCCCGCGCGAATCGCCACGATCACTGCCGCCCCGGCAAAACCGCCCGCCGCGCTCTGCGGATTGAAGGCGCCGCCGAAGATCATGGCGAAAGTATCCGGTACGTCGCGAATATTGAGGGCAATCGCCAGCAGCGCCATTGCGATATAGGCAAGGGCCATCACCGGCACGATCTTCTCCGCGAAACTGCCGATCGACTTGATGCCGCCGATGATCACCACGAAGACGGCGACCGCCACGATCAGCCCGCCCAGCCATTCCTCGATCCCGAACAGCTCGTTGAGCCCGTCGGCCACCGCATTGGCCTGCACCGAATTGCCCGTAACCAGGGCGGAAAAGATCGTGCCGATGCAGAAGACCAGGGCCAGCCAGGTCCATTTCGGCCCCAGCCCGCGCATGATATAGGTCATCGGTCCGCCGCGATGGACTCCGTCCGAAGTCGTCTCGCGAAAGCGAATCGCCAGGGCACCTTCGGCAAATGCCAGCGCCATTCCGATCAGCGCGGTGATCCACATCCAGAAGATCGCGCCCGGCCCGCCCAGCGCGATGGCGGTGGCAACGCCGCTGAGATTACCGGTGCCCACCTGGCCGGAGAGCGCGGTGGAGAGCGCCGCGAAAGGCGAGATCTCGCCTGCTCCATGTGCCTTGCGGCCCTTGAACAGCCCGGAAAAGGCAGTGCCCAGAGAGAACAGGGGGGAGAAGCGCAGCCCCACCATCATGTAGAGGCCCACGCCGAACAACACGATCACCATTGGCGGGAAAGGCAGGGCCTGGGCCCCGTTCCATGTGCCGCCCCAGATGAAATCGGAGACATTGGTGATGTGGTCGATCAGTCCCGCCGGTTGCCCTGTCGCCATGCCGCCCGTTCCCCCTGCTGCGTTGCGAAAGAATGGGAAGCTATCTCCACAATGCCGCAAGCGCCAGTGCCCCGCGCACTATATTACCGGGGGCGTCTATCTTTGGCTTATCCGCCTCTCTTGCCATCGCGATGCGCCATCGCTACATGCGGCCGGGCTTTCCGACATCGGAGAATCCTTGCCCCTCCCGGTAGAATGACCGGGGCGGCGAAGATCCTTTGCCGGAATGTATGACTAGTTTGTTTGCCGATCGCGAACACGGAAGCGAGAGAACCATGGCCAAGATCAATCCAGGCGAGTTCATGCGCCAGGTGCAGGCGGAAGCCCGTAAGGTGGTGTGGCCCACACGTCAGGAAACCGTCACCACGGCTATCTTCGTGGCGATCATGATGGTGCTTCTGGCGGTGTTCTTCCTCGGTGTTGACACATTGTTCGCCGCGATCGTCCAGTGGCTTCTGTCGCTGGCCTGAGGCTGACCCAAGAGACGGAACCGTAAGCAATGTCCCGCTGGTACATCATCCACGCCTATTCGGGCTTCGAGAACAAGGTACGCGATTCGATCATCGCCGAGGCGGAGCGCATGGGCCTCTCCGAAGGCGTGACGCAGGTCGAGGTGCCGTCCGAGACGATCACAGAAGTGAAGCGTGGCAAGAAGGTTCAGGTCGAGCGCAAGACGATGCCCGGCTATGTTCTCGCCAAGCTGAACCTCAATGACGACGTCTATCACCTGATCAAGAATACCCCGAAGGTGACAGGCTTCCTCGGCCCCAATGGCAAGCCGCAGCCGATTTCGGAACGCGAGGCAGCCCGCTATTTCGGTGCGCGCGAAGAAGCAGCCGCGATGCCGAAGCGCGAAATCCACATCGAGTACGAGATCGGCGACAGCGTCAAGGTGCTCGACGGTCCTTTCGCCAGCTTCAACGGCGTGGTGGAAGAGCTCGATTTCGACAAGAACAAGGTCAAGGTCTCGGTCTCGATCTTCGGGCGCGCGACGCCGGTCGAACTGGACTTCGAACAGGTCGAGCTTTCCAAGTAATTCCGGCTTCCATCCTGCCCCTGCAGGGGGTGGGATGGCGGTTGTAATCCGGCGCTTCCTGCTGTAGGGGCGCCGCTTCCCGCGTTTGCGCGCGGGATTCCGTGCGGGAGGAGCCTTGGGAAAGGCTCCGCGAACACCGCTTAACATGAGCCCTTCCGAACGGCGGGGCGACAGTGCGAAAGGAGGCCTTCCCATGGCCAAGAAGATTGAGGGCTATATCAAGCTCCAGGTGCCTGCTGGCTCCGCAACTCCCTCTCCGCCGATCGGCCCTGCGCTGGGTCAGCGCGGCGTGAACATCATGGAATTCTGCAAGGCGTTCAACGCCAGCACGCAGGAACTCGAAAAGGGCATGCCGATCCCGACGGTGATCACCGTCTATGCGGACCGCTCGTTCACTTTCGTGACCAAGACCCCGCCGGCCACCTTCCTCATCAAGAAGGCCGCCAATCTGAAGTCGGGCTCGAAGGAGCCGGGCAAGATCTCGGCCGGAACGATCAAGCGTTCGCAGCTCGCCGAAATCGCGCAGGCCAAGATGGCCGATCTCAACGCGAACGATATCGACCAGGCGACCAAGATCATCGAAGGCTCCGCGCGTTCGATGGGCCTCGAAGTGGTGGAGGGCTAAGACATGGCGAAGCTGAGCAAGAAGCAGAAGACGCTGGTCGAAAAGCTCGACGCCGAAAAGCTGTACAGCCTGGACGAAGCGCTGGTCACCCTGCGCGAGAACGCCAGCAAGAAGTTCGACGAAACCGTCGAAATCGCGCTGAACCTGGGCGTCGATCCCCGCCACGCCGACCAGATGGTCCGCGGCATGGTCTCGCTGCCTGCCGGCACCGGCAAGGAAATGAAGGTCGCCGTGTTCGCCAAGGACGCCAAGGCCGCCGAAGCTCTCGAAGCCGGTGCGGACAAGGTTGGTGCCGAAGACCTGATGGAAGACATGCAGGCCGGCAATCTCGACTATGATCGCGTCATCGCCACTCCCGACATGATGGGTGTGGTTGGCCGTCTGGGCAAGATCCTCGGCCCCAAGGGCCTGATGCCGAACCCGAAGCTGGGCACCGTGACGATGGACGTCGCCAATGCGGTGAAGATCGCCAAGGCCGGCCAGGTCGAGTTCCGCGTCGAAAAGCAGGGTATCATCCACTCGGGCATCGGCAAGCTCTCCTTCTCGGACGAGCAGCTGAAGTCCAACTTCGATGCTTTCGTCGATGCGATCGTCAAGGCGAAGCCGTCGGGTTCGAAGGGCAAATATGTCCGCAAGATCTCGGTGACCTCGACCATGGGCCCCGGCCTGAAGATCGACACCGCGGAAATCGCCGGCGCATAATCCGCGCGGCAAAGCGAAATCGCCAGAGGGCCGGGGGAGCAATCCTCCGGCCCTTTTGCTTTGCCTGCCTCCTCTCTCCGCCGCTAATCTCGGAGCATGAGCGGCAGTAGCCCGTCTGAACTGATCGACGAGCGGCTCGCCACGCCGTGTCGGACTGGCGGGGCAGACACTCGCGCGGCAATCGCTGCCAGGACAAAACACTGAACTGTAAAGAGGCGCAAACGAAACGGGGCGGTGCTTGCGCACCGCCCCGTAAGTGTCAGCAGATCGCTATTGGGAGAGCGATCAGAAGTTGCGCTTCACGCTGAGCATGATTTCCCGCGGACGGCCCGGCAGGCCATAGGCATTGCCCGACTGGCTCACGCGGTCATACTTGTTCGCGTAATAGAACTTGTCGGTCAGGTTGGTGGCCGCAAGCGCGACTTCCCAGTCCTTGTTCTCCGACTTGAAGGTCACGCGCGCATTGAGCAGCCCGCGTGCTTCCACATTGCCCAGCAGGAAGCCGGGGATGCCGTTGGGGATGTTGCTTTCCATATCCGACTGCCAGTTCCAGTCGAGGCGCGGAGTGAGCGAACCGAGGCCTTCCAGCGGGATCTCGTACTGAGCGCCGATGGCATATTTCCACTCGGGCACGAAGGGCGCCCTGGTCACGCCCGGTACGATGCTGGAACCGGCAATGCCGCTCACGAAATCGAACTTGGTGTAGCTTACCGAACCGTCGATCGAGAGGCCTTCCACCGGCTGCGCGTCGAATTCCACTTCGAAGCCGTCGATCTTCGCATCGCCCACATTGCGGGTGGCCGAGCAGAAGGTGAAGCCCGGAGGGCTGAGGTCCGGGCAAGAGCTGACCAGGCCCTGATAATCGTTATAGTCGGTATGGTAATAGGCCATGTTGAGCCGCAGCCTGCGGTCGAGCAGCATGGTCTTGAGGCCTGCTTCATAGGAAGTGGCCTTTTCCTGCGCATAGGGCACAGCCTGCATTTCGAGATAGGGGCGCGGGTTGATGCCGCCGCCCTTGAAGCCCGTCGAAACCTGCCCGTAGAAGCGCACGTCGGGTACGATTTCGTAATCCAGCGCCACGCGCCAGTCGACATTGTCGCCCGAGAAAGACTTCTCCAGCCCGTCGAGCGAGGCCACGCGCGGATCGGTCGGCACGCCGGGGATCGGGCTGGTGCGGCTGAAGGTGTAGGTCTTGTTCTCGTCCGTGTAGCGCAGGCCCGCAGTCAGGTTCAGCTGGTCGGTCAGGTGCGCCACGCCGTGGATGAAGGCCGATTTGGAAGTCTGCTTGAACGGATCGTTCGAGACGAAGTCTAGCCCCGCCGCGCCGACATTCACGCGGCCGCCGATGAGGCTGTCGCCCTTGTAATAATAGCCGCCCACCGTGAAGTCGAACATGTCGCTCAGGGTTGCCGAAAGGCGCAGTTCCTGGGTGAACTGGTCATGATCGAAGATGGTCGTGTTGTTCGAGACGTTCTCGGGCGAATTGTCCCCGTCCCACGAGCTCTTGCCGTCCGCATGGCGGAAGGCGGTTATCGAGGTGAGGGTGACATTGTCGCTCAGGCCGATCTCGAGATTGTTCGAGAAGCCCCAGGAATTGACGTAGCTGATTGCCGGGTTGGTGTACTGGTCAGCCTGGCCCGGATAGCCGGTGTAGGTGGCGTAATTGGTGTATTCCTCAGGCCCGGTGACGTAATCGTTGCCGTTGATCGGGGGGAGGAAGATCGCCTTGCCGGGCGAAGCCTCGGAGCGGTCGCGCGTCACGTCGGCGATGAAGTTGTTTTCGATCCGGTCGTTCACGATCCAGCGCAATGCGCCGCGCGCGGCGAGCACGTTCTGGCCGCCCTCCGTCCCGATCACGCAATCCTCGGCAGCGGAGGCCTGGGACCCGCCCGGAGCGGGGTTGCCCGTGACGCATTCATAGTCAAGTCGCTTGAGGTAGCCGTCGACATATTTGCCCACGCCCGTGAGGCGCAGATAGAGCTTGTCGGGTACCAGAGTGGCGTTGCCCGCCGCCTTGATGCCCAGACGGCCGAAGGAGCCGACGGTGGCCTCGACATAGGCATCGGGATCGTCGTTCGGCTTGCGGCTGAACAGCTTGATCGAACCACCGATCGAATTCTTGCCCGACAGAGTGCCTTGCGGGCCGCGCAGGATTTCCACGCGCTCCAGGTCGACGAGATCGAAGGCGCTGGCAAAGGAAATGCCGTAATAGACGTCATCGATATAGATGCCGACGCCCGGTTCGTTGGGGAACTGGAAATCGCTCTGGCCAATGCCGCGGATATTGGCCGCCGCAGTCTGGGCGCCGCCGCCCTGGCCGCCAGCGGTGAAGCTGACGCTCGGAGCGCGCTGGGCGACGTCCTGCACATTGGTCTGGCTGCGTGCCTCCATCAGCGCGGCATCGACCGCAGTGATAGCCAGCGGGGTTTCCTGAAGGTTCTGGCTCTTGAACTGGGCGGTCACGACGATTTCGTGAATCCCGTTGTCCTGGCTGGCGCCTTCGTCCTGGGCGAAGGCGGTGCCGCCGGCGAAGAGCGAAGCGGCGATGGCGATATTTGCGGCACCTGCACGGAATGCGCGCGGCGAAAGGCCGATGGGCATCAACAAACTCCCTGTGTGATCTGCCGTTAAGATAACGGTCGTTAAGTTAACGGCAGTTACAATGCCTCCGGGATGGATTGTCAACCACCGGAAGGGCGCAGGGCGGCAAAATGGCTGCCCGCAGATGCAGGACTGCAACATACTCAGGGCCGGATCGAGGGGATCGTTGCGAAAGTGCGGCGCGTTGGCGCGTCAGTGCAGGTTTTCCGGCGTATAGCATTCGATCACCAGGCTCACCGGGCGCCCGTCGGACAGGCGCAGCATGGCCTGGTGAATCAGGATCGTATCCTTGGGGCAGCCTTCGATCGTCCCGCGTTTGCCGAACAGCCGTTCCCGCTCGAAACCGAGTGGCGCGATAGCCTTGCCGAAGGGAATATCCGTGGTTTCGAGCTGACGGTTGATTTCGGGAGTAAGTCTGGCGGGCACATACCAATTATGCGCTTGCGACAGCACCTTTCCGCCGCAGCTCAGCCTGACATGGCGATAGCCCAATGGCTCCGCGTCCGACACGTCCAATATTCGCCTGTTGCGCTTTGTCATGGGGAGGGCCGGGCCATCTGCCGGTGCGGCACTCACCTTGGCCGGATTGGCAAGCCCGCGCGCGGTGCACTAGCCTTCCAGCGCGGCGGTGGCGCTGTCGTGTGCAGCCAGTGCGGCCTCAAACCGAACCTGCAGTGGATCGTCTCGGGGAGTGCCTGGCTGCGGCATGGCACAGCCTGCCAGAGCAAGGGCGGCAGGCAACAATCGGGAGAGGGCGCTCCCCCTCACGGAATGTCGCCTTCCTCCAATGGCCAATTGGCGTCCATGCCATAGGGGCAGGGGGTCATCACTGCTTCGATCCGGGTAAACAGGCCCTGTTCGATTCTGAATGCTTCGCCGATTTCCCAGCTGAAGGGGCGTGTGATGCCGCTCGTCACCTTGCGGCCGCTGGTCAGCTCATAGTCGCGCACTGTGCCCGAATGGTCGAAGAAGGCGAAGGAGAAGACAAGGCCGTGCTCCTCGTCGATTATGGGGAAGCGGCGGTTGCGGATGCGGTCGACGAAGCGGAAGAAGCCTGTCTCCAGCTGGGCTTTGGCACTCATTGCGCGGAAGTCGGGCTGGTAGGGCGTGTCCTTATCGGCAGGCTCGTTCGCGAGGGCGATGCCGGGCACATCGGTGGTGCGAAAGCCGTTTTCGATCCGGATGCAGCCATCGGCGAAAGGATATTCTCCCTTGCCATCGTTCTTCTCGATGCCGCTGAAATACATATTCGCTACCTGGCGCAGTTCCTCGCGGGAAAGGCGCTCGGCAGCGGGGATGGGGGTGAACCATTCGGGGGCCGGGCCGCCAGACAGGTCCAGCTGATTGGGTCCATCGGCAAAGGGGGCTTGCCCGTTCATGGCATCGGGGCGTGCGGCAATGGCTTGCACTTCGCGGATGCCTCCGCCGGACAGCTTCACGCGCAGCACGAGGATCGACCTTACCGCGCCTTCGGAAATGGTGGTGATGGTCGCGCCCTGCCCGCTCACCGTGTCGAGGAAATCGTGTCGATAGGAGCCAAGCGCATCAAGTGTGCCCCACAGGCCATCTCCGGGGGAAAGCTCCTGTCCGTTCTCGGTATAGCGCGCATCGGGCGCCAATCCTGCATGGGCCGGATCATGCGCGGCCATGGCTTCGAGCACACGGGTGATCGCACCCGTCAATTCCTCGCGATTCATGAGTGTCGTCTCTCCCCGATCCGCCGGATCTAGATGCCGCCCGGCGTGAAATCCCTGCCCAACTCGCCCAGCCCTTCGCACAACGTATCAACCGCGCTGCGCAGGATTTCCGGCTCGGTTGAACGGATCACGAAATTGGCGCCAGTCCTGCCTTCGCGGAAGAAGGGGTAGCTGCCGATCTGGCAACCTTCATGCGCTGCCTCGACCTCGCGTAGCAGAGTGGCGACTTCGCTTTCAGCTATCCAGCAGCCGATGGTTTCTGTGAGGAGCGGAGCGCCGCCTTCCAGCGTGCCGGTCAGCCCGTCGAGCATCTGGGCGCAGATGGTGGGCACGCCCGCCATCACGAAGATATTGCCGATATGAATGCCTGGCGCGCCCGACATGCGGTTGGGGATGAGGCTCGCCCCTTCCGGCACGCGCGCCATGCGCAGGCGGCCTTCGTTGATCCCGCCACGAGTGGCGTAATAGTCTTCCAGAATCCGGCGCGCCTCCGGGTGGACCACCACTTCCACGCCCAGCGCGGCGGCAATCGCGTCCACCGTGATATCGTCATGGGTCGGGCCGATGCCGCCAGTGGTGAACAAATAGTCGTGGCGCACGCGCAATGCGTTCACCGCCTCCACGATGGCTTCCATCACATCGGCGACCACGCGAACTTCGGTGAGGCGAATCCCCTGAACCTGCAGCCAGCTCGCCACCTGGGCGATGTTCTTGTCCTGCGTGCGGCCGGACAGAATCTCGTCGCCAATCACGATCAGCGCAGCGGTCCAGATTCGTTCACTTTTACCCATGGCAGGGTGGTTAGGCGAATTCACGCCGCCCCGCTACTCCGCAGCTTGCGCCAATGTTCCTTTAGCCTTTTCAAAGGCAAGCACACCATCGTCCACCGGCCTTTCGCGGAAGTCCCTGGCATCGGCGAGGTAATCCATGTTGAGCCGCCAGGGCAGCTCGGCAGCGCTTTTGGGCATCATGTGGCGGGCGCGCTGGATATAGCCGGACGAGTAATTGAACACGTCATCCTCCACCAGCACGCTCTCATCCGGCAGGGCGGGGCGGACGATATCGGCACCCAGCGCCTCCATGCGGTTGAGCACCTCGCAGATATAATGGGCGGTATTGTCTGCCCGCAGGGTCCAGGACGCGTTGAGATAGCCGAACACCACGGCGAAATTCGGCATGTTTGAGAACATGCAGCCGCGATAGAACCAGCGTGCGGCCCAGTCTATTGGCTGCCCGTCCACGCTCACCGCGATCTTGCCGCCCATGGTCAGGGCAAGGCCGGTGGCGGTAACGATGATGTCGGCATCGAGATGCTTTCCGCTTTCAAGCCGGATGCCGGTGGCATCGAACCGCTCGATCCGGTCGGTCACGATGGAGGCCCGGCCGGCCTTTACCGCTTCGAACAGGTCGCCATCGGGCACCAGACACAAGCGCTGCTCCCATGGATTGTAGGGCGGGACGAAGTCCTTTGCGTTCCACGCGGGGCCGAGTGCCTTCTGCGCGTTTCGCGTCAGGAAGCCCGCCACTTTCTCGGGCCTTGCGCGTGCGCGCTTGAAGATGAAGCTGTGCATCCGGATATTCTTGAACCGGGTGATCCGGTAAGCGAGCTTTTCCGGCAGCACCTTGCGCAGGAAATTGGCCACCACATCCTTCTGTGGCCGCGCGCCCATCCAGGTGGGGGTGCGCTGGAGCATGGTCACATGGGCGGCGTCCCGCGCCATGGCGGGCAGGATAGTGACGGCCGTCGCGCCCGATCCGACGATCACCACCTGCTTGCCCGCATAGTCCAGCTCCTCGGGCCAGAACTGCGGGTGGATAATGGTGCCCCGGAAATCCTCCCTGCCGGGAAATCCGGGATCATAGGGGCTGTCGTAATCGTAATAGCCCGAGCCGAGATAGAGGAAGGAGGCTGTGAGCCGGCTGCGCTGGCCGGCTGCGTCTTCCAGCTCCACATGCCACAGCGCATCGCCCGAATGGAAATCGGCGCTGACGACTTTGTGGCCGAGGCGGATGTTCGGGCGGATACCGTATTTGTCGACCACGCGGTTCAGATAATCGAGGATGTTCGGCCCATCGGCGATGGATTGTTCGTGAATCCACGGTTCGAAGCGGAAGCCGAAACTGTGCATGTCACTGTCGGAACGGATGCCGGGATAACGGAACAGATCCCAGGTCCCCCCCAGATTTTCCCGCCGGTCCACCATCGCATAGCTGCGCCCCGGGCACAGCATCTTCATATGCGCTGCCATCGAAATGCCGGAAATTCCGGCGCCGACGATCAGGACGTCAACATCGCCCGCCATCGATCTCTCTCCCATTGCTTACATCTTTGTAAGCCGTTTCCCGCGCCCCGCCAATGGGGCGTGCCGCTGATGGCTGCATCCGATTGCCAGCCCCGTCCGGCTCTGCCAGATGGTGTTGTATGACGATTGTCGCGGCAAGGCGCTATTCGGCGGGCAGGGTGGTCGATGCGGCGCTCGATCTGGAGCACTGCGACCTTCCTGAGGCCGACGGCGAATTCGACTGGATCGGCGTGGCAGATCCGAGCGAGGAAGAACTCGCCCTGCTCCAGCGCCGCTATGGCCTCCATCCACTGGCTATCGAAGATGCGCTGACGCGCGGTGCCCCGGCCAAGGCCGAGGCCTTCGGTCCGATGCTGTTCGTCATGGCCTGCACGGCCGCGCTGGAGGATGAGGAAGGCATTGCCTATGGGCAGACGGCCATCTTCCTCGACCGGCGCTTCATCATCACCGTACGGCAGGGAAGCGCTCGGGCGCACACGGCGCTGCGCCAGCAATTGGAGGCCAATCCCCAACGTCTGGCCGAAGGGCCGGACGTGGTACTGCATGGCCTGCTGGATTATCTCGCCGATGGCTATGTACCGTTGCTCGACAAGCTCGACCATGCGGTGGAGGAGATGGAGGAAGGTGCCGTTACAGGCTTCCCCGATCAGGCGCGCATCCGCCGAATCTTCCGCCTGCGCCGCCGCTTGCGGCGCTTCGAGAGCAATGTGGGGCATATGGAGGAAGTGGCCGGCAAGCTCGCCTCTGCCAGCCTGCCGCCTATCGACAAGAAGGCGCGCCCCTATTTCAACGATATCCATGACCATGTGCGGCACAGTCTGGGCCGGGCGCGGGCGCTCAACGATACGCTGGGCAGCATCGTGGAAGTTGCCAGCCTGCTCGAACAGAACCGGCAGGGCACCATCACTCGCCAGCTCGCCGCATGGGCTGCGATCCTGGGTGTGCCGACGGCGATAGCCGGGGTTTACGGGATGAATTTCGACTTCATGCCCGAACTGCGCTGGCACTATGGCTATTATATGGTGGTCGGCGGGATGCTGACGATCTGCGGCACGCTGTTCTGGCAGTTCCGCAGGATCGGCTGGCTCTAACGAAACGGGGCCCGTTTCCGGGCCCCACGAACACGCAATCCTGAAATCGTTCAGCCTTCCGACTGGCCGAAGATCATCGAACGATCGGGCAAATCGTCCCAGTCGATCTGGAAGCCGTCGCTGCTCTTGCCTGAAAGCTGTTCCTTCGCGGCCTGAACCGTGTTGGCCAGCAGGCAAGCAATGGTCATCGGGCCGACGCCGCCGGGTACCGGGGTGACGGCGCGGGCATGTTGCACTTCCTCGAAGGCCACATCGCCCACCAGCTTGGTCTTGCCGTCTTCGCCCTTGATCCGGGTGATTCCCACATCGATGATCACTGCGCCGTCCTTCACCCAATCGCCCTTAACCAGGCGCGGGGCGCCGGCGGCGGCAATGATGATGTCGGCCTTGCGGCACAGGCCGGGCAGGTCCTTCGTTTCGATATGCGTTACGGTGACGGTTGCCTCACGCTCCAGCAGCAGCATGGCGATGGGCTTGCCCACGATGTTGGACTTACCGATCACCACCACGTCGAGCCCGGTCAGATCGTCGAACACGGTGTCGAGCAGCTTGGTCACGCCTAGCGGTGTGCAGGGCACGATGCCGCCAGTGCCGGTCGACAGGCGGCCCACATTCACCGGGTGGAAGCCGTCGACATCCTTGGAAGGCAGGATGGCGCGCAGCACCAGGCCGGTGTCGATATGTCGGGGTAGCGGCACCTGCACCAGGATGCCGTGGACTTCCGGATCGGCGTTGAGCCTGGCGATCAGGGCCAGCAACTCTTCCTGAGTCGTGTTCTCGGGCATGCGATATTCGACGGACAGGATACCCGTCTTCTCGCAGCCCTTGATCTTGCGACCGACATAGACCTCGCTCGCCGGATCGTTGCCCACCAGCACCACGGCGAGGCCGGGGCGGGGAAGTCCCGCCTCGACCATCGCGCGCACTTCGGCGGCTGTTTCCTCGTCAAGCTTTCGCGCTACTGCGCGCCCGTCGATAATGTCAGCCATTCTTGCCCTCAGTGCTTGGCAGCGTAGGAATTGATCCATTCGGCCGAAGCCGTCAGCGCGCCGAACGGATAGAGGTGCAGGCGCACACGGCCGGCTTCCTCGGTCAGCCCCTTGTCGAGCGAATTGACCAGCTTGTCCGGCCCGGCGCTGCCGATGAGGTTTGTCAGCGAGATGCCGTATTTCTTCATCACCGAAGCCGAGGCGCCCACACCGCAGCGCTTGGCGAAGCCCAGCAGGCGCTTGATGCCGGCCGGGCCGGGGACGCCGAGGCGCACAGGCACGTCGATGCCGCGGCCGCGCATTTCCTTCACCCATTCGATGATCGCGTCATCGTCAAAGGCGAACTGGGTCACGACCAGCGGGGTCATGCCGCGGGCGCGGATCGCTTCGATTTTCTTTTCCATCCAGATCCACAGGTCGGGCTTGGAAACATTGGGGTGGCCTTCGGGGTGGCCGCCGATGCCGACGATCTCGATGCCGTATTTTTCCAGCAGGCCGGTTTCGATGATCTGCAGCGAATCGGAATAGGGGCCTTCCGGTTCCGGCGGGTCGCCCGCGATAATGAAGACGCGTTTCACGCCAGCCTGGCTGGTGATGTCCGACAGATACTGCTCAAGCTCGGCTTCGGAAGTGAAGCGACGGGCAGAAAGGTGGACGATCGGTTCGAAGCCCAGCTCGCGTACCAGCTTGGCGCATTCCACGCGCTGGCTCATTTCCTCGCCGGGCAGGAAGGTCACGGCGATCTGCGTGCCGGGGCGGATCTTCGATGCGGCTTCCTTGAGGCCTTCGATTTCCTTCGCCGTCATTTCGAGCGAATAGCCGTCGACCATATTGGCGCGGGGCTTTTCCCAATCGGGATGGATGGCGGCGTAGGACATGAGTGTGCTCCCAAATGTTCCAGGCGGCTGCTGGCGGCGGATTCGCCCTATAGTTGGATTGTGCGGCCCCTCTTTCACGCAAGCGCCGCCATTGCAAGAATGGCTCTAGCAAATCACCATTTCTTCGTATAGATGAAATGTTCACGTTGACGAAGAAAGTTGCGCACGCGACTTCTGGGGAGATCGGATGCTGATCCTGCTGCCAGGCCTGATTTGCGATGCGAGCATTTACGCCGCGCAAACGGCCGCCTTCCCTCAGGCGAAGGCTATTGATGGTTATGGAACGGCAGATTCCCTTGAGGAAATGGCGCGCATCGCGCTCAGCCAATCTCCGGAGCGATTCGACCTGTTCGGCCATTCCATGGGTGGACGCGTGGCGCTGGAAGTGTTCAGGCTCGCCCCTGAACGCGTGCGGCGACTCGCGCTGGTCAGCACCGGCATGCACCCTGTCCAGCCCGGCGAGCGCGAGAAGCGTGAGGCGCTGATCGCGATCGGGCGGGAACAGGGCGCCGAAGCGCTCGTTGATGCATGGCTGCCGCCGATGGTGGCGTCCGAACGCCTCGGTGAAGAGGAATTGATGGCCCCCATGCGCTCCATGTGCGTTCGCGCAGGCACGCAAGTGTTCGAAGCGCAGATCGCCGCGCTGGTGGGCCGGCCCGAAGTGGAAAGCCTGCTTCCCACGATCCATTGCCCCACGCTGGTGATGACCGGCGAAAAGGATAGCTGGAGCGGCCCGGCACAGCACGAGAAGATCGCGGCGGCCATTCCGGACGCGGAACTCGTCATCGTTCCGGGCTCCGGCCACATGATCATGGCTGAGGCGCCCGAGGCGGTTAACGCGGCCATTGCCGACTGGCTTGCCCGGCCGGCCAACGATTAACCCATCTGTTCAACCCGTAGCTTCAACCAACCCCTTTTTTCTAGGAGAGGCATCAAATGAGTGAGCAAACCCTTCAGCAGAAGCTGGATTCGGTCGGCAATGTCGTCGACTTCCTGCGCAACCAGCAGGTCGGCCCGAACGTCTATCCGGGCGTTCCGGCTGAATATTCCAACTGGCGCAACGAACAGCGCGCCTGGTCGGAAACCGCCGTTCTGTTCCTGCTTTCTCTTATAGAAATGCATGCTAATGAGATCATCAGTGCTATACGCCAAACTGAAATAGCCGAAAATCAGGAGCGAAATGTTGAGCTTGGTGTTGTAGACCAAAAAACATTTACATCACAGTACGGCATTTCCATCAATATACCTTCTACTTACAAGTATGCCGTAAAAAACGACAGTTTTGTATGGCTTAAAAAGGATATCCCCAGCGGCAATACCAATATCATGATTTACAAAGTGCCTTTCTCTGTTATAGAGAAGAACAAGACTATTGTAAATAATATTATTGTAATGCGTGACTCTATAGGCAGTAACTACGTTCATGGCCAGGAGCCGGGAGCATTTATGGCTACTGAAGAGGCTTATTCACCGTATGTATTCACGACTAACTTTAAGAATAAAATGGCCTTTGAAACCCGTGGCAACTGGGAAATGGCAAATGATATGAGCGGTCCGTTTTTAA
>DATJDU010000066.1:0-37936 GCA_035497315.1 Sphingomonadaceae bacterium
CCCCAATCTGCCGGCAAAACCTGCCAGATTGGGGCAGGAGCCGGGCGATTATTGGGAATTTCGTACCCGGTGGGAACATCCCCAGCTCCATTGCGTGTTCACGGCGCACCCGACCTTTCTGCTCTCTCCCGCCCAGACCGGGGCAGTTGCCCGTGCCGCCTCTCATGACGAGCCGATCGACGCCGAAGTCTGCGTGCTGGCGGGCGAACGACCGCGCATCACGCTCGCCTTCGAGCATGAGCAAGCGATGGATGCCATCGCCAATGCCGCCACTGCGCGTGACCGGCTGGTGGCGACTTTGCTGGCCGAGGCAGCGCAGCGCTGGCCCGACAAATGGCACGATTTCGAACCGCTGCCCTTCCGCTTCGCGAGCTGGGTCGGCTATGACATGGATGGCCGGACCGACATCAAATGGTATGATTCCATCCATTTCCGGCTGGTCGAGAAGGCCGGGCGACTGGAACGCTATGCCGCCTCGCTGGAAGCCATCGATGCGGCCCATCCCATACTCGCCACGTTACGCGCCGCCGCCATCCACACCCGCAAGGGAGCCGATGATTTCGCGAGCGATCTGACAGACCCGGAAATCCTCTCCGAGGCCGCCAACCGGCTGACAGCCGACAATCCGGCCAAACTGCTGACCCTCTCCCCCTTGATCGCCGCGCTTGAGGAAGAGGCGAAGGGCGCGAGCCTGCAGCGCGCGATTGCGCTCAAGACGCTGGCCTCCGCCATGCGCGCCGATGGGCTGGGTGCGGGCTGGATTCACTTCCGCGTCAATTCCAGCCAGCTCCACAACGCAATCCGCCGCGCGATCGACGGGGACGGTACGCTGGATCTCGGCAGTCGCGGCGCGATGGTGCGGCTGCGAGAGATGCTGGCCAGCGTAGAACCCCACCGTTCCAACTTCGCCGCGCTTGCCATCGAGAGCAGCACTGCGATCCGCCAGTTCCTGGCCATGGCCCAGATCCTGCACCACATCGATGCGGATGCACCGATCCGGATGCTGATCGCGGAATGCGAGCAACCTGCCACCATGCTCGCCGCGCTCTATTTCGCCCGGCTGTTCGGTATCGCACACAAGGTGGACGTCTCGCCCCTGTTCGAAACGGAAAGCGCGCTGGAACATGGCGGCCGTTTCCTCGATGCCCTGCTCGCGGAAGATGCCTATCAGGATTATGCCCGCCAGCGCGGACGGGTGGCGGTGCAGACAGGCTTTTCCGATGCCGGGCGCTTTGTGGGCCAGGTGCCCGCAAGCCTTGCTATCGAGCGGCTTCAGGGCCGCCTTGCCCAGGCCATGGTGGCCAATCGCCTGACCGATGTCGCCGCGCTGATCTTCGATACCCATGGCGAAAGCATGGGCCGCGGGGCCCACCCTTCCAGCCTCGCGGATCGGCTCGCCTGGCCGCTCTCCCCCTGGGCCCGAAGGCGCTTCGTGCGGGCGGGAATCGCGCTGGAACCCGAAGTGAGCTTCCAGGGCGGCGATGGCTATCTGTTCTTCGCCACGCCCGAACTGGCGCTCGCCACACTCACCCGCATCGCCGAACTGCGCCCGGCCGAGACCGACCCCGATGCGCCGACCGACCCCTTCTATCGCCGCACGGACCTCTCCCTCGATTTCTATCGCGCGATCCGCGATCACCAGCGCGCCCATCTGGAGAGCCGCACCTATTCGCGCGCGATCACGGCCTTCGGCCTGGGGATGCTGAACCCCACGGGCAGCCGCGTATCGCGCCGCCAGTCGGACCTTTCGGCGGATCGCGAGATGAGTCTGCGTCAGATCCGCGCCATTCCGCACAATGCCATCCTGCAGCAACTCGGCTATCCTGTGAACGTGATCTGCGGCGTCGGCACGGCGGCGGACGGGATCTATGAGGATCTGGCCGCCCTCCTGCGCGAGAGCGATCGAGGCCGCCAGTTGCTGCGCCTGGTGCGTGCCGCCAATGCACTGGCCAGCGTGAAGACGGTGGCCGCCTATGGCGAATTGTTCAATTCCGCCTATTGGGCCAGCAGGCCCTACAGGGGCACCGAAGCGCATCTTTCCGATGCCTGCGAGGCCCTGGCCGAATATCTCATCAAGGACGACCGGGCGGGCGTGTTCCGCCGCCTTGCCTCCCGCCTGCGTGTGGATGCGCTCAAGCTCCACCGCCTGCTCGAACTGGTCCCCGATGACAGCCCGATGGAAGACCGCGAGCCTGTGCGCCGCGCTGTCGGTGTGTTGCAGGCGATCAGGCTGGCGCTGTTCCAGCACATGTTCATCCGTGCCGTCTCCGTCCCCCCCTTCAGCCGGGCAAACGACATCAGCCGCGACGATGTGCTGGAAATGGTATTCACCCTCAGGATCGAGGAGGCGCTGGCACAATTGCGCCGGGCCTTCCCCATCAGCTTCCCCAAAGCCGACGATTTCACGCTGAATGAGCCGACCGATTATCCGGAAGGCGCGGACGAGGGCTATGAATTCATCCATCGCGACTATGTTGACCCGATCGAGCGGGCGCAGCAATTGTCGCTGCGGATCACCACTGCCATCGCCAACCATTTCGGCGCCCATGGTTGAGCGCATTGTGATGCCCGGAGATTCCGCTTGCGGGCCCACACAATCGTTCTAAGCGGCGCAAAGGCGGATCAAGGGACGGGTCTCGATGGGTGCGATTTACGAATTCGGCGTGGCACGCAACGCGCGGGTGGTGAAAGCCCGGCTCAAGGGCACTGCCCATTCCGCGCTGGATGCGCTGTGGGGCCTGTTCGGGGCGAAGTTCCACTGCCAACCGGCCCGCTCTGTCTATGGCGTGCCGATGGTGCCCAATTTCGACGACAAGACCTTCCGCTATTGCCTCTACGGCACTTACGGGAAGTATTTTTCCGACTATCTCGATGGCATCGATTACGATTTCACCTTCATCGATATCGGCGCGAACCAGGGGCTCTATTCGCTGGTCGCGGCGCGCAATCCGCATTGCCGCAAGATCATCGCCTTCGAGCCGGTGAAGCGGACCTTCGATTTCCTTTCCGCCAATATCGAGCTGAACAATGCGACCGGGCGTTCGGTCCTGTTCAACGCCGCCCTGTCCGACCATGCGGGCGAAGCGCAGATCGCGGTGAAGGCCAACCACAGCGGCGTCGCCTCGCTGGCCGGCCATTCGGGCATGGAAGGCCAGCCGACCGAGACTATCGCGCTGATGGACGCCGCCGGGCTGGACGCGCAGATCCCCGATGGCCTGCCGATCGTGGTGAAGATCGATGTCGAAGGCCATGAAGGCGTGGTGATCGCCGAACTGCTGAAATCCGCCCATTTCGCGCAGGTGAAGGCCGTGTTCCACGAAATGGACGAGCGCTGGGCCGAAGCGCCGAAGATCCGCAAGATGCTGGTGGAAGGCGGCTTTTCCAAATTCCGCAAATTCGGCATCCGGCGGCATTACGACATATTGGCCGAACGCTGAGGCGTTAACCTGCACACGGCGCGCGTCCCACAGCGAGACGCGGACCACGCGCCCTCTGGCCATTGGCCGGGCTTTCGGGCCATAAGCGGCCGCATGGGCACGGCACTGAAATGGATCGGCGGCGCAACGGCCGCAGTGGCGCTCGTCTTTGCGGGCATTGCCCTTGGCACCGACGCCTTTGCTGACGAGGACGCCGCCCCCAGGCTGACGGCAGAGGATATACTGGACATGGGCGGTCAATCCGCCGCGCCTGCCACCTCTGCCTCTGCCGCTGCCGCTGCCGACGGCCTCGACCCTGCCACTCCGCCCCCGGGCGAGGAACAGCCGCCCAGGCCCTCCATCGCCGCCAACGAACCGTTCGTGATCAAACGCGTGCTCGATATCCGCGAGCCGATCAAATACGGCCAGTGGTTCTGGGACGAGGAAGGCGTGCCCGAAGGCCCGCTGGTGATGACGGTGGACCTCGATGCGCGCGTCATCTCGGTCTTCCGGGGCGGCTACGAGATCGGCGCCGCCGCCGTTCTGCTGGGCACAGACGACCACCCCACTCCACTGGGGCGCTTCCCGATCCTGTCCAAGGAACGCCACAACGTTTCCGAGAAGTACAACAACGCCCCCATGCCCTGGACGCTGCGGCTGACATGGGACGGGGTGGCGATCCATGGCGGGTCGCAGGTGGAAAATGGCTATGCCAGCCACGGCTGCATCGGCACGCCGGACGAATTCGTCTCGCGTCTTTATGCCATCGCGAAGAAGGGCGATGTGGTGATTATCACCAAGGGCAAGACAACCGGCGTCGGCCAGTCATTGGTCGGCTGACCCTCAGTCCATCCCCGCGATGCGCCGGGGCGGTTCCTTGCGCAGGGTCCAGCAATTGCCGTTCACCCGCGCGACCACGCCGCCCAGTGTGGCGTCCTTGCCATTGAGCAGCCGCCGCATCAGCTGCACCACCGAGCTTCCGCGCGGCTCCACCCCCAGCATGCCGATTGCGCGGGCCAGCACGCGGATGCGGATCGCGCCGGGCGCCTTGGGCGTATAGCGGATTTCCCCCTCGCCCACGCTCACGGCCTCGTCCCATTCGCGCTGGGCGGCCCATTGCATCACCCCTTCGGCCTCCGCGAGATGGGAAGCGCTGGCAGCAACGCCGGCGACATCCAGCCAGTCGGCGCCCTTCAGCGCTTCCCTGATCCGCACGCGGTCGAATCTGGGGTTCTCGTTCGAAGGGTCCTGCGCGGCTTCCAGACCCGAGCGCGCGATGATGCCCGCCAGTTCCTCGCGCCGCCAGCCCAGCAGCGGGCGCAGCAGCGCAAGCTGTGTCCCCGGCAATTTGCCCAGCACACGCACCCCGGCCAGCCCGGCGACGCCGCTGCCCCGGTTGAGCCGCATCAGCAGGGTTTCTGCCTGATCGTCCGCATGGTGGGCCGTGGCGAGGGCGGAAAGGTGGCGATCCTGCATCCACCGGGCCAATGCGGCGTAACGCGCGGCCCGGGCCTTGTCCTGCAGGTTCCCGCTGGCGACCTTCACCGTGAGGATACGATGCGGGATGCCGTAGGCAGCGCATAGTTCCGCCACCATCGCAGCCTCGCGCGCGCTTTCGGGCCGCAGCCCGTGATCGACCGTTGCGGCCTCCACCCGATCGGGCATGGCCGCATGGGCAAGCAGCAGCAGCGCAAGGCTGTCCGGCCCGCCGGACACAGCCAGCCCCAGCTTCTCGCCATTCGGCCAGATCGCCGCGAGATCTCCCGCGAAGCGCGCGATCAGCTTGTGAGTAAGCGCCTCAATCGCAGGTCACCCTTTGGGACAGTTCACCTTGCGGATATCCGCCTGGTACTGCGTCATCAGCCGTCCACTGGCGATGGCGGGATAGGCTTCGCTGAACTCCGCCAGCGCCAGGCAGGCGCGGTTGGTGTCGTTGATGGAGATCATCGCCTCGGCAAGGTAGAGCAGGCTGTCGGGTGCGCGTTCGCCCATCTTGTCCTGCTGATAGTTCTGCAGGAACCACGGAGCAGCATCGCGCGGCTTGCCATCGTCCATATAGGCGCGGCCCAGCAGGTTGCGGGCATAGGTGAGGCGCCAGTGCTTGGGATATTTGTCCACGAACAGGCGAAGCTGCTGCTGAGCCTCGGGATAGAATTTCGCATCCCACAGGCGGAAGCCATAGGAATATTCGTCATCCCCCGCATCGTCGGTGGTCGGCTTGGCGATCGCCTGTACGGCAGTCAGCCGTGCGGCGCTGGGGCCGCTGGCCGCCGGGGCAGGCGTCGGAGTCGGAGTCGGTGCAGGGGTAGGCCTGGCGGCAGCGGCTGGCTGCGGGGCAGGTGTGATTGCCGCCGTCTGCGTTCCACCGCCCGGCGCGGCCATTGTCCCGGCGGACGGGCCAGCCGCTGTCAGGCTGGGCGGGGTAGCAGCGGCCTGTTCGGCCACGCGCGCCTTTTCGATATCTTCCACCCGCACGGCCAATTGGGCGACGGCGTGGGTGTTTTCTTCGGTCTGCGAGGTCAGCCGGGCAAGCTGGGCCTCCATCGAATCGAGGCGCCCAAGAATATCGGTGGTAGCGCTGGTGGAGGGCGTGCTGCCGCTGGCGGATGCTCCTCCCGGCTGCGGGGTAATTACTTCAGGCGTGAAAAAACGCCCGTCCCCGCCGGGAAATACCTGCCGCTGCAACGCCTTGATCTCGGCCTCGATCTTGCGCATCCGCGCCTCGGCATCCTGGGCATGCGCCGCCTGCGGCAAAGCCGCGAAAGCGGAACCCGCCAGCGCCAATGCCAGGACCATCGTGCGCTTGCGCGCCCAACCGGTCACCATCTCATCCAATCTCCTGTCGCATCGTTACCGCTGGACTGGCCCATCTGAGCCAAACCGGGGCTGAACGATCCCCAAAAACACGCGCAGCCGATTGTGCCAAGCCCTCGGTCTCTTGTCGAGTTAACCAAGATGCTAAGCTGTGGGAGATATCTCCGCAGGCGGAGATGCCGTTGCCTGGGCAGAGGCGGCCGGACGGGCCAGCAATGCCTCGGCCGAAACCGGCACATCCTTCACGATCCCCTCACGCTCGGCCAGACGCGGAACCGCGCGGCCGCCCACGGTGATCGCCAGCGCATCGGGGCGCGCGGTCCACAATTGCGGGCTCTGCGCATCCCCCGGAACGGCATAGCTTTCACCCCTGGCCAGTTCCTTCTGGGCAAGCTGCCGCCCGCCGGCGTCATAGAGCTTCACCCAAACCTTGTCTTCCAGGGCGGTAAACACCACCTGCCCGCCGGTTGCCGGGGCAGGTGCCGCCTGTGTCGCAACCTGGGCCGGCTCCGACACGGCCGGTGTTTCATCCGTCAGCCAGGGCAGCGATGCGCTGGGCGCAATGAAGCTGGTCCACACGAAGAAGAGCAGCGCCCCGAACAGGCCGATCGCCACCACCGCCGAAACCCAGGCCAGCGCGCGCGACGGCACACGGGCCGGGTCGCCCGGCTCGAATGTGTGCGGACGACTTTCACGCGGAGCCATGGCGGAGAGTTCCGCCCGCACTTCACGCGCGATCGCATCGTCGTTCAGCCCGACAATCCGGGCAAAGGTGCGCGCAAAACCCACTGCATAGGTGCGCCCGGGCAGGCCCGCGAAATCGTTGGTTTCGAGCTGCGAAAGATGCCGCGCGGTGATGCGCGTCTCTGCCGACAGCTGTTCGATGCTCATACCCTTGGCCTCGCGGGCGGCACGCAGCCGCTCGCCAATGCTCAGGGGAAGCAGCTCGGGCTGCTCACTGAATTCTTCTTCGACCATCCGCGCTCCGGTTGGGGGTGCCGTAAAAACAAGGGGCAGTGCTTGCGGGGAAGTTGGCGACGACCCGTTTCGGCACACAAAGGAGGGCCGCCATTCCAAGTCAAGCGCCCGATGCGCCATGGCCGTAAAGGCGCGACGGGCCGAACCCCTCGTGCGACGGATTTACCCTACACTAACCTTCAGTCCAGCTCGATGCTGCGCTCGGACGCCCAATCTTCCAGTGCCTTGCGCAGGCTGAGCGGCGGAGTGGTGAGCCATCCGTTCATCGCCTCGCCGATTTCCTCGAGATCGACCTTGCGCACCAGTTCCTTGATCGGGCCTACGGCGGCGGGCGTGATCGACAGGCGGCGTATGCCGATGCCCAGCAGGGCCAGAGCCTCCAGCCGGCGCCCGCCCATCTCGCCGCATACGGTCACGTCCACCTGTTGCCCCGCCGTCGCCACCACGACCCGGCGGATGAAACGCAGGATCGCAGGGCTGACCCAGTCGTAACGTTCCGCCAGCTTCGGGTTCGCCCGGTCCGCCGCGAACAGGAACTGGGTGAGATCATTCGTGCCGATCGAAAGGAAGGAAATACGCGGCATCAATATGTCGAGCTGTTCGGCCAGGGCCGGCACTTCCAGCATCGCGCCATAGCGGATTTCGTTGGGAAGTTTCTTCTTCTGCTTCTTGAGAAAGGCAAGTTGCCCTTCGAAGACCTTGCGGGCTTCCTCGAATTCCCATGGCTCGGACACCATCGGGAACATCACATTCAGCGTATGCCCGGCCGCCGCCTCCAGCAAGGCTCGGGCCTGTGACTTCAGAAGGCCTTCGCGCTCCAGCGCCAGGCGCAATGCACGCCAGCCCATGGCGGGGTTCTCGTCATTTTCGGAATTTTCGCTGCGCAGATAGGGCAAGGATTTGTCGCCGCCGATATCCACCGTACGGAAGATGACAGGACGGTCCCCCGCAGCTTCCAGCACATCGCGATAGAGCCGCGTCTGCCGCTCGCGCTGGGGCATGGCAGCGGAAACCAGGAACTGGAATTCCGTGCGGAACAGCCCGATCCCGTCGGCCCCGACGAGGTTGAGGTTGGGCATATCGTCACGCAGCCCGGCATTCATCATCACCGTGATACGCGTGCCGCAGCGGCTGAAAGGCTCAACATCGCGCAACTTGGCATAGACTGCCTGCCGTTCCCGGTTCTTGGCCGAACGGGCCTCGAAGGCCTCGACCAGGCTGGGCGACGGGCGCACAGTCACGATCCCCTGATCGGCATCGAGCAGCAGCTGGTTGCCTTCGCGGATCAGCGAGCGGGCATTGCGAACGCGCCCCAGCACCGGCACGCCCATCGCCCGCGCGACGATGATCACATGGGCCGTGAGCGAACCTTCTTCGAGGATCACGCCCTTCAACCGGCGCTTGTCGTATTCGAGCAGTTCGGCAGGGCCGAGATTGCGCGCGATCAGGATCGCATCGTCACGCAGGCCCATGCTGGCAGCAGTACCGATCTGGCCCGAGACAATCCGCAACAGGCGGTTCGCGAGATCTTCCAGATCGTGCATCCGGTCAGCCAGCAGCGCATCGTCGATCTGGCGCATCCGCATGCGGGTGCGCTGCTGCACGCGCTCGATCGCGGCCTCGGCGGTAAGCCCGCTGTCGATGGCCTCGTTGATCCGGCGGCTCCAGCCTTCGTCATAAGCGAACATCTTGTAAGTCTCGAGCACAGCTTCGTGCTCGCCGCCCACGCCGAATTCGGCCTGGCTCGCCATCTGATCGATCTGCTCGCGCATCTTGTCGAAGGCGAGATAGACGCGCTGGCGCTCCGCCTCCGTATCCTCGGCCACGGTATGTTCGATATTGATACGCGGCTGGTGGAACACAGCCACGCCCGCGCCCAGCCCCTTCACAAGGGTAAGCCCCTCCAGCGTATCGGGCTCGGAAAAGGCGGCACCGCTGCCCAGTGCATCCTCGGAATCGACCAGCCCTGCATTATCGATCATCTCGGCCAGCACCATCGCCACCGTCTGCAACGCCTCGATTTCCACTTCCTCGTAGCGGCGCGGATCGACATGCTGGACAGTAAGCACGCCCACCGCCCGCTCGCGCCGCACGATGGGCACGCCGGCAAAGGAGTGGAACTTTTCCTCACCCGTTTCGGGGCGATACTGGAACTCGGGATGAGCGGTCGCCTGGGCGAGGTTCAGCGTCTCCACATTGGCGGCAAGAGTACCGGTGAGGCCTTCGCCAACGCCCATGCGGGTAACGTGCACCGCGCTCTGGTTCAGGCCGCGCGTGGCGAACAACTCGAGCATCCCCTCACGCAGGAGATAAATCGAACACACTTCGCTGTGCAGCGCTTCGCCGATAATATCGACGACCTGGTTGAGCTTGCCCTGCGGGTGCAGGCGCGAAGCCATGACCTCGTGGAGCTGGGTAAGGATCGAACGGGCGGCTGCGGCAGCACTCATGCCTGACGCCTAACCCACATTGGCCCTCAAAGGAAATAATTCACGTCGATTACGTGTGATCCCACCCGCTCCGCGAGGCTGACCGAGTACGGCCCCTAGCTGAACGCGATTTCCTCCTTCAACCGCAACTTGCGCTTCTTGAGGGACTGGAGCGTAACAATATCCGGTGAAGGCCGGCCCATCTCTTCGCGAATACGGCGCTCGAGCCCTTCGTGCTTCGTCTGCAGGGCGGCGAGGTGAGATGATTCCATGTGGCGTCCTCCTTCTTCGTCCACAGGTGCCCGAAAAGGGCCCCGTTAAAAGGCGACTCGCCATGCGGGCCGAGCCGCGCGATTGTCATCAAACCACAATAGAACTAGATCGGCAAACGGCAGCGGTAACCATGAGGTGTATCGGCGGCCAGGTGCGGCGGGCCGTTGGCGTTTTTACAACGCGCGAGGCCAGGGGGAGCGTTGAGTAAGTGACCGAAGAGGAGATGCGCAAAAGGCTTGCCGCGCTTCGCATCGAACACCGGGATCTCGACGCGGCGATCGATGCGCTGACTGCGTCGGGCTCGTCCGATCAGCTCCAGATCGCGCGACTCAAAAAGCGTAAGCTGATGTTACGAGATCAGATTTCGGTCTTCGAGGACTATCTCACCCCCGATATCATCGCCTAAACCGTGCCACTCCGGTACAGTCCCAATTTGGTTCGGGATAAAAGTGTGGAGACTCTGGCCGTGCCATCGGCGCGATAATAGTGAATCTTTCGTCTATGACTGGCCCAACCGACATCAATCCCCACATTGTGGAGGCGCTTTATAACGAGGCGCTGCTCCTTGCCGACGAGGTGCGCGCAAGCTTCGACCTCTCGGGCCGGCTCGACGATATCAGCAGGGACGAAGACCTCGCCCGGATCGCCCTTTCGTGCGAGGCGCTGCGTACTACCACGCGCATGATGCACATCATCGCCTGGCTGCTGAACCAGCGCGCCTATTTCGCGGGCGAGATCACCCAACTCCAGCTGCGCCGCCACGGACGCCTGCCCGCCAAGGCATCGCGCTCCGATCCCGGCCAGATGGCGCTGCTCACACCCGAACTGCGCACCCTGATCACCACGACAGAGCGCCTCTATGCCCGGATCGAACGGCTCGACGCCGCCTGGCAGGAGAATTTCCGGATCGAGCCAAGCGCAATCCACAGCCTGCGCGAACGGATCGGCCATCGCCTGAAGGCGGTCTGAGGGTTCCCGGCCCCAGGTGCCTGTTCCCGGGAATTGATGTCCGCTTCATCCATTCGACCTCGCCGCCGGTGGTCGATGCCGTGTTCCTCGCAGGTCCAGCCGAAGATGTGGCGGTTCTGGTCCGGCCTCGCCTAGAACCTGCGGCGCAGCTCGAAAGCATGCGCCGCGCGGACCGGGACCACCAGCGTACATTTCACTCCGTCCGGGTCGAAGCGCAGGTCCACCGGATGCCGCAATTCATGCGCCACGATCTTTTCGATCAGGTCCATGCCGAAGCCGCGCTTGCGATCGGTGGCAACTAGCGGGCCGCCTGCTTCGACCCATTCGATCCGGGCCTTGCCGTCATCCTGCTGCCAGCGGATCGAAAGCTGCCCGCCCGGCTGGCTGAGCGCGCCATATTTGGCGGCATTGGTGGCCAGTTCGTGGATCGCCAGCCCCAGGGAGAGGGCATCATTGGGCGCCAGTTCGATATGCGGACCGTCCATGGCGATCACCGGCCCGCAATCACGCGCATAGGGCGCCAGTTCCGCCTCCACCACGGCGCCGATCGGGGTCGCGCCCCATTCGGACTGGGTGAGCAGGTCATGCGTGGCAGAAAGCGCGCGGATGCGGCCTTCCAGCCCTTCGGCAAACTCGTCCAGGTCACTCGCCCGCCGCCTTGTGAGCGCAACGATGGAGAGCACATTGGCCAGCGTATTCTTCACCCGATGGTTGAGTTCGCGGGTAAGTGAATCGCGGATTGCGTTCTGCTCCTCGAACCACACCAGCCGGGCGCCGTCTTCCTTGGCCTGCTGCGTGAGCATCCGGGCCAGCAGGGCCAGCAGGCTTGCCGCAGCCAGTCCGAAAATCAGCGTGACCAGCGAAAGCGGCGAAAGGAACGATCCGCGGGCACTCGACACTTCCAGCACCCATTGGTGATCGGCGATGGTCACGCCTTCCCGCACGCTCAGCGCCCCTGCATGGGCGGGCGCGATGGAGGCCATCAGCCGATCCTCGCTCACCACCTCGTCATAGAGCCGGATGCCCAGATCCCCGCGCGAGGCGATAAGCAGGGCCGAGGCGAGGAAATCCTGCGCAACGAAGGCCGAATAGACGAAGCCCCGCAGCCGCGCGCCGCCAGGCACGCTTTCGAACACCGGCATATAGATCAGAAAGCCCTTCCCGCTGTCCCGCCCCTGACGGCGGAGGGAAACCTTCCCGCTGGCGCTGGGGCGAGCCGTCCGCTCTGCTTCCAGCATCGCGGCGCGCAAATTGGGTTCGGCATACATGTTGAAGCCCAGCGCGCGGCGGTTGCGCTGGGTATCGGGCTCCAGAAAAGTCACTGGCACGGCATAGGGCTGGCCTGGCCCGATTGCCGGGCGGATATGCACGTCCTCGCCATATTCCAACATTACCAGCCGGTCGAAATCGGCGACCTCGGCGGGATCGACCCGCTGGGCCCAGCCAATACCGTCCGCCCCCCGGAAATCGGTATCGAGCCTCAATTCGCTCACGAAGCGGCGGAAATGATCGGCCGGGGATTCATCCAGCGTGGAAAACAATGCAGCGCCCGCACGCAGGTAGGAGGCATTGGCGTTGGCCCGCCTTTCAAGCGCGGAAGCGATGGCCCCCGCGCGTTCGCGCAACTGGGCGATATCGCTGCGCTGTTCCACCCGTTCGATCGCGTAGCTGGCCAGCAGCGCCACACCCATGATCAGGCCGAAAATCGCGAGCGGCACGGCGCGCGGAAACTGGACCAGCCAGCGCCGCGCCGCACTCTCCTGGGAAAAAAATCGTGCCAAGAAAACGCCCTCTGCCCGCCCTGCCCTGCACTGTAGCGTGCGGCCTTGGCCGTTGCACCCTTTTCGCCGCTGCCCTACTCACTTGCAGGCACTATGCGGAAAAACACGGTCGCAGGGGATTTCGTTCCACGAGATTTCCGGGCTCTCCGCGCCAGATACCAGTTTGCCGGAGCAGCCGCCACCCGATGTCCGAAGCCAGCGATTCTCCCGAGAAGACGACCCGCAAGCCGGGTTCCGGCAAGCGCGGCGGCAAATCTGCGAAGGCGGGTGCGGCCGGCAAGGGCAAGAAACCCGAATGGGCGGACGGCCTCAAGCGGCTTTACGATTCGGTGGTCGAGGAACCGCTGCCCGACGCTTTCAATGATCTGCTCTCCCGCCTGGATGACGGGAAGCCATGAACAGGTCCGATCCAGACAGGCCCGAACGCGAGGCTGGCGACAGCTTCAAGCGCGAGCTGACCGGCGTAATCCCCCATCTGCGCGCCTTTGCGCGCGGGTTGTGCGGCCGTTCGGACCTTGCCGACGATCTGGTGCAGGAAACCATGCTCAAGGCCTGGGCCGCGCGCGACCGGTTCGAACCGGGCACCTCCATGCGCGCCTGGACCTTCGTGATCCTGCGCAACGCCTATCTCACCGACATGCGCCGGTCGCGCTTTCGTGGTGAATATGACGAGGGGCTGGCCGAGCGTATCCTCACCGCGCCGGCCGATCAGGAGGACCCGGTCCATCTGGGCGACCTGCACCGCGCCTTGCAGACCCTGCCGGCCGAACGGCGCGAAGCCCTGTTGCTGGTGGGCGCAGGCGGCTTCTCCTATGAGGAAGCGGCCGAGATCTGCGGCTGCGCCGTGGGCACGATCAAGAGCCGTGTGGGCCGCGCCCGCGCCGCGCTGACCGCCATGATCGAGGAGGGCAATATCCCCCGCCGTGCGTCAGGAGATGTCGAAGCCCATCGCGCGATTCTGGAAGAACTGGATTCGGTATCCGGCCGCGATGGCCTTTCTCCTGCCGATTGACCGCAACAGCAACGCGCGTCATTGATATTGCGCCGCCCACAGGGAGGGGCGAGCGGGGATGAGTTCCGAAATCGACAGCAAGCCAAGCCACCACGAAACCACTTCTGCGGCGCCCACGGGTTCCGCGCCGCGCCGCCGCACCCTGGCTTTCGCAGCTCAGGAATTGCGGCTGATTTCAGCGCTGGTGCTGCTGATTGCAATCGGCCTGTTCCTGGCCCTGCCCTTCGTGCTTTCGATCGGTTCGGTGGTGTTCCTGCCGCTGGTTTCGGCCATTGTGCTGACCATCGTGCTGTCCCCGCTGGCCGACCGGCTGGCCACGCTGGGCGTGCCGAATGTGCTGGCCGCCTTTCTGGCGATGCTGCTGTTCATCGCGGTACTGGTTGTGGCGCTGGTTACGATCCTGAGCCCGGCGGTGGATCTGTTCGACCGTCTGCCCGCCATGGCGGAAACGGTGGGCCAGCAATTCAGCCAGCTTCGCGGCAGCCTTGCCTGGGTCACCAAGCTGAACGACCAGCTGGCCGAACTGGCGGGCCATGCGCGGGGCCAGCAGGTGGTGCTGGCCAGCCCCTCGTTCCTGGAAGAGGTCGCCTTCGCCACGCCCAGCGTGGTGCTGGAAGTGCTGCTTACTTTCCTGATGGCATTTTTCATGATCGAGGCGCGCGGGCGGATGCGGCACCATGTGCAGCTCCATCACGCCTCGCTCAACACCAGCGTGAAGGCCGCGCGTGTGATGCGCGACGTGCAGGATCGGGTGGCCGCCTATATCCTCACCGTATCGGTCATCAATGCGGGTGTGGGGGTGATCGTGGCGGCAGGCGCATGGGCGCTGGGAATGGAAGCGCCGATCATGTGGGGCGGCCTTGCCGCGCTGCTGAATTTCCTGCCCTATGTCGGCCCGCTGATCATGATCGGGGTGCTGACCCTGTTCGGGCTGGGCACGGCCGACACCGTATTGTTGGGCATGATGCCCGCCGCGATCTATCTGGGCCTGCACGCGGTGGAATCGAACATCATCACGCCCGCCATACTGGGCGCACGCTTCACCATGAACCCGGTGCTGATTCTGATCGCCCTGTCCTATTTCTCGTGGATCTGGGGCGTGCCCGGCGCGCTGCTATCGGTGCCGATCCTGCTGACGCTGACTGCGGTGGTGGATCATCTGGGGCGGCCCAATCTGCTGGGCTTCCTGTTCGGGGAACCGCTGTTCCCGCTGAACCCGCTCGACCCGGCGACGGACGACGCCGCTCCGACGGGCGAACCCGGCCAGCCCTAGAACGCAAGGTTCAGGCCGGCCGGGTCACTCAATTGCTGACGATCAGGCCGGGTATTTCCAGGCCGAACCGCGAGCCAGATTCTCGGCCGCGAAGGCCCAGTTGAGCTGCGCGATCACCTTTTCGAGATAGGCAGGGCGCGCATTCTGGTGGTCCAGATAATAGGCGTGTTCCCACAGGTCGATCACCAGCAGCGGGTTCACGTCCTGATCGGCGAAGGTTTCCGCATCGTGCGAATCCTTGACCGCCAGCGTGCCCTTGTCATCCACCAGCCACACCCAGCCCGAGGCGAAGTGGCCCGCGCCAACAGTGGCGAGCTTTTCCTTCAGCGCGTCGAGCGAGCCGAAATCGGCATCGATCTTCGCCGCCAGATCGCCTTCCGGCGCGCCGGCTTCGGGCGAGAGCGAGTACCAGAAGAAGCCGTGGTTCCACACCTGCGCGGAATTGTTGAACAGGCCGGCATTGCCGCTGCGGGCCTTGCTGATCACGGTTTCGAGATCGTCATTGGCCATGTCGGTGCCTTCGATCGCGGCATTGGTGCGATCGACATAGGTCTTGTGGTGCTTGCCGTGATGGAAAGAAAAGGTCTTGGCCGAGATTGCGGGTTCGAGCGCGTCGCTCGCAAACGGAAGATCGATAAGTTCGAAAGCCATTGTAAATCCTTGCAAGGGGAGTTTTGGTGACGTTTCCATAACGCCCAAAGGTACTTAGCGATGCCGATATTTTGGCTCAATCTTTAGATCGTGCCTGATCGACTGAAGCGGTTACTGCCACGTCCATCGTGACATTGCCCACTGTCCGCATGATGTCGGGCAGCATCTCCACCGCCACCAGCAGTGCCAATGGGCCGATGGGCACCCCCATGGCAAGGGCAATGGGACCAACCGAGGCAATGAAACTGATCGTTCCGGGAAGACTGACCGAGCCTATGGTGGTCACCAGCGCGACAGCGGCCCCGGCCGCAATCACGGCGGGTGTGAGCGGAACGCCGGTGAGCTTCGCGACATAGATCGCCACGGCAAGGTTCATCGCCGGGCTGGTGGCACGGAAAATCGCCACGGCCAGCGGCAGGACGAAATCGGCGCTCGTCTCCCGCACTCCCAGCTGGCGGCAGGCGGCAAGCATGGCGGGCAGGCTGGCAAGCGAGCTTTGGGTGGAGATCGCCACGGCCTGTGCAGGCAGGACGGCGCGGGCGAAATCGCCCGGCCGCTTGCCACCCGCCAGCATGGCCAGCGGATAGGCCGCGACCAGCACGGCGAACCCGAGACTCGCCACGATGAAAATATAATGCCCCAGCGCCAGGAAGGCGCCTGTCCCCGCCCGCGCGGCAACCCCGATCGCCAGCGCAAAAACCCCGGCGGGGGCCAGCCATAATATCCAGCCGATAATGGTCAGCATCGCATTGCCAAGGCCGGTGAAAAAGCCTGTCATCTGCGCGCGCTGGCCATCCGGCAGCCGCGCCACCGCCACGCCGAACAGGGCGAAGAACAGCACCAGCGGCAGCATCGCGTTCTCCGCCGCCGCGCTGACCAGATTGGGCGCAACGAGCGACTGGACGAACTCCGCCATGCCCGGAACGGTTTGTGCCCGGCCCGGATCTGCGGCGAGTGCCTGACCGGCCGCGGCGGGAATCGGGAACACCTCCAGCAGCAGCGGCACGGCCACGGCGGCAAGCAATGTGCCTAGCGCCAGTATGCCGAATATGAAGGCCAGGGTCCGCCGCGCGATCGCCCCGGCGCGCGCGGTTTCGACCATCCGCGCTATGCCGGTGACCAGCAGCGCGGCAACCAGCGGGATGATCGTCATCTGCAAGGCCCGCAGCCACAGGCTGCCCACGGTCTCGGTCACGTCCAGCAGCGGTGCCTCCAGCCGGGTGCCGCCCAGCAGCACGCCCAGCACCAGCCCGGCGGCCAGCGCGCCGAAAGTCCACCACACCGGCAGGTTCAGCGCTTCGAAACCGGTCTTTGCCTCGCCACGATCCATCGTTTCGCCCACACAGAATGCCCTTGCCCTTGGTGACATTAGCGGCGCAAAGCGGCATGGCAATCTGGGGGCAGGCAAAGGCATTTCAGGAACCTCGATGACGCGCAAATATTTCGGGACCGATGGCATTCGCGGGCGGGCCAATGCCGGCGTTCTCAACGCCGCCACCGCCATGAAAGTGGGGCAGGCCGCCGGCCGCCACTTCCTGCGCGGAAGCCACAGGCACCGCGTGGTGATCGGCAAGGATACCCGCCTGTCAGGCTATATGATGGAGACCGCGCTGGTGGCCGGCTTCACCAGCGTAGGCATGGACGTGATCATGACCGGGCCGCTGCCCACCCCCGCCGTGGCGCTGCTGACGCGCGAGATGCGGGCCGATATCGGGGTGATGATTTCCGCCAGCCACAATCCCTTTGCCGATAATGGCATCAAGCTGTTCGGCCCCGACGGCTTCAAGCTGTCGGATGAGGACGAGCTGGCGATCGAAAAGGCGATGGGGGAGGATATCCCGCTTGCCCAGGGCGACCAGATCGGCCGCGCCCGCCGGATCGAGGATGCGCGCGGGCGCTATATCCATGCGATCAAGCAATCCCTGCCCAGCGATATCCGGCTGGATGGGCTCAAGATCGTGGTCGATTGCGCCAATGGCGCGGCTTACACCGTGGCCCCCAGCGCGATCTGGGAACTGGGCGCGGAAGTGGTGGCCATGGGGGTGGAGCCCAATGGCATCAACATCAACGATGGCGTCGGTTCCACTTCGCTCGACGCGATCAAGGCGCGGGTCGTGGCCGAAGGCGCGGATATCGGCATTGCGCTGGACGGCGATGCGGACCGGCTGATCGTGATCGACGAGAAGGGCCAGACCGTGGATGGGGACCAGATCATGGCGCTGATCGGCAGCCGTCTGGCGGAAAGCGGCGAGTTGCGCGGCGGCGGCGTGGTGGCCACTGTGATGTCCAACCTCGGCCTCGAACGCTTCCTGACGAGCAAGGGGCTCGACCTCGTACGGACCAAGGTGGGGGACCGCCACGTTCTGGAGGCAATGCGCAAGGGCGGCTACAACGTGGGCGGCGAACAGTCCGGCCACATGATCCTGCTCGATCACGCCACCACCGGCGATGGCTGCATTGCCGCACTGCAGGTGCTCGCCGCGCTGGTGCAGACCGGCCGGAAGGCCAGCGAACTGCTCCATCTGTTCGATCCCGTGCCCCAGCTGCTCAAGAACGTGCGTTATTCCGGCGGCAAGCCGCTGGAGAACGAGACGGTGAAATCCGTGATCGCCGATGCCGAAGCCGCCCTTGCCGGCAAGGGTCGCCTCGTCATCCGCCCCTCGGGCACGGAACCAGTGATCCGCGTGATGGCCGAAGGCGATGACGAGGGCCAGGTGAGGCAGGTCGTGGACGATATTTGCGCCGCCGTGGAGGGAGCCGTCTGATGCCACTGGAAATGCGCCCCGATTGCGAGCGTTGCGGCGCCGACCTCCCGGCAGAGGTCGGTGGAGCCTTCATCTGCAGCTTCGAGTGCACCTTCTGTGCCCCTTGTGCGGACGATCTGGACGAGATTTGTCCCAATTGCGGCGGCGAATTGCTCGACCGGCCGACGCGGGCGAAGAAGTGGCAGGAGAAATACCCGCCTTCGACGGAGCGCCGGTTCAAGGGATAGGCTTGTCACCGCATCCGCTCAGCCCGAGCTTGTCGAAGGCCACGCGCCACCCTAACCCGGCGGCATGACCACACCCCCGCGCATCCTTTCCATCGCCGGTTCCGATTCCTCGGGCGGCGCGGGAATTCAGGCCGATATCCGCACCATCACCATGCTGGGCGGCTATGCGATGACCGCCATCACCGCCGTCACCGCGCAGAACACTCTGGGCGTGACCATGGTGGAAGCGCTCTCTCCCGCCATGGTCGCCGCGCAAATCGACGCCTGCCTGTCCGATATCGGCGCCGACGCGGTGAAAATCGGCATGTTAGGCTCGCCCGAGATCGCGGCGGTAGTGGCCGACAGGCTGGAAGGCCTTGCCATTCCGGTGGTATTCGATCCGGTAATGGTCGCCACCAGCGGCTCGGTTCTGGCGGATGACGCGACGATTGCCGGGTTCGAACGGCTGATGGCTCTCGCCACCCTCACCACGCCCAATGTGCCCGAACTGGCCGCGCTTGGTGGAGCGGAAAAGATGGCGGCGCGCGGAATCGCTTATCTCGCCAAGGGCGGCGATGCGGCAGGGCCAGTGCTGGCAGACCGGCTGGTTCGCCCGGGCGCACACGATCTGGTGTGGCACTCCGACCGGATCGAAACCCGCCACACCCATGGCACGGGCTGTACCCTCTCCAGCGCCATCGCCACCGGGCTGGGCGAAGGCCTGCCGCTGGAGGAAGCCATTGCGCGTGCACGGAATTTCGTGCGTGCCGCTCTGCTCGCCGCACCGGGCTTTGGCGCGGGGCACGGGCCGATGGGGCATCAGGCCATTCGCTAGCCCCTAGAACTCGCCGCTTTCCTCCATCGGGTCCTTCAGATCGTAGAAGCTCCGGATGTGCTTCCACGCATCCTCGGCCGTCTCGCACCAGTGGAACAGCTTGAGGTCGGCCGGGTTGATCGTCCCTTCTTCCGCCAGCGCCTCGAAATTCACCACCCGGTCCCAGAACTTGCGGCCGAACAGCAGAATCGGGATCGGCTTCATCTTCTGGGTCTGGATCAGGGTCAGCGTCTCGAACAATTCGTCCATCGTGCCGAAGCCGCCGGGGAACACCGCGATCGCCCGCGCGCGAATCAGGAAGTGCATCTTCCTGAGCGCGAAATAGTGGAAGCGGAACGAGAGGTAAGGCGTAACATAGGCGTTGGGCGCCTGCTCATGCGGCAACACGATATTGAGGCCGATGGATTCGGCGCCGGCATCGGAAGCGCCCTTGTTTGCCGCCTCCATGATCGAGGGGCCGCCGCCCGAGCAGATCACGAACTGGCGCTTGCCGTCCTCGACGATCGCCCGCTCGCTCACGATCCGGGCGAGCTTGTAGGCTTCCACGCAATAGCGCGCCTTGGCGGCGAGATTTTCCGCCACCTTCTTTTCCTGATCGGTCGTGGCGCGGGCGAAGACCTTTTCGATCTCTTCCGGCGCAGGAATGCGCGCCGAGCCATAGACCACCAGCGTGGAACCGATCCGCGCCTCGTCCATCAGCATTTCCGGCTTCAGCAATTCCAGCTGGAAGCGGATCGGGCGCAATTCCTCGCGCAGGATAAAGTCTGAATCCCTGAAGGCCAGGCGATAGGCGGGATGCTGCGTCTGCGGCGTCTGGGTCGCGCGCTGCTCGACGAACCGCGTCTCCTGCTCCGCGCCATAGAAACGCTGGTCGGTCAGATCGTGCTCGTCAGTCAATTCGAGCCTCTCCTTGCATTATTGGGCACAAGGCTGGCTCTAGGAGCAGGGGCGGCGCTTGAAAAGCGCTCAATCCCGGTATGGTATGAAGTTTGGATGCCCCGCGAGGATTCGAACCTCGATTGACGGAGTCAGAGTCCGTAGTCTTACCATTAGACGACGGGGCAGTGCGGGGCGTGCCTCTAGGGCGGCTACGGGAGTTGGTCAAGGGCCGCAGCCGCTTCTTTTACGTGCCTTGCCCCCCAATGCGCATGGCGCTAGCTTGGCAGGCAGGTACCCCCCTTCTCGGGCGGGCATAAGAACAAGAAAGAATTCGAGTATGGCGGACTTTATTCCGCCGGACAGGCAGCGGGACGCTGCGCAACGATCGGGCCGGGGCAAGCGGAAGGGAAAAGCCCGCAAAGCCGGTCCGGAGAGCAGGCAATCCCGCGCTTCCGGCAACAAGCAGGAAGCAGGGGCCGGTGCGCCCATTCCCTGCACCAGCGGGAAGCCTCCGTTCCTGCAGGGCGCTGGCGGCAGCCCACGCGGCCCCCAACAGCGCAATTCCCGCAATTCCTATGCCGCGATCGATCTGGGCACCAATAATTGCCGCCTGCTGATTGCGCGGCCTTCGGGCAGCAATTTCACCGTGATCGACGCCTTCAGCCGCGTGGTGCGATTGGGCGAAGGCCTGGCGCAAACCGGACGCCTCTCTGAAGAGGCAATGGATCGGGCAGTGGTGGCGCTGCGAATCTGTTCGGAAAAGCTCAAACGCCGCAATGTTCACCTCGCCCGTTCGGTGGCGACCGAGGCCTGCCGCCGCGCCAGCAATGGCAGCGAATTCATCGAACGGGTAAAGCGCGAAACCGGCATCATGCTGAATGTCATCTCGGCCGAGGAAGAGGCCCGGCTGGCCGTGCTGGGCTGCCATATCCTGCTGGAAGACGGCAAGGGCCCGGCAGTGATCTTCGATATCGGCGGCGGATCGACCGAACTGGTACTGATCGAACAGGGCGGCCCGATTCCCGCAATCGTGGACTGGCAGAGCGTGCCCTGGGGCGTGGTCTCACTCACCGAAACCTGCGGGCATGACGAATCCTCCGCCGAGGCGCGCAGCGCGCGTTATTCCGAGATGCGCCGCCTGGTGAGCGAAAGCTTCGCCCCCTTTGCGGAGCGTATCGCCGATGCCCGCACGCCCGAACTGCGCCTGCTGGGCACCAGCGGCACGGTCACGACTCTGGCCAGCGTCCATCTCGACCTGCCGCAATATGATCGCAAGGCAGTGGACGGCCTGATCGTTCCGGCCGATTCGATGCGCAGCATCAGCAGCCGGCTGGCCACTCTCTCCCCGGCGGAGCGCAAGCAATTGCCCTGTATCGGCAATGAGCGCGCCGATCTGGTGGTGGCGGGCTGCGCAATTCTCGAATCGATTCTCGACATCTGGCCCGCTCAGCGGCTGGGCGTGGCCGATCGCGGCATTCGCGAAGGCATATTGCGCAGCCTGATGAGTGCGGACAGCGAAGGCGAACAGACACGCGCCCAGTTGCGCAGAACCCAAAGGCAGGCATCGTGACCCGTTCCGGACGTAATCCCGATAAACGGGTAAAGACTGCAAAGGGCCGCACGGCCTCTTCGAATCGATGGCTCGCGCGCCAGCTGAACGATCCCTACGTCCAGCAGGCCAAGGCCGAAGGCTATCGCAGCCGGGCGGCCTATAAGCTGATCGAGCTGGACGAGAAATTCGGCCTGCTCAAAGGTGTGCAGCGGGTCGTCGATCTGGGGATCACACCAGGCGGCTGGAGCCAGGTGGTGCGCAAGCAGGCCCCTCGCGCCGCCGTGGTAGGGATCGATCTGCTGCCCACAGACCCGATCGAGGGCGTAACGATCTTCCAGATGGACTTCATGGCGGATGAAGCCCCCGCCGCGCTGGAATCGGCGCTGGACGGCGCTCCAGACCTGGTCCTGTCCGACATGGCGGCCAATACGGTGGGCCACAAGCAAACCGACCACCTGCGCACCATGGGACTGGTGGAAACCGCCGTCGATTTCGCGATCCAGACGCTGGCGCCGGGTGGGGCCTTCGTTGCCAAGGTTTTTGCCGGGGGCACCGATCCCGAACTTCTGACCCTGCTCAAGCAGAAATTCACCACCGTGAAGCATGCCAAGCCGCCTGCTAGCCGCAAGGGCTCTTCCGAGTGGTACGTGATCGCCCAGGGCTTCAAAGGACGCTGATAAGGCGCCGCAGGCGGCCAGGGGGCAGGCGGTAAGGGGGGACAGGCGGCAAGTCCGCCCCCCGTCAGGCTGACCCTATGGGCCGCAGGCAATGAAAAAGGGCGGGAGTTACCCCGCCCTTTTCGCATTTTCGTACTGTGCGCCGGATCAGTGCGCGGCAGGTGCCGCTTCCGCAGCCGCAGCTTCCGAACCTTCTGCAGCAGGCGCTTCGCCCTCGGCCGGAGCAGCCTCAGCTTCCGCAGCCGGAGCGGCATCGGCGGCCGGCAGCGGCAGGTTCGAACCCTTGGTGTTCAGGAAGGCGATCAGATTGGCGCGGTCTTCCGGATTGGAAAGGCCGGCGAAGCTCATCTTCGTGCCGTTGGCGAAACCACGCGGGCTCTTCAGCCATTCGTCGAGATTCTCGAAGGTCCAGCTGCCGCCATGGCCCGAAAGGGCGCTGGAGAAGGCGAAGCCGCCACGGCCCTGGGCAATGCCCTCACCCACCACTGCGAACAGATTGGGACCGATGCCATTGGCAGCGCCCTGATCGATCGTGTGGCAAGACACGCATTTGGAGAAGATCTTCTCGCCCTTGGCGGGATCGGCAGCCGAAAGCAGCGTATTGAGCGACGGGCCTGCGCCCGCGCCTTCCTCCGCCACACCGGCGATGGGGAAGCCCATCTCGTGCGGACGGTGGTGCTTGTCGGCCCCGAAATACATTCCGCTCAGGATCGATAGGCCAAGGGCCACGATGCCTGAGAAGAGAAGCCATCCGGCGAAAGTGTTGAAACGGTCGGTCATCCGTGTTTTATCCGGGCGATTGGAGTTTGGGCGCCGCTCTAGTCAGCCCCCGCGCGCTTCGCAAGTGTCAACGTGACTTGTTCGCACCGCTCACTGCGTTTAGGCGCACAATCCGATGCACAGCTTCCCAGCCCCCGCGCTCGCACTGGTCGAGCAGATGACCGCCTCCGCGGCGGAAGATCCCACGCGCGCCATCGCCTTCCAGGGCGCTCCCGGCGCTAATTCGCACCGCGCCGCGCTGGAATATGCGCCCGGCTGCCTGCCGTTGCCCTGCTTCAGCTTCGAGGACGCGCTGGACGCGGTGAAGGTCGAACGGGCCGGGGCCGCGATCATCCCGATCGAGAATTCGCAGCACGGCCGCGTGGCCGATATCCACTTCCTGCTGCCCGAAAGCGGCCTTTCCATCGTGGGCGAGTATTTCCTGCCGATCACCTATGCGGTGATGGGAATCGGTCCGGGCCCCTATTCGGCGGCTTATAGCCACCCACAGGCGCTGGGGCAGACCCGGCATTATCTGCGCAGCCATGGCATCGTGCCGATGGCCTATGCCGACACGGCGGGCGCGGCTGCCTTCGTGAAGGAAATGGGCGACCCCAGGGCTTGCGCCATCGCCCCGAAGATCGCCGCCGAGCTTTACGGCCTGACCATCACCGCCGAAGGAGTGGAAGACGCGCATGACAATATGACGCGCTTCGTCCTGCTGGCAAAGGAACCGCTCGATCCGGCCACGCTGGAAGGCGAACCGGCGATGACCACCTTCGTCTTCGAAGTGAAGAACATCCCCGCCGCGCTCTACAAGGCGCTGGGCGGCTTTGCGACCAATGGCGTGAACATGACCAAGCTGGAAAGCTATCAGGCAGGCGCCAGCTTTGCTGCGACCATGTTCTTCGCCGACATCGTCGGCCGTCCCGGCCAGGCCCATGTGGACCGCGCGCTGGAGGAACTGGCCTTTCATTCCAAGGAAGTGCGCCTGCTGGGCAGCTACCGGATGGCCCGCGAACGCGGCTAGGCCGTGTTCGGCCCGAGCCGACCGGCGATCCTGCCCGCGGCTCGGCGACCGAGGTCCACATCGGCGCCAGTCGCGGCTTGCGCGGGCCGCGCGGCCATGCCACCAGTCGCCCGGTGACGAGGGCATCGGGCGAAATCGTGGGGGGGACGGCTGCCGGGCCCGCATCGGATGCGGTGCGCGACTGGGAAGCCGTGCGCGCCAATGGCGAGATTCAGTTCGCCCCGGTGCAGATGCCCGAAAAGCCGCCTCCGCCCAGCTGGCTGCTGCGCTTCCTCGATTGGTTGAGCGACCTGCTTCGCCCTGCGGCAGAAAAGCTGGGCCTGTCCTGGCCCGTCCTTAAATGGATTCTTCTGGGGATCGTGGTGCTTGCCGCGCTGACGCTTTTGTGGCGCCTGCTGGCCCCGATCGCACGGATTCGCTTCGCCCGGGCAGGCACGTCGGAGAACGAACAGGGCTGGGTGCCCGACCGGGTGGCCGCGATCGCCCTGCTTGAGGATGCCGATCGGCTGGCCGCCGAAGGCCGCTTCGACGAGGCGACGCACCTGCTGCTCCAGCGCAGCGTCAACCAGATCGCGCAGGCGCGGCCGGACTGGCTGGAGCCTTCCAGCACCGCGCGGGAAATCGCCGCCCTGCCTGCCCTGCCCGATCGCGCGCGGCAGGCCTTCGCCACCATTGCCGAACGGGTGGAGCGCAGCCTCTTTGCGCTGCGGCGGCTGGAGGCTGAGGATTGGCACGCTGCCCGCGCGGCCTATGCCGATTTCGCGCTCGCCGATTTCCGTGACGGATACAGCGTGTGAGCGCTGCTGCCGGCCCCGCCCCCTTCTCGCCCCGCGCCGTGCTGGGCCTGTTGCTGTTCGGCGCGCTGGCCTTCCTCGCCGCGCTCTATTTCATCGGCTCCGGCCAGACCGGCGATAAGGGCAATGACGGCGGCGGCCACGCGGCAGGCGATGGCATCAACGGCTATTCGGCGCTGGCCGATCTGCTGGGCAAGCGCGGACATGAGGTAAGCTTCATCCGCAACCCTTCCCGCCGCGATCCCGACGCCTTGCTGGTGCTTACTCCGCCTGTCTATGCCGACGCGAAGGAGATCAATCGCATCGTTTCCCAGCATCGCCGCACGGGGCCGACCCTGGTGGTGCTGCCCAAGTGGCTGGCCTTTCCGGTCCCCTCCAGCGCGGGGATCAAGGCGGAAGACGGCTGGGTGCTGCTGATCGGCGCGCATTCTCCGGAATGGGCAGGCGAACTGGGCACCAAGGATATGCTCGCCATTGCGCTGTCCAAGGCAGCGCCCGGTGCCCGCACCGGGTGGAGCGGGCTGGGCCTTCAGGGCTCCCTTCCCGATCCCAGCGCGGTGCAATCGATCAAGTCCCGGCAGATCGTCCCACTGGTGCGGAATACCGGCGGCGCCACCCTGGCAGGCTTCTGGAACGACGGCGGCTATTACCCCGATCTGGCCGCCTCGGCCTCCACCGATCCGGTGAATGAGGACGATGCGGACGAGGAACTGTGGCCGGTGGTGATCGTGGCCGAGCCGGATCTGGTGAACAATTACGGCCTGGCCGACCGGGAGCGGGCGATGCTGGCGCTGTCCATCGTCGATGCCACGCTGGAAGGCTACGATCTGCCGGTTGCCTTCGACCTGACGCTCAATGGGCTGGGGATGGGGCCGAATCTCCTGGCCATGGCATTCAGCCCGCCCTTCCTCGCCGCTACCCTGTGCTTCCTGATCGCCGCCATCATCGTGGCCTGGCGAGCGCTGAAGCGTTTCGGGCCGCCACTGGCCGCCCTGCCCGTCTTCGCCTTCGGCAAGCGGCAGCTGGCCACCAATGGCGCGGCGCTGATCCAGCGGGCCAGGCGGCTGCATCTGCTGGGCGCGCCCTATGCCGCGATCCTGCGCGGCAAGGTGGCGCATCTGCTGGGCATCCGCCCCGGCGGCGATCCTGCGCTGACCGAAAGCGAGATCGACCGGCTGCTGGAACGGCGCGGAATCGAACCCGCCGATTTCTCGACCCATGCCGAGGCGCTGCGCGCCGCGCGCACTCCGCACGATTTGCTGCGCCATGCGCATGCGCTGAAGACCATCGAAAGGAAGCTTGCCCGATGACCACGACGCTCGCAGACGTCCGCGCGCTTGCGGACTCCATCCGCGCCGAAATGGCCAAGGCGGTAGTGGGCCAGCACGACACGATCGAGCATCTGCTGATCGCGCTGGTCAGCCAGGGCCATGTGCTGCTGGAAGGCCCGCCGGGAACGGCCAAGACCTTCCTCGCCCAATGCTTCGCCCAGACGCTGGGGCTCGATTTCGGGCGTATCCAGTTCACTCCGGACCTGCTGCCCGGCGATATTCTGGGCTCCAACCTGTTCAACTTCCAGACCAGCCAGTTCACGCTGACGCGCGGGCCGATCTTCTGCGAACTGCTGCTGGCCGACGAAATCAACCGCACCCCGCCCAAGACGCAGGCCGCCCTGCTGGAAGCGATGCAGGAACGCCGGGTCACGCTGGACGGGGAAACCCATTCGCTGCCCAACCACTTCATGGTGGTGGCAACCCAGAACCCGATCGAGAATCAGGGCGTCTATCCCCTGCCCGAGGCCCAGCTGGACCGTTTCCTGTTCAAGCTGCTGATCCCCTATCCCAGCGCCGAGGAAGAGGCGCAGATCGTGGCCCGCTTCGGCGAGCGCAGCGGGCCGCCCCATGCAGCCGATTTCGGCGTGCAGACCGTGACCGACGCGAACACGCTCAACGCCGTCGCGCAAGCCGCCAAGAGCGTGACGCTGGCTCAGGAAGTGATCGATTATATCGTGCGCCTGATCCGCGCCACGCGCGAGACGCCCGAACTGGCAAGCGGCGCCTCGCCCCGTGCGGCCGTGCTGCTTGCCAATGCCGCCCGCGCTCGCGCGGCGCTCAACGGCCGGGACTATGTGCTGCCCGACGATGTGAAGGCGCTGGCCACCGCCGTGTTGCGCCACCGCCTGCTGCTCTCGCCCGTGGCCGAGATCGAAGGCCGGCAGATCGAGGAACTCGTCGCCACGCTGGTCGAACAGACCGAGGCTCCGCGCTAAACTCGATGATCGTCCCTTCCGCCCGCACTCTGGTCCTTGCCGCCCTTGGCGCGCCTGTCGCGCTGCTGGTGGCCGCCAGCGCGCCCGGCGCGTGGATCGTCGCCCCGGCGGCGGGCTTTGCGCTGCTGGTGCTGGTGCTGCTCGACGGGCTGGTGGCGGGCGTGCTGACCGACCTCAGGCTGATCGCCCCCGCCGATGCGGAGATCGGGCAGGCCGTGGATGTCGCCGTGCTGGCCGATATCGGCGGGCGGACCATGGGCGGAGCGCCGGAGGCTGCGCTGTCGTTCGATCCGCGGCTCGGCCCCGGCGGGCGGGCGCAGCTGCGCCTGTCGCGCGATGCGGCAAGCGGCACCTATGCAGGCAAGGCCAGCCTCACGCCTTCGCGGCGCGGCACCGGCACGATCAGCCGCATCTGGCTGCGCTGGCCCGGCCCGCTCGGCCTCGCCCACCGGCAGGTGGAACGCGAGCTGGACACGCCGATCCGTATCTGGCCCGATCTTTCCCCGGTCCGTTCCCCGGCGCTGCAGACCTATCTGCGCGATGCCCAGTTCGGCCTGATCGCCCGGCGCATCCGGGGCGAAGGCACACAATTCGAGGCGCTGCGCGAATATGAGCCGGGCATGGACCGCCGCCGGATCGACTGGAAAAGCTCCGCCCGCCAGACCCGGCTCTATGCCCGCGAGAACGAGAGCGAGCGCAACAACCAGATCGTGTTCGCCTTCGATTGCGGTCAGGCCATGTGCGAGCCGGTGGACGGGCTGCCGCGGATAGACAGGGCCGTATCCGCCGCGCTTACCGGGGCCTATGTCGCGCTCAAGGGCGGGGACAAGGTCGCCCTGTTCGGCTTCGGCCAGCGGCCGGAACTGTTCACCCCCTTCGTCACCGACAGCCGCCAGTTCCACCGTCTGCAAAGCGCCGCCGCCCAGCTCGATTATCATTCGGCTGAGCCCAATTTCACGCTCGCGCTGGCAACACTTGCCTCGCAGCTCAAGCGCCGTTCGCTGATCGTGCTGTTTTCCGATTTCACCGATCCCACCAGCGCGGAACTGATGGTGGAAAGCGTCAGCCGTCTGGTGAAAAAGCACCTCGTGCTGTTCGTGACCATGGTGGATACGGAGCTGGCGGACCTTGCCGATGCCGATCCGGAAACGGTGGCCGATGTGGCCGTGGCGGTGACGGCAGGCGGCCTTGCCCGGCAGCGCGCAATCGTGCTGCAGAAGCTGCGGCAGATGAATGTCGATGTGATCGAGGCGCCCTGGCAGGCGATCACCTATCGCCTGATCGACCGCTATCTGGACATCAAGCGCAGCGGGAGCATCGGATGATGGGGCGTTTGATGATGGGGCGTTTTTCGTCATTGCGAGGAGGCGTAGCCGACGACGCAATCCCGGGCCGTTGCGCGTTGGGCGCTGGATTGCCGCGGGGCCTTCAGCCCCTCGCAATGACGAGGGAGGCGCTTCGCTCATGAAGCCGATCACCCAGTTCTTCCGCTCCAAACCGATCGAGGACCTGCCCGATATCGAGGCCGCCGCCCTGCGCTCCGACCGTTTCCGGCTGGAGCGCGAACAGGACTGGAAGCGGCTGGAAGCCATCCTCAAGCGGATGGAAAGCGGGCGCCTGCGCAAAGTGTCCGACGAGGATTTGCTGGACCTGCCCGCGCTCTATCGCACGGCCGCCTCCAGCCTTGCCATCGCGCGCGAAACCTCGCTCGATGCCGCGACGCTGGCCTATCTGGAATCGCTGGTGCAGCGCGCCTGGTTCCAGGTCTATGGCCCGCGCACTTCGCTGATCGGCTGGCTGCGGCGCTTCTTCGGCGGCGGCTGGAGCGCATCGGTGCGCGAATTGTGGCTGGAAATCTGCGTCGCGCTGGCAGTGATGGTGGCCGGCACCATCGTCGGCTGGGTGCTCGCCGCGCGGGACGAGGCCTGGTATTACTCGCTCGTCCCCACCCAGTTCGCAGACGCGCGCGTTCCGGGCGCCTCGCGCGAGGCGCTGGAGAAATCGCTGAGCGGGGTGGAAAAGCTGGACGGCCTCTCGTTCTTCTCCGCCTTCCTGTTCAGCAATAATGCCCGGGTGGCGATCCTGGCCTTCGCGCTGGGCTTCGCCTTCGGCATCCCTTCGCTGATGCTGCTGATGCAGAACCTCGCCACGCTGGGCGCGATGCTGTGGCTGTTCAGCGAGGCCGGGCTGACGGTGGACTTCATTGCCTGGCTTTCGATCCACGGCACGACCGAGCTGTTCGCGATCCTGCTGGCAGGCGCGGCGGGGCTGCATATCGGCCGTTCCATGGCCTTTCCGGGCAACCGCACCGTGGTTGCTGCCGCAGCCGCAGCCGGGCAGCGCTCCGCACAGGTGATGGCGGGCGTGGTCCTGATGCTGGTGGTGGCCGCAGTGCTGGAAAGTTTCGCCCGCCAGCTGGTGACGGATACCAATGCCCGGCTGGCGATCGGCGGCACCATGCTCGCTTTCTGGCTGGCCTATTTCTTCGCCTTCCGCCGCCGCGTGGATGGGAACACCGAATGAGCACGTCTCGCATCGCCCGACGGCTCGACAAGCGCAAGCGCGTGCTGGTGACGCCGGAAGGCCTGAGCCTGCCGATCACTATCGCCAGCCGGGGCGCGCGCGCCTCCGCCCTGCTGCTGGACCTCATCATCATGACGGTGGTGCAGGTAGTCTTCACGATTCTGCTGATCGCGCTGGCGGGTGGCATCTTCAGCAGCGGGGCCAGTTCGGCGCTGGAGTTCATGGGTGTGGCATGGATTATCGCCATGTTCCTGTTCCGCTATGGCTATTTCCTCTATTTCGAACTGAGCCCGCGCGGAGCCACCCCGGGCAAGCGGCTGGCCGGCATTCGCATCGCCGCGCGCGAAGGCGGGCGCTTGAGCGTGAATGCCGTGATCGCGCGGAACCTGCTGCGCGACATCGAAATCTTTCTGCCGCTGATCTATCTGGTGACCAGCGCGGGTGGAGGCGGTGCGGCGAATTGGGCAATCTTTGCCTGGCTGGCGATCTTCCTTTTGTTCCCCTTCTTCAACCGCGATGCGATGCGCGCGGGCGATCTGATCGCGGGCACATGGGTAGTGGAAGTGCCCCGGCGCAAGCTGGAACAGGCCATGTCGCTGGGCGAGGCAGCGCGTGGACGTTCAGTGGCCACCGGGGCGGAATATCGCTTCGGCGAACGCGAGCTTTCGATCTACGGCGAATATGAATTGCAGACGCTGGAACGCGTGCTGAGGGAAAACAATGCCGAGGCGCTGGTGGCGGTCGCAACGGCGATCTGCAACAAGATCGGCTGGTCGGCCGGATCGGGCGACGAACGGGCTTTTCTGGAAGCCTTTTACGCCCAGCTACGCGCCCGGCTGGAACGGGACATGCGCTTCGGCAAGCGCAAGGCGGATAAATTCTCATGAGCGATATCAGGACGACGATCACCCTGCGCGCGGCAAGCGAGGCGGATATTCCCGCCCTCGCCGCACTTGGCCGCGAAAGCTTCATCGCCAAATTCGGCCATCTCTATTCGCAGCAGAACCTGGATGGTTTCCTGGGCGAAACCTTCACGGAAGAAGCCGTGGCGGGCGAACTGGCCGATCCGGGCCGCCTTTACTGTCTCGCGGTGGACGATGCCGGCGAACTGGCGGGCTATTGCAAGATCGCCTTCAAGAGCGCCTTTCCCGAACATGCGCGGGGCGAGCGGGCGATGGAGCTGAAACAGCTCTACGCCGCTCCGGACCGCGTCGGGCAGGGCATCGGCGCGCTGCTGATGGACTGGGCGATGGAGCAGTTCCACGCACGCGGCGCGGACGAGGTGCATCTGTCGGTCTATTCCGACAATCCCGGCGCCCATAAATTCTACCGCCGCTATGGCTTCGACAAGCTGGCGGACATCTTCTTCTGGGTGGGCGACCACCGCGACGACGAGTTCCTGTTCGCGCGGATGTTGTAAGGGGTTTCCCTTGCCCAAGACCCGTTCATCCTGAGCCTGTCGAAGGACGCGCACTGCCATTCGCCCAGCAGCGCGACCTCCCGTAACTACCGTTTCGCGCATCCTTCGACAGGCTCAGGACGAACGGGTGCATGGATAAAACTAAGGCTCCCCAACCCGCCTCGGTTCGGTGAGTATCTTCTCGCGCGAACTGCGCACGTCGCCCGAGGCGAACTGGTCGTGCATCCGCTCGCGATCGTTGGCGCGGAAGGCATCCTCCGCGCGTTCGATCTCGTCCTGCCCGAGGCCAAGATTCTCCAGCGCCAGCCGCCCCATCGCCACGGCGGATTCCAGCACTTCGCGCATCACGTAATTCACCGGCGCGCCATGCAGCGCGATCACGCTGCGCCGGTCGAAGGCGCGCACATAGATCGCCGCATTGGGGAAAGCCTCGTGCACCGCCTCCACCAGAGCGGGCTCGGCCTGATCCCGGTCGATACAGAAGGCGATCAGCTGCGCCTCGTGTGCCCCGGCCTGGCGCAGCAGGTCCAGCCGCGTGCCGTCCCCGAAATAGACCTTGGCGCCGAACTGGCCGGCCACGTCGATCATCCCCACGTCGCGATCGATCAGCGTCACCGGAATGCCGCCTGCCATCAGCATCTGCGCCACCGTCTGGCCGAAGCGGCCATAGCCGACCACCAGCGCCCGTGCCCCATCGGCCTTGGGCCCGTCCCGCGTGGCGAGCTTGGCATCGGGCACTTGCCGCACCCGCTTGGTGGCCAGCATCAGGAAAGGCGTGGCAGCCATGGAGAGCGTGACGATAGCGCCGAACAGGCTGGCTGCCTCCGGCTCGATCAACAGGGCGTTCTGCGCCTGCGCGAACAGCACGAAGCCGAATTCGCCGCCCTGGCTTAGCAGCAGCCCCAGCGCCAGCGCGCTGCGCCAGGGCATGCGGAAGGCGATCGCGATGCCGAAGATCACCGCCGATTTGGTGGCGATCAGCGCCACCGCCATCAACGCGACAAAGATGGGATGCTCGGCGATGGCGTGGAGATCCAGCAGCATTCCTACCGAGAGGAAGAACAGGCCCAGCAGGATCGAGCGGAACGGCTCCACATCCGCTTCCAGCTCGTGGCGATAGGGCGAATCGGCCAGCATCACGCCTGCGATGAAGGCGCCCAGCGCAGTGGAGAGCCCCAGCACCTCCATCAGCGCGGCAGCGGCGATCACCGTGAACAGCGCCGTCACCACGAACATCTCGCGCTCGCCCAGATTGCCGATCAGGCCGAACAGCGGGCGGATCAGGAAGCGCCCCGCCGCGATCAGCCCGGCAATGGCGGCAATGGTATAAAGCACCAGCACCCAGCCCGGAGGGCCGCCCGCATCGGCCGGATTGCGGCTCATCGCGGCGATCACGGTAATCAGCGGGATGATCGACAGATCCTGGAACAGCAGGATGGCAAAGGCCCGCTCCCCGAAGGGAGTACGCAGGCGGCCGGCCGATTGCAGCATCGGCAGCACCTGCGCGGTGGAGGACAGCGCCAGCGGCAGGCCCAGCGCCAGCGCCGCAGCCGGAGTGAAGCTGGTGGAAAGGAAGATGATCGCGCTCACCGCCAGCCCGCACAGCACCACCTGCAACAGGCCCAGCCCGAAAATCTCCCGCTTCATGCGCCACAGGCGCGACGGGGAAAGCTCCAGCCCCACGATGAACAGCAGCAGGGTGATGCCCAGCTCGGCAATGCCGATCTTCTGTTCCGCATCGCCCACAAGGCCCAGCACCTGCGGCCCGACCACCGCGCCCGCCACCAGATAGCCCAGCGTCGCCCCCAGCCCCAGCCGGCGGAACACAAGCACGAAGAACAATGCGAAACCCAGCATCAGGAAACCGTCATGCAGCATCGATGCCTGGCCCGCGTCTTCCATTGCTATCGTTCCAGTCCAGGTGCCTTTGGGAGAGGCTTCTTGGGACATTTCCGCCGGAGGGACAACCGGGGAACAGGGCGGGCGCGAGACGCCAAGAAACAGGGCGCCGCCTTCCATTGCCGGGCTGGCCTGCCGCGTCCATTGCCTGCCCCATGGAAACGATCGAACCTGTCGTGGCGCTGGATGCGCGAGCCGAACTCGGCGAAAGCCCCATCTGGCATGCGGGCGAGAAGCGCCTCTATTGGGTCGATATCTTCCGCAGCGAGCTGCACCGCTTCGATCCGGCCAGCGGAACCGACGAATGCCGCCGCTTCGATCAGGCATTGGGCTGCTTCGCCTTGCGCGCCAGGGGCGGCTTCCTGCTGGCGATGAAGGACGGGCTGGCCATGCTGGATAGCTGGGAGGGCGATCCTGTGCCCTTCGGCGAGCAGATGCTGGCCGGAAAGCCCGATCTGCGCCTCAACGACGGTTGCACCGATCCCGCCGGGCGCTTCTGGGTGGGCGCGGTGAACGAGGCGAAGAGCGCTGCCGACGCCGGGCTCTATCGCGCCGAGGCCGATGGCACCGTGACCCTGATCGAAAGCGGGATGACCACCTGCAATTCCGCCGCTTTCTCCGCCACCGGCACGATGTTCTGCCATGCCGACAGCCCCACCCACACGCTGCGCGCCTATGATGCCGATCCGGCCAGCGGCGCGCTGTCCAACCGCCGCGTCCTGCACCAGTTCCCCGAAGGCCAGGGCACGCCCGACGGCGGCTGGTTCGATCTGGAGGGCTGCTATTGGGTCGCGCTGTTCGGCCTGTCCGATGGCGGCGGCAAGGTAGTGCGGCTTTCCCCGCAAGGCGAAATCCTGACCACCGTCGAAATCCCCACGCACCGCACCACCATGATCGGCTTCGGCGGGGAGGATATGCGCACTGCCTATGTCACCAGCGCCCGCGCCCTGATGAGCGATGCAGAGCTGGAGCGGCATCCCTATGCCGGCGCGATCTTCTCCTTCCGGGTGGATGTTCCCGGCGTACCCGCCACGCCTTTCGCGGGATAGGGTGCCTTCACCTTATCCGTCATTGTAGGGCAACACGCTTGGCCCTATATCGCGGCCCATGTCTTCCATACGCCCCTGGCGCGATATCATGCGCCGCAAGAGCCGCCAGATCATGGTGGGTGCCGTGCCCGTTGGCGGCGATGCGCCGATCACGGTGCAGACCATGACCAATACGCTCACTTCCGATCCGGTGGCCACGATCGACCAGATCCGCCGCTGCGAGGAAGCGGGCGCCGATATCATCCGCGTTTCCTGCCCGGATGTGGAAAGCACCGCGGCCTTCAAACAGATCGCCAGGGCCGCCCGCGTGCCGCTCGTTGCGGACATCCACTTCCACTATAAACGCGCGCTGGAAGCGGCCGATGCGGGCGCGGCCTGCCTGCGCATCAATCCCGGCAATATCGGCAGCAGCGAACGCGTGGCCGAAGTGGTGCGCGCGGCCAAGGCCAATGGCTGTTCCATCCGCATCGGCGTGAATGCCGGCAGCCTTGAGAAAGACCTGCTGGAAAAATATGGCGAGCCCTGCCCCGAGGCTCTCGTCGAAAGCGCGCTCGACCATATCAAGCTGCTGCAGGATCACGATTTCCACGAATATAAGGTGGCGGTGAAGGCCAGCGACGTGTTCCTGGCAGTCGCCGCCTATATGCAGCTGGCCGACGCGGTCGATTGCCCGCTGCACCTTGGCATTACCGAGGCGGGCGGGCTGATCGGCGGCACGGTGAAAAGCTCCATCGGCATCGGCAATCTGCTGTGGGCCGGTATCGGCGACACGATCCGCGTCTCCCTTTCGGCCGAGCCGGAAGAGGAAGTGCGCGTCGGCTATGAAATCCTCAAGAGCCTCGGCCTGCGCACGCGCGGGGTGCGCGTCGTCTCCTGCCCCAGTTGCGCGCGGCAGGGCTTCGACGTGATCCGCACCGTGGCCGCGCTGGAAGACCGGCTGAGCCACATCAAGACGCCGATGAGCGTTTCGGTGCTGGGCTGCGTGGTCAACGGGCCGGGCGAAGCGCGCGAAACCGATATCGGCATCACCGGCGGCGGCGCGGGCAAGCATATGGTCTATCTCTCGGGCGTGACCGACCATCATGTGAACGATGCCGACATGCTGGACCACATCGTGAAGCTGGTGGAAGCCAAGGCGGCCGAGATCGATGCGGGCACTTCCGTCAGCATGGATACGATCCACGGGAAGGCCGCGTGAGGCACAGGCCCGCCTCCCCTCCCCTTCTCACGCAGGATAGCCTGCCCGCTACCCGCAAGCCGTCCCTCTCACGCGGCGCGGTCGCCACCGGGGCCAGCGCCACGGGAGCATCGGCCACTGGCGCGGCGGCACTGGGCAGCGGCGCGATCGGGGCGATCGCCATTGGCGCCTTCGCGCTGGGGGCCTTCGCCGTGGGCGCGCTCGCTATCGGGCGGCTGCGTGTCGGCAGTCTGGGTATCGGCAAGGCCCGCATCCGCAAACTCAGGATCGACGAGCTGGAAGTCGGCCGCATCATCCAGACGGGCACTGACGAGAAATGAGCCTTTCCATCCGGGCGGCTACTCCCGCCGACATGCCGCTGATCGCCTCGCTGATCCGGGCGCTGGCAGACTATGAAAAGCTGGCCCACGAAGTCCGCTTCGACGAGGCGGTGCTGGCGCAAAAGCTGTTCGGACCGCGTCCTTACGCCGAAGTGCTGATCGGCGAAGTGGATGGCGAGGCGCGCGGTTTCGCGCTGTTCTTCCATAATTTCTCCACCTTCGAAGGGCGGCCGGGGATTTACCTGGAAGATCTGTTTGTCATGCCCGAAGCGCGCGGCGCGGGGCTGGGCAAGGCCCTGCTGACCGAACTTGCCCGGCTGGCCGTGGAACGCGATTGCGCCCGGCTGGAATGGTGGGTGCTGGACTGGAACGAGCCTTCCATCGGCTTCTACAAATCGCTCGGCGCGAAGATGATGGACGAATGGACCGTGATGCGTGTGGACGGCGATGCACTGACCGCGCTGGCGGGACAGGCGGAGTGAAAATCTGGGGCCGCATCAATTCCACCAATGTCCGCAAAGTGCTGTGGTGTGCCGAGGAGCTTGGCCTCGCCTATGACCACATCAATGCAGGCGGCGCTTTTGGCGTGGTGAAAGACCCCTCCTATCTGGCGATGAATCCCAACGGGCTGGTGCCCTGCCTGCAGGATGGCGATCTGGTCCTTTGGGAATCGAACGCCATCGTCCGCTACCTTGCCCGCCAATATGGCGAAGGCCAATCATTCGTGGCGGCAAGCGCGGCCGACTGGGCCGCTGCCGACAAATGGATGGATTGGGCATCGCTCTCATTCGCCGTGCCGTTTCGTGAGCTGTTCTGGAATCTCGTGCGCTGCACCCCCGATCAACGCAACGAGGCCGAGATGAAGCGCGGTGAGGAACAATGCGCGCGACTGATGGCTTTTGCCGATCAAGGACTGTCCGGCTCGCGCTATTTTTCCGGCAATGAGGCGGGCATCGGCGATGTCCCGTTGGGCTGCATTGCCTATGCCTGGTTCTCCCTGCCGATCGAGCACCCGCAGTTGCCCCACCTGAGCGCATGGTATGCGCGCCTGTGCGAACGCCCGGCCTATCGCAAGGCAGTGATGACCCCGCTCACCTGAGCTCCCACCATTCATTTTCCTCTCAGGAATTTTGTGGCATAAAGGGGCAATGAGCACGACATTCGACAGACGAAATCTGCTGAAGGTCGCAGGCGCCGCCGCCGCAATGGCCGCCCTGCCTAAGCGCGCCTTCGCGCAGGCTTCCCCGCTTTCGGAGCGGGATCGCAAGCTGCTGGACATCGCCCGGCGCGAGGTCGACCGGGCGGGTAGCGCCCTGTGGCGCAAGGATATTGTGGGCATTGCCGATTACGGCGTCCATTCCGCCATTCCGCGCTTCCATTTCGCCAATATGGAAGCAGGCAATGTGCGCAGCTTTCTGGTGGCCCATGGCACCGGATCGGACCCGGATCATTCCGGCTTCCTGCAGCAATTCTCCAATGTGGAAGGCTCCAACGCCACCAGCCGCGGCGCCTATATCACCTGGGAATGGTACAAGGGCAAATATGGCACCTCGATCCGCCTCGGCGGGCTGGATCGGGATAATTCCAACGCCCTGCCCCGCGCCATCGTGATGCATTCGGCCGATTATGCCACGCAGGCCCATGTCGAAAAATGGGGCCGCCTCGGCCGTTCCAACGGCTGCTTCGCCATGAGCCCGGAGAATTTCAACGAAGCCCTGTGGCACCTTTCGGGCGGCAGGCTGCTCTATGCGGACCGGCTGGGGCTGGTCTGAGGGCAGCCCTGCCCCTCCCTTGCGCCTCCTCCCTCGTCACTCCCGCCTCCCTCGCCTTCTTTGTCACCCCAGCGAAAGCTGGGGTCGCTGGCCGTGTCGCGGGAGGTGAGCGATCCCGGCCCGACCGGAGGGAGGTTTATCCTGAGCCTGCCGAAGGGCTGGGATGACAATGTGGGGTTAGGTTATTTACCTTGACATTACGAACCATTTCGGTTATATGCCCCAGCACCTTGCCCGTGATAGCAAACAGGCAAGTCCAATCCGGAGCAAGGCCAAGTCGACAGCATTGCTCCCTTGTTCGCATGAACAACGCGGCCGGTGCGGGTGTGTGCAAGCCGGGGGGCGTATCCCCGGATGGCAAAGCCTCTCGCGCCAGATGCGGTTACCGGATGG